>LXQD01000306.1 GCA_003326215.1 Nostoc minutum NIES-26 | reverse complement strand
TGAAACACTCAGTTACTACCTCAGTAGTCTCAAGACATCTGCTATCAACTTTGCTCATGCTATTCGTGGACACCGGGACATTGAAAACGGACTGCATTGGATCAAAGATGTTGTGTTTGGTGAAGACACTGCACCTTTTTGTGCCTATAATGCTGCTACTAACTGGTCTATTATTCGGACTTTTGTGATTAATCTGCTCCGTGCAAAGGGTTATCGCTCATTGACCAAAGCACAGAGATTTCTGTGTCATGATCTGGAACAACTTTTTTCTCTCCTTACAATGAATTAGCCCTAGGGGATGCAGGGGAAGCAGGGGGAGAATTTTAGAAGTTGCTAAATCATCCCGCAACTATGCAACGCCCCTTCTTTTATGGAACTCTGTATCTAGACGCAGGTCTTGGAACACTAGAATGCTCTGCATCTTTGCGTCCCCTTGTTGAAACAGGTAGGATACGTGAGTTCAGTACTACACGACGACTTAGACTCAGCTGGTGATGGTATGATTGCTAACTAAAATAATTATGTAAATTTTTTTAATGAAAAAATTAAATAATAAATTATGATATTGTGTCAGCTTTTTAATTATGAAATAGCTGGCTTTGTTTTTGATTCCTGATTTATCAATTAATTGCTGTTTTAGGTTTGAAGCTGCTGTGACTAACTAGCGATCGCAAGCAACTTCAAACCCAACATCTTCTTAGATTTAGAAACGACTTCTAAAATAGACCAAATAAAGCCCTGAACACTCCTAATAAACCGCCTAGAGGATTGATCACAGTTCCGATAGTATCACCAGTTCTGGCTAAACCTGAACGGTTAATTACAACAACATCATTATTGCGGAGTATGGGATTAGTTTGCTCGTTGATTCCTTGAGAAAAATCAACTTTTACTTCGCGTTTGGTGACAGAGCCATTAGGATTAAGGCGAATCAATTCTACACTAGCTTTGCGAGCTCTAGAATCATTGAATCCACCAGCAGCGAGCAATGCTTGATTTAAAGAGCTATTTGGCCGAACTTCTATACGTCCTGGATTTTTGACTTCACCTACTACACCAACCTGAATTGTTGTAGGAGACAAAGTAGTGCTAGCTAATTGAGTAGCTTCTGCTGGGTTGATTTCTGTTGCGGTAGGAACAACAATCGTGTCTCCGTCTTGGACAATGATATCTTGATTGACATCACCACTCTGTAATAATTGCCAGAGGTTAATATCTACTGTTTGTTCTGTGCCACTTCTTGTTGGTCGCCGTAGCTTGAGATTACGAACATCAGCTTGTGAGGTAATTCCCCCAGCTAGTTGAATTGCCCGCGATATAGTTGGCAAACCGCTGCCGGCAGCTCCACCCGCTGCCCCTTCTGTGCCACCTGGGGTAGTACCTGGAGAGACAAGATACGATCCGGGTCGATTAACTTCACCAATGATTGCTACTGTACGGGGTGTAGTTTGACTGGCAGCAAAGTTAGCTGCAAATAAATTGCGTGCTTCTGCTATGTTGAAGGTAGTTGCAGTTGGCACAATGATGGTGTCTCCATCCCTTAAAGTAATATCCTGTGCTGTATTACCTGTTTGGATAATGTCTTTTAAATTGACAGTCACAATTTGCTCGGAAGAGCGTCCTGTCTTACGCTTTAATTTAACTTGAGATACATCTGCTGCCAAAGTAACTCCCTGAGCTGTTGTCAAGGCAGCTAGCACAGTTGGGTATTGAACGCCTGGATTATTGCCTGCGCCTCCACTTAAGCTCAAAGTGTAAGCTCCCGGACGTGTTACTTCTCCAGCAACCAAAACATTTATGGGACGAGGCGATAAAAGGTTGACTGAGATCAAGGGACGTTTGAGAAAGCGAGCGTATCTTCTAGCAATTTCATCAGCAGCCTGTTCTGTTGTCAGACCGAGGACAGGTACACTGCCAATTAAAGGTAAGTTAATCGCTCCGCCTGGAGGAACTTGATATTCACCTGTATATTCGGGTACTTCAAATACGTTTACACGGATGAGATCGCCGCCTCCTAATAAATAATTTGTATCTACTGCTTGTATGGCTGGCGATATTGGTGGTGTATTTTCTGGAAAGTTTTGAGTATTAGTAAAGACTGGTTGTGTACTAGGAAAGACTGGTTGTCCCTGAGCTAGGCTGGCAGACGGAACAACAGCATTAAAAGCTGTCAATAAAGCCACACCCACAACTGGTTGGGTAAAGGATTTGAATAAACCTGTGTTAAGCATATTTACCTAAAACTCTGAGACTATGGTCAGTAAAGTATTGTCTAAACATTTTTATCGTGACTCTGACTTGAAAGTGCTGAGTGCTAGGTAAAAGTCGATGAGTCAGCAAGATAAATTTTCATTCGTTCTAGTGTACGCAGTTCATAATGGCTACTTAAGTATTCAAGTTTCCCGACATTCTTATTTTCCTAGAAAAGTTTGCTTTTCCGGAGGGATATTGTTTATTAAGTTTGAATTTTTAGTAAAGTTAACTTAAAGTTTATCTAGCTTAGACAAAAATGATTTTAATTAAAATGTCACATTAATTACGTTAAAAAATAAATTTTTACCTCAAGAAATAGTAGCTTTAAATACTATTTATCAGAGTCCCAAATTGGGATGAAGCAAAGCAATTTGCTGATGAACAGTTGAATAGTATAGCCACAATTATGTTTGTAGCGATCGCAACTTTAGAGGCGTACATTTGTATTAGCCTATAAATGAATCATTGGTTGCAATTATTATTGCAAGAAGTAAAAAATTAAAAATCCAGAATTATTTTTAACTCTATATACAGCATTACGCTCTTTCTCGAAGAGAGTTTCTCAAAGTTGTAAAAAATCATAAATAGGTTTGTATATTCTTGTGCTGGTGCGATCGCAATTATTGTTGTCAAAAGCAGATTATCACATTTCTGATATTAGTGGTATATGTTCATAGTATTACTATTTACGTCCACAATATTTTGTATAAAATTAAGTGTTGCTTGCTGCGTAAAAAACTGGAAAGTGTGACTTCAGCAAGTGTATATTATCAGTTAAACTTACACAGAGTTAAGATAACTCAGTATATTTATGGTCAAAGCAGATCGATCTTCAGAAGAAGCTAACCGCCTTCTGCTTAAAAAGCAAGGTCAAACCAAGATTTACGTCCTTTGTACAAATCACCCTTGGTTTCTACCATTTGATTGTTTAGTTATTCCAGTTGGCTGTACAGGAGGTTTGGGAGGATTTGGTCAGAGTTTTTTAGCTGATATGGGACACACAGACTATGGGTCAAGTTTTTTCGATTTCACCCAAAAAAAAATGGAAATGGAGAACCTGACTTATATTGAACCGGATAGTCCACTTTTGATCTCTCTACCTGCTGAAATTAATCATTCGCTTTCCACACTTCAAGGATCTGAAGCTGAACGATTTACGATCTTGGCAACCGCTGAGTCAAATTCAGACCAAGGAATCATTGTCAACGTCGCTAACGCTGCCAAAGCCATTGTGGCTGCTATTCGTCTTGCAATAGCAACGCCAGGACTTAAAAGGTTGATAATTCCCCTTCTGGGTAGTGGAGTTAATCACCTTAATAAAAACGAGGTTGCCATTGCTACGATGCAAGCAATCGATCAAACGCTTGCAATTAACCAAAGCAGGGGTCATGTAATTGAGGAAGTCACAATAGTAGATAGGGAAAATATAACTGAAACACTCCGTATAGCTACACGTAGGCTGAGTGATTTCTTAGCTCAGAGTCCTCAAAACGATTTACCTTCGGGTCAAGATCTTCTCAATATTGAGCATGAGGTACATGCTTTAGCTGAAGTTTTACTAATGCGTACTTTAGAGCCACCGCTAGCTGTCGGTATTCTTGGCGGATGGGGCAGTGGTAAATCCCATATCTTACACCTCATGCGGCAAAAAATGACACAGATTCGCAGTCAACCTGTAGATAAAGAAAAAACATGGGGTAATTTAGCAAACTGCCATGTAGATTCAGATCAAAAGCAACTTTCACCCTACGTAGGACACATTTACCAAATTACCTTTGATGCTTGGACTTATGCTCGCTCTAACCTCTGGGCAAGTTTAATGGAAACTATTTTCTTTGAGCTAAATCGTCAACTGACTCTGGAGAAACAATTACAGGCAGCAAAGGTTTCTCCCTATGAAGGTAACAGAATTTGGGAAGCACTTAATGAGATGAGTGATGGACAAAGAAGAGAGTTGTTTTATGAGGCAAAATTGACTTCGGAACAATTTCAAGCATTACAAGAAGTAGACTCATGTCGTGAGGTAGAAGACCTGCTTTGGGAAAGCTTAAAAATTTCTCGGGAAAAGGAAGAAGAAGCTCTACGAGCTAAGAGAATTGAACTGGAAGAGGAACAAAAAAAGCTGGAGGAAAAAATTAAACAGGTCAAAAAAGAGGTTGAGGAAGAAATAACAGCAAAGACTGAAAACGAAATATTAGTTGAACCAATCAAGGATCTAATTCTTGAAGAATTTATTGGAAAAGCATTTAAGGAATTTAAGAGTGAAATAAATCAAAAAATTCAGCAAGAAGAAGAGAAAAACCAAAAAGGCACGGACTGGCTAGAAGATGAGTTTACCAGATTTAGAGCCACTAGATTAATTACATTAGATAGTCTTTTACGCTGGATAAATATAAATTGGAAGATACTGATAGCATTTATTATATTTCTACTCTTGACGATTGCTATTCCGTTCCTACTAGAAAAATTCAATACTGGTCTTATACCTCAGTTTGCTGCAACTTTAGTACCACTTACACCAGCGATAGTAGCAGCACAAGAGTTAGTCAAAAAATGGAGAGGATATATTGATACGATATCCAGGAAATTTGATGATTATCAAAAAAAGGTAGAGAAACTTGCAGAAACTGAACGGATTAAATCGGCTAAAATCCGTGAGGAAGAAATTAAAAAAAGACTCAATACAACAGAGATAAGAGCAAGTGAAGAGAAGGTTAAATATTTGCAAGCAGATGTGGAACAACAGCGCCAACGAGTTATTAAAATAACTCAGATATCTCTCCAAGATTTTGTCAGTACTCAATTAGAAAGTGGGCTATACGGAAAACGACTCGGTTTAATGCAGCAGGTAAAAAATGACCTAGCTATGATTACAGAACAACTACTACCACCCAAGCAATCTAGTGAGAAATTTCAACAACATATTCAACGTTTGCAAGAATTGTTTCCTAGAGGCCCAGCACGAGTTGTACTTTATATAGATGACCTGGATCGATGCCCGCCTAACCGAGTAGTACAGGTATTAGAAGCAGTTCAACTATTAGTAAAAACCCCATTATTTGTGGTTGTTTTAGCTATAGATGAACGTTATATTGCGCGGGCTTTAGAAAAAGTGTATGAAGGCGTTTTACACCGCAAAGGTAAACCTTCAGGTATCGATTACATTGAGAAAATTATCCAGATTCCGTATCGAGTCAGACCAATTGCTCGCTCAGCTTTGAAGAGTTACTTAGAATCTCAGATGCTATATGAAAATGAAGGAATACAAGATGCAACAGCAGCTAACATTAATCTATCTGTAGAAGAAAGTCTAGCGATTGAAAATTCAGATGAAATAGAACTACTGGAGCGAGGAAGGACTACCCAAACTGCTGAGAGATTCAACCAAGAAAGTACAAACGAACAAAAATTAATTAAGGCTTTGCCATTACAAGTCATTAAATTCACTCAGGAAGAATTTAATACAGTACTTGAATGTTGTCGTCATGTTGACCTTTCTCCTAGAACTCTTAAGCGATTAATTAATGTCTACAAGCTATTCAAAATTGTTTGGTTTCGCTCTAGTAAACTCCAGGATATGCAGGAAAAGGAGACTAGCAGAAAGGCAATTGTTTCATTTTTAGCTCTGTCGGGTAGATACCCAAGTTTGATGCGAAGTGTATTTGAAGATTTGGAGATGCATTTTGAAGAGTCAAGAGGATTGCATCGCAGTCTGCTTGAGTTTTTTCCTAGAAAAATAGCCTCAAAGAGCGATAGTTATCTCAATCGGGAATGGAACAGACTGCGGCATGATGTAGAAAAATTGGAGTTGGGTAATTTGACATTACAGGAATTGAGTGAAGACACGTTTAATATGGTGCGATCGTTCTGCTTTGTTGGTGATATTGGTTATGACCCCGATGATTTCACTTTAGATCGCCCGTCATATAGTGCTGACTTAAATGATAATTGAATTTCTTACCCTAATTAATTGTTCTAAAAAATAGGAGTAATTCTGGTAAAGACCAGAATTACTCCTATTTCAAGAGTTAGGCGAATGCAGCAGTTTTTACATCATTATTAGCCAGAATTTCTTGCAATTCTTCAGCATCTACTGTTTCTTTATCAACCAGCATTTGCGCTAGTTGATCGAGAATGTGGCGGTTACTTACCAACACATCTTTAGCACGGTGGTAGGCTACATCCACAAGTTTGCGGACTTCTTCATCAATGGCAGCTGCGGTTTCTTCGGAGAAATCGCGCTCTGACATGATGTCCCGACCGAGGAACATGTTGCCTTGCTGACGACCAAGGGCGACTGGGCCGAGTTTGTCGCTCATGCCAAATCTTGTAATCATCTGACGGGCTACCCGCGCTACCTGTTGCAAATCGTTAGAAGCACCAGTAGTAACTTCTTCGTCACCAAAGATTAATTCTTCAGCGATGCGACCGCCTAATGCCACTGCCATCTGATTTTCTAAATAAGCACGGCTGTACAAACCAGTGTCCATCCGGTCTTCACTGGGGGTAAACCAAGTTAAACCACCTGCACGACCGCGAGGAATGATACTGATTTTTTGTACTGGGTCATAGTCTGGCATCAAAGCACCAACTAAGGCGTGACCAGCTTCGTGATATGCCACCAAGGTTTTGCGTTTTTCGCTCATTACCCGATCTTTCTTCTCTGGGCCGGCTAATACGCGGTCGATGGCATCATTGATTTCATCCATGGAAATTTCAGTCAAATTCCGCCGTGCTGCTAAAATTGCGGCTTCATTCAACAGGTTGGATAAATCTGCACCTGTAAACCCAGGAGTCCGACGGGCGATTTTATCCAAGTCCACATCTTTCGCCAAGGTTTTGCCACGGGCGTGAACTTTGAGAATTTCGCTGCGTCCGGCATAGTCGGGACGGTCTACGACAACTTGACGGTCAAAGCGGCCAGGACGCAACAGTGCTGCATCTAGTACATCAGGACGGTTGGTAGCGGCAATAATAATGATGCCAGTATTACCTTCAAAGCCATCCATTTCTGTAAGCAACTGGTTGAGGGTTTGTTCGCGTTCGTCGTTACCACCGCCTAAACCAGCACCACGTTGCCGACCTACAGCGTCAATTTCATCAATGAAGACGATACAGGGAGCATTAGACTTGGCTTGCTCAAATAAATCGCGGACGCGGGATGCACCCACACCTACGAACATTTCCACAAATTCCGAACCGGAGATGGAGAAGAATGGTACGCCAGCTTCACCAGCGACAGCACGAGCTAGGAGGGTTTTACCTGTACCGGGAGGGCCGACTAATAATACACCTTTAGGAATTTTTGCACCAACTGCGGTAAAGCGATCGGCGTTTTTCAAAAAGTCTACAACTTCGTTTAATTCCAGTTTGGCTTGGTCAATACCAGCGACGTCGCCAAAGGTCACCTGAGTTTGGGGTTCCATTTGGACTCTGGCTTTGGACTTGCCAAAGTTCATAGCTTGGCTGCCCGGGCCACTTTGAGCGCGGCGTAGCAAGAAGAATAAGCCAACCAGAAGCAATACAGGGAAAAATAAGCTGCTTAGTGCCTTAAACCAAAAACCTTCATCGGTTTGGGGCAAAACGGAAATATCAACGCCTTGTTTAGTGAGAGTATTGATCAGGTCTGGGTCGTTGACCAAAGTTACTAGCTTTTTGTTGGGGTCATATTTGGGTGTAACCAGAGCTGTAGCCCGGTCTGCACTCAGACTGACTTTTTCGACTCTGCCTTTTTCAACTTCTTGAATAAACTGACTGTACCGCCATTGATCTCTTTGTTGAGGTTGTTTGTCAAAGAATGCTGTTCCTAGCGCAATGACAACAATAAACAGCAGCGCGTACAGCCCCGCATTTCTCCATCGTTTATTCACTGAGGTCTATCCTCCTGTATTTTTTGTGCGTTCTCGTAGCGTCTCTGAAAGAGAGGGGCATTATTAAGAATTATGTTAACTTATCTTAAGGTATAACAGAATGGCGCTCCTGTCATGCTAAAAAATCCCCTGATTTGTTGAAAAATCGGATGGTGGGGATTATATTGTAACGATTCTGTAGGCTGGCGAACGGTATGGATGGGGATAATTTCGACCACACTATTAGTGTAGGCGATCGCTTCAAAACCCCGGACTAACTCCCCAGTCCAAGGTTCTTCCCGCACCACCAAATCCTGCTTTTGCAGCCAATTAATTAGTTGCGATCGCACAATTCCCGGTAAAATTCCTGCTGTTAGCGGCGGTATCCACCAATTGCCATCGCGCCACCCCCAGAGGTTGCCTGTGGTAGTTTCTAGCCAATTACCTGCGGCATCCACTAAAATCGCTTCTTGAGCATTTAACTGTTGCATGCTAGTCCTTGCTAACCAAGCGCTGAGGTAGTTTCCAGTTTTATGAGAGGGTAAAGAGCGATAAAATTCCGACATTGCCAAACTTGTGGTAATGCCATTGTTTTGTTTTTCTGTCAAATCCTGTGGTAACAACCTACCAGTTATCCACTCTCGTCCATCGGGAAACAGGGTGATTCTGAGGATGGGGAATTGTGTGCAAAGGATTTCTGCACCTTGACGCACGCGGTTCCAGTCTGGTTGTTCCCACCCAAAGGATTGCAAAGAAAAGAGTAGGCGATCGCAATGCAAGAGCCAGTTAGTTAAACTACTATCAAGCGAGTTGTTGTAAACTCGCAGTGTTGTAAAAATCGTTGCTCCATAGAGTAACCCCGGATCGTTAATATCTAATTCAAGGGTTTGAGATTGAATTAGTTTGCCGTTGTACCAAAAAATTTGATTTGTCATTTGTCATTTGTCAGTTGTTAATTATTAGTTATTTTTTCTGTGACTACTGACCACTGACTACTAACTTATAATTCAATCTTTTGGAGGAAAGATAACTTTTTGAGCACCTTCTGGAGTTGTCACTATCTTTCCTCCCAAAGCTTCGATTGCGTTAATTGCTCTTTGACGAGTATATTTATCTACTTGATTACTTAATATCATTGCCCAAGTCGCTATTTGTGCGTATTTACTGTTAGGGTTTTGACTGAGAAATTCAGCAGTTTTCAAGGAAGTAGCTGCTACATACTTACTTTCTTCATCAGAAAACTGACTCGCCCACTTTGCCGCCATTAAAAAAGATTCTTGTGCAGCTTGAGAATTTCCTAAAAATAATAACTCATCAATTGCTTTATAACGCCACACATAATAAGATTTTTCCTGGACTTGTGGAGATAGCGATTTTAAACCTTTCTCTATAAGATTTATAGTTCTTTCTGGCATAGCAGCATAGAGTGAAGTACTAGTAGAAAGACCTAAATAAGCTTCTAAAAATCGAGGATCGCGTTCTATAATTACTTCAAAATATTCTGGACTGAGGTTGTAACCTGTTTTTGCACGCACTTCATCATCGCCAAAGTATTGTAGAAAATTGAGATACACCCAATCTGCAATCAAGTTATCATAACCAAAACTAGGCATTTTTTTAAGAAAATTGAGCCTAAGATTTTCTGCTTTGACATCTTTTTCTAAAATTTCCAAGGAAGTAACTTGTTGGCTATCTAGTAATTTTTGCAGTTTGGGAAATTGAATTAGTCCAATTCCTAACATACATAAACAGACTATGAAAGACCCGAAAACAGCTTGACGAGATAATAACCACATATTTTTCTTGTCTATATTGGTATGATTACCTCATTGTATGCACTATATTTATTTTGCAAATAGGGAACAAGTCACAGAGGACAGTAAAAGTAATTTTTATTATTCTTTAGGAGAAAAACTAGAAAGCTGATAATTGTTTTAACTAATTAAAGTATGCAAATTTTCACTCTTCACTTTCTTCAATCCAAGCGAAACAGAATACATCTGATTGGGTAGACCCAATTAAATATTAAGTGCTATTTTATACTATAAATAATGGTTGTTCTATTTCAGTAGTAGAAGCTCAACTAGCTTATTTTGAAATAGTTGTGACTCCTAAAATTGCTTAATTTGATTCATAATCAATCTCTCCAATCATTAAGTTGTTTTGAGTTTACTTACTTTTTTTAAGTAAAATTGCGGATGCTGACAACATGATATAGAATTAGATTTTATTTGTATTCAAACTTGCAACTACCAGAATATTATGGAATCTACTCTTACAGAAAACAGGGAAAGTAACGGCCAAGCTATTACAACAAAAGTTGGTGATTTTGAAACAATAGTTACTAATCTGAATGCCGATAGAAAAGGATTTAATTTTGATGATATTGCTGATGCTATCAAGAAAGCAATAGTTGGAATTGTTGAATTAGAAATCACGACTTGGGTTTCAGAACCATCTCCTGACTTAGGTAACGAACTACTAAATAGACAAGAAATTCCCAAATCAGGCAATCGAATGCATACCGTAATTAATATGGTAAATGGTGATATCCAAAACGAAGTTGGGAGTCAATTTGTTGGCGGTGGCCCCTATGCAGAACTTCGGGAATTTCATTTAAGTCAAGTTAAAGAAAGTCGGGAGATTATTCAAAAGAATATAGAAACTGTACATAAAATTTATGACATTTTGGTAGAAATGTCGAAATCTCGTAAAAACACACAAGAATCTGGCTCTCGTTTTTAGGCTTTCTTGTACTGATAGATAAACTCAAATACCTACAGGAAACTCAAGCAATCTGTAGGTTAATTGGCTTGGATTGCTACTCATAAATTTAGGGATTTTACTATGTCTAATGGTAATATAGTGCCAACTAAAACTACAAATAGTATTCAAGCTCAAAACAAAGCCAGAAACTTATTAGACAAATTAGTATTATCCGTACAGACATTAGTTGAAGATATCACAGCCTTGGAAGTGAATACGATGGTTGTGGATAAAATTAGTGCTGCAAAATTTAATGCTTGGCAAGCGTATCAAGGAATCTATTCTATAAGTGACAAAGATTACTTTGAGGAAAAAGGGATTCCTGAAGAACTGGTTAAGCGCTATCAAAATCTTTTTGCACAACTAGAAAGAGAATATTTTTATATTCTCATCGATTCTGAAGAAACGTTGAATCCAGAGCAACAAGAAAAAATAGAAAGGTATCAAAATCGTCTAGAATGGCTCAAAAAACAAAAAGATGGAGAAATAATTGAAACCGATCCAAAATATGTGTCATTGGCTCGACCAATACTACCTGCTCCATCTCCAATTTTGGATGGTATAAATTCAGAAGAAAAACAAGAAAAATGGCGAGAAAATCGCAAAGAAATTCAACAACTTTTGAATAATGCTAAATTTGTGCGAACTCTGCGTAAAATGTCTGAACTAAAAGCTGCACTTGATGGTGGAGACATTCATAGTACAGAAATTGATATTATTTATGCTCAAACTGTGATGCAGTTAGATGGAGATATTATTACGAGATATCATAAAGACCTGTTTACATTATCTGAAGATGCTAAAAATCTAATCCTAAAAGCACATACCGAAGGGGTAGTTGCTGGGGAAAAACAGTGGCGTGGAACATTCAGTTTCTTGATTAATTTAGTACAGGGTATTGCGAATTTATCTTCTAATGGACGCAGTTAGTACAAAACACAATCCAGCTGATACTGCCATTTCTCTGATTTTGCAAGTTCCTCAAGGCGATCGCTTTGAAATCCAGATCAAAGAATCGCAGTATAATTTATATTTGAGCGAAACAATTGTTCAACAAATTCAGCAGGCACAAAAAATGGGTAGTACCTTGTATATTCCACCAAGTCTGCTAATTCATCTTTGGTACTACACTTGTATTAGTTATAATGTTGTGCCAGAAAATGAAGAAGGAATTACTGGCAAACAGCCTGCTATTGAAGTTGCACAAATATGGGAAAAAGAAAAGCAGAGAAAAATCCTTAGACGCTTTTATAGTGAGAAAGTGCTTCGGGAGGGTTTCCCACAAATTGCAGATATTTACTCTCAGAACTTTAAAGGTAGGAGAAGAGAAAAAAATCAAAATTCCGATTTAAATCATCATACAAAAATACAAATTCCGATTTTCTACAGTATTATTATTTTTAATATTTTAAAATTAATTCTCAATAAAAGTTTTCGTAAAGAAATAATATTACAAACTGAATTTACTTTTAATTCTTACTATAGACAAAAGCAAGTTACTAATACAGATAAAGAACCAGTTTTGCAAAGTACTATTTTTCTCAATGGCGATATTTTTCATAAAATTCAGAAAGATTTTTTAGAAACTAATTCCCAATTTTCAACAGTTATCTCTGCTCATTACTGGCTAGTTGAACAAGTAATGAGCTACTTTCGGAGTAATTTTAATCTCCTAATTTGGGAACTAGCTTCGCTTGTACCTGCGGGTGTTTTAGCTATTAATCTGCATCTAGCAAATTGGACATTATCATTAGCTATTTGGTTAGGAACTACTATATCACTTGCTACTTTCCGTTCTGGGCTGTTAAATCAATTGCAAAGACGTACTACTATTAACTCTAAATATTTAGATTACTTGGCATGGGAACTCACTTGTCTGATTCCTGCGATCGAGATTGCCACTACTAATAGTTATCAAGCATTATTTATGATGGTTTTATCACCCCTTGTACCGCCAGTTTGCAAACGCCTTTTAGCTTTTATCTGGCCTCAAGTAGGTAAACTCATTATGCGTCGTTTATTGGCTTCACATAGCGGATGAAGGATGAATATTAAATTGAGCCAAGGTGTACTGTTTTTTACCTTTTTAGGAGATACCAGCATTGTTGAGCGATCGCCCAATCTTCTTGAGTGTGAATTACTAGTATCCGCACTGTAGAATCAGGGGTGGCAATATCTTCATCAACAGGTTGTTGCTGATTTTTCTGGGAGTCAATTTTTAAGCCCAAAAATTCAAAGGCTTCACAGGCAGCTTGGCGAATTTCTGGAGAGTGTTCGCCTACCCCTGCGGTGAACACTAAAACATCTAATCCCCTGAGACTAGCCAGCATCGCACCAATACCAGACTGCAAGTGATGCACGTACATATCCAAAGCCAGTTTAGCGCGGTAGTTACCTTGAGCGATCGCTTCCATCACCTTGGGCACATCGCTGGATACTCCCGAAATTCCTCGCAATCCTGAAGCTTTATTTAGCATATAGTCCAAGCTTTCGGCGGAGTAATTAGAATACCGCAATAGATAAATTAGAATTCCCGGATCGACTGAACCAGAACGACTGCCCATCATCAATCCTTCCAAAGGTGTGAATCCCATAGTTGTATCAATGCTGCGACCGTCTTTAATGGCTGCTAAAGAGCAACCGTTGCCTAGATGACAGGCGATCAACCGCAAGGATGCTAAATCTCTACCCAGGATGTCAGCAGCACGTCTAGAACAGTATTGGTGACTGATGCCATGAAATCCGTAGCGGCGAATACCTTGGTCTATCCACTCATAGGGGCCGGGATAAATGGCAGCTGCATCGGGTAGAGTGGCATGAAATCCGGTATCAAAAACTGCTACTTGGGTGACTTCTCCTAAGCTTTGCTCAATGGCTTCTATCCCTTCCAAAGCGGCTGGATTATGTGCCGGAGCTAGATTAGACCAACGAGCGATCGCTTTTTTAACATCCTCAGTGATAATTGCTGGTTCTCGGTAATCTTGCCCACCATGTACTACACGATGTCCTACGACATCGATTTCTGACAACTGATTAATCACCTTGGTAGCACCGCGACTGAGCGTATAGAGCATATAGGCGACGTGCGCGCGTCGAGAGTCACCATAGATAGATTCATGCAGCGTTGCACCTATAGCGGTTTTGACCTCAATTTCGGCTACACCCCGGTCTTGCGTCCAGTTGACTTTACCTTCCCAGAGGGGCTGAGGTGCTTCCTTCGGGAGAGCCTCGTCTGCAATCTCATACAGACAACTCTTTTGACTGCTTGAGCCAGCATTGAGTACAAGTATCTTCATAACAAAATAGCTATACTACTGATGAAAAAATACAAATTGTAATCTTGAACTTACTATAGTAAATATTTTTTAAAGACAGATAAACAGCTAATATCAATTTATTTATTGTTAAAGTTTTTAATTTAATAAATATGGCTTACTTTTACAAGCTATCTTACAAAATTTGCAACTATCTTGAGGCTGATATTGCTATATAATTTTGCTATCCATAACACTTGAATAAAGGTTAAAAAATCTAGATTAAAGTTAAAAAAAGCTGTATTGACATATGATTTATTGCCTTTAAGGTGTTTAATAAACTTATCACCAAAAGTTTAGTGTAACCAAAAACATGAAAGGTTTCAGAAAGCTATCCTCAATAGCAATATTATTATGTGCCTTCGTGTGTCCGCCCCTATTGGCTGAAGCGAAGGCTAGTCCTCTGAGTAATTCTCTCAATGAACAGCAAGTCGGAGCAGAGGCAAATCTAGTTGAAGGTAAAACTGGAGAGCTTTTGATTGCTGAGAGAGATCGTAGACGAAGATTTGATAGAGACTCACACGACAGACGAAGATTTGATAGAGACTCGCGCAATAGAGGAAGAGTTATTTATAGAGACTCATGGAACAGGCGGCGACCAGTTTATAGAGACTCATGGAACAGGCGGCGACCAGTTTATAGAGACTCATGGAACAGACGGCGACCAGTTTATAGAGACTCATGGAACAGACGGCGACCAGTTTATAGAGACTCATGGAACAGACGGCGACCAGTTTATAGAGACTCACAATATAAACGACCAATTTATATACGACTACATTGATCGCAACTGAGGCAACAAACCAATTGTTAATAGTTAGTGGTTATTGGTCGTCATACTAACCACTAACTAATAACTATCAAGTTCTAATGGCTGGTCACTACCTCTCCTTCAAGGCGGCTGAGTCGGTCTGCTAAAAGTTTTTCGAGGTCTTCCAGTGCCTTTGTAAAACCTTTGATACCCTCTGCTAGTTTGTCAGATGCCATGCGGTCAGCTGCGTGCATCTTATCAAAGGTAGCTTTGTCAATGGATATCTTTTCAATTTCCAAATTTGCGACCTTTGCGGGGTCAAGTTTGCGTGGCAGTTCCCCAATAGTTGCTTGCAATTCTCCTAACAGTGATGGAGAAATTGTCAACAAATCACAACCTGCAAGTTCGGTAATTTCGCCAATGTTGCGGAAGCTAGCTCCCATAACTTCGGTTTTATAGCCGAATTTCTTGTAGTAATTGTAAATTTGGGTAACTGACACAACGCCTGGATCTTCAGCAGCAGGATAGCTATCGCGTCCAGTATCTTTTTTGTACCAGTCGAGAATCCGTCCGACGAAGGGAGAAATCAAGGTAACGCCAGCTTCTGCACAGGCGATCGCTTGGTGCAATCCAAATAGTAGGGTAAGGTTGCAATGAATACCCTCTTTCTCCAGAATTTCCGCAGCCCGAATGCCTTCCCAAGTTGAGGCAATTTTAATTAAGATGCGATCGCGAGAAACGCCAGCAGCTTTGTATTGGGCAATTATTTCCCGTGCTTTGGTAACAGTAGCCTCTGTATCGTAGGACAAGCGAGCATCTACTTCTGTAGAAACTCGTCCGGGGATGATTTTTAAAATCTTCAATCCAAAGGCAACTGCCAAACGCTCAAAAGCTAAAGAAGCCACATCAGCTTGGCTAGCTTCTGCTCCGGCATCTTTCTTAGCTTGAAGTAAAGTCTGATCGACAACTTCTTGATACTCTGGCATTTGCGCCGCAGCAGTAATCAACGAGGGATTGGTGGTAGCGTCTTGAGGTTTGAACTTCTCAATTGCTTGGATATCTCCCGTATCCGCAACCACAACAGTCATTTGGCGCAATTGTTCTAGTAAATTTTTAGACATAAAAGACTCCGCGATGTTTGTTTAGGATTTACCCATTCCCTATTCTTGAAACTCGTTCCTGTTCCTTACAATTCTGATTTTGGCAACTTTTCTTAACTGTTGCCCAAATTTGCTTACGCTCACAAGCCCCGGCCTCATTCTAGATGTCCTATGCGGTAATTGGCTGTCCAATAGAATGCACTTTAATTAAACTCGTTGTGCCCGATTTACCAATTGGCACGCCAGAGGTAATAACCACCTTATCACCGTCGTTTGCCAAACCCATCTCCACGACTGTATTTACTACGTTCGTAAACATCTGTTCCGCATTGTAGACGGGTGGGATGAGTAAGGGTATCACACCCCAAGAAAGGGCTAGCTGCTGATAAGCAGTTTCATCAGGGGTAAGGGCAATAATTGGTGTAGTCGGACGGTATTTCGACACTAGTTGCGCTGTACTTCCAGAGGAGGTGTTACAAAGAATTGCTCGCGCGCCTGTTTCATAGGCGATGCGACACACCGCTTCTGCCACAGATTCTGTAACACTGAGACTACCTGCGTCATGACACCATGAATGTCTGCTACCTTCCTGCAAGGACTGTTCTGTGCGTATGGCGATATTGTGCATCACTTGGACAGCACCATTAGGATATTGTCCGACCGCAGTTTCACCAGAGAGCATCACCGCATCCGTACCATCCAAGATGGAGTTAGCAACATCAGTTGCTTCGGCGCGGGTGGGATCGGGAGCGCTAATCATTGACTCTAGCATTTGCGTGGCAGTAATTACTGGTTTGCCAGCTTGATTGCAACGGCGAATAATGTCTTTTTGAATCAGCGGCACTTCATGAATTGGCATTTCCACCCCTAAATCGCCACGGGCAATCATAATGCCATCGGCAACCTTGAGGATAGAGTCAAACTGCTCAACTGCTTCTGCTCTTTCGATTTTGGCAATCAAACGAATCGAAGCACCGGCAGCTTCAATCATCCGCTGGGCAGGTTCTAAGTCTTGTGGCGATCGCACAAAAGACACTGCCACCCAATCTACACCCAACTGAATGCCAAAGCGCAAATCCATCAAGTCTTTTTCCGTGATGGAACTCACAGGTAAAGGAGTTTCTGGGAGGTTTACTCCTTTATGAGTGGAAATTAACCCGCCAATTTTCACCAGCGCTCGAATTTTATCGGCATCGCGATCGGTGACAATCAATTTCACCCGACCATCATTAATCAAAATCGGTTCGCCAGGCCGCACCATCGCAAACAAAGTTGGCAATGGCAGAGGCAGTTCGTCAAGACTAGCGCCTTTTTCCTGCAAAACAAAAGTCACTTCATCACCAGCTTCAGCTGTTAGCCCTTCCGGTGGTAAAGTGCCCAAGCGAATCTTGGGGCCGCATAGGTCTTGCATGATGGCGATCGGCTTTTGCTGCTCAGTACTAATTTGTCTGAGATACTTAGCAGTTTGGGCGTGGAATTCATAGGCTCCATGAGAAAAATTTAGCCGCGCCACATTCATTCCAGCTTCTACCAAGGCTTGTAGCCGCTCAGGTGCCGATGTCGCAGGGCCAACAGTACAGATAATTTTGGTTCGACGCATAGGGATTGGGAGGTTAAGGAATAACCTGCCATATGGATGCTGACACTGGTTGCGATCGCGTAGCTCCATATTGCAGGTGTTTCATATCACTGCTTTCCTAAGTGAAAATGCTTTTTTATACAGTCCTGTGTTCAGGTATGTACCATTTGTCCCAAATCCCAAAAGTTTTTAGTTAGTTGTCAGTAGTCAGTTGTTAGGTGTCCTTTGTTTATCTTGACTCCTAACTCCTGACTCCTAACTCCTGATTAATCAAACTGCGGCAACTGCTGGGGCAAGTTGTTCTTTTTGTGCCATCGATAACATCAAGTCAACTACGCGATTTGAGTAGCCCCACTCGTTGTCGTACCAAGCAACTACCTTGAAGAAGTTTGAGTTTAATTCAATACCAGCACCTGCGTCGAAGATACTAGAGTGACTATCGCCCTGAAAATCAGTGGAAACCACTTCTTCGTCTGTGTATCCTAAAATACCTGCTAGCGAACCTTCGGCAGCCTCTTTCATGGCAGCACAGATTTCCTTGTAACTGGTGGCTTTGGCAGTCTTGAAGGTTAAATCAACTACAGAGACATCGGGAGTGGGGACTCGGAATGCCATGCCTGTCAACTTGCCCTTCAATTCTGGCAAAACTAGTGCTACGGCTTTAGCTGCTCCTGTGGAGGAAGGAATAATATTCTGGGCTGCGCCTCGACCACCCCGCCAGTCTTTCTTACTCGGCCCATCTACAGTTGGTTGGGTAGCAGTCATGGCATGGACTGTAGTCATCAATCCTTCGGTCAATCCAAAATTATCATTGATGACTTTAGCTATGGGAGCCAAACAGTTTGTGGTACAGCTAGCATTAGAGACAACCGTATTTTTGCTGGGATCAAATAGGTGATGATTAACACCAACTAGCAAAGTAGGAACATGTTCTGGGTCTTTGGTGGGAGCAGAAATTACTACTCGCTTTGCACCAGCTTTGAGGTGGTTTGCTGCTCCTTGGTGGTCGGTGAAAAGCCCTGTAGATTCTACAACATAATCTACACCCAATTTTCCCCAAGGTAATTCTGCCGGATTTCTGACCGACACACAAGGGATGAAATACCCATCAACAACGATGCCGTCATCCTTCGCTTCAATCTTGTTTTTCAACTTACCGTGGGTTGAGTCGTACTTTAATAGGTAAGCGAGGTTGTCTGGTGGTACTAGGTCGTTAATCCCTACAAACTCAATGTTAGGGTTATTCATGCCAGCGCGAAGCACAAGCCGCCCGATACGACCAAATCCGTTAATGCCAACTTTCAACTTCATCAAAATTAAACCTCCTGTCGTGGGAAGTTGAACAAAAGGAGAAGTTCAAAAGAAATTACCTTTTACTCTTTCCCTTCTGATCCTGACAGTCTAAGTCAGCTAAAGCATATTTACTTGGCATCTTTTAAGGTTTCCACAACCCTCACCTCGATTGGTCTTTGATCGAGGATTGTGTTTAAAGTCCACCTGAACTGTCTTCGCCGCAGTCCTTAACCGAACGGTATTACCTACACCCTCACGCACCTTGTCCAAACCCTTGAGTTTTTTCACTGCGTAAGTCCTACAACTATCGAAAAATTTAATCTAAACTTCATTAGCGATATATCGCGATATATCGTATATTAAAGAAAGTTGATTGAGAATTTACCTATGTTTAGACACTTTCGGTTCCGCTTTCCAGCACCTGCATGGGCAGGAGTCAGTCAGGACGAGTCATTGCTTGTTAGTCATTACTTCCAGCACGGCAGGCATCACGATCGAGAGCGTGGCAAGCACTTTGGCGATGAAATTTTTGGTCGTGGTTGGGGAGACGAATATCGGACTCGGCGGGGTGATATCAAGTTCCTGCTGCTGGAATTGTTATCTGAGCGCCCCAGTCATGGTTACGATCTGATCAAAGCGATGGAAGTCCGCTATGGTGGTTTTCGTCGTCTCAGTCCTGGTTCGGTGTATCCAACGCTCCAAATGCTCGAAGAAGGAAGCTATCTGACGAGCGAACAAGAAAGCGGCAAGCGGGTTTACACAATTACAGATGAAGGCAGACAACTCCTGGCTGAGCGTGTGCAACAGGAACCTTCAGACTCTCCTTGGGATACCTTCAAAAACTTTGTCAAAGGCAAACCTCAAGAATTTATAGAGTTGCGGAATGTGACAGGAGAGTTAGCTGCTGTTGTTGTACAGGTTGCTCGTAGTGGCAATGTAGAGCGAATCAATCGAGTGCGCGAGCTACTAGAGCAGGTTAAACGGGAAATTTACGCAATGCTATCAGAGAAATAAGAAGTAGCCGTCATAAACTGCGTACACCAGAACAAATAAAAATAGGAAGTGGGGAGTCTGCATCGATATTGGTCAAAGTAGTATTTTCAAGTCAAGCTTCTCCGATTCCTTTCTCTATTGCTAGTTAATCTTCTCTCTATTTTTCTTTCCCTAAAGTAACAAAAGAGGGATTAGGCGCTTCTCATTTTGAGCGTTAGGAAAAACTTCAACTTAAGAAACAGCGCTTAGTCAAGCTGTTACAAAAGCTTGGTTATCAAGTTAATTTAACCGAGGTTGCAGTCGCATCCTGATTCACTCAATCATTTTTCTGGTATCATTGTCTGCTGTGCAGCCATTATTTCTGAGTACAGCAAAACACTTGCGCTGCCTACCTCCGCTTTTAGCACTTTTTCAAGCTAGGTGTAGATAAATAAACTAAAAATGCTTGTATGGTGTTGTCAGTGGAATCGGATTGAGGACAAGTGTATCAAATCAAAGAATATGAAATTGCTAGACGTATATTTGAAGATGAATACGACTTAGCAATGACAGTTATTGCTGCTATGGAAGACAGCCATTTATCAAAAGCATTATAAAGTAATACTAGTAACCGTGTATTAGCATAATATCAACCTTATTGAAAAATTCATCAAAACTTTAAGTATATTTAACTAGAAAAAAATTATACTAATAATTCGAGTATAAAAACTTTCATTAAGTGTGAATAGCAAAGATAACAGTCTCTAAGTAAAAAGACCTCTTTGCTGTGGTTCCCTATTCAAAAACATCTACTAGTTAACCTAACAATAAAGGGTAACAAGACCTCGTATTCCTTATTAATGGCGGCTTTTATACAGTTTGATAGTTTATTAAAGATGAGACCTTGTTAACAATGGATGATGTTCCTCTTTTCCATAGCAATGTCTGGCTAAAAGCCACTATGCTAACCTTCGTAATCAGCTTTCAGTAAGCGTTTACGCTACCTTTAACCATTAAAAATACTCTGCTGTGCTGGGTATTTTTTATTGATGGATCGGTGATTTTGATTGTCAATAAGCAATTGTCTTGGAACAGTTCAGACTGATTTATCCAGTCTGGAATCAGTCTATCATGCTGTTAATAGAACAATCCGCATCCTGGTTAGTTTCACGAAGTTTTCGCTACTAGCAAAGAACAATTTGAGAACCATCTGGAAGCAAAAGTTCTACAAAGCAAGTTTTTGCGTCGTGAAAAATTAATAAGACTAACCATTCCGTGGATTATATCGTCACAATCAGAATTTTATAAATTGTCTTGCACCCAATCAAGACAGAAATTTAGCATTTTTGATCGTCTGTCATGACTAAAATTCTTGTTTTACATGATTGATGACAAATATCAAAATTGCCGATTTAACCTGCGGAATGGATGATTTCAAACATGTTGATTTACATATTAGGAGGCCGTAAGTTTAAAAATCACAAATTTATAACGACTATCAAGCAAGGATTATGAAACAATGAAGCGACGTTTGAGATACATCATTTTATTTTGCTGTACGCTCTTCACAGTCTTACTGATATTTTTCTTAGTTCAGAGCAATGAGTATGTTACAGCTCAGGATAGCGCGTCCAAATCCACAAAAAATTCTAATGCAGTTACTGCGATCGCTTATAACCAGAATGGAAATACCCTGGTCACCGGTACTGAAGATGGTCGGGTCATCGCCTATGATGCAGCAACTGGCAAGGACAAACTAACTCTGTCGGCTACCTCAGCAGCAGCCCCCGTCACTGGAATCGTCTTCAGTTCAGATGGGGTACTGAATAGCGTTGGTAAGGACTCCGTACTGCGTCGGTGGAATGCAGCAACTGGCAAACTAACTCAGAACCTCACAGGACACGAAAATCCAATTGAAGCACTTACTGTCAGTCCAGACGGGAAGCTTTTAGCTACTGGAGGACAAGATACCAAAGTCTTCGTATGGGACGCAGTGACCAACAAACTGAAATATATCATCGAGGAACATAAAAGCTTTGTTAAAGGATTGGCCTTCAGCTTAGACAGCAAGATGTTGGCTAGCGCAGACGAGCAAGGTCTGATCGAACTGTCGGACACACAAACAGGTCGAAATATTCAAACCCTGCTTGGACACGCCGATACTGTCAACGAAGTTGCCTTTAGTCCGACCGGAAAAATCTTAGCCAGTGTCAGCGATGACGGCACAACTCGAATATGGGATGTGGGGGATGTAAAAAATCCCAAACAGCTTAAGGTTCTACGTGGAGCTGCTAAAACGCTCAAGACAGTCGCCTTCAGTAAGGATGGAAAGACCGTGATTGCTGGTGGCGATGATAAAAAGATTTATCAGTGGGACGTAACAACTGGGAGCCTAAGCGCCAGCATAATCGGACATAATGCCTCTATCAAAGGTCTGACTATTAGCCCTGATGGACTTAACTTAGTCAGTGCAGACGAAAATGGTGAGATTAAAGTTTGGGACTCGAAAACTCGTGTACTGAAGCGAACTGTCCAAGTAATCAAGAAGCTAGGTGATGTATCACCCATCGATCTAGATCTTAAAAAGAGTCTGAAAAACCAGACAAATGCTAGCTCAGTCAACAAAGCCAGCTTGAGTCCTAGTGAAAAAACTCTTATCGCGGCTGTGCCACCACCACCTGGCGGGCCAATCTTGTTAGTAACTAATGCTTCCAACCCCTTTAGCAACTACTACACTGAGATTCTGCGAAATGAAGGACTCAACGATTTCAGTGTCAGCGATATCTCGTCAGTTTCGGCAGCTACACTTGCTAATTACGATGTGGTCATCCTTGCTGAGACAGCGCTAACCTCTGCTCAGGTGACAACATTCAGCAATTGGGTTACAGGTGGAGGTAATTTAATCGCAATGCACCCCGACAAGCAACTTGCTAGCTTGCTGGGGCTAACTGATGCAGGAACTACGCTCTCTAATACCTATTTGCGTGTAGACACCTCAACAGATGTCGGTAATGGCCTTGTAGACCAGACCATTCAATTCCACGGAACTGCTGACCGCTACACACTAAATGGTGCTTCCAGCATTGCTAATCTTTACACAAACGCGACAACGACTACATCCAATCCTGCCGTTACACTGCGTAGCGTCGGCAGCAATGGCGGTCAGGCTGCTGCGTTTACCTACGACCTTGCGCGTTCAGTAATTTACACACGCCAAGGTAATTCAGCTTGGGCAGCGCAAGAACGCGATAGTTTCGCGCCTATCCGTTCTGATGACTTGTTCTTTGGCAATGCCAGCGGTGATGTCAAACCAGATTGGGTTGATTTAAATAAGGTGGCTATTCCTCAAGCCGATGAGCAACAGCGCCTGCTGGCAAACCTGATTCTCAAAATGAATCTTGATAAAAAACCGCTACCGCGCTTTTGGTATTTCCCACATGGTAAAAAGGCGGTTGTACTCATGACCGGTGACGACCATGCCAATGGAGGAACGGCACCTCGGTTCGATCAATTTAAAGCCAACAGTCCAGCCGGTTGTTCAGTTGATGATTGGGAGTGTATTCGAGCTACCTCATATATCTATCCCAATTCACCACTGACGAGCCAGCAGGCAGCCAATTACACCGCTGATGGCTTTGAAGTATCGTTGCATGTCAATACTGGCTGTGGAAATTTCACACCCTCTACGCTGGAGACGTTCTATACACAACAATTGAGCGACTTTACCAACAAGTACGCCAGCATTCCTGCCCCCACCACCGAACGACATCACTGCCTTGTATGGAGTGACTGGTTTACCACACCACAAGTTGAGCTTAACCACGGGATCAGGCTCGACACAACCTACTACTATTGGCCGCCTAGTTGGGTTAATAACCGCCCAGGATTCTTTACAGGCTCTGGTATGGCAATGCGTTTAGCCAACCAGAACGGGACAATGATTGATGTCTATAACTCGGCTACCCAATTGACTGATGAGTCAGGACAAACATACCCTTCCTCAATCGATACTTTACTCGATCGCGCCATTGGCGAAGAGGGGTATTACGGGATTTTCAATGTTAATGCCCATACTGATGCTCCCACCTCAGATGTTGCCAATGCGGTAGTTACCTCTGCACAAACCCGTAGTATACCGATTGTCTCTGCCAAACAACTGTTGAAATGGCTCGACGGTCGCAACAGTTCATCTTTTGGCTCGTTGGCATGGAGCAACAACACCCTAAACTTTACAATTACCCAAGGTACGGGTACAAATGGTCTGCAAGCAATGCTACCAAATCGCTTTGGCGATTTAGCCATTAGTAGCATTACGCGTAATGGTAGCCCTGTTATTTACACACCAAAAGGAATTAAAGGCATTGAGTATGCTTTCTTCCCAGGTAATGCTGGCTCCTATGTTGTCACATATACTCAGGATTCGACACCCCCAACAGTAAGTTCTACTTCCCCTGCCAACGGTGCTACAGCTATTAATACCGTCACAACTATTACAGCTACGTTTAGCGAGGCTATCGATCCAGCAACTATCAATACCAGCAACTTTGAACTGCGAAATCAGGCGAATACATTAGTATCAGCTACCGTTAGCTATGACGAAGCAACCCGCACTGCCAGTCTGTCACCGAGTAGCGCACTAGCAGTTTCAACAACTTATAACGCCACTATCAAAGGTGGGGCAACTGGGGTGAAAGATTTTGCGGATAACGCCTTAGCTGCGAACTTTACTTGGTCATTTACTACTGCAAGTACGCTACCCCCTCAAAGCATCTGGAATAGTTCCGCAACTCCGACAAACCCATCATCCTCTGATACCAATGCTGTCGAGTTAGGAGTTAAATTCCGTTCAGATATCAACGGCTTCATTACTGGTGTCCGTTTCTATAAAGGAAGCGGCAACACAGGCACTCACATTGGTAACTTGTGGAGTAGTGGTGGCCAGCAGTTGGCGACGGCAACTTTCAGCAACGAAACAGCTTCGGGCTGGCAGCAGGTTAACTTTAATACTCCTGTAGCAATTACAGCTGATACTGTTTACGTAGCTTCCTACCACACTGATGTGGGACGCTATGCTTCTGATAACAATTTCTTTGCGGCTTCTGGAATTGATAATCCACCGCTGCACGCTCTCCGCGATGGAGAGAATGGAGGTAATGGGGTCTATAAGTATGGTGCTACTAGCTTCCCAGACAACACCTATCAATCGACCAACTACTGGGTCGATGTCGTATTCACAACTAATACAGGTTCGGACACAACCCCACCAACAGTGAGTTCAACATCTCCTGCTAACAGTGCTACAGGAGTAAACGCTGGGACGAGTGTCACGGCTACCTTCAGCGAAGCAATGAACTCAGCAACGATTAATACTAGTACATTTGAGTTGCGGGGACCAAACAATGCGCTGGTATCAGCTACTGTTAGCTACAACGCTGCCAACCGCACAGTGACGCTAACACCAAGCAGCCCACTGGTAGCTTTGACGACTTATAATGCCACTGTCAAAGGCGGAGCAACTGGGGTGAAAGACCAAGCGGGCAACGCCTTAGCTGCGAACTATACTTGGTCTTTCACCACGGCAGAAACACAATCCTCTGTGAGTATCTGGAATAGTTCGGCAACTCCAACAAACCCATCGGAGAACGATCCTGATGCTGTCGAGGTAGGAGTCAAGTTCCGCTCAGATGTCAATGGCTCGATTACTGGTATCCGATTCTATAAAGGAAGCGGTAACACAGGCACTCATATCGGCAACCTGTGGAGCAGCGGTGGTACGTTGTTACGTAGTGCAACTTTCAGCAACGAAACAGCTTCGGGTTGGCAACAGGTCAACTTTAGTACCCCAGTGGCGATTACTGCTAACACTGTTTACGTAGCTTCTTATCATGCTGATGTCGGACGTTACGCTGCTGATAGCGGTTTTTTTGCTGCTGCTGGAGTTGATAATCCACCACTGCACGCTCTGCGTAATGGGGTGAGTGGGGGCAATGGAATTTATAGGTATGGTGCTAGTGGCTTCCCAAACAACACCTATCAGTCGAGCAATTACTGGGTCGATGTTGTATTTACTACAAACTAGTGCATTGATTCAGGAATCACACATCTATCCTCCAGCCACCTTATGTTGCTTCTTTGTGTCCGTCTCCTTTGAGGGTAAGCATTAGAAAAAGTTTGACTGGCTGGTAGGAATAGCGAAACCTTCTCCTCCCCTAGGGGAGGAGAAGGTTTGGAAAGACGAGAGATACAGAAAGGAAGCATTTACTTCATGATTTATTCAGGTTTTAAACCAAACTTATTAGCCTAAATTTTTAAAACTGAATAAATTTTCTATCATTTATACCTTTTATTGTTCTTTGAAGGAGGCTAAATGAACAGGTTCATTCGCATGATGATCCTGATGATGCTAACGATAGTTTTGGCAGTAGGGCTGAACGTGGGGTTTCAACCGCTGATGCAGAGGGTGCTAGCGGCCGATCCCTGTGCTTCTCCAGCCAACTCGATAGTTGCTGAGAACTGTAAAGCAGGTAACCCCTCCACGCAATGGGATATCAGCGGTATCGGTGACTCGACTATCCAGGGCTTTGCCACTGATATCAGTATCAATCGAGGAGAGACTATTTCTTTTAAGATTAAAACTAACGCTACTAATTACCGCCTTGATATCTACCGCATGGGCTACTACGGTGGTAATGGTGCCCGTAAGGTAGCAACTGTTCAACGTTCGTTAACACAGGCACAGAACCAACCGAGCTGCCTTAGCAATGCAACAACTGGACTGATTGATTGCGGTAACTGGGCAGTGTCTGCATCTTGGTCTGTGCCAACAGATGCCACATCGGGGATATACTTCGCGAAAGTTGTGCGTTCGGATACTGGAGGGGCAAGCCATATTGTCTTTATTGTTCGGGACGATGCTAGCACTTCCGATCTGCTTTTCCAGACTTCTGATACAACTTGGCAGGCGTACAATGACTACGGTGGGAATAGCCTTTATACAGGATCGCCTGCTGGTCGGGCATACAAAGTCAGCTACAACCGTCCGTTCAACACCCGCATAGTTGACAACGGTCAAGATTGGTTATTTAACGCTGAATACCCAATGGTTCGCTGGTTGGAGGCTAACGGTTACAATGTCAGCTACTTTACTGGTGTGGATAGCGATCGCCGTGGTAATCTAATCCGCAATCATCAGGCCTTTCTGTCGGTCGGGCATGACGAGTACTGGTCGAACACGCAACGAGCCAACGTCGAAGCTGCCCGGAATCTAGGCACTCATCTGGCATTCTTTAGCGGCAACGAAATTTTTTGGAAAACTCGTTGGGAAAACAGTATTGATTCGTCAGCAAAACCCTATCGGACTCTGGTGACATATAAGGAGACGAAGGCTAATGCAGTTATCGATCCGCAAGACCCACCTACTTGGACAGGTACTTGGCGCGACCCACGCTTTAGCCCCCCAGCTGATGGTGGTCGTCCAGAGAACGCCCTGTCTGGAACAATATTCAAGGTCAATGGCGGAACTACTGCTATCCAAGTACCTGCGGCGGATGGCAAGATGCGCTTTTGGCGTAACACCAGTATTGCTACAGCAACTAGCACGACCACACTAACCGCTAGTACCCTGGGTTACGAATGGGATGAAGACGCCGATAACGGGTTCCGACCTCCTGGCTTGATTCGCTTGTCCTCGACTACGGCTAATAATGTCGAGATTCTACAGGACTACGGGTCTACTTATACTACAGGTACAGCAATTCACCACCTGACATTGTATAAGCACAGTAGTGGGGCACTGGTTTTTGGTGCTGGAACAATACAGTGGTCTTGGGGTTTAGATAGCAATCACGATCGAGGTAGTTCGCCTGCGAATCCAAAGATGCAGCAGGCAACAGTTAACTTATTAGCTGATATGGGCGTGCAACCGGCCACGTTGCAGACTGGTTTGCTGTCTGCCACTGCTTCCGGCGACACAACCACTCCTACCTCAACAATTACCTCACCCACTGCTGGTGCAACCGTGCAAAGCGGTGCACAAGTCACGATTACCGGTACCGCAACTGATATGGGTGGCGGCGTTGTAGGTGGGGTTGAGGTATCAGTAGATGGTGGAACGACATGGCATCCTGCCAGTGGTCGTGCTAATTGGACTTATACTTGGAGAGCCAATACATCCGGTTCAGTCACCATCAGGAGTCGTGCGATCGATGATAGCGGTAATATTGAGACCCCCGGAGCAAGTGTTACCGTCACAATTGGATCGCGCACCTGTCCGTGTAGTATCTGGGATACCACGGTGATTCCTACTGTAGCCGCAGATCCCGATACTGATGCAATTGAAGTGGGTGTCAAATTCCGCTCAGATGGCAACGGCTACATCTCTGGCATCCGTTTCTATAAAGGTACTGGCAATACAGGTACTCATGTCGGCACCTTGTGGAGCAACACAGGTACGCAATTAGCAAGGGCAACCTTCACCAACGAAACGACTTCGGGCTGGCAACAAGTCAACTTTGATACTCCAGTGGCAATTACTGCTAACACGGTTTATGTAGCTTCCTATCACACCAATGTTGGGCGTTACGCTGCTGATAGTAGCTTCTTTGATACTTCTGGAGTCGATAACCCACCATTGCACGCTCTCCGCAATGGGGAGAATGGAGCTAATGGTGTCTATATCTATAGCTCGACTCCAGCCTTCCCTAACTCAACTTACCAGTCAAGCAACTACTGGGTCGATGTGGTCTTTACAACTACCGCACCTTCTGACACAACCCCACCGACGGTGAGTGCAACAACTCCCGGTAGCGGTGCTACAGGCGTAAGTGTGGGATCGAGCGTTACGGCTACCTTTAGCGAGGCTATAGACTCAGCAACAGTTAATACCAATACATTTCAGTTGCGGGGAGCGGACAATGTACTGGTAGCAGCCACTGTTACATACAACACTAACAGCCGCACGGCAACGCTCACACCAAGCAGCCCACTGACAGCCAATACAGCCTATACTGCTACTATCAGAGGTGGAAGTACTGACCCACGGGTGAAAGACCAAGCTGGCAATGCTTTAGCAGCAAACTTCACTTGGTCGTTTACTACGGCGGCTGCCACCACAACTCCACCAGGAGCGTCTAGTATCTGGAATAATACAATAACTCCTGCTGTGGTGGCAGATCCCGATAACACTGCTATTGAGGTTGGCGTCAAGTTCCGTTCAGATGTCAACGGGTCAATTACTGGCATCCGATTTTACAAGAGTACAAGCAATACGGGTACTCACGTCGGCACTTTGTGGAGCAGCACTGGTACACAGTTAGCAAGAGCAACTTTCACCAACGAGACCGCATCAGGTTGGCAGCAGGTCAACTTTACTACTCCCGTAGCAATTACTGCCAATACTACTTATGTTGCGTCCTACCATACTAATGTTGGACACTACTCTGTAAATGAGGGATACTTTGCTAACGCTGGCGTAGATAGCCCACCATTGCATGCTCTAGGCAATGGAGTTAGTGGGGGTAACGGTGTCTATAACTATAGTTCAACCCCTGCATTTCCCAACTCCAGCTATCAGTCGAGTAACTACTGGGTTGATGTCCGATTTGCGACGAACTAAAACAGTGATTGAGTAATCAGGAATTTTTCAGAGCAAAAGCCTCAAATTCTTGCATTGTAAGAATTTGAGGCTTTTTTATTTCAGCGATTGCCCTCGAATTTATCGCGAACAAATAAGCGTGATTGATACCTTCATAGCTTTATTTTTACCCTTGGTAGACAAAAGCTTTCGCTGTAACATATAAGCGCAAAATTATCTCCCCTAGGGTGGATGTATGACGATGCCTCTACGTCAAAACTTTTTCAAGTCTGATATTCAACTTTCTTATTTAGAGTGGCACCAAAGTCAGGAACCTGTGCTGCTGTTACATGGTTTAGCTGACAACGCCCTTGTTTGGTCTAGCTTAGGTGATTACTTGGCGGCAGACTATCACATAGTTGCGCCGGATATGCGCGGTCATGGTGAAAGCAGCAAGCCAGAGAAAGATTACAGTTTTGCAAGTGCAATCGCAGATTTAGAAGCACTCATGGATTATTTGGGATGGTCTTCTGCCCATGTTGTAAGTCACTCTTGGACAGGTAAATTAGCTGCTATTTGGGCAAGGCAAAACCCCAAGCGTTTGCGGAGTCTGATTCTGGTCGACCCGATTTTTATCTGGAAGATGCCCATTTTCCTCAAATTAACATTTCCGATTTTGTACCGCGTCTTACCTTTTCTCAAAGGCATGGGGCCGTTTACAAGTTACGAAGCAGCAGAACAACAAGCACGTCAGTTAAGCCAATATCAAGAATGGACTCCTTTACAGCAGCAAGTTTTTCAAGCAGGAATCGAAGAAAAATCAGATGGTAGTTGGGGTAGCAAGTTTACTGTTGCCGCCCGCGATGAGATTTTTGAGGAAGTCATGCGAGTCCCAGGTTTTACAATTCCCCTTGATATCCCTGCACTCTTCATCCAACCAGAAAAAGGCGTTAACCGTCAAGATTGGCAACTCCAACCTTACAAAACCCATCTCAAAAACTTACGTCTGTGCCAAGTTCCTGGTAATCATTGGCCTTTTTTGACCTGTCCTGAGTCATTTAACCGGACTGTAGCAGCTTTCTTAGCAAAAGAATATAGGTGAGCGATCGCTACTTTGTACCACAGATTCAGCCAGTCATGAGCCTTTGTATCAATCCAGTTTGTCCGCAACCCAATAACCCTAACAATAATAAAAACCGTTTTTGTCAAAATTGTGGTTCCCCACTGGAATTGCTAGGGCGTTATCGCGTGATGGAATTGTTGAGCGACAAAACTGGCTTTGGCAAAGTCTATCAGGCATACGAACAAGACACGCCGATAATCCTAAAGGTACTCAACGATGATTTAGCAAACGACGCTAAAGCAGTGGAACTGTTTCGGCAAGAGGCAGATGTGTTGGGACAGATAAATCATCTTGGCATTCCCAAAGTCTATGGCTATTTCCAGTATCAAACCAGAAATGGTTTGGTGTTGCACTGCATAGCAATGGAAAAAATCGACGGTTCTAAATTAGAACAAAAGCTCATGATGTCGGAGGTGAGAAAGCGTCCTGCTTTGCAGCGCGTAGGAGACGTTGAACAGTATCAAGCTGGAATCAAAGCATTGGGTATTTCTAAAACTGAACAGATAGCCCAGCTAAAACCTCATACAACTTTACCTTTACTAACAAAGCAGCCAGAAAAATTACCTCTACCAGCACTATTTGCAGCGCTGTTAGTGTCATTAGGATTACTCAATGTAATATGCTTAGCTACAGGATATCCAAAATTGGTTACATCTTCCAATTACGGGCAATACCCACAAAGAAAAGGCAAGATTGATTACTTTTCTTATGAAGAAGGTAGGGATAGTCAAGGTAGAATTGCCAAATTTAATATAGCTGTTTTGTCAGTAGAATATAAATGGCTTTTAGGCAGCAATTTCCAAATCAAATATAAAGATAAAATTATTAGTCTTGAAGTTTTAAAATTAAAATTAGAACAAGAAGGTATACAGAATATAATGGACAATCCTAGTGAGATTATTTCTTTAGGTACATCTGCTTGTGAGGGCAATGTAGCAATCGGACAACGCATCGCTCTAGAGCGTTCTAAGCAGGTACAACTTCTAGCCAAAAAGCTATTTAGTAATTCACCCAGTATTAAAGGTTATCGTTTATTAAATCTGGGTAAATTTCAGCAGAATAATTGTCAACCAAATCGAGATTTAACTACATATCACAGAAGTGTAATTATTATTGGTGTTAAAAAAGATTCAGCAGGTGTAATTTTAGATGAAGCCTTAAAAGATAGGTTAGAGAATAAGCCTTTTGCGGATTTTAAGTTAGAAGATTATTCCTTAGGTTCAGCGAATAAGTTTAAGACAATAATAGGTAATAAAAATTCGTAATTAAGAAAGTCTGACTCAATAAGTTTTTGGGGAAGAATTGGGATAAGTTGTAGCTTCTGGTATCTTTGGTTCATAGTCGCCAGAGCAAAGCAGCATATTAGCACAATACTTGGCGATCGCACCTACGGAATATAGCCTAAGTACAAAAGATTTAGCATTTTTCTCAAAACAGACTGCATAAACTAACAATAATCAACCTATTGATTGAGTGAAGGGTTCAAGCCCAGAACAAACTACTCACATCCAAGGGAGAAACGGTTATGAAAACGCAGATGTTATTGAATCTTGCCTGTTCTATGTCTTTGTTGGGTGCAGTTACACTGCCAGCTAGTGCCCAACCAGTTCCTACTCAGTCTGCGCCTCAACCTCAGCCCCAAGCAATCAGTGAACAGATTAGCATTCCTCAAGATACAGCGGTTATTGTCTCATTTCCCGCGTCTGTTACCATAGATGTTGGGCAAAAAAAGGATTATCCCCTCACAGTTCCTTTAGCTAATGCGATTAAAGATGCTCAAGGTAACACCATAGCAGCTGAAAACACTCCTGTAACAATTGTCCTCAAACCAACAGATGGAGGTGCTAAAATTTTGGCGCAGTCTTTGGTGATTAATGGTCGAATTGTCTCGATCAAAGCATCAAGTCAAACAATTCCTGGCACTACTATTACTCATAAGCGAGCTAATGACAAAGCTGTAGAAAATGGTTCCATTTGGGGTAGAATTGGCGGAAGTACCTTAGGCTTCTTGAACCAAGGCGATCCGGATCAGTTTGACCGAGGAGCAATGCTGGGAAGCGCTGTAGGATTACTTGCTGGCTTGCGCTCCCCAGAAAATACTCGTGTTGTGCAGATTCCCCAGAGCAGTGTTTATGTGTTGTCCCTTGAGGCTCCTATTAGTTTGTCTGCTCACCGCTAGTCTCAATCTCACTAAATAAAGAAACAAGTCAGCAACGATCTCGGTTCTGGTGACTCTGGATAAATCTAGTGGAAAATAATTGTCACCAAAAAGCGCTCAGCAGCGAACAGAAAAATAGTCCGCACTTTACTTATTTTCTAGAATTTATCTTTTCTTCCTAAAGGGGATGCAGTATTGTTAAATGAAAACTGTGTTTGTTTTCAGCTTTTAAATACCTCTCCTGCAAAGGTTGCCACTGTTGCCACGATTTGTAACGATTTTCCGCTAATAAAGCAGTAAGTGTTGGTAATGTGTGAATTTCTGATTTGAAGACATCCACAAGCCACTCACTCATAACTGCACTGTCTTGCAGCGTACCTAAAATCTCTTGAATACTTTTCACTTCTGCAATATAAGCAGCGTAAGACTCGCCATATAAGTCAGTAAATAACTCCATCTGGTAGCGCACGCGTTTAGCTTGTTTCCGCAAATCATGAATAGTGTCACCTTGAGTTGTCAATTGTTGTTCTAGTTTTTCTGCTTTCCAGTTGGTGTTGACTGTTACCTCTGAATCCACAACTTGAGTGCCAACTAGCCACCCTGGATGTAGCAAGAAACGACTCACTTCAGGTAACAATAAATCTGGTAGTACCTGCTGAATTGGTAGAGAAGCCACGGGTTGATAACTTGGTTTATCCAACCACTCTTCCAATGCTTGTTTTAAAGACTTGTAAGACTCGTCCTTTAATGTTGTTTGTACATTAGAGAATGCATCTTTACGTTGTTTAGCCAAAGCATCGAAAGCTGTTTGCAAAGATTCCTGTTCTTTGCGAGGCAAATGTGGTTGATAAAGTTTTTCCAAAGCTTCTTTTAGCACATCTAAGTCTCTGAGGCTACCAAGACGACGAGCAATTTTACCGATATTTTTATCCCTGGCTGGCTTTGGCAAATTTAGTGCTATTTCAAACCTACTTGTGGCTGTACGTAGGCGACGCATCCCCACTCGCATTTGATGCAGTGCTTCCGGATCTTCATCTTTCTTAACTGATTTTTCCCACTTCGAGGCTTTCTTAAAGTGTTTTTGGATCGCCTGGTAAGCGTAGTCTCCTAGAGTTTTTACTGATAATTCTGTAGCTAATTTCATAATTGATAGCAATGACCTACTTAATCAGGTGATTGCATAATAGCATTAGTTAAAAAATTCCATCTATCTTTTGATATTTGTTTTTAACATTATCCTTGGGTGTAAGTATTTTTATTACCATTGATACTTGATATTCTTATGAAAATTATATAGGTGCTATCATAAATTTCAATGACATATTTACCTTGCCAAGTTGCATGTAGGTTAGGTCATTAGACATTTTTTCGTTGCAGAGTATTAAATCACACACTAAAATATCAGGATTAACAACTTCCTAACCTGAGAGACTAGCTAACATGCCAAATTCGCATTTACTGCATCAAGTTTTCCTAACGTTTGCTGAGAATTATCAAGAACACAGGGAAGACCTTTCAGCTTTACTGCTAACTTCTGATAATCATTTATGGTTGGGATCGGATGAAACATCAACAATTGAACGTCTCTCATTAGTTGACACTGATAAATTTACAAACCATCAACAATTTCGGGTGGCAGAATTTATTGGTTTACCTGCACCAGAAGATGAAGAAGTTGATATTGAAGGATTGGCTTATGCCGATTATTACTTATGGTTGGTTGGTTCTCATAGCTACAAGCGTAAAAAACCTAAGCTCGATAATAACGATAAAAAAAGTATTTCAAGGTTAGCAAAAATTGAATCAGAACTCAATCGCTACATTCTTGGAAGAATTCCCCTTGTGGATGGAAAGTTATTTTCATCTTGTCCACACCCTCAAAATCCAGATGTACAGTTAAGTGCTGCGAAACTAGAGGTAACAAATCAAGGTAACTTGCTGATGGCAGCTTTAGTAAATGACACCCATTTGGGTTTATTTATTAAAGCAGCAATTCCGGGAAAAGATAATGGCTTTGATATTGAAGGGTTAGCTATTTATCAAAACCGCATGTTTCTAGGTTTACGCGGACCAGTTGTGCGAGGTTGGGCTGTCATCCTAGAAATCGAGTTGGAAAATTCTAAACCAGGGCTGATGAAACTGCGAAAAATTGGAGAAGAGAATAAGGGATATAAAAAGCATTTTATCTGGTTGAATGGATTAGGAATTCGAGATTTACTCGTTCATGGTGAAGACTTGTTGATTTTAGCTGGGCCAACAATGGATTTAGATGGGCCTGTGCAAGTTTATCGTTTGAAAAATGGTGTCAATTTACGAGAAAATGTCCTCAACAATCCAGAGCTTGTACAAGAAATTCCCTATGGAAATCGGGATGACCATGCTGAAGGTATGACTTTATTTCAGGATGTAACTGGGATACCTTCACTGTTGGTTGTTTATGACTCTCCAGCAAAGGCTAGGCTGGTGGGTGATAGCAGTGTACTAGCAGATGTGTTTAAGCTTGAATAAGGTACGGAACTAGCAAAGAAGTTTAGTTAAATCTAAATGCCGTACTGAGTCTTAAGTAATGCTTTTGAGGATGTATTTGGAGATTCCCCGGAAAAATCAAAATTTAAGACTTGTTTGGCAGAGGTGATTTTGAAAGATTTGGATACTGCTAAACCAAGCGATCGCACTATTGATGCAAGTACAAATTTATCATCCAACTTTTGGGTGATATCTGCGTCAAAGTGAAATACTTTACAATATTGCGATAACCTGGTTTTGTCAAAAAGTCGTAGCTTACTACCAGACTGGTGATAGGAATGTAAACATTAATGTTTTCTTGCTTAATTATGACAGGTCTAGCTGTCGGTTTTGCAATTACACCACTGCCGATCCTAACTGTGGTCTATAAACCTGAAAATTGCTGTAATTTTAGATGTTGAAATTCAAACCAGCGACTGATTAAACCTACGCCTTAAATTGTCAAACTTGCAGTGTAAGAATTGACAAAAGATAGGGGTAAGGGTGTAGATATGATTTCATCTTGGATAGCGATCGCGGCTGTAACTTTCTTAGTTGCCATTGGTAGTTTTTTGATTACGCCCCGCGATGTCAAATGGTTTGCACAGTTGAGTCGCCCCCAATGGCTAGTTTTTGAACCTTTTATCCCGCTCATCTGGACTGTAATTTTTATTTGCGGTGCCGCTTCAGCTAATATTGTTTGGCAAAAAAATCCAGGAAGCGTAATTACCTGGCTACTAATGGGTTTATACCTTTTGGTAGAAATAATTACTGTTGCTTACATACCTCTAATGTTGAGGTTTCGCAGTCTCAAAACTGGTGAAATTATTGGGTTAATCGGTTTGATTTCAGCCATTGTGTTGGCAGTATGTGTTTTGCCAATTTCTGGACTAGCAACACTATTACTTATTCCCTATCTCCTTTGGAGTCCTATTGGGGCATACACCACCGAGGAATTGAGGCAGTTAAATCCTGAAGATGCATAGTTAAGAGTTACAGGGGGACACGGAGAGAAGTTGCATCCAAAGAGAAGTCGCTCTTATGGGTTCCACCCTTGAGCAAACTTCGGGAGACGCGGGGACGCGGAGAGTTTTGAATCATAAATGATTATCCGAACTTGATATGATTTTTCCTCGTTCACTGCTCATCTGTACACCCGTTTTAAGATTAATTCTTTTTGTCATCTCTTAATGAGCGAATGGACAGTTGTGAGTATTCATTACTTAAAAGCGGAGATAATACATCAACTGGGCGATCGCCTCACCAGGTAGCTGCAATCGTTGCTGGAAATCAGCCAAGTTCCGGTAATGTCCAGCTGATAGCCGATTTTGCACTACTGCTTGCGCGAGAGACAAGTCCATAAAGGGAATTTTAGCTAGCTGCTCAACTGTTGCTGTGTTTGGATTAAGTAATTGCGTAGGTTTATCTAAAGACTCGTTGTCATAATAACTAAAAATTAGCAAAGGATTTAATGGCTCAAGTCGCTGTACTGGCATACTCAGAGCCGCAGCGATATCTTCAATACAGTAAAATTTAACGCCCGATCGTGAAAGTTCCACAAGCGATCGCGCTTGGTGAATCGATAAACCAGGTAAACGCAACCAATCATCTACAGTTGCTTGATTAGCATCAATACGGATACCCAATTTTGCTGCTATCTGAATTTCTTCCCCAGACTGTAGTCGATAGTAGGGGTCATTGAGGAGTTTGGCACGGAGTTTTTGCAACTTGAGATTCAAAGGTAGCCAGTTGTTCATCATTTTTGCTTGTTTCAAGAAATTTGGTCGAGCAACTGGCGACGCTTTTGCTCAAATTCGTACTCAGAAATCAGTCCATCCTGACGCAGAGCATCTAATTCTCGCAACGCATCTGCGATCGCTCCTACTTGATTACTCGCTTGTTGTGAAATTTTTACTGCTGACTTACCTAAATTAAAATTGCGATCGAAAGCTTCTTCATCTTGAGCTAAATACCAGACACCCTCAATGGCGCTAGCTACCTTGGGAATAGGTGTCCAAGAAAGCAGAACATACAATAGGCCCCACAACGGCTGTCCTAAATAAAACTTATGTAATCCTGAAATTGTCAGCGTGCCAGAAAAAGCTAGAACGGCAGCAACACTTCGGCTTTTGCGCTTATTTAACATATTCAAGGGTAAATTTACCACTATCAAAGTTCCTACAATAAGATAGCCATAGTAGCAACGCCTCTCGAGCAATTCAGCATTGTAGAATTCTTGCTCGCAACCAACATTATGAATCCATTCTATTAATTCAGACAGAATCTATCATGAGGGAACTGGGGATAAGAGAGCAGGGGAGGCAGTGCGGTCTTGGGTTTCCCCAAGTAGAGCAACTGCCGTGGAGCATGGAGAGACAAGGGAAAAATAATAACACTCCTGCCTCCTGCCTTCTGCCTTCTGCCTCTTTCTAATACCCAGTCTTCTTTGATGCTATCTTAAAGTTCTTATCTGCAAATATTAATCCGATGTCACAGAGCGCTCTCCCAGCAAAATGGCTGAAACAACTTTCCGATCCCTATGCTGTGTTGGGAATCTCTGTGGCTGCTGATGAGCGTCGGATTCTTAAACGCTATCACGCTTTAGCAAAGTTGCTGCATCCCGATCGCCATGCTAAGAGCAACAATGGAGAACAGGAATTGGCGAAGACAATTTTTACCTGTTTAATCAATCCAGCTTACGAGCAGTTGAAACAGACACAAAAACGCGCTGAAACCATCGCAATGCTAAGGTTAGAGGCACGCGCCTTGCACCCAAACACGTTATCTCTCCAAAGTTCTGTGGCTGGAGAACTCATGGCAATGTCTGCACTGGAAGCTGAGGTTTTTTATGAAGAAGCGATCGCTTCTTACGCAGAAGCCCAATATAAATCGCTTCACGAAGCCTATCAGATAACTCAACAGTTAAGTAAGTTGAACTTAGCATACTTGTGCTTGCAATTACCTGAACCATTAATTCCTAAAACACCAACTTCTATCATTTATGAAGTTAAATCCCAATCACTGGAATTGACATTAGAGCAAACAACAAATATTAAACCAGTAGCGACAAACTACGCTCAACGTCACTATCGGCGAGCTATTCAGTATACCAGGCAAGCCAAATGGGCACTAGCCGTAGGAGAACTGCGCGATGCTATCAAGCTAGAGCCAAATAACAGTGATTACTATGCCTTACTAGGGTTCGTTCATCTGCGACAGAATTTTCCAGGAATGGCAAAAGTTTATACGCGTCAAGCATTAAAACTGAACCCGCAACAGTCACTCGCTTTGAAAAATGCTACCCAGTTAAAAATTAATCCACATGAAACTACCAATCCGAAATCTATGGGAAAAGCTGTAGGCGTTGCTGCTTTATTAAGTAGATTTATTTTTAAAACAGGAATAAGCTCCAGTCAAGTGGTGAAATCTAGGTAAAAAACCGTACTTAAACCGTAGCTTGTTCTCTAGATCAGTCTCCTAGACTAAAATAAAAATAGGGCAAAAATATAAGCTGCTGAGTGCCATTACTCAGTTGAATATAAATAATATGGGATTCTTTGATTCTGATATAGTTCAACAAGAAGCAAAACAGCTGTTTGAGGATTATCAAGCATTAATTAAGCTTGGTAGTAGCTACGGCAAATTTGACCGCGAAGGCAAAAAGCTGTTTATTGAGCAGATGGAAGCCATGATGGATCGCTATCGCGTCTTTATGAAGCGCTTCGAGCTATCAGAAGATTTCATGGCCCAAATGACTATGGAACAGCTAAAAACTCAACTTGGTCAGTTTGGTGTGACTCCGCAACAGATGTTTGACCAAATGCATTTAACCCTGCAAAGGATGAAAACTGAGCTAGAAAACCAGCCTTGAAAGGGACTGGGTGCTGGGATAATTCCCAATCCCTAATACCTCTAATTTGACTTGGGTCGGGGAAACTTGGAAGGTGACTTAAATTTTTCCACAGGGACACCCTTGAGTGCTTTCTGCATAAAATCGCGCCAGACAGGAGCAACCATACCGCCACCTGTAGCACCACTAGCCAATTGTCTATTGTCGTCCCTACCTACCCAAACAGCTGTTGTTAACTGCGGCACAGTACCCACGAACCAAATATCCTTTTCTGAAGAAGTTGTTCCCGTCTTCCCAGCTACTGGTCGGTCTAGAGCAGCACCTTTGCCAGTACCACTACTAACTACTGTTTGCATCACATCAATAATTGCTGCTGATGCCCAAGGATCGAGAACTAGCTGGGGCTTGGGTGTATTATCTAGCAACACATTGCCACTACTATCAGTGACACGGGTGATAATAGTTGGGGGCGACTGCCAACCATAATTAGCAAAGGTAGCATAAGCGCTAGCCATTTCCAAGGGTGTGACACCGATAGCGCCTAGAGGCAAAGAAGTCACCGGTTCCATAGGACTCATAATTCCCAAGGTACGGCAGGTTTCTATGACTCTATTCATTCCCACAGCTTTGCCAACCTTGATCACGGGAATATTGCGCGATTGCGCTAGGGCAGTACGAATTGACATCGCACCACTAAATCCACCATCATAATTTCTCGGAAAGTACCAACCATTACCATCTCGATAGCTGACTGGGGCATCTACCACCGTTGAATCTGGGGCAAACTTACCAGTAGCAAAGCCAGTATAGTATACAAATGGTTTAAAAGAAGAGCCAGGTTGCCGCTGAGCTTGGGTTGCACGGTTGAATTCGCTGACTTTGGGATCTACGCCACCCACTAGTGCTTTGACAAAATGCGTGCGCGGATCGATTGCCACTAAGGCAATTTGATTTTTATATAATCCTTGACTTAGTAATGTTTTGTGCCACTTAACAACAGTTTGTTCTGCCATTTTTTGGAATTCAGCATCAACTGTAGTTTGCACCCGCATCCCACCTTTAGTAAGGGCTTCACCCCCAAACTTTTTACGCAGTTCCTGCGCCACGGTATTGGTGACATAAGGTAGGGCACTACCTTGAAACGATCTAATTCTACCAAGCTTGATTTCTTGCTTAAGAGCATCATCATACTCTTGCTGGCTAATCCAATTCAATTCCAGCATTCGCCCTAGTACTTCCTTTTGTTTCTGTTTTGCCAGCTTCATGCTCACAAAAGGACTGAATTCCTCTGGCGCTTGGATTAAACCCGCCATCATTGCTGACTCGCCCAGGGTTAAAGTCTCTGCTGCTTTGTCAAAGTAACTGCGTGCCGCCGTTTGAACGCCATAGTTGTTATGACCCCAATAAACTTGATTGAGGTACATTTCTAAAATTTGGTCTTTGCTGAGAATTTGCTCTAAACGAATTGCCAGCACGCCCTCAGCTAACTTCCGGGTAAAGGCACGTTTTTGAGACAAAAACAGGTTTTTTACCAACTGCATGGTGATGGTAGAACCACCTTCCCGCACACCACCTGCTACCGCGTTGACTACCAAAGCACGTCCAACGCCAGTGGGGTTAATACCATGGTGAGAGTAGAAATGACTATCTTCGCTGGCTAATACCGCCCGTTTCAGATTTGGAGAAATTCTATCTAGAGGTACGACTTCCCGGTTAGCTTCTCCGTGGACACTTGTTAACAGTTTGCCTTTGATGTCATAGATATAAGTCGTTTCCGACGGCAAAAAGTTACGTAGCTGTCTTACATCCGGCAAATTGCGGAAACTGATAGCTAAACCAACTAGCCCTCCAGCTACAATAGAGCTTGTCAACATCGTGATTGATAACAGAGTACCGCCAGTTACCTGACCTACTCCTTTCAAAAAATCAAAACCCGATGAAGCCCGACGTTGTGGCTGCTTATTTTCAAAAGTCCTAGAAGACGACACGGCGATCTCACTTCCTCACTAGTAAATATAAATGTAATTCATTGAATGAAGTATGGTGGTTAATTTTTTGCAATTATATTAGTTTGGCAGATGAGATAACGGACAAGTTGCCAGTGAATATAACCAACCTAACTTCTAACGTAAAAAACGTAGTTAATAGCGAATCTACTAGTATGACGCAATTTTCTTGGCTGCATCGTGGGATAGTAGAAATTTTCCCACAACCAACTGATGCTGACAGTGAAACTGAAAGTTTAGAGAAACGCTTAGAAACTACAAACCGACCTTTGAGGATCAAATTGGGAATTGACCCTACAGGTGCTGATATTCATCTTGGTCATAGCATACCAGTACGAAAACTGCGAGCGTTTCAAGATGCTGGTCATACAGCGGTGCTAATTATTGGTGATTTTACGGCTCGCATTGGCGATCCTACGGGTAAATCTGAGGTGCGTCGCCAGCTGACAGAAGCAGAAGTAGCGCAGAATGCCCAGACTTACCTCGAGCAAGTGCGTCCTATCTTGGATTTTGACACACCAGGCAGGCTAGAGGTACGTTATAACTCCGAATGGCTCTCCCGACTTGATTTAGGGAAAATTGTGGAGTTACTCTCTACTATGACGGTGGGGCAGATGCTAGCCAAGGAGGGATTTGCCGAACGTTATAAAAAAGAGAATCCAATTTTTATTCATGAGTTCCTATATCCATTAATGCAAGGCTATGATTCTGTTGCTGTTGAGGCAGACGTGGAATTAGGGGGAACCGATCAGAAGTTTAACATTGCTGTGGGAAGAGATTTGCAACGTCATTTTGGGCAAAAGCCCCAATTTGGGTTGCTGTTGCCTATTTTGATTGGTACAGATGGCGTGCAAAAAATGTCTAAGTCTTTAGGTAATTATGTGGGCTTGTCGGAACACCCAGCACAAAAATATCAGAAGTTACAAGGAGTTCCAGATAATCAACTAGAGCAGTATTTTGAACTGCTGACGGATTTACCTTTAGACAAACTGCCAGAAAATCCCCGCGATCGCCAAACACTTCTAGCATGGGAAGTAGTCAGACAATACCACGGCGAGCAAGCAGCTAATGAAGCCAAAGAAGCAGCGAAAACCGGCGGCAAAGAAGGTGCAGTGCCAGAATTCTCTTTAGCTGGGGTGTCACAGTTTCCCGCCAAGTTAGCTTATATTCTCGGTGCTACTGCTTTGTGTAAAAGTACTGGCGAAGGCAAGCGGAAAATTCAAGAGGGTGGGGTACGCTTAGATGGCGATCGCATCACCGATGTCGATACCACTTTCCAGCAGCCTAGTGAATTGCACGGCCGAGTTCTGCAAGTTGGTAAAAATAAGTTTGTCCGACTGATACCTTAAATGGGGAGTAGAAAACTTTCAATGAACGCAGAACAACAAATTATTGTGGCTTTGGATGTGCCGGATGTGGAAAGTGCGATCGCCCTTGTCGATCGGCTGCCGCAAGTCGGTTTCTGGAAAGTCGGTTTAGAATTGTTTACTAGTTCCGGGCCAACAATTCTGGAACTACTCAAGTCGCGGCAAAAGCGCATTTTCTTAGATTTAAAGTTTGACGATATACCCAATACTGTTGCTGGTGCTTGTCGGGCTGCGGCTAGGTATGGAGTAGATTTGCTGACCATTCATGCTACTGCTGGCAGAGATGCGTTGAAAGCTGCCACTGAGGCGGTACAGGTAGGCGCAGCACAAACAGGTGTAAAACCACCTAAATTAATTGCGATTACCTTGCTGACAAGTATTTCTTCTAGACAACTAGCTTTTGATTTAAAAATTCCCTTAGAGTTGCCAGAATACATCCTAGAAATGGCACTGATGGCTCAAGAAGTTGGATTAGATGGGGCAGTTTGTTCGCCCCAAGAGGTATTACAGCTGCGGCAAACTTGTGGAAATGATTTTCTCCTAGTTTGTCCGGGGGTACGACCAACTTGGGCAGATAAAGTAGATCAAAAGCGATCGCTCACCCCAGCGCAAGCTATCCAAGCTGGTGCAGATTACTTAGTGATTGGTCGTCCCATCACTGCTGCTGCTGAGCCTAACTTAGCTTGGAAGAGGATTTCTGAAGAGTTAACCACGGTGGCATGAAAATCTGGTTTTCCCTTACACTCCTACACTCTTACACCCCTACACCCACTTTCAAGCCAGGAGTCAGGAAGAAAAATTATGGATTGTGGATTTTAGCTTGCAGTTTCTGGTTTGTCATCATAAGTACCAATAACTCAGCATTCTCGCAGAACCTCATCTCCTCTCCGGCTGTAAAGGAGGTGAAGTCTTCTTGTTCTGAGCAAAGTTTAGAAGTATTAACTACTCAGCTATTGCGTGATTTACCTAGCTATGCCAATCGTGCTACTCAACGTGCCCGCCGTCGCAACAGAAGCAGTGAAGTTTATAGCTATATGCTGCTGGCAGGAAAACCTGAATTTCAGCCCTTGCCCCTTAACCCAGGAGGATATACCGCAGATGGGCAAAAAAGTGCTGCCACAGGAGTAGAGCAAGTTTTTTTTACTACCTTAGAACGGCAGTATATCAATCAAAAAGCAGTGGAATTACAAGAATTTCACTGGCTGTTGTTGACGAAAACTAAAAATGGTTGGCGATTGGTGATGATGTTTACTCAAACTGATTCTTATCCAAAACAAGAACCACCATCGCCCCCACGAGATAGCAGTAATGGTAATATTGCCCAAGGAGTTAAAGCTTGGTTGCGAGATTGTCAAGCGGGAAGTGTGCGTATGCTTACTATAAATTTAAGAAGTTAAAATCCGCTGCCATCAAATCCACCACTGTTGCAACTACTACTGGAGTCATGGCTGATGCCACTGTCATAACTTCCAGCATTATTAACAAACCAACCATAATTCCCACTACTATCGCTGTGACTAGCAATGTAAGCAAAGTCACAGCTAAAAAATTTACGGTAACTTTTTTTGGCAGAGGAAACAATATCTTTGATTAGAGTTATAAAGCCAAGCACAACCAGGATAAATATGAATAACTCCATATTGGTTATTTTTATGTGCTAATAATTCCAAGCTTCCAGTCAATTCTCATTATATATCTTCAAATTTTCAAAATGTTTTTCTGGATTTCATCGAACTTGGCACGCACTGCCTGTATATATTGCCACATCAACCCAGGATAGTATGTAGAAGATTCCGTAGTGTTTGATGGTCTGGCTTCTCAAGTCGTCCTAACTGTGAAGGGAAACGGCACTAAAACAACATCACCAAATTCATAGTTGGTCACATTCAGCATCATCAGGGTTATCCCAGATTTTTTGCAAAGCTTGCTCAGATAGCTTTGCAGCTGCTAAAGTAAGCATTCGGTCTGAATTTAGCTGATATAAAGAATCTATAAAATTCTCAACTAGCAAAATTTGTGCGAAAGGCATTCGACTGATTTTTTCAACTAGTCTTTGCTTCCAACTGTCATCAGTCTGCACTGTTTATACCTCCTTTGTATTTTTCTGGATTTCATCGAACTTAGCACGCACTGCCTGTATATCTTGCCACATCAACCATTTAGGGCTGCCTTTTTCCTTAGAAGGGTTACGCAGCAAGTAGGAAGGATGGAAAATCGGCATACATAAACGCCCTTCCCACTCTATCCACTGACCGCGAATTTTAGTAATCGCCCGTTTATCGCCAGTTAGACCTTTGAGAGCAGTTGCACCCGTTAACAGAATGATTTTCGGATCGACTAGACGAATTTGCTCTGACAAGTAGGGTTTACAAGCCGTCATTTCGTCAGTAGTAGGAACACGATTATTGGGTGGACGGCATTTGTTGATGTTAGCAATGTATACATCGGTTTCTGTACTCAGGTTCACAGATGCCAAAATTTTCTCTAGCAGCTGCCCTGATTTACCTACAAATGGTAAACCTGTTTCATCTTCGTTTTGACCTGGTGCTTCGCCAACAATCATGATTAGTGCTTGGAGATTACCCCGACCGACAACTGCATGAGTACGAGTATCTCCTAATTCACAGCGGTGGCACTGATTGCAATGCTGTGCCAACTCAGTCATGTTGGCGTAAGTTCCATGAAGTATAGGAATTTTAGCGTCTGTGGGAATCAGCTCTTTTTGGTTAGGATTCGAGTCATCGAAGAGGCTGAGTTGGATTTCACTGCTCATGAAAATTGTAATGTTGGGTTCAGCACCAGCTGTTAAAAGCCATATCTCTTGGTTGCTGAATACTGAATATGGGCATAAGTTTTATTATATCAGTGAATTTGAACTAAAATTTAGTTATTATCAAAGCAATTTTGTTACAGCTACTGCATATTTCCTCCTTTTGTTCTCAAGTATTTCTAACTATTTGTAGATGTTCCCTGCTGATATTGCATGGCTTTAGCGTAATCGCCCAAAGCGTAGCAAGCGACTTTGAGACTCGCAAGGGCTTGTTCTTCAATGCGGTGGTCTTTAATGGTTCTAGCTAATAGTAAGCGTTCTTCATAGTATTTAATTGCTTTGGTATAGTCACCTAAAGCTTCACAAGCAACGCCTAAACTGCCGAGAGACTGTTCTTCACTACGCTTGTCTTTCAGTTCTCTGGCGAGTTGTAAACGCTCCTCATAATAAATAATGGCTTTGGCATAATCGCCGATCGCATAACAAGCATTACCTAAATTCTTCAGCACTTGCGAAGCACTGCGAGGATTGTTGAGGGTGCGTGCTACTTTGACACACTGCTCGTAGTAAGCGATCGCTTTTGGGTAATTGTCCAAAGCATACCAAGCATTACCTAGATTTTTGAGTACTTGTTCTATGCCCCAGTTATCTTGCAGTTCTCGGACAATTTCTAAGCTTTGCTCTTGATACGCAATTGCCCGTACAAAGTTGCCCGAAGCTTTATACACCAATCCCAGATTATTCAATGCAGCAACTTGACTGCGCTTGTCTTGCAATTTCTGCGTTATTAGCAAGCACTCTTCTAAATACTCTATTGCTTTGTTATGGTCGTTTAGGTGACGGTAGGCATTACCCAAGTGAGAAAGTGCTTGCATTTGCAATAGTAAATCTGGAGTAGTCTTTTCCAAGGCTAGACACTGCTGGGAGTAAAAAATCACGCTCTTGTAATCCCCAGAGGCGTAAGCAACCAGTGCTAAAAAAGAAAGTGCTTGCTCTTGTTGTTGTACATCCCCAAGCGCCCTAAACATTTCTAGGGATTGTTGTAACGACTTCAACGCAGCAATTAATTCACCAGCTTGCTGCTGTTGAACTCCCAGTCGCAGTAGCTTGGATGCTTCCGATAATTGCTCGTCATCTTCCTGTGGAAGCAGCTCATCTTCTGGCGAACTTTGGTCAAATTCATGGGTAATTGTGTTGCGCCTGATTTGCTTCAGGTATGTTGCAGGTAGTTGCACGGGAAATGTATTTTTGATTCTGTGGTTCGATTCACCGTTCGACATCGACCAATTCCTGTTACGTTTGCTGATAATTGATAGATTTAGTGTTCCCAAAACTAGAGTCCATCTTTCATGAAGAATGATTCCCCTGCTAGTGTTGATTCATGAGTGAATTGATAGAGAGATCGGCAATGCAAAGACTGCTGGAACCAGAAGTTATGGATAGCTGGGAAGAAGCCATTGAGTATGATGCGATGGACTTCACTGAGGTAAATACTGCTTTTGCTCAAGAAGCGATCGCCCTCGGCCCGCCAGCACAAGGTCTAGTGTTAGATGCTGGTACTGGCCCTGGCCGCATTCCTGTTTTAATCTGTCAAATACGTCCCCAATGGCAATTTATTGCTATTGATTTAGCTCAAAATATGCTGCAAATTGCTGCACAACATGTTGAACAAGCTGGTTTGCAAAAGCAAATTCGGCTGGAATTGGTAGATGTCAAACACTTACCTTATGAAGATGGAGTGTTTGATATGGCGATATCAAATAGCCTCATCCACCACTTACCCGATCCATTGCCGTTTTTTAGCGAATTGCAGCGCGTTACTAAACCAAACAGCGGTATTTTCATCCGCGATTTATTTCGACCAATTGATGAAGTGACAATGAACGCTCTGGTTGAAAGTCTTGGTAATGCATATGATGCTCAGCAGAAAAAATTATTTCGTGATTCTCTCCACGCCGCACTCACACTAGATGAGGTGAATCAGTTAATTTCCACTGTTGGTTTAGTTGGGGTGAAAGTTTATCAATCAAGCGATCGCCATTGGACGGCTGAACGAAATTGGACTATCAATGACGACCAAAGATAGTTAGGTGGGGACAAACTAACTTGAAAATGGGTGTAGGGGTGTAAGGGTTTAAAGTAAAGACATTTTTATGTCCTTGTTGTGTGTTTTTCTCGTGATTAGCTGTCTTGAAAATAGGGAGTAGGTAGTAAGTAAGCAAATACTTTTATGCCCTTGTTGTGTGATTTTCGCGCGAACGACTAACAACTGACAACTCACAAATGACAACGCTCTTCAGCCAGCTTGCTTCATCATATTCATTGGTGTTCGTGTATTCCACACTTGGTCAAATTCCGCTTTGCTAATTCCAAATTCTCGGATGTCCTCTTCAACTAAGGGTTTATCGCATAACATTCCAAAATTATCTGCCACGTGGTTGCCATCATAAAACAATACATTCCCATTTTCATAGACCTCTATTTGTCTTACGGGACACAAATCAGCACTCACTTCCATAAAGTAGGTACTAGTACCCCAAGCATCATATTCACCACCAAGGGATTCATCCCAAAACCATTTGCAATACTTCTCGATCTTTTTTGATAGAGACATAATTGATTGACTCCTATGGGAAACTGCTACTTTCAAGCAATGTAAAAATCTACTTACCGTAAGTCTAGGTGAGCGTTCCTTTAAAAGTTAAGTGTTGCAAAACACTATTGCAAGGTAACGCACTACTAAAAACGGCTGCTATGAAGATTAATTTCACGCCTTTAGACTGCTTTCCCTTGATTACCTATTTTAGGCATCTACAAGAGTAAACATTCACTGTAACCATACTATTTTACAGTACTATTCCCAATCTCTGCACCATCAGCTTGGCGGAGTATCTCTCGGACTTCTATTAAAATAATTCCCAAACGATTTTTACCACTACCATCGGCTCCACAACCCCAGTAATAATCAATAGGTGAATTTTCAACAATTTCTTCATCACCTGTAGAGAGTAAAATTTCCCTAATATCTGCATGGGTTTCAAATTTGCGTAGCACAGCTTTCCGCATAATGTCGTCTTTCACTTGCTCCCAATCTGGACGCAGAGGACGGCTTCTTTCACGCCCCATTCTTGCTACATCTTTAGGGCTTTTTACCAGACGGATTTGTTCTACATGAAACGTCCCTACGAACTTTTGTGCTTGAAAGTAATGTTCGCTAGTATACCAATATAAATTATCCAACTCGAAGCCGTGGGGCGAAAAGTTGGAGAAACAGCCATATTCTTCACGAGTACTGTAGAAGTAGATTGTCATAGAATTTATACAGAATTGAATGTGCTGGGCAAGAGACTTTCAAATAAATAAATATCCTAAAACACCATAGTCTTAAAAACTTCAAAATTATTGGCGTTACATAATTGAAGTATGAATAATGCGATCGCCTCAAGCTTGCGATCGCTATTGCGCTGTTTGCCAAGAGGCATTAATTATGGTGTTAATTGCTGAAAGCATTGCTTTATGAAGGTTTTAGTAAAAGCGATCGCAGATTTATTTACTTCGCTAGATATCACCTTAAGCTTTTGAATTGATTCTTGAGTTAGTTCTTTAGTAATTTGTACTCATTCATAATCAAGTAACTACTTTAGAATACATCTCTAGACCCATTCTCTTATCAATTCATGTTAAGAAAATTGTGTCTAGGGATTTTATTTATTTTTATGGAATCCGAAATTCTTCTAGTTTGGCACGTTTCATATTGGCAGATCGGAGTTGGTGGTTCAACTCTGAACTTCAGTTGCCAACAGAACATTCAGGTTATTTTGTAAATTTATTTGCCCAGTAAAGTTTAAGATTTAATTACGAATTAACCATAAAAGGCAAAAGCCGCTCTAGAGATATCTGGAACGGCTTGGAGAGAGTTGTTCTTGCATTCGGGGCTTCATAGATGTAATGCCCCATTTTCTGTATAGAGGGTTCAGTATATATCCTTATACAGCTTGCTTTTGGCTGTTTCCGGAAAAAAGAATCAAAAGTTACAGTGATATAGTTCCCAAAATTATTCCAATATTAAGGGTGCATTGCATAATCAATAAGTCAATGAAGAAACGAAGAGTATGGCTATTGACAATCCTGTTTGCTGCTATGGTGGCAATCAGTATTATTACAGGCGGTCATAGCAATCCCCTACAAGCAGCTTCTGTAGGCAAAGACACCCTGACAATGATTACTTCGCCAGATTATCCTCCCTACGAATTTTATGACACCAAAGGAGGCGATCGCCAAATAATTGGCTTTGATATTGATATTGCCAATACCCTGGCAAAACAACTAGGGTTCAAACTGAAAGTGATGGAGTCAGATTTTAATGGATTAATTCCAGCACTCCAGGCAAATCGGGCAGATTTTGTGATGGCTGGGATGACTCCCACTCCAGAACGCAAAAAAAATGTTGATTTTTCAATTATCTATTACGAGGCCAAGGATACGATTGTTGCTCTCAAGGGTAGTAACCTGAAGCAGCCAAAAGACCTTTCAGGTAAAAAGGTCGGGGTGCAACTAGGAACTATCCAAGAGCAAAATGCGAAGAAAATCGCCGAAAAAGTGACGGGCGTGCAACTTAAGCAACTCAACAAAGTTCCAGAAATAATTCAGGAAATGAAATCTGGACGAATTGATGCAGCAATCGTTGAGGATACTGTGGCTAAGGGATTTGCCCAAGCTAACCCAGACTTAGAGTTTAATGCGATTCCCTCAGAAGAGCAAAGTGGCTCGGCGATCGCTTTTCCTAAAAATTCTTCCTTGGTTGAACCTTTTAACAAAGTCCTTCAACAAATGAAAGACAAGGGTGAATTAGAAAAACTAGCAACCAAGTGGTTTTCTACGAATACCACCACTGCTGCATCTTCACCTCCTGCTAAAGGCGGACTGAATCTCGACTTCACTAGAATCTTTCCAGATATTCCCTTTATTCTTAAGGGCATACCTGTAACTTTATTGTTCACTCTATTATCCGTATTTTTGGGGTTAATTTGGGGAACTGTACTTTCCCTGTTAAAGATTATTGGTATCAAGCCGCTTACTTGGATTGCAAATGCCTATACCTCCGTATTCCGAGGTACACCTCTGCTTTTACAGTTGGCTTTGGTTTATTACGCCATGCCCCAGCTGACAGGCTATGATATCTCGGCTTTAGAAGCAGGAGTGCTAACTTTTACCCTCAATTCTGGGGCTTACATGTCAGAAACTATCCGGGGTGGAATTCAAGCGGTAGATAAAGGACAAGCTGAAGCGGCGATGTCTATGGGTGTGCCTTATCGGTTGATGATGTGGGATGTTATTTTACCCCAAGCATTGAAGAACATTCTTCCCGCCTTAGTTAATGAAACCATTGGACTACTGAAAGATTCTGCTTTGGTATCAACCATCGGTGTAGTCGAAATTTTACGCAGTGCCCAAATTGTTGGTGCAAATAAATATATTTATTTTGAACCTTTGTTATTTGCAGGTTTAATTTACTACATTCTGGTTATGGGTCTGACTTTTGGCGCATCTGCTTTAGAAAGGAGGTTGAGGCAAAGTGAGTAATGCAGTCATTCGCACAGAATTTTTGTGTAAATCCTTTGGCAAACTCGATGTACTCAAAGATATTTCTACAGAAATTCAACGGGGAGAAGTAGTTGCTATTTTGGGGCCTTCTGGTTCGGGTAAGTCCACCTTTCTGCGATGCATGAACTTGCTAGAACGCCCAACCAGAGGACGAATTTACTTTCACGAACAAGAAATTACTCAGCCGAAAGTCAATATTGCCAAAGTTCGCCAACATTTGGTAATGGTATTTCAACACTTTAATCTGTTTCCCCACATGAGTGTGCTGCAAAATGTCACCTATGCACCTATCAAGGTGAGAGGGTTAAGCAAGCAGCAAGCACAAACTAAGGGATTGGAGTTACTAGCTAAGGTGGGTTTGGAGGAAAAAGCAGATGTGTATCCATCTAAATTATCTGGGGGACAGAAACAAAGGGTAGCGATCGCACGCGCGTTAGCGATGGAACCAGAGATGATTTTATTCGACGAACCCACCTCTGCCTTAGACCCGGAAATGGTGAAGGATGTGCTGGAGGTGATGAAAGCTTTGGCACAAACCGGAATCACGATGGCCATCGTCACCCACGAAATGGGATTTGCTAGAGAAGTCGCTAGTCGGATTATGTTCCTCGACCAAGGGAGTTTAGCAGAAGATACTACTCCTAACGAGTTTTTCCGCAGTCCCAGATGCGATCGCGCTAAGCAGTTCCTAGAAAAAATGCTTTAATTCTCTTACCAAACTGGGACTGTTGGGTTTTTGAAGGCGATCGCATAATTTTCATATCATTGTGACAAATATGTCATATTCCGTTGTTACATTGAATTTAAGTAAACATTCAGTTTGCTCCTCACACCATACCACTACGCTCTTGCTGTTCACAGGCAAGAGTTTTTTTATTAGATACTACTTAAGGATTATGTCCAGCTATTTCTCTATCTAATGGAGGAATTAAGCTAGCTACTATAAATATTAAATAAATAACTATTCCGATCACCTGACGAACTTTAACTCTATAATCTCCTCGCTGCTAGATAACAGGGGGAGATTTTTTTCACAAAAAATACTATTTGAGATTTTGAATTGTGAATCGCATTCTTTTGTCAAGTTTTATTAAATATTAAAAATGATTTAAAAGCTAAAAATCAGTAATCAGATAATAACTTCTAACTCTGTTAAACATTATCTACATGCATTTTTGCATGGATCTCTGGGTGTAAAGCCCAAAATAGAAGAAGATAACTATAAAACCTTTGTGGGAACTGCTTTTCAAGCTTTTGAGATTGCTCGGAGGTGCTTGCATTTTCTTTTAACGGCTTGAAAGCTGCATAATGCAAAGGTTTCAAAATTATGTGCTATCCTCAAAAACAAGATTTGGGTAACAATTTGACTGATGTGTTGCTATCTCAGGCAAGGTGCTTGTAATATCGAATCTCAGGACAGTTCTGATATAGGTTTCAGCGATCGCTCTGTTCAAACCTTTGATGCCGTTAGGCGTTGAGCACGCTGTATCCAAGAAATTCCTGGCACATTTGTAGAGCTCTGTTCAAACCTTTGATGCCGTTAGGCGTTGAGCACATGAATACGCTGTAATAGGACAGCTGTATTCTCCTACTGTTCAAACCTTTGATGCCGTTAGGCGTTGAGCACTGATTCAAGCGGGTTTCCTGGAAAGGTTATTGCTTAACTGTTCAAACCTTTGATGCCGTTAGGCGTTGAGCACGTTCCTGCTTTTATCGTGTCCTTGCGTCCTTGCTTGCTGTCTAAACCTTTGATGCCGTTAGGCGTTGAGCACTCTTCATTAAGGCGCTCAACATCTTCCCTGAATCGCTGTCTAAACCTTTGATGCCATTAGGCGTTGAGCACAGCTAAAAATTTCATTTGAGTTGCGGCGTAGTTTAGCTGTCTAAACCTTTGATGCCGTTAGGCGTTGAGCACTCTAAGCTATGGCCCATTGAAGAAAACGGACAAGTAGTCTGTCTAAACCTTTGATGCCGTTAGGCGTTGAGCACGATAGCACCCGAAGCGATAGAAGCTGGCTACAATTCCTGTCTAAACCTTTGATGCCGTTAGGCGTTGAGCACATTCCCAAGTTTGCATTATTGCTCAAGAATAATTACCCTGTCTAAACCTTTGATGCCATTAGGCGTTGAATACAGTTTGTTTTTATCGTTCTTTTATTCATTATTGAATATTAACTTTTATTTTTCTTATTTTTTTCTGAAGGCGGAAACGATTTTGCCGGGTAGTCTCTCTAAGATAGGCTTAATTCGGCTGAAGCGAAATTTATGTCTCGTCACTTAGAAAGACTATTACAACTAGATTCATTGCTGAGGACTAGGCAACGTCCAACAACTCTTAGCCTTGCTCAAGAGCTAGAAGTTAGTGAGCGGACAATTCGTAGCGATTTAGCTTTTCTGCGCGATCGCTTTAATGCTCCTTTAGAGTATAGCCCTAAATTGGGCCATCACTATACCGAATTAGAGTGGCGATTGCCGAGTATTCCTTTAACTAAAGGTGAGCTATTTGCCCTGACTGTAGGCGCAAGAATGTTAGAAGCTTATGCTGGTTCGCCTTATGCTTTGCAGTTGCGAAGTGCGATCGCTCGGTTGAGCGAAAGACTACCAGAGACAACCTGGGTGAATGTCCAACAACTAGCAGAGGAGCATATTTTATTTGGTGCTGGAGCAGAAGTTGACCTCGATCCAGACATTTGGCACAAGCTAGAAGACGCTTGTAGCTTGCGGAAAAGAGTAATGATGACCTACTATACCGCCAGTCGTGATGCCCTTTCTGAACGCAAGCTTGACCCTTACCTATTACACGTTTATCGTGGCACTAATTTATACTTAATTGGCTATTGCCATCGTCGTCAACAGTTTCTGTGGTTTAGAATAGACCGAATTAAAAAGTTAGAAATATTACCAGAACACTTTACACCCGATCCTCAATTTAATGCCAAAGAGTATATGGGGAGTGTGTTTCAACATGAGGTAGGGGATAAGCAGCTTGATGTCGAGATTTGGTTTGATGCGAAAACTGCACCCTATATCAAAGAAAGACGCTGGCATTACACCCAGCTAATTGAGGAGCATTCTGACGGTTCGCTGACGCTGAAAATGTGTGTACGCGGCATTAACGACTTGAAGCGGTGGGTGATGTGGTATGGAAAGGGGGCGGTTGTTAAGAGTCCGCCTGAGTTGGTGGAGTTGGTGAGAGAAGAAATTGAAGGGATGAAAAATAATTATCAGCCTTAAACAAACTAAGGATTTAAAGTATGAATTTTATAGAAATTCAATTTGACTTAAGAGGCAAGACATTACCATCTGACCACGGTTATTCTATCTATTCGGCAGTGAAGAAGACTGTTTTAGATGAAAAATCTTTGCCCCCAGAGGTATTACTCTGTAGCGTAGCTGGTGTTCCAGACAGAGATGGAATGATTTACCTGAATCACTCATCACGGTTAGGGTTAAGATGTCCAGCCGAGCAGGTACAACACTGGTATCGTTTATTGCAAAATAAGGTACTTGATGTCCAAGGTCATTTGATTCGCTTGGTACAGCCCAGATTACGCTTACCACAAGCTAGCGAGATTCTTAAAGCTAGGTTAGTTACATTTAAATTAGAAGCTATTAATCATCAAGAATTGCCATTCTATTTTCTAGAATCTTGTAATAAGGCACTAGAGCGACTGGAAATTAAAGCTAAAGCATTTATTGATAGTAATGCAGATGGTGATTTGGCAAGACGTGCTTTAAAAATTAAGGGAAAGCATATTGTAGGTTTTGGAGTTGTGATTGAAGGGCTGAACGAGCAGGACTCGCTAAAACTTCAGTGCTGTGGAATGGGTGGACGCAAGCATTTTGGCTGTGGCTGGTTTTATCCAACTAAGGAGATATCAGATGCGTCCTAATTTAGAACCTGATTTTTTGTTGGCAAAGTCGAGAGAAAAACCTTGGCGGGGTGCTTATACCCTAGTTGGTCATACCGTAGCTGTTGTTGAGGCTGTCACAACATTAGTGGATGTGTTGGGCGATCGCCTAATTTCTCAATTTGGTTTGCAATGCAGTTTATCTCATTTGCGGGGGACAGCAAGACTTGCTGCTTACTTACATGATTGGGGTAAAGCAAATGACCATTTCCAGATGGTTGTCCGTAAAAATCGCAATCCCCTGGAAAGCCCACAGCTAATTCGTCATGAGGTAGCTTCGGTGCTTTTAGCATACTCATACCGCGAATGGCTCCAGCAATGTGAAGGTAATTTTTATACAGCTTTATCCGCAGCAGGTGGACATCATCTGAAATTTGGTGGCAATGCCAAAAAGGGAGATACCGGAGAAATAGGTGAAATTAGATCGGGAAGTGGGAGCGATCGCATCTATTTATATACTGACACTAAAAATTTCAAAGCATTGTTGAAATATGGTGTAAAAACACTTGGTTTACCCCGTGAGTTAAAGCTACCCCGCAAACGTCCAACTTGCTGGACAGTCACAGAAATTAAGACTCTACAGAATGAAGTATTAGAGGCATTTTGTGATTGGCCGCATGACACAGTTTTTGCAAGTGTAGTCAAAGCCTTGCTTGTAGCTGGAGACTCTGTTGGTTCGGCCATACCACCAACTGGTTTAAAAATAAAGACTTGGATTAAGCAAGAACTTAGCACAATCCTTGATATCAAAGAAATTCAGCAGGTGATAGATTCCCGTTTGGGAGGAAAGGAGCTACTTAATTTTCAAATTAATCTAGGAAACAGCAGTAAACGAGTTACGTTGGCGCGAGCAGGATGTGGTACAGGTAAAACCTTGGGCGCTTACAACTGGGCAAAGCAATACGCCGTTGGTGGCAAGCTATTTTTTTGCTATCCAACCACTGGTACAAGTACGGAAGGATTTTTAGATTACGTACATGACGAAATTAGCTCTGTACTTTTACATTCCCGTGCTGATGTTGATTTAGAACTAGCCACAACAGGGGAAGAAGCGGAAGCCGGGGATAATCAAGAAGATGAACTTGCTAAAAAATTAGAATCTTTTCAAACATGGGGGACAAAAGTTAGCATCTGCACCGTTGATACAGTCTTGGGACTACAACAGTGTAACCGACGACCGCTTTATTGCTTCCCGGCGATCGCACAATCTGCCTTTGTTTTCGATGAGGTTCACTGCTACGACGAACGTCTATTTGGTGGTTTGTTGCGGTTTTTAGAAGTCGTCAAGGCTCCAATTTTATTGATGTCTGCGTCATTTTTGCCCTGGCAGTTAGAGGCGATTAAAAAAGCTGTGGGCGAACCTATAGAAATAATTCCAGGGCCAAAAGAGCTAGAAAAATTACCCCGTTATCGATTTAATTTAGTTGATACTCCAGATTGGCAAAGAGTAGAACAAGAATTAACAAATAAAGGTAAAGTGCTGTGGGTATGCAATCAAGTAGGAACTGCAATCGATATTTATCGAGAAGCAAAATCTCGCGGACTGAACGCCCTACTTTATCACAGTCGCTATCGCTATGAAGACCGAGTAAAACACCATCGGGATGTGGTAGACGCTTTTAAAAAAGATGAGCCAGTATTAGCGATCGCTACACAAGTTGCTGAAATGTCTCTTGATTTGTCAGCTACGTTATTAGTTTCCCAAATTGCTGACCCACCAGGCTTAATTCAACGGCTTGGCAGGTTAAACCGTCGCTACTCCGGTCATGCATTAGATGCCTTTTTCTACCCTGACACAAAAACAGGTTTTCCCTATAGCAAGGATAACTTGAAAGCTGGGAAGGAAATGATAGAAGCCTTTACAGGCGAAGTATCTCAAGCAGATTTAGCAGCTTGGTTAGAAAACAACCCTAATCAGGAAAACCCAGACAAAGAAACTGTCTTATTTAACACATTTAGATGCTGGCAAATGTACCCCGCACCTTGCCGAAAAGCTGGTCATACTATAACAGCATTGCTGGAACAGGATTTACCCCAAATTGAAAAAATGTCTGCAAAATTACTTCCCCGCTATACCGTTCCATTATTGCTTACTAAAGATGTAAAAGAATGGCCGCGTCACACAAAGGGTTATTTAATTGCATCTGCTGATAAGTGGGGTTATTCCGAGGAATTGGGAGCTTATGAGATATGAAACTAAATAGCACAAGGAGTAAAGATATGATTGATGTAAGTGTATCTCTGATGCTTCATGCGTTGAGCACTAGACTGCGCGCCTTAGTATTTTTGAGGCTACCTTTGACCGCCGTCAGGCGATTTTCACTTCTGCCAACCCACAAAATTTTATTTTGGGTTGGCAGTTACAAAATAACATTCATGTAGACTGTGCGAACTATTCTAGATGTAGACAGCGACAGCTTGTATTTTATATTGCAGGAGTGGTACCATGACAGCCAAAGGTTTCTTGAGGAACTGGAGGTACTTATGACATTTGAGCAGGTAACACTTCTAAGCCACGCAACAGAGGAGCTTCAGAAAGCTCAAAAGCTTCTGATGGCTCAATCTGAACAAAGACAGCCACTACCCTTAGAAACGGCAAGTGTTGCCGAAAGATTAGGGATTTCTCCCAGTACTCTAAACAGAGCAAAGCGACAAGACAAACTACCTTATAAACGCTGTTGGAACGACAAAATGGCAGAGGTTTATTTTTCTCACAGCGAAAAAGGTAAAGATTACTGGATTGTTTGGATAAAGAAAACTAGTTGAATCTTTGCGAGGATATCGCAGAGTAATAAAAACTTAGCAACTAGATTTGGGAGGTGATATTTTGTCTAAATTTACGTTGTCATTATCCGATCCAAATACCTTGCTTCCTCACCGTGCAGGAATTGCAGGGTTAGCACTGGCATTATCTGACATAAATCCAGAAAATGCTTTGATTAAACCGGATATTAGCGAGAATGCTGTTTCTCTTAGTTGGGAGTGCAGCGATAAAGAAGCGCTGGAATGGTTGATGCAGCAAACCTATCAAATTCAAGATGGGTTATTGGTGGTGCGATCGCTCAATTTGAGTCCCCAAGGTAAACATGCTTTCAGTCAAGGAGTCATATCAACTTTTCTGCAACATTCCAAACAGCGCACCTTGGAAAAAACACCTGCATTAATTCCAATTGTCGTAGAGGAAAATCAGCCAGAAATTATACTTTCGTGTCGGAAATTAATAGATTGTTATTATTTGCGAGAACTTAAAGGAGTTTTTAACAGTAAAGGTAAATTCAATTCAACAATTTCAATTAAAGGACACCATTTACCTGGTTTAGTAGAATGCTTTGTTAACGGTGAATACCAAGAATCACCAACAGGATTCATTGCATTGCTATTTTTACCTTTAGCTTGCAGCTATTATCTGATGATGAATGGACGCTATGCATTAGTAATTCCAGAAGTAACGAATTTAATTGCCTGGATTACCCGTCGTCAACAACAAGGTAGCCGCAGTTATAAAGATTTTCGCTCACCCAGCGCCGGTGAAGCAGGACTTCGCCTATTACTCGAAGAACAAACCATAAGTGACCTCAATCGGCACAAAGTTAAATACTGCGAGGTTTATCAACTCGGTAAACAACCTTGGGATATGCAACAAACAGGTTTAAAGCAAGCTGTATATCGCATTCATGCATCAGATGATTTATTGGCAATTTATCAAAGTGCAGTAGTTTTATTTCCCGCTAATGTGCGTGTTACCGATAGAGGTCAATCTTGGTTGGCACTCTCTAAAGTATTGCCTTGGATTGCAGAAAATCTTGTTGCTGGACGTGCTTGGTATTCCGGTTTTTATGAATTTCGTAAAGCAAATGAAATCTACGAACGCAAAGGACTAGTTTCGATGACAGAAAATTTCTTACAACAGCATGAACGAAATTTATTTGAGGCAGTGCAGGGAGCATTTAGAGTTTATTTATCAGGACAAAATAAACAGGCTAAACGTCAAGGTCGTCCGCTTGATTACGGTCAAGTGACTGACAAAGTAATTTATCGTTTACAAAGTCCCAATACCCAACAAGAATTTGCAAAAGCATTAGTAGATTTCCTCAGCCAATTTCGCAGTAAGTATGCACGGGGAGTAGGAAAGGAAATCTATGCTTGGATTCATGGGGCTGAGTGGCGAAAAGCACGAGACTTGTCACTGTTAGCAATTGCTACTTATCAAGGCAAAGGTCAAAATGGCACATCTGACACAACCGATGCTGATGCTATAAACATCACCCCAGAAGCAGAAACTGAGACAGAAGAATACGTAGAAAGTTTGTAATTAAGGATTTTTAAACTATGTCTAAGCATTTATTTGCAACCATTGTTACGCCTACCGCTATTGCAGCCAATAACCGAGGAGAAGGTGATGGTAGTACTTTATCTACATTGCAAAAAATCACCTTTGGTAATGACCAATACACCACAGTAAGCGCAGAAGCAATTCGTTGGGCATTCCGTGAGTATTTCCAAAATCTCAAAGAATCGGAAGTTAATCGCACCTTTAACCCTGATGAAGATAAATATAGTCTCAAGGGGGAACAAGACAAAAAAGCTAAAACTTACGATGCCCTGACTTACATTGATGACGATCTATTTGGTTATATGGATGCTAAAAAGGGTGCTGATAACGAAAATGCCACAACTAAACGCCGAGGAGTATTAGAAGTAACTAGAGCTATCAGTCTCGATCCATATTGGGGGGATATTGCATTTGGTTCCAAAGGTGGTGAAAAAGATAAGACTTCTCTCCATAGCACCGAAGTTCACCGCACAGCCTATCAATATACAATTGCCCTGACTCCCGACAGTCTCAAAAAACAGGAACGAGCAGCATTAGCACTGGATGCGATCGCCGCCATCCGTCATGTAGGCGGTAATCATTCGCGCTTTTTATATGAATTTCGTCCAGAATCAATTGCAATTCGTATAACTGACGACCCCAGCCCTTGGATTATGAATTGTTTTCAACGGTCAGCAGATGCAGTTGGTTGCTCTGAGTTGATTCGTTTGATTAATGCAAAAGATATAGACCCTAGCGAATTAATAGTAGGTGGAAAAATTAGTACAACACCTTATGCTGACAGCCTTAACCAAGCAAATGTTAAACTTTGCGATGGTGTAAAAGAAGCAATTCAAATTGCTAAACAACGTCTTGCAGAAACAAAGAAGGAGGCTACTTCTTCGTGACACAGCTTTATATTGAATGTCCTTGCACCAGCTTTCCCCGTAGTTTTGCACGGGACTACAAAGAAACTTACCTTTATCCGCCTCCTTCAACTATTTATGGTTTTTTGCTATCACTTGTAGGCGAAGAAGACCTTAACACTCATCTAGGAGTAGAATTGGCTCTAGGAATTATCGGTGACGATCCTCCAATTTCTCGTATTGTTCGCAAGCAACGACATCATAAATTCGCCATTGGTCAGGAAGCAAAAAAACGAATTGCCAAATATGGAGAAGGTATCTATCCAACTAGTAATTTTTCTAAACCAAATCATCAAGAATTACTAACAAGCTTACGAATTGTAGTGCAGGTTAATTCTAACGAAGAATCAGCATCGATCAAGTTAACAGAACGTATATCAATTGCACTTTCCACCCCATCTCAAATCACTCGCTTTGGAGGGTTATCTCTGGGAGAATCGAATGGATTAGTTAATGGAGTAAGAAGTTACCGTGAGAGTGATGGAGTTATCCGTTGGCTAGTTAAAGACAGACGAGGTTTAATTGGTTTACCAATCTGGATTAATCGCACAACAGGACAAGGGACTTTTCAACGTTTTAGTTTTGGTGATTTTTGTCAAGATTGTTGGGTAAAAATTCAGTTGCCAATTTCTGAACTAAATACAAAATCAATCAATTCAAAAAAATCTCAATAACTCACACGGAAGTATTTTTACCGACTCAATCTAGTAGCCTAGTTATTGTTAGTCTTTCAGCGAGATGGGAATAAGTAGTCTCAAGCTTGGGAGAGCGAGCCTAAGTTATGCGATCGCCTAAACTAAAAGTAAGCATCTTTTACCATACAACACCTATGGTTCAGTCTTCTAATCAACGCCTAACCCTAGAAGAATTTCTCGCACTTCCTGAAGGTGATATTACATACGAGTTTATCAACGGTGAAGCTGTACCCAAATATAAAGACGATGAAATGTCACCAAAATTTTTTCATGGCTCGACTACTGGTGCTTTATTTATACTCTTGTCTGCATGGGCACAAGCAAAAGGTCGGGTTGTGATTGAATGGGCAATCAAACTAACACGAAATCAACAAGATTGGATGCCTGTAGCCGATTTGACTTATATTTCATATAACCGTCTTCCTGCTGATTGGCTATTAGACGAAGCTTGTCCTGTTGCACCCGAATTAGTCGTCGAAATTATTTCGCCTGGTCAAACTTTTGGTGAAATTGCCGAAAAAGCAACTGATTATCTCAAAGCTGGTGTTTCTCGTGTTTGGGTGGTTGATACACGAGCCAAGATGGTAACAATTTTTTATCCAAATACACTACCACAGACAAAAAGAGGTAATGATACTTTAGGTGATTCGCTACTAGAAGGAATAACATTTACACCCCAAGATATTTTTAAACAAGCTGGAATTATCTAAGCTCAATTTAGGCGATCGCCTAAACTAAAAGTAAGCATCTTTTACCATATAACACCTATGGTTCAGTCTTCTAATCAACGTTTAACTCTAGAAGAATTTCTCGCACTTCCCGAAGGTGATATTACATACGAGTTTGTCAACGGTGAAGCCGTACCCAAATATAAAGACGATGAAATATCACCAAAATTTTTTCATTCTACAGTTCAAAAAACTTTACTTATTCTTCTAGACCAATGCTTTCACAATCAAGGTCGTGTAGTAGTTGAATGGGCTATTAAATTAAAACTGCAAAATCAGGATTGGATGCCTGTACCAGATTTGACTTATGTTTCATATCACAGTCTTCCTGCTGATTGGCTATTAGATGAAGCTTGTCCTGTTGCACCGGAATTAGCGATTGAAATTATCTCTCCCGGTCAAACTTTTGGTGAGATTGCCGCCAAAGCGACTGATTATCTGAAAGCTGGTGTTTCTCGTGTTTGGGTGGTTGATACAAAAGCTAGAACTGTAACTGTATTTGCGCCATCTTTCTTGCCGATTACTTATCAATCTCATCAAGTAATTACTGATGATTTGCTACCAGAATTGGAAATTACCCCTAACACAATTTTTCAAAGAGCTGGGTTAAATCCCTAAAATTCTATTTCCTCTGATGTCGTAAGGCGTTTAACCAATACAAAAAACCTTACAGACATTTATGCAAATTCTCGAACATCTTGAAATCCCTACCAAACTCGAAACCATTCGCGTTTCTGCTCTCCACGCCCTCGCTTACTGTCGCCGCTTATTTTACTTAGAAGAAGTTGAAGAACTTTACACCCAAGATGCAGCGGTCTTTGCTGGACGCAGATTACATGCAGAACTTGAAAAACAGGAAGATGAGGAATGGGAAGAACTATTTCTCGAAAGCGAAGAATTAGGATTACGCGGTCGTCTGGATGCTCTGCGTACCCGTGATGGACAAACAATTCCCTACGAACACAAACGCGGTCGCTCTCATCGAGACGCGAATAATCAACCCCAAGCCTGGGAAAGCGATCGCCTGCAAATTCTGGCTTATGCTTACTTATTAGAATCAGCACTGCAAATTACGATCGCAGAAGGTCGCATTCGTTATCACGCTGATAATGTATTAATTCACGTACCTCTAGATGACGCAGGACGAGCAGCAGTCCGAGAAGCAATTCAACAAGCACGCATCCTCAGACAATCTACTCACCGACCGCCTGTGATTGACAATGAGCGATTGTGCGCTCGTTGCTCTCTGGCTCCCGTTTGTTTACCAGAAGAAGCACGACTCGCCCATAATCGGGAATGGCAACCAATTCGCTTGTTTCCTGAAGATGACGAACGACAAATAATTCACGTTTTAGAACCAGGAACAGCTGTTGGTAGAACAGGAGAACAAATTAAAATCAGCCGCCGCAATCAACCTGTAGAAACTGTTCCGGCTCGTCAGGTAGGACAACTGGTGTTGCACAGTTTTTCACAAATCTCTACTCAAGCACTCCACTTTTGTGCCGACCAAGGTATAGGAGTGCATTTTATATCTGGTGGCGGACGCTATCTGGGGAGTTTTGATACTCGCCAAGGTAGCATTCAACGTCGCATCCGTCAGTATGCTGCACTGAGCAATCCTGAAACTTGCCTAGAATTAGCGCAAAAATTAGTGCTTTGTCGCGGTCAAGGACAGCGTAAGTTTCTCATGCGAGGAATAAGGGGGAAAGCTAAGACAGAGAAATTAGAGAAAGCGATCGCCCAAATGAAAGCTGTACTCAAACAAGTTCCCCAAGCAAAATCTTTAGAGTCTTTATTAGGATTTGAGGGTAATCTTGCTGCTTTGTATTTCGGTGCTTTACCCGATTTGATTTCACCAGAAGTTTCAGTTGAACTGCACTTTGCTGGCAGAAATCGCCGTCCGCCATTAGACCGATTCAACGCAATGCTCAGTTTCGGTTACGCCTTATTGCTCAAAGATGTGATGAATAGCATCTTAACTGTTGGCTTAGAACCTGCTTTAGGTTTTTACCATCAACCGCGATCGCAAGCCGCACCTCTAGCACTGGATTTACTAGAGATATTTCGCGTGCCTTTGGTAGACATGACTGTGATGGCTTCAGTTAACCGGGGTCAATGGGATGTCAAAGCCGATTTTGAGGTTCGGGGAAAGCAGGTTTGGTTAAGCGAAGTTGGACAGCGCAAGTTTGTTGAGATGTATGAATGCCGCAAACAAGAGAGTTGGAAACATCCTGCTATTGGTTACTCCTTGACTTATCGCCGCTTATTTGAGTTGGAGGTGCGGCTGTTAGAAAAAGAATGGTCTGGTGAAGGTGGTTTGTTTGGTCAATTAATCTTGCGGTGAGGTATCAAAATGGCAGAACACAAAAATTGTTACCTCATTTGTTACGACATCCGCGATCCCAAGCGTTGGCGAAAGGCTTACAACTTACTTCAAGGCTATGGTGAAAGAATGCAATACTCTATTTTTCGCTCTTGGTTGAGTATGCGATCGCGGGAAAAGTTGCGCTGGGAACTGGAAAAAATATTAGCGCCAGAAGATAGTCTGTTATTAATTCGTCTCTCAAATCAATGTGTTATCGGCATTCCAGCTTATAATCGCCCTGGTACTTGGTCATCTGAAGCAGAGGCTTACAAGATTGTCTAAAATACATGGATCTCTGGTTGTGAAGCCTATAAGAGCAGCAAAGAAGTACAAAACGCTTACTGGACTTTGTTTTGAGGATTTTTAGATGAATGGGAGGTGCTTGCATTTTCTTTCATGAGGTTAAAAGCTAAGTCAGGTAAGGATTTTAAGGTCAGCTGGTATCTTTAAGGTTAGAATTTTGGTAAGAAATTCATTGCTCTATTGCTTTCTCAAGCTAGGTGCTTGTAATATCGCAAATGGGCAGTGTTCTGATAAAGGTTTCAGCGATCGCTCTGACCAAACCTTAGATGCCGCAAGGCGTTGAGCACTTAGTCGAGTTTACTTTGGTGTGCCACTCACCAGGACCTGACCAAACCTTAGATGCCGCAAGGCGTTGAGCACTCAATCAAGGAAAGATGCAATAGATTTGATATGGGCCTGACCAAACCTTAGATGCCGCAAGGCGTTGAGCACTCAAGTACTTTGTAGACCTTGTCAGTCTCGCTATCCGCTGACCAAACCTTAGATGCCGCAAGGCGTTGAGCACATTGTAGGATTAGCAGGTAATATTGGCTCGGGTAAAACTGACCAAACCTTAGATGCCGCAAGGCGTTGAGCACCATAGTGAAGTTGCATCCAACTTTTACCCGAGCCAACTGACCAAACCTTAGATGCCGCAAGGCGTTGAGCACTTTTCTCGTGACTGCCTAAGTTCCTCTTCTAAGGTTCTGACCAAACCTTAGATGCCGCAAGGCGTTGAGCACTACTTGGTCAACACTATACCTAGGGCGCTACCTACCTGACCAAACCTTAGATGCCGCAAGGCGTTGAGCACAATTCTCTGTTTCCTGTTCCCCTTCAAACAGGATTCTGACCAAACCTTAGATGCCGCAAGGCGTTGAGCACAAAGCGATCGCATGTTAATGCTGACTGGCGTAAGGACTGACCAAACCTTAGATGCCGCAAGGCATTGAGCACAGTTAGATAAAAAGCAACAGCTTGAAGAATCAGTCTGACCAAACCTTAGATGCCGTAAGGCGTTGAGCACTGATTGTCGCTATCGGGAAAGGCAAAGCGATCGCCCTGACCAAACCTTAGATGCCGTAAGGCGTTGAGCACTATATACACCGCTTCATTTTTTGTTAGCTGTCCTCTTCTGACCAAACCTTAGATGCCGTAAGGCGTTGAGCACGTAAAGGTCAATTATTGCTCGGACTTCTTTGTGTGACTGACCAAACCTTAGATGCCGTAAGGCGTTGAGCACGCACTGGGATTTGACCAAGCTTTAGCGATCGCTGCCTGACCAAACCTTAGATGCCAGAAGGCGTTGAACACACATCGGCTTGCATACTACACCAACCACACCCACTGACCAAACCTTGATGTGAGTTCGCCAGATTTAAAAAACCTCTCCAAACCTCTCTAACTTTGTTCTTGAGGAAGTTGTCCAATTTGTGCTGTTAGCTTTTCTTTATCACGCTTGCGTTTTTTAGCATAAAGCTGAATAGTTACCGCCATCAAAATAATCGAACCGAAAATTAACCAAGCAGTAATGTCTGTCGGTAAATTATTTTTGAACACAGCCAGTAACACAATTACCATCAACATAACTGTGGGTGCTTCATTTAAAGCACGCATCTGCTGACTATTCCAGCGACATTCATCTGCTGCTAACTGCTTCATCAGACGACCGCAATAATGATGATAAGCAAGTAAAAGGGCAACAAATAGAAGTTTGATGTGTAACCAACCCTCTTTTAAAACATCCGGTTCAGTAGTTAGTAAACCAATTGCCATTGCTACTGTCACCAACATTCCTGGGGTAGTGATGATACGGTAGAGGCGTTTTTCCATAATCTGATACTGATTCTTCAGTATCGTACGTGCTGGTTCGGGTTCTTGGTCAGCTTCAATATGATAGATAAAAAGACGTACCAAGTAGAATAACCCAGCAAACCAAACTACAATCCCGATAATATGAAACGCTTTAAACCAGGAATAAGCCATGAATCGTAACCTGCCTTTATCAATTCGTTCTGACTTAGCAATTGCCTAAATTACTACAAGTCCTCTCATTATCAGGTTACGGCAAAACCTCTGGCGCTAACAAATGCCAATACTGTAGATAAATGAAGAAGTGTTAATTAGCATGACAATCGTAAGTAATTTATTGACAAATTTTTGCCGATAAATTAAGCCGTAGTTAAATTCAAACTACCCGTATCGTTTGACTTCAGGGAATTAAAAATTATAAGTTAATTGGATTGAGAGCGACGTATAAAGGGCAAAAGGTCTTCTAGAATCGTTTTGTGGTAGTGTTCTTGAGGGTAATGCCCGACGTTATTAAGTTTTACTAATTCAGCATTTGCCACAGAATCAGCAAACTTTTGTGCTATGTCTACAGATAACCAAGGGTCGAGCGTACCCCACTGAATAAGAATCGGCTGTTGCCATTGTTTAAAGCCAGATTCAATTTCTGTCATTGCTTTTTCGAGTTGCAAGTTACGAATACTTGCTAAGAGGGCGCGTCCCACAGCCGAAGTTTTCAAAAAAGGTTTTCGATAAACATCTAAATCTTTATCTTCTATGCGGTAACGGCTACCACCTTCGAGAGTTCGATCGACTAATAGAGGGTCTTGTGTCATCACTTCACCTGCTAAAGGTAAACCCATTTGTTTGATTTTCCAAGGTAATTTAGCAGCAGTTGAAATTGGTGTATTCAGAATAGCAATGTTGGCAATTTGTTCTGGATGACGCAACGCATATTGTAGCCCAACAGAGCCTAAAAAACCTTGCACAACTAAAGAAAAACGCTCTATTTCTAATGCTTTAATAAATGCTTCTAAAGCTGTAATATATGCATCGGGTGTGTAAGCAAAATCTCGTTTTTCTGGTTTTGCAGAAGAACCAGACCCAATCCAATCAGGCGCGATCGCTCTTGTCCCCTGATTTGCTAAAGCTGGTAAAATATTGCGCCAACTGTAACTTTGTGAGACTAAACCATGTAGTAAGACTACAGGTAATAAATCAGTTCTGCCAATTGGTGAAGATTCCCGATAAAACCATTCTAGAGAATCTACTGTGATTTGATGTTCTGTTAAAGACACGCTATTATTTTCCTGGGTTTTGAATGTCAGCGCCTTATGCAAAAGCGCAAAGATAAAAAGGTTTTTTGTAACAATTCAGTACCCAGAAGTCAGAAGCCAGAATTTAGAAGGAATCCAGTATGATTAGCACATTTATTTATCAAATGTTTTCCTGATTCTTTAACTATTCTGACTCCTGAATTCTGACTCCTGCATTCTGACGTTTTTTATTAAGAATTCCCAGGAATAATCATCTCACGAATTGCACGAGCTGTTGCGGGTGCAAGTAAAACGCCGTTGCGATAGTGTCCGGTGGCGAGGAGGATATTACTAAACCCTGGCAGTCGATCGATAATAGGTGCTGGTCGTCCTTCGGGGCGGGGACGTAATCCCGACCAAGTGCGGATAATGTTTGCTGTGGCTAACTCTGGGCAAAATGCGATCGCTTGTTGTCTAACAGACTCCAGCAGTTCTAGATTTGGTGGTATTTCATCCCCATTTGTGGGAAACTCCACCGTTGCACCTATCCAGTAGTTTCCACCACCTACAGGGACAATATGAACATCATTACCAGTGATGGCTGGCTGAAAGTCGGGATTTCCTAATGTATGTCCCAAACTTAGTTGCAACGCTTGCCCCAGCACAGGACGGATATTAACCGTCTGGTTTAACTGGGTCGTCAGTGGCGTAGAACCCAGTCCAGCGGCGATTACAATCCAATCTGCGGCAATTTTTCCCTCTGTTGTCTCAACTAAAGTATATTTGACAGGTGCTTCCAGACTATTTTTTTCGGGCGTTGGCATACCCAGAACAGTCACACCAAATTTGAAAGTTACGCCTTTGTGCTGGGCTGCTTCAACTAAAGCTAACGTCAAGGCAGTTGGATCGAGTTGGCGATCTTGGGGAGAATAGACAGCGCCTGTAATTTTTTCGTTATTAACTTGAGGGCAGATATCTTTAAGTTTCGCCGCGTCCCAAATTTCTAACCGCCAGCCCTGTGAGTGACGAATTGCCACTAGGTTTTCCCATGCTGCTAAATTATCTTCTTCACTGCAAAGGCTGAGAATTCCCTGGCGATTAAAGGGGATTTGGCGATTTGTTAAAGCTTCCAATTCTGGAATCAAAGTTTCGTAGCGTTGGATGCTAGTTTGTCGCATCTGCCAAGCCTTGCCCTTGACTTTCTGGCTGATTACGCCCATCAAAACGCCAAGTGCAGCGCCTGTAGAAGCTTTTGCGGGTGCCTGACGGTCGATAACTGTGATTTTCAGTTCTTTAAGTTGACTTAGTTCGTAAGCGATCGCCGCCCCAACAACACCGCAACCGATAATAACTATATGACTCATTGCTGTTTTGAGGCCAGATGAAGAAGTAGAAGGAGATAAGGGAGCAACATCTTCCTCATCTCCCTCATCCACTTCCGTCTATCTTACCTCGTACCTAGCTTGCTTCTCCTGGAGTGCTTGTCTCAGGAACCAGTTGCAGGAATTTGTCAATGTCGTCGAAAGCAGCTTCGTAGTTATTTAAAGCAACTAGAGAATCGCGATCGACAGCAGCTTGATTGATTTTAACTAGGTGATTAAACAAATCCCGTGTGATTTTACGTGCTGCGGGTTGATCTTTGGGCAAAAGATTGGGAATGACATAAGTCATACTCAACCTTGCTTCCGTGATGGGGCCATGTATAAAATTGCTCACAAATATCCAGTCTTTTTTTTGGATTAAGTTTTGCAATTCTTCTGCGCGATCGCGCACAGCCTCAATTTCCGGAACGTATGTTTGAATTTTCTCTAGTTGTGATGTTGTATAAGTTGGAGGTGCAACTGCGACATTAGGGCCGCCACAACTGATGAGAAATGTGGCCAATAATACCAGAATTAATGAAAAAATCGAGCGTTGACGCGCCATAAACAGAACTTATTTGTTTGCCGATTACCAGTGTCATTTTAGATCGCTAGGGTAATTTATCGTTCACTCTAGTAAGACAAAACTTAAAACTGCATACCATTTTGGAGCAGTGCGTAGAAATCTTCAATTCTGGTAAAAAGTTGGTTCATAGAGTGGCTATTGCTCTCGCTTTGAGTTTCGGAAAGTAAATAAAACGATAAATGCTGATTCTTAGCATTGGTTTTGGTCAAGGCTACTTTTAAATACGGCTGTCCTGCCCCAAGACCTTAGGGACTTCCAAATAAAAAAATAATCAATCGCTTGGGTGGGCAGGGGGAGCAGGGGAGGCAGGGGGAGAAGAAATTGGATACTGGTATTGGATGCAGGAATTGAGTAATTTAATTATTGGATGTCCCCTACCCTGCGGGTTCTGCTTTAGCAGTACGGGTGACGCTCGTTCGCTCTTAGCGTCTCCCCTTGGGAGAGGATTCGGGCTTCGCTGCGCTAACGGCAGTTCCTCTACTTGGGGAGCCACTCCGTTGCGGTGAGCAGTCCGTTGGGCGGCTTCGCCGACTTGAAGGAACTGCGAACCCGAAGGGGGGTTCCCCCGTTGTAGGCGGAACGCCTTCCCGCAGGGTAGGAAGTGGCGTGAAACCCCAAGACCGGACTGCCTCACGAATTACGAATGATTGTTTTCACATGATCCGCTAGCCTAATTGCTAAAGCGACAATAGTGAGTGTGGGATTAGCATAGCCTCCTGTGGGAAAAACAGAGCTACTGGCGATGAAAAGATTAGAAACGCCGTGGACTTGACAATTTCGATCTACAACACCCTGCTTGGGATCGTCATGCATACGCGTCGTTCCCATGTGATGATGTGTCCCAGGGTGGATTAATTTTGGTAAATTGCCATCTCGTTCAACTTGTAACTGACCTATACCAGCGCGAGCAATCTCTTCTTGAAGAATATCCTGTGTTCGCTTAATGTTGTGGATATCAATATCGTTCCAACGCCAGTGTAACTTTACTTGCTGACGACCGAGGCGATCGCGATCGCCAATCAACGTTACTCGGTTGTCTGGGTCAGGTACTTGTTCAGTTTGATGAATGGCTTCAAACTCCGCAAATCGATTTTCATGACCTCGAATATACGACCAACCACCCCAAGCCAAACTGGGAATAAAAGGTTGCTGTTTGGTAACTGCCCCATAAGCAGCAGGCAAAATATAGTCAAGACCAATGATTACATTTGCTAAGTGTTTGAAAACATCTTTACGTGCTTCTGCATTGTGCCTCATTGAAAGCAATGTTTTTAGCGAATTTACAGCTTGTAATTGATATGCTTTTGGTATAGGAAATAGCAATGTACTATTATTTAGTATTTGTTGGCGGCGCATGACTTCTTCACTCAAAGTTAGCTTGCCCATTACTGGTACGTCATTGACTCGCCGCAAATCGTATAAAGCTGTACGTTTGAAAAGCTCTGGATTACTAGGTATCAATCTACCACAGCTAACTAGAGGATGATCCATAAAGAATCTACCTACTAAATCGTTTTGATTGCCTAAACCAACTGTTTGCACCTTATTAGATAGCAATAGTAAACGTGCATTTTCAATGCCACCAGCAGCTAAAATCACAACTTTTGCACATACCCAAAATTTATTACCTGACAAACAGCCTACTCGCAAGCGGGTTACAGTTTTGGCTGTTTCGTCTGTTTCCATCTCCATTAAGTTAGCGTTGATATAAATAGTAATATTACTAGCTTGGTTGATTTGTTCGCGGTACTCATGGGTGAAGACAGCACGCGGCCCAAACTGAAACATGCTAGTAGTTACATTATTAGCCAAGGGTAGCTGAGGAGTCTGAACATCTTCCCAAGCCTTAGCACCATAAGCAAAAGCTCCTAGTTTACAAACCGCTTGGGCGCGATCGTAGAATGGATCGAGGTGAGATTTATCGAAAGGCCAGCCACTGTATGGTAGCCAATCTCGTTTCTCAAAATCTATCTCGTCCAATGGTACGTATCTAACACCAATTTGATTGTTACCCAATCGAATTTTCCAGGCATTTGCTGTACCACCAAACTGAAAACGACGTTGTTCGTCTAGTGTGCCAAATAGATTTCCCACACTTTCACCTTGAGCTAGTGACTGAGTATTTTTTTCAAAATCTAGTCCACCACTTTCTAAAAGACAAACCCGGAAGTCTGCAAATGCTAATTCTTTTGCCAAAGTAATGCCTGCCGGTCCAGCACCAACAATACAAACTTCTGTTTCAACAATTTCATCTAAAGGTAGTGTACGTGCGTCAATTAACATTAATTACCTATAGCAATTCTCAATTATTTTTGAAAAAAGGCATTTGGAAAATTATCCATGTCTCCTTATTTCAATAAAAATGAATATGACACAACTTAAATAGAATTGCCATAGATAAATAAGGTTTATTTAACATATTTCCGTAGAGTATTTAAACAGACAAAGTATTTAGTTATATACTTTACTAATAAATAGTTATTTTTGTAACAAAATCCTCAGATTACTTTCCTAAGAATATAGTCTTACTAAGACTTTAGTGTATAGCTAATATAAATAAACTAAGTATAAAAAATCAAATTTTTATTGTGGTAGCTTATAGTAATTTAAGTAAATAAACCTTATGGATATAGATATTCATAGAGTTTTTACACATAAAATATTTTAATTTACCTTTTCTTCATAAAATCGCTAAAAAATTATCGTTAAATGATTTACGTAGAAAAATAAGTGAAAAATCTATTTTTTCTACTCATGTGCATCCTCCTCATTCTAAAAAACAATTCAAAAATCAAAAAATCGACAGCAATTCTATTTAGGTTGTGAACAAAAGCTAGCTATTATATAAAGCTTTTTCATACCCTATTTAAGAATTTTGTAGTAATCTCTGTTGGCTCTCATCATCTACATTTATACAAGTGAACTCCTGATATGACCGTAATTAATGCTCTTGCCAATCAATATTATCTCTACATCAGACGAGGACAAAAACCAGTTCCGTGGAATATATACGATACTAATCCACCGATTAACTTTGGCTTAACTACTTATTTTGGTAAAATATTTCAGGCTATAGAGAAAAGTTTTCAACTTAGCGGTTTAGTATTTTACGTAACTTGGGATGAAATTGATGAACTCCCATCATACGGACAAAATGTTGTTGTTTTTGTACTAGGAGACGAGTGGTATCGCATACCAAAGTATACTCACAAGGTAAAAGCTGTATTTAAATGCATAGGTACACATCCAATCCTCGGATGTAATCCCCTCGTCAAGCCTTCTCTTCTAAACTTGCTAACACTAATTCAATTTCTCAGAATCTTAGTTGTCTGCCTACCTGGGTTCGTAAATTATCACTGGCACAAGTTTAAGAACTTGCTATTAGGCAAAGGCGCAATCACTCCCATCTACGACATTCCTTTAGGGTATAACAACTCAAAGGATATGCTAATTAAGGATATTGAGAAGCGCCTCTATGATGCTTATTTTTCTGGCAGTGTAGTACACGTACAGTATCCTTTATGGTCTTTGAAATACTGGTTAGGAACTCCAAAAACCTTGGCTCGTAAACTCATGCTATCGAGTGTCAATAAGTTTAAGAAAAAAAATCCAGATTTTAAAGTTGAATTATCAATCACTGGTGGTTTTCGCAATAGAACTGTTGAAGATGAACGTAGCTATTGCGAAATCATGATGGATACAAAAATATGTCTGGTTCCTAGAGGTACATCTTTTGAAACAACTCGTTTATTTGAGGCGATGAAATATGGTTGCATTGTAGTGACAGAAGCTTTGCCTTCACGCTGGTATTTAGATGGAGCACCTGTAATTAAAATAAAGGATTGGCAGGATTTGGAAGGGATATTAGGACAACTATTGAAAAACAAGCAACTCATGCGAGAATTGCACGAAGAATCATTAAATTGGTGGAAGAATCAATGTTCAGAAGCCATTGTTGCAGAGTACATTGTCGAAAAACTTTACGCAAACATCCCACTTTGGAAGAAACACATAGCAGGTGTGTCTATGTCCTTGACCCCACCCTAATCTAGAAGGTAGAGGCAGGAAGTGAAGCAGTCGCAGTCTTGGATGCCACTTGCTCTACTTGGGAAACCCCTAAGACCGGACTGCCGACGCTCGTTCGCGTAGCGTCTCCCCTTGGGAGAAGACTCGCTACCGCTTCGCTAACACCGCGAGACTGGCTCCGCAACGAACTGCCTCCTCATTTCTCTACTTTCTCCATTAACCTCAAGTTGATTTTATTTGTGCATCTTGAGGTTTCTCTGTTGTATTATTCATCTTTCCTTGGATCGCCAGAACAGAGCAAGGTGCATGATGCAAGACGTAATTACTAATACTACCCAGGAAAAACTCACTTATTCCAGCAAGACCTCGACGACCAACAATAATTAAATCTGCGGGCCAACTACTAGCTACTTCACAAATTATCCGGCCTGCATCACCCATATTTTGGGTAAAACCAGTTTTTACACCTGCATTAATTGCTACATTAGTGAGCGATCGCAGCCAATCCAGTCTCTCTTTCTTCATTGCTTCCCACTCTCGGATGTGATTATCCATAGGATGTGTTTGTAAAGTGGGATACATAGCATCTGGTTGTGTAAATACAGGGCTAAGATAGGCATCTTCCAAGGGCGAGAGAACATGCAGCAACATTACTTCAGCATTTATTTCTTTTGCTAACGATACGCCTTGTTCAAAAACATGTTGACCCATTTGAGTTCTGTCTACTGCAACCAGAATTTTGTAAAACATACTTAAAAGTCCTGAAAGGATATTAAAAGTCGTTTTGAATACTCGAATCCTCGCTTTAAGGGAGTGGGGGGTGGGGAGTACTGTAAAACGAAAAATAGTGTTTTATCCGGCGTTCTGATGTTAATTGTACTAAATGCTGCCCCAAATCAAAATTAGTAATACAATCTAAACTAATTCCTCAGCTCGACTTTATCCAATGTAAGCTGCATAAACAGCAATATCCCTCAAACGTTTAAATAAGGGACGAGGGACTTTTACAATTTCAGTTGATATTGCAGAAGTCACCTTGACCCCGTAAAGCTTGATTTTAATGTTATGGATTCCAGCCCAAACTAGCCTTTTTTGACGATCGCTTGCTTTCATGATGCTCCTTCGCGCCATCATAGTTTACAAAAATGGATAAAGTCCAGCTAAGAACCTATTGACAATCTGGCTGGGTCAACCCAATAGCTTACTATGTAGGCTTTCGATGTTCAAAAGGGATTTGATGAAGGAGGCGATCGCACCTAGGCGTTGCTGAGTATGGATATGAATTGAGATTTTTGACCAAAGCTGAAAGTAGATTCTTCCCGCCTTTTTGCGAAACAAAATTCATTCCATTAATCAGCAACGCGGGATAATAACTAATCGGACAGAATTAATTACACAATGTCATTGCGAGTGCAACGAAGTGAAACGAAGCAATCGCAGGAGTTTGGGATTGCTTCACTTTGTTCGCAATGACAGTACATATTTTTGTCCAGCTACTTATCCACTCTGTGCAATGTTTGAGCATAAGCTGCCACACATTTATGCACCTGATTGGATAACCAGACTTGTGCATTTCTCAATGAAGGCAAGAATCTGGTATAAGTTTGTGGCAGTGTATTCGCTGTACATTTAAGAGCTATACGGGAATGGCACTAAGATAACGGCAAACCTTTAATGTGGTTAGCTTTTGGGTGTAGGGGTGTAAGGAAAAGAATAAGATTTGAAATGAAAAAACGAGCTTTACCAGTAGGAGAAAAGCTTCTCCCCCATACCCCGACATCTAGCCCTCACAAGGGTTTCACCTTTTCTTAGTGCCATTCAGCTATACGGCTTGTTCTTAGACTATTTCACCGATAGCATCGAGTAACTCCCGCATATTTTCAAACCACTCTCGGCCCGTTTGCTCGAGCAACTCTCTTAAATTTACAGTCTTTTCTTTCGTCCAGTCGATTTGTTCGCGACCCTGGATATGACGAAAAATGTCTTGTTTAGTTGCAGGAAAGTCTAGCCCTTCTAGGGCTTGAGTGACTGCGGCTGCTCCATAAGCTTCGCCTTTTTCTGGACCAGGATGGTCACGTCTTTGTTCTGATGCACTGGTCATAAGATTCTCCTTACCAAATAGGTGATTGAGACATCTACTTCCCAAGCTAAAGTCGCTATTTAAGGTAGCCTTCTATCCTAAGAGCTAATTCTTACCTCAGTTCAGTAATGCATTACATTAATCAGTCTTGTTTATCGCAACTAAAGCAACCAACCCCCAACGGCGCTACAAAGCCCTAAATTTTATTCAAATGTTGAGCAGGTAGGCTTTATGACACACAATCTCGGTGGCTTTTCAGTAGGGGGCAACGCGAACAATGTGCAAGGCGATAACAATCAATACTGTAAAAAGGCAATTAGACCAAGCTCAGTAACTAACCCAATCGTAGATCCAAAGTCTATCGATAATCCAAAATTTATTGTCAGTAAATGACGCGTTAAGATAAGTGTACTTATCAGGCTGTATACAAATTTTTATACAAAACCCTGTGATATTAATACCTCTTGAAAAGATAATTCAAGCGATCGCTGGCTTTGCAAGTCCTATTATTAAGGACAAGATTCAACGCAATGAGACTGTTGTCAAACTACTACAGCAATTTGAGCTAGACCCTGAGCATCCACCAAGCGATTTCAGCGGGGTCTATGTCTACAGCTTGGTAGAATATGGTGTTGGTAGACCCAAGCCATTGCTAGAAATTTTCCGACAAGAAGAAATTAAACAGGCGTTTCGCCAAGCATTCGACCATAACAATCCTTCAATTGTGTTGTCTGAAGTCGATAAGTTTCTCGATAGCTACGCAATAGGCGATCGAGTCCGCGATTTAGGGCTTGATGTTCGACGAGAAGTAGCGCAATTCGCTACTGTTTTTATTGAAGTTGCCAAACGTAGCCGCACACCTGGCGATGTTTTAATTGGTCATCAACTCGGTTCGTTACACAAGCGAATTGCTAGCATTCAAGAACAACTCAGCAGGTTACCAAGTTTAGAAGGAATTCGTACAGAAATAGCACGGTTAGCTGTGGAAACTAGCCCTGCATTGCCAGGGGGTTTTGCTACTACGGAAAATAATTGTAAAGCCATAGCCTTGGCACAACAGATGCGTGGCTGGTTTGAGACTTTGGGCTATAGGTTTGAGAAGTATGAAGTTTGGCAAGATAGCTATTTTGAATGGATTATAAATATCCCCGTGCGGCGTAACCGATATGACCGCATACTTGTGCGTGGGATTGCAGGAGAAGCGGGGCTGGGTGATGTCAGGAATTTAAGCGAGTCAGTAGCAACACAACTTACTGATGAAGGTTGGTTAATAACAGTTCGTCGCATTTCGCGGGCAGCACGTAATGAAGTTGAAAAAGATGAAAATCGTCACCTGGGGTGTTATACCTTTGATGAGCTTCTAGCTCAAGATGCGGACTTCAGTGGGTATCTAAACTGGCTAGAAGATGAGGTAAAACTAAGAAAAATTGATACTCAATATGTCCCTTTGTGCTGTAACAAAGAAGAAATCGATCCCGTTAGCAAACGTCAAATAGCAGTTAGTCGTTACGGTGAGCAAGATGGTTGGATTGACGGATATATCGACCGTTGGCTCGATGACCCAGCAAAAGAGCATATTTCTATACTAGGTGAGTTTGGGACTGGTAAAACTTGGTTTGCCTTACACTACGCTTGGGTTATATTACAACGCTATCGAGATGCCCAAAAACGTGGTATTGAACTGCCTCGCCTGCCTTTGGTAATTCCGCTACGGGACTATGCTAAGGCTGTGAGTGTCGAGTCGCTGTTTTCCGAATTTTTCTTTCGCAAACACGAAATTCCATTACCTGGGTATTCTGCATTTGAGCAACTTAACCGTATGGGCAAACTGCTGCTGATTTTCGATGGCTTTGACGAAATGGCAGCTAGAGTTGACCGCCAAGAAATGATTAACAACTTTTGGGAGTTAGCGAAAGTAGTCGTTCCTGGTGCCAAGGTAATTCTCACTTGTCGCACGGAGCATTTTCCAGAAGCGAAAGAAGGACGTGCTTTGTTAAATGCACAGTTGCAAGCTTCTACTGCTGCTTTGACAGGAGAAACACCTCAGTTTGAAGTCTTGGAACTGGAAAAATTTAACAACGAGCAAATTCGTGCCTGTTTGGCGTTCCAAGCCACATTAGCAACCGTAGAACAGGTGATGAACAACCCGCAACTGTTAGATTTAGCTCGTCGTCCGGTGATGACGGAGTTAATTTTAGAAGCACTCCCAGACATTGAGAAAGGCAAACCAGTCGATATATCGAGGGTTTTTCTGTATGCAGTACGACGCAAAATGGAGCGAGATATTAAAGCCGAGCGTACTTTTACTTCTTTGGCGGATAAACTCTACTTTTTGTGTGAACTGTCATGGGAAATGCTATCTACTGACCAGATGAGTCTTAATTACCGACTTTTCCCTGACCGCATTCGACAGTTGTTTGGTGAAGTGGTACAAGAAGAAAAAGACCTCGATCATTGGCATTTTGACATGATGGGGCAAACGATGCTCATCCGCAATGCAGACGGTGATTATGCTCCGGCTCATCGTTCGTTATTAGAATTTTTTGTTGCATATAAGTTTGCAGCTGAGTTGGGAGTGTTACCAGGGGATTTTACAGAGTTAGCAAAATTACAGTTAGATCTCAATAGTGATGCTGTGCCAATTGATTACACTTGGTCATCTTATTTTAGTCGTCAGAAGTCTAGAACAAAGAAATTTATACCAATTTTGCCACTGAAGGGATTTACAACTGAGTCACTAGATTCTCTAGAGAAAACTTTTGGAAAAGCACCTTTGACCAAGGCCGTGATGGAGCTGCTTTTGCCTTTACTAAAGGCTTATCCTATTATCTCCAAATCACTTACTCATCCCATTATCCAAATTTTATCAGCAACACAAGGCAAAACAGAGAAAGAGGTTGGTTATGTTGGAGGCAATGCAGCGAATTTGCTGCTAAAAGTTGATAAGGCTGCCCTAGAAGGTAAAGATCTTTGTGAGACTGTGATTATTGGTGCTGATTTTACTAATGTCAGCCTGCGCTATGTCAATTTTACAAAAGCAAATTTATCTAGGTCTATTTTTACCAAAGTCTTAGGGAATGTTCGCTCAGTGGCATTTAGCCAAAATGGGAAAGTTTTGGCTACAGGTGATGGAGATGGTATGGTTCGCTTGTGGGAAACTAATACTGGCAGAGAACTTGTATCTTGTAAAGGACACACCTATTGGGTAAATTCCATTGCTTTTAGCCCAAATGGTCAAATCCTTGCCAGTGGTAGTGACGATCGAACACTGAGGCTATGGAATATCCACACTGGAGAATGTTTGAAAACCTTACACGGGCATAGTGGTCGTGTATATTCAGTTGCTTTTAGTTCAGATGGTGAAATACTTGCCACCGGTAGTGATGACCAAACCGTTCGGCTTTGGAATATTCTTACTGGCGAATGTTTTCAGACATTACAGGGACATACTTACTGGGTAAATTCAGTTGCTTTTAGCCCAGATGGAAAAACACTTGCTACTGGCAGCGATGACCAAACAATCAGATTATGGAATATCAAAACTAGTCAATACATCCAGACTTTTTATGGGCATGTTAGTGGAGTGCGTTCAGTTGCTTTCAGCCCAGATGGAGAAACACTTGCTACTGGCAGCGATGACCAAACAATCAGATTATGGAATATCAAAACTGGTGAATGTCGTGACATTTTGCAGGGGCACACTAATCGGGTAAAAACACTCACTTTCAGCCCAGATGGAGAAACACTTGCTACTGGCAGCGATGACCAAACAGTCAGGTTATGGGATATAAAAACTAGTGCATGTCGTAATATATTACACAAATATAACAGTACAGTCAGTTCAATTGCTTTCAGCCCAGATGGAGAAATACTTGCTAGTGGTAACAGTGACCAAACAGTCAGACTGTGGGATATGAAAACTAGTGAATGCCTTTATGTATTGCAGGGGTATACCAATACAGTCAAATCAGTAGTCTTTAGTTCAGATGGTAAAACGCTTGCCAGTGGTGGTGACAACCAAACCCTTCAATTATGGGATATTTGTACAGGGCAATATCTATCTACTTTATATGGACATACTAGCTGGATTAATTCTGTAATTTTTAGTCCCAATAGTGAAATGCTTGTTAGTAGTAGTGATGATAAAACAATAAGACTATGGAATATCAAAACTGGCGAATGCATTAATACTTTGCTTGGGCACACTAGTTGGATCAATTCTATAACGTTTAGTCCGAATGGTAAAACGCTTGTTAGTGGTAGTGGTGACAAAACGATTAAGTTATGGGATGTTAAAACTGGCGAATGCATTAACACTTTGGTCGGGCACACCAGTTGGGTTAATTCTGTCACATATAACCCAAATGGAGAAATACTTGCTAGTGGTAGTAATGACCAAACAATAAGACTATGGAATATCAAAACTGGTGAATGCCTCAACACTTTAGTCGGGCATATTAGTTCAATAACTTCAATATTCTTCAGTTTCGATGGCAAAATACTTGTTAGTGGCAGTAATGACCAAACAATAAGACTATGGAATATCAAAACTAGTGAATGCCTCAACACTTTTCATGGACACATGAGTGTAGTACGTTACGTTACATTAAGTCCAAATGGAGAAATGCTTGCTAGTAGTAGCAGTGACAAAACAGTGAGATTATGGGATATCAAGACTGGTGAATGCATTAACATTTTGCTTGGGCACACCAGCATAGTATGTTCAGTTGCCTTCAGTCCAGATGGTCAAACTCTTTCTAGTAGTAGTAGAGATGGGACAATTAAGCTTTGGAATGTCATAACAGGTAAGTGTATCAAAACCTTGAAAAGTGACAGAGCCTATGAAGGCATGAATATTACAAACATTATAGGTTTAACTGAAGCCGAAAAGACTAGACTCAAAGCTTTAGGTGCTGTAAGTAAGTAGCTAGGCGCAATTAAATATAAAACGCTCAAGGGCATATCCATCCTTGACACTTCTAGCTTCCACACCATCAATAACCCTCTTCTAAGAAACAGAAATGTTTCTTAACATCCATAGGGAATGCGATCGCTTTCCTCGGACGCTTTTGTCAGTCTCCGAAAACTTTTGCCATTTCTGAAATCTAGAGCTTTTGTATAGGAAGCGATCGCCAGATTTTTTTCTAATAACAAATACAACAGCCATTTTTTTCTAATAGAAAAGCTTGTATTAATTACCTGATGAGCCTTCTAGCGATTGTCCTCTCGGAAAATGACAGAAGAGGGATAAGTAAGTGGATATAAATAAATATAAGATAGTTCGTCATTGCAAACGAAGTGAAGCAATCGCAAAGATTGAGATTGCCACGTTACCCTTCTCCTTCCGAGACGCTAACGCGAACGGGAAGTCACTTCTCTTCGAGACGCTGCGCGAACGCGTCTACACTTCGTTCCGTACCCTACGGGAAGGCGTTCCGTTAACACAATGACATCTTACATTTAATTGTGTCTACTTACTTAGCTATGCAATATTAATTGATGTCATTGCATAAATGGTAATTTTTTACTGAGAATGAATCGGTGGTCGCTACTGTTTCATACATTTTGCTGCTGCAAAACCACTTTGCCCAGATGCAGTTTAAACGAAACTAGAAGAGTGATAACACCGAGCAACAGCCAACCAACTCCCAAAAAGAAGAGCGACTTTTAGAGTATTAGCCGCTCCCAGGACACTTGGTGTTTTCAGTGTAAGAAGGAAGAGTGGACATAGTGCCCACTAACTACTTCAATATGAATGTTTAACTTGTTAGGTATACTAGACACTACCGTTTAAATACTGAAAAATTTCACTCTTGCTATCAGAAAATTTAAGCTTTTGCTCAATCACTAGAATAGCAATAGCTTGCGAATCGAAAAGATACAGACCCGAAATTAAAAACAAATTGTTAACTTTTTTATACAGCTATCTAATAGCTGTAATAGTATTTAACCTTGCTTTAGGAGTCAATAATTGTATATTTTAACAATTCATGACTCAGCTGAAAAATCATGAACCACAATACTTCGCGCCGCCTAGTTTTACAAGGCTTGGTTGCCAGTGCAATCGCGATCGGGTTTGATGTCTCCAATAGTTCGTGGGTAACATCTGCTAGTGCCACATCTATCTTTGAACGCTTACCTGTTTTAGATGGAGTAGTTTACACCGATAATACGACACTTGCTGCCGCTGGTGTTGACTTCGGTAATATCGTGCATCGTCAACCCATAGCTGTACTTAAACCAGGGTCAACTAACGATATTGTTCAAATTATTCAATTTGCCCGTAGGCATCAAATCAAAGTTGCAGCACGCGGTCAGGGTCACTCTACTTACGGTCAGTCACAAGTAGAAGCTGGCATCGTCATTGACATGAGTACGCTCAACAAGATTCATTTTGTTGGTACAGACCGAGCTGTTGTGGATGCAGGGGTTGTGTGGAGTCAGCTACTGCAACAGACACTCCAACAAGGATTAACACCACCTGTTCTTACCGATTACATTGAGCTTTCCATCGGCGGTACTCTTTCAGTAGGGGGTATTGGCGGTGCAACTCATCGCTACGGTGTACAAGTTGATAATGTTTTAGAAATTCAAGTAGTTACTGGTATTGGTCAGATCGAAACTTGTTCGCAGTGGCAAAATCGCCATTTATTTACAGCAGTACTAGCAGGGCTGGGTCAATGTGGAATTATCGTTAAGGCAACTATTAAACTAATTCCTGCTGCTACCAATACCCGTGTATTTCAGCTATATTATGATGATTTAGCTACTTTTACTCGTGACCAACGCTTATTGATAGATGATGAGCGTTTTGACTATGTAGAAGGACAATTGATTGCTAGGGATGCTGGTGGATGGCGTTATCTCTTAGAAGCAGCTAGCTTTTACAGTCCTCCCAACATACCTAATAACAATTTGTTACTTTCAGACTTAAACTATACTCGCCGTACAGAACAAATAGAAGATAAAACTTACTTTGATTTTCTCAACCGTTTAGCTCCTACAGTTGCCTTTCTCAAATCTATTGGTGTCTGGTCTTTTCCCCATCCTTGGTTGAATTTATTTGTACCCAATAGTGCAGTTGAAACTTTAGTTGGTGAAGTCGCTGCTAGCTTAACAGTAGCTGATACAGGTCAAGGACCAATTCTGTTGTATCCAGTTAAAACTAAACACTTCCAACTACCATTATTTAGAGTTCCCAAAGGAAAAATCGTGTTTCTGTTTGCTATCTTGCGAACCGCAGTCCCACCAGATAATTCTCTAGTTGCAAAAATGTTAGATGATAATCGCAAACTATTCGAGCAAAATCGAGATTTGGGTGGTTATCAATATCCTGTTAGTGCTATTCCTTTGTTGCGTGATGATTGGCGACAGCACTTTCGTCCGTTTTGGAGATATTTAGTCAATGCTAAGCGTTACTACGATCCAGATAATTTGCTAACTCCAGGTCAAAGGATTTTCTAAAAATGTAAACTTATATTTGAGGTTTAAACAATCAAAAATTTCATGTTGTTATCCTCTAGGAGGGAGGTAAAAGTCAACCAAGAAGTGACCGATGAGGCTTGATAAGTTGATGTCTTATTTATTCCTGCACCAACATCAATATTTCTGTGAAAAAGATTTACTACCAGTCTCAACACAATCAATAGAAGCAACACGATTTTGTGGGATGGAGAGGCTGGGGAAGTTGGGGACTTGACCAGACACCCAAAATACGTGTATTTCTTATCCAGCAAGGGTATTACTTATCGGGACTTAAACAAAAGTTAAGATTAAAAAAGAGTATAATGCTGAACTAGCATAGCTTTCACGTTGAAAAAAGCTGATGAAAGAAACCACACCTGCTGCCATGCCTCCATGCTTTCTTTGATGGTGCCAACGATTTGATGATGTGTTGACTCATAAAGCTCAAAAACGAGAGTTTAGACATTATGTAGGGGGATTATTGGGCAAAAGTGAGAGAAAAAACCTATTCCAGATACTGAAGCTTTAGAAGCATTTAGAACAGCTATGTCCTTCCGATTTTTTGATTGGTTGACTCTCAATCGTGACCTGTTTGCTTCTTATAAAGCCAGTTTGGGCTACATTTGGGCTTGATTTTTGTTTAAGTCCCGTTAGGGTCTTAAGTAGCAACTGCGGTTCAGTCGTCAAATAATTACTCTAGTCTGTGAGATGGACAAGCGATCGCTTTTGCTGGTTAAGTTTAGTAAGAGCGATCGCCCCATACAGTTAATATCAACGACTGTGGTGCAAAATGTGGTGAAGTTACGCGCTGAAGTACTTCGCTACTGGATGGTAAGTGATAATCGCTGTTGTCGATTGTTCTGGATAAAGCTGTTCGCTTTCATCCATATATAGGTTGATCCTGTCAGTTTCCAACAACTCCAACTGCTTGTACTGATCTTGAATATTCGGACAAGCCGGATACCCGAAACTATACCGCGAGCCACGATACCTCTGCGCCAAAACATCCCGAATATTATCCGGTTCCGACGCTCGATTACTCGCTACCGCTTCACTATCAGCACCAAAACCCAGTTCGCGACGAATTCTAGCGTGTGTCCACTCTGCCAGCGCCTCCGCTACCTGCACCGCCAAGCCGTGGAAATACAAGTAATCAGTATATTGATTATCGGCAAACAGCTTTTGGGCAAACTCTGTGGCAATTTCCCCGACTGTTACCGCTTGCATGGGGAAGACATCAATTAACCCCGACTCCTTCGGTGCAAAGAAATCTGCAATACACAGCCTTTTTGATGACCTTTGTCTAGGAAACTCGAAAGTTGCAACCTGCTGCGATCGCTTCTCAAAATCATATATATGTAGAGAATTCCCCTCAGCCTGACAAGGGAAATACCCATAAATCACTTGCGGCTGTAACAGATTTTCTTCAATAATCCGCTGCTTCCAATTTTCCAAAACCGGATACACTTTCTCATTTAAGAAAGCCTGATATTCTTCCTTAGATTGCTCTTTTGGCTTGCGGAACTGCCATTGTCCCGCTATTAAAGCTTGCAAATCCAAGTACCAGAATATTTCTTCTAAAGAAATATCACTGGGTCGCAACAACTGCGTTCCCCAAAAAGGTGGCGTGGGACGTTCGATATCCACGGCTATAGCTTCCGAACGCCGAGTATCTAATTCCTTGGGTTCAGCAGACTGTTTTTCCTTTTTAGGCTTATCTTTCCCGACTGGTGTTTTGTGTCCATTTTGGGATTCTGCATCTTCGGCTAATTCATTTAAAAATCCCTGGAAATCATCCCAATTACCAGTCACCTTTGCTGGCATTAATTTATCCATGAAGTGCAAGTCAGAAAAAGCATCTTTACCATAAACAACTTTACCTTTGTAGGTGTTTTGGCAATCTTGACTGACAAACTTGGGAGTTAGCGCTGCACCACCTAAAATCACTGGTACGGTAATTCCCTTTTCGTTGAATATCTCCAAGTTTTCTTTCATGAAAGCGGTAGATTTCACCAACAAACCACTCATGGCAATACAATCAGCTTTGTGCTGTTCGTAAGCCTGGATGATATTTTCCACTGGCTGTTTAATTCCTAGGTTAATAACTTTATAGCCATTGTTCGACAAGATAATATCCACCAAGTTTTTACCAATATCGTGGACATCACCTTTGACTGTAGCAATGATAAAGGTTCCCTTAGCATTATTACCAGCTTCTGACTTTTCCATGAATGGTTCTAAATACGCCACCGCTGCTTTCATGGTTTCCGCAGATTGTAAAACAAAGGGTAGTTGCATTTGTCCTGAACCAAATAACTCCCCGACAACTTTCATGCCATCCAGCAAGAAGGTATTGATAATTTCCAAGGGGGAATATTGTTCTAAGGCTTTAGCCAACTGTTCTTCTAAACCAATGCGTTCGCCATCGATAATATGGCGCTTGAGACGTTCTTCGATGGGTAGACTTTCATCAACTCCTTTGTCGCGTTTTGTGGTTACCCCTGCAAATAATGTGGTTAGTTCTCCTAATGGGTCATAAACGCAGACATCTCCCTCAAATTTCCGCTCATCATAAATTAGTTGCCGACAAACTTCTTGATGGCGTTCTTCAATCTTCGACAGTGGTAAAATCTTGCTGGCGCTGACAATGGCTGCATCCATTCCGGCTGTCATCGCCTCATGCAAAAACACCGAGTTCAACACGATTCGCGTTGCGGGACTAAGGCCAAAGGAAATATTGGAAACACCCAAAATGACATGACATCCTGGCAATTCTTGACGAATTCGCCGAATCGCTTCAATCGTAGCTTTGCCGTTTTCTCGGTCTTCTTCAATCCCTGTGGAAATTGGTAGAGCTAGAGTATCAAAGAATATTTCAGTGGGAGGTATACCGTATTCTAAAGCTTGATGGTAAGCCCGTTGGGCGATCGCAAACTTTCTCTCGGCTGTTCGCGCCATGCCTTCTTCATCGATAGTACCAATGACTACACCAGCACCGTACTTTTTCGCTAACTCCAACACCTTTAAAAAACGGGGTTCTCCATCTTCGTAGTTGGTAGAATTCAGTAAACACTTGCCCCCAGCTACTTTTAAACCCGCCTCCATCTTTTCCCATTCGGTGGAGTCAAGCATCAACGGCAGTGTGACATTATTAACTATGCGCGAAACCAATTCGTGCATATCCCGCACACCATCGCGTCCTACATAATCGACGTTGACATCGAGGATGTGTGCGCCTTCTTTGACTTGTGCCCTTGCCATTGACACCAGTCCGTCCCAATCTTCTGCATTCAGCAAATCGCGGCATTTCTTAGAACCACTGGCATTGAGACGTTCGCCAACAATTAGGAAAGAATTATCTTGGTCATAGGACTGAGTCGTATAAATTGATGCTGCCGCAGGTTCTAAGCTAGGCTGTCTAACTTTCGGTTTCAGTTCTGCTGCAATTTCTGCCAATTGTTGAATGTGTTCTGGACGTGTCCCACAGCAACCCCCAATCACTTGGACACCCAAATCTTCAACAAAGTGCATCAACGACATCCGTAATTCTGTCGGTGTCAGGCGGTAGTGCGCTTGACCGCCAACGTTCTCAGGCAAACCCGCGTTGGGAATACAAGAGACGATAAAAGGCGAATGTTCTGCCAGATACTTGATATGTGGTTTCATCAAATCTGGGCCTGTGGCACAGTTCAAACCGAGAATATCAATTGAGTAAGGTGACAAAATTGTCAGTACAGCACTGATTTCTGTCCCCACCAACATTGTGCCCATGCTTTCCATTGTCACAGACACCATCAGCGGACGGCGATCGCCCTTGTTCGCAAAGACTTCTTCAATTCCATTCAGCGCCGCTTTGATTTGCAGCACATCTTGGCAAGTCTCCACAATAAATAAATCGACACCGCCATCCCACAATGCCTCGGCTTGTTCGGCAAAAGCAGCCTTCATTGTGTCAAAGTCAATATGTCCCAAGGTCGGTAATTTAGTTGTTGGGCCAATGGAACCCGCTACAAACCTGGGTTTTTCTGGCGTGGAAAATTCAGCCGCCACACGCTTAGCCAGTTCTGCTGCTGTCTTACTTAGGTAATACGCTTGGTCTGCCAAGTCATATTCTGCCAACACAATTGAGGTACTACCAAAAGTATCCGTTTCGATTACATCTGCACCAGCAGCAAGAAAGTCACGATGAACCTTAGCTACAGCTTCGGGTTTCGTGTGGACTAGGTATTCGTTACAACCTTCATAGTGCGATCCGCCGAAATCATCAGCAGTGAGATTTTGCGTTTGCAAGTTAGTTCCCATCGCACCGTCAAAGACGATAACTGGGCTATCCGGACTACGCAAGCGTTCAAGGAAAGGATGAGTCATATTTTCCTAGAAGAAATGAGGAAATTAAGTGAGTTTTGTGATACTCGACTTAATCTATTATTTTCCAAAATTGTCAAAGTTTCGGCAGTATGTAATGGAAAAATTTTTATATTATACTGAAGCTGCTGATGTGCCTATATTATCATTGTAAATAATGAGCTAGTTCATCTAGAGGTTTTTCTATGCAAAGAATTGAAATTTTGATTGCAACTAAAACATAGTGTTCAATTATTATCAAACATCAAGAACAGTATCTGGAAATAGTATTTTGGTAAAACGCAATCGCCAAGTTTTGCAAGAGTTTCAAATTGGCAACTAGAAGATTAGAAAATACCCGAAATTTTTACTTTATTTAATAAAAGCGAGCGCTACTAAAAATCACCCATAAACTAACCTGACGAGTGTATGTTATAAATTATTAAAAAATAAAAACCCTGTTTGGAATAACCCAACAATAAAACCCAAAACTCCACCCAAAGTCACGATCGCTTGCAATTCATTTTTGACAATTCCCTCAATTGCCGCTTCTAAATCAGCGGGAGAAGTTGATTTTACACGGTCAACAATCACCTGATCTATTGACAAAATAGGAATGACTTGTGCCACAATTGCTTCTAAATCTTTTTCTAAATAACGCTCTAAAATCAGAGCTAACTCAAGACTTACAACTTCCAAAGAAGAACTGACAACAGGTGAAGCACTCAGACGATTGAGTAGTAATGAAGCAATATTTTCCCAGTTAACAGAGTCAGTTAATCCTTGTAGTAGATCGCTGCCACTGGTTTGTAGATAATGGCGTACACTTTCACGAGTAGTCTTTCGTAGTTGTCGCACTGTCCCAATTGGCAAATTTTGCAATGATAAATTTTGCAGGATTTTTTTGAGGCGATCGCGCATTTGCAAATCTTGAATCAATTCCTGCAAACGAGTATTTGTAGCCTCTTTCTCATCTAAACAAAAAGTTCGCAGCCTTGAAAGAGTATTGCGTAAGCCAAACAGATTTGCTACTACCCAATACGTACCACTAGTTTTTTCTCGAAAGCTTTCATCAACAATTTGAATCGTGCGATCTGTCAAAAAATCAACAATTGCCTGCCGCAATATATCTGGTGGCAAAACTACTTCTAACAACCAATCAGCCAGTCGTGTAGCTTGTTCTTCGCTGAGTTGTAATTCCAGCAACACTTGGTCAAAAATCTGATTAATTTGTACTTCTAAAAAATCTTCCTGCCTTGCCAAAACTTTCAGCAAACGTGGCAATGATTCTCCTAATAAATCACGCAAAATTCCTGCGACAACTTTGGCACTTTTATCATTTTTATCTGCTTTAACTTGTTCGATGGCCAGTTGCAATAACCAAAGAATTGCTGCTTGTACCCGTTCTGTTTTCAACAAGCGCCGCGCCAGATTTTGTAATTCCTCTGGCGTTAGCAGCGAACCCATAATCGTATCAGAAATATTCTTAGCCAAACGTTCCTGGTTGCGAGGAATCAATCCAGGAGTGAATGGTAATCTTCGTCCACCGATGTAAATTGCTCGGTAGGGACGAAATAACATTTTGATGGCTATATCGTTTGTGAAATAGCCAATAACTCCACCTAATATGGGGGGAGATACATAAAGCCAGAGATGAGACCAATCCACAGAATTTCGGATTTTGGATTTCGGATTTCGGATTTCAGATTTTAGATGAAATATTGATTTGTGGATTCAAAAGTCTCTGGTTTTTACCAGTAGACCCTAATCCAAAATCTAAAATCTAAACTTTACTGACTACCAGCACTCCCATCATACCGTTCGCAATAGGGTAGTGTGTGGCTGAGACAAAACCAACTTGACGGGATATCTCTACTTGCTCTTGTCCTGTGGGGAAGCGGTCTAAGCTAGGACTAATGTAAGCATATTCTTCTTTTACACCCATCTGTTCGGCAATTGGTACGACTATATTATCCAAGTACCACTGCTGAAAAGCGCGAACTTGCGGATTGCCTGGTCGATGAAAGTCTAAAATAGCCGCCTTGGCACGTGGTTTGAGAACGCGATGTAATTCTTGGAGACTACTGGGAATATCTGTAACATTTCTTAAGCCGTAGCCCATTGTAGCAGCATCGAATTGGTTGTCGTCAAAGGGCAAGTTTAGGACATCTGCTTCTATCCAGGAGATGGCAGGTTGAGGGTACTGGCTTTGAGAACGTTCTTGAGCAGTTGCTAGTAGGTTTGGTGAGAAATCCACACCATACACTTGTCCCTTCGCTCCCGCACGCCTAGCCAAACGTAAAGCTAAATCGCCACTTCCACAACACAAATCCAGGCAGGTATCGCCTGGTTCAGCGGCACTCCATTTGACTGCCATTTCTTTCCATATACGATGCTGTCCCAGACTTAACCAATTGTTTAACTGGTCATACACTGGAGCGATACGGTCAAAAATGGCACGAATTTCTTGAGTCATTGGTCAACAGTCATATAGTGAGCCAGTGTGGTCTTGGTGGTTTCCACGCCACTTCCTTCAAGTCAGCAGAGCCGACGACACTTGCTACCCTGCAAGAAGCCCTTCGAGTGATGCTCCTGCGTCACCCGGAGGGTCAACAAAACCTTACTTACTGTAAACTATGGACTATGGACTATGGACAAAATTTTTGCTTAATGCTGTCTGCTACTAGTAAGAGCGATCGCTACTAGTTGAGCTGATAAATGAATTAGGCTTAATTCATCTTCTCGTAAAGAGCAGGGTTGTTTCCACTGGAGTGACAATACCCCCAACATCTCATTTCGGTAAGTAATTGGAATAACTACATGTGCTTGCACGCCAGTGTCTTGGTAGTGACTTACACCATCTAGTTTGGGTTCTTTGGCTACATTTAAAGCAACTTGTAATTTATCGTTAGCAATGGCCTCACTTGTCAATGGATCTGTATCTAGCCAGTTTTTTACTGTACCTGCACGACTGTAAGATCCTTGAGTTGCAACCAGCGTCTTTTCTTCTAATAGCTGCAAGATACAGTTCTCTGCTGCGAAACTGTCGCTAAAAACCTTAGCAATTGGTGTTAGACTTGCCTCTAAGCTATGAGATGCTTGCGTCACCTGCACCAAAACTGTCAGCAGCGCCATTTGGGCATTAGCACGGCGCAATTCTTCTGTCCGTTGCTTGAGTAAGTCGTAAGTTTCTGCTGCCCTTTGCACTACCGCCTTCAGTTCTCCTGGGTCCCAAGGCTTAGTAATATATTTGTAGACTTGCCCAGCGTTAATCGCCTCTACTAAGTCTTCAATATCAGTAAACCCAGTGAGGATTATTCTGACCGTATCTGGAAACTGAGGTACAGTCTTGCTGAGAAACTCAGTTCCTTTCATTTCTGGCATCCGCTGGTCGGAGATGATTACCGCCACTTCTCCTTCTGCTGCCAATACTTCTAGGGCATTGATCCCACTATCGGCTTTGAGGACATTAAAATCACGTCGAAAAGTACGATACAGTAAATCGAGATTATCTGGCTCATCATCAACTACTAATATTTTTAATTTTTTGTTGCGTTCTAGAGTGGTCAATTGACGGCGACTTGTATGAATTTCGGCAACAGGATTATCCATAAGAGAATTTCTATCAGTATTCACCATTTTGTTACATTCCATACCCTAATTAATTGAGAATAGCCGTTAGAGCTTGTGTAAATTTACGGTTTGAGTTCGGGGCAGCTGATGAATTTAGTGAGTACTTCAAGAAATATCTCGCCACTCCAATTTCTTGTCTAGAGTCAATCAGTACAACTGTAATCTCACTAGTCAGGCATCAGCAGTCAAAAGTGCTAAACCTTGTTATATCAAGTCCGGCTAATTATTTATAATTCCCAAATTTATTCAGAAAGCCCAAAAACCCTTCTTCTCTGCTACTCTGTGGTCTTAATGATAAGTCTTTAACCGGACACGATATTAATATCGGCTTTGAACTTTAGACTCTTGACTGGGGATGTTTATAGTTTATTTGCTCCTACTTAACTTATGTGTATTATTCATAACTCATAATTTTGTTTAGCGGTAGAGTTTAGAGATAGTTCGCTGTTAAAGATTACAATAAGATTTGCTGGTGAGGTACAATCACCCTCTCAAGTAGAAACTCCCACTCCAGATTATGACTGACTTACCACCCAACGCTCAAAATTCTGAAAATACTGCTGATGAAGTGGCACAGGAGTTGCTGCGAAAGCTGAGACAAAAACAAGGCAACTGGGTGGAATGGGGAGTGGCGATCGCTTCTCTGCAAAAAGCTGGTTACAATCCTCAAGAAATTTTTGAGGCAACTGGATTTGAACCGATTCAACAAAATCAGGTGATTGTTGGCGCTCAAGTTTACAATTCTTTAGAAAAAGCTGGGGCATCGTCAGCGACGCGATCGCATTACGCTACACGCGGTAGTGATGTTTTATACGAACTTCGCCTACTCACCCAAGAAGAACGAGCTGCGGCGGCTGAACTGACCTTTCTCCACAAACTCGATGTTGATGAGGCGCGGGAGGTAGCCAAAGCAATTAAAGAGTTCTCGTACTTGCGTACCTTACCGGAAGGGTTTTCTGCCCATCCTGGAGATGCTATTGCTTATCAAGCTTGGAAACTGGCACGTCAATATACAGATTTACAAGAGCGATCGCGCCTGATTGCTAAAGGATTACGCTTTGCTTACACACCAACAGCGAGGAAACAAATCGAACAACTACTTGTAGATTTTACGGTTGTTCCCAAGCGTCCGGCTCCCCTTCTCCCCTTTTACAGATTAGAGTCTGATGAAGAATTGCCTCGGATTGTGCCAGTCGTGGGCGAGTTGCCATTAACACCAAAAGACTTACAAAATGTACCCTTGGTAGAAGAAATTGAACCATTTCGCTTAGTCAAGTTTGCCGGAGAACAAGCTTGGGTGCCGTTACCGGGTTGGCAAGTGCTGTTGAATGCAGAAGATCCAGTGGTGATTTTAGCAAATAGCGATCGCTTCCCCAACCAGACACAAAGTCTGCCACAACAAGTAGTGGTAGTTGTAGATCGTGCCCAACGACAATGGAATGACTCCAGCTATTTTGTCGTTGATAACGCTGGTGAATTAGATTTTCAGTGGTTTGAAACTGAGCCAGAACTTCTTATACTAGGGCGAATCATTGTCATTGTACGTCCTAAGAAAATCTTTGACGAAGAAATAACTAAGGATTCCTGGCAGATTGACGAATAATCATTGCAGAAATTCAAGGTTTGCTGCAATAACTTCAGGCTTTTGGGAAATGTTTTTCTACATGAATCACTGCAATCCAATATTCCTGCATCGGTAAAGCTGATAGGGAACACCTATGCGGTAGTGTTGCGCGGGATCTATATTGCAAGTAGTATGCCCAGAAAGTTCTAGCTGCTGCGGATAGTCCCGTCTTCTTAATCCAGGGCCGACTATCCATAAATTATGTTTAGATGTTACTGGTGCAGGCAACTGAGAAAACTGTTTCCAGAAAGCAGATAAATCAGGAGATTTCTGCAAAACAGCAAAATTATCGGAGTTAATAGCTGAATTAATTATTCTAGATTTATTTATGAGTTTATTAATTTTTAATTCCTCTAAAGGGGACTGGCTTCTGAGTTGTTCTAATGCTAAGGCAAAACTAAACCCTAACGCCACATCTTGATAATTACTGTATGCCACAACTAGCGACAGTGGCACAGAAGGTTCTAGGTTCATATTTTGAGCGACTTGCTCAGGTTGAAAAGGCTTTTGAAAGACTAAGTTAGAAACTACGAAAATACAACTAATAAATCCAACAAGTATAAATATTAATGTTGACTGATGATTTTTACTAATGCTGGCTGCTAAGAGGGCACAGACGCTGGGATAGTAGACAAAGGTATAGCGAGGAACAACCGTAATATCTTTACCTAAAATATAAACAATGGCAAAAAATTGTAACAATACAAAAACAGTAAAACTTAAAAGTGTTAATGTTGCTAAATGAGTTGTATCTTGTAACCATAAAATCTTTAGATTTTTGAATATTTGTCTCCCTACCCAAACAGCAAAAATCAACATTAATAAGCCACAGATAGCTACAATTAGCAAAGGCTGATTTTCCACAGGGAGAGCGATCGCCATCAACACCCAACTAATAAGAGTTTGATATAGAGGTGCAATATGAGTGGGAGACGGCAACCAATTGGTTTCAGAACGCTGAAAATGACTTAATATAACGAGCAACCAAGGAATAAAACTAATTAGAACGCTGCTCGTAGAAATAGTTAGGGCAAGCCAAATTTGACGTTGTTTCCGGATCTTAGCCTTACCCCAATACATCAATACAATTATTGTGGCAATTTCTGCAATAAAAGCCAAAGCAAAAAAGTAGTGAATATAAAGACCGATACTATTAATAATTGCCCATAAAATCCAAACTCCAAATCTGGGTTGCGTTCGCTCAACCATATCTCGCTGAATTTGCATTAACCCCAATAACCCCAAAGTGATGAGGAACATGGGCATGGTATAGTGTCGTGCTTCTTGGGAAAGGTAAACAGCAAAGGGAGAAACAGCCATCAACAATGCTGCTATAATTCCAGATGCTCTAGAAAATGCGATACGATTCACACCATAAATTGCCGCGATCGCACCGACACCAAACAAAGCAGGTAGCGATCGCAATTTTGTTACCCACTCCGACCCTAAAGGAGTCATTAGCCTTAACCAACTGTACATTCCGCAAAAAAATAAGGGCGGATGTGTAGACTGAGTAGCGACATTTTTGGCAATTTGATTGCAACTAACCCCAGGCTGAAATGTAAAAATCTCTGGTACATGCTCAAGTGGAAATACCACATTCAAAGGCAGATCGTGGTAATTTTTCCCCAAGCTGAAAATAGCAGTGATTACTTCATCCATCCACAGGGGTTTTAGGTCTAAATGCCAAAAGCGCAAGATAGCACCAAGTGCGATCGCCCCAGCTAAACCCAGATAATGTAGAGTAAGTCTCCGATTTGTCATTATTTAGCTATTAGCTAATTGATTTTTTTAACATTTTTAACCACAGATAAATATAGAGAGTTATTCATATCTGCGGTTTGATAACTAATTGAAAGTCTAAAATTTTATATGTCAGATGCTAATTTTACCGCTACTGTGCCTCCAGAATCTCTCCAATCAAAATTATCTCAGTCATCGTCGATTTCTTCTCTGCGGGAAAAAATTGTCGAAATTCGCAATGGTTTACGTCCCGGACAACAGCAAATGGCTGACTGGAACTCTGGTCCACTGGCTGTTTCTGCCGTTCCTGGGGCTGGGAAATCCACAGGGATGGCAGCCGCGGCGGCAATTGCGATCGCTCGACAGTATGATTCCCCTGAGTCGAGGCCGTCTTCTCGTCGTCAAATTGTAGTTGTTACCTTTACTCGTTCCGCTGCTGCCAATATTAAAGCGAAGATTCGTAAATATTTACGAGAGGATTTATCTCTACCGCAAACTGGTTTTGCTGTTTATACTTTGCACGGTTTGGCATTGAACATTGCCAGCCGCCACCCTGACTTATCAGGTTTACAGTTAGAGAATGTCACATTAATTACGCCAAGCCAAAGCCACCGTTTTATTCGCACAGCAGTAGAGCAATGGATTGCTAATAATCCTGGTCAGTATTTACGTTTCCTCGAAGGTCAACAATTTGACGGAGAAGAGACAGAAAGATTGCGTCGCCAATCAGTGCTGCGGACAGAAGTATTGCCAGAATTGGCTACTACAGTCATTCACGAAGCCAAAAGTTCTGGTATACCGCCAGAAAAACTGCGGAAATGGAGTCAACAAACCACAGACGCATATGCAATTTTGAGTGTAGCAGCCGGATTGTACGAGCAATATCAGAACTTAATGCGATCGCGTGACTTCATCGACTATGACGATATGATTTTAGCTGCCCTACGCGTTCTCGAAAACGACAGCGCTCGTCGTAGCGAGCAAAACCAAGTTTTCGCCGTCTTTGAAGACGAAGCTCAAGATTCTAGTCCCCTACAGACCCGGCTTTTGGAAATTTTGGCGAGTGACGCAGAAGAGGATGCGGGGACGCAGGGACGCGGGGACGCGGAGACATTTTCCCTCTCTGAGTCTCCGCGTTTTCCCATCTCCGCGTCTCTAATTAATTTAGTACGCGTTGGCGACCCTAACCAGGCGATTAACTCGACGTTTACGCCAGCCGATCCGATTTATTTTCGGCAATTTTGTGAAGAGTGCGATCGCGTCGAACGATTGGCGACAATGGATCGAGCTGGTCGCAGTACCAGGATTATCATCGAAGCTGCTAATTTTGCTCTTAAATGGATTAATAGTCAGTGGGCAGTAGGGGCGACCAACAACGGACAACTCAAAACTGACAACCGACAAATGCCATTTCGCTTACAAACTATCCGCTCTGTTAATAGTGACGACCCCCAAAAAGATGCCAATCCCGCGCCAGTGGCAAGGGGACTAGAACTATATACTCCCCGCGATATCGAGCGCACAGTTGAATTGCTGTCCCAAAGGGTAATCGAATTATTTGCCGAAGACCCAAGTAATACCCGTGCAGCGGTTTTAGTGCGGGAAAATCGCCAAGGTAGGTGGTTGGCAGAAGCTCTGACACCAGTATGTAAAGAGCATAACATTATACTTTACGATGTGGGAGAACGCGATCGCCGCTCCCATGTCCCACAGGAAATTTTGGCACTTCTGCAATTTTGCGATCGCCCTCACTCACCTGATTACCTCAAAGCTGCTCTAGAAGCGTTGGTACAGCGACAGTTGATTCCCACCCAAGACCTCAACGCCCTTGCTAGTCTGCCAGAAGATTTTTTATATCCTGGCCCATTAGCAGCACCACAACCAGAACCAGTACAAAAAGCTTCTCACTTATGTCGCAGTTTACTTCGTGCCCGATTAGAACTGCCTCTGTACCAATTAATTTCCTTTCTCGCCTTAGCTTTAAATTATGACCAAGCAGAATTAGCAACCGCTGACAAACTTGCAGAAAGAGTCAACCAGCAAATAGCTGGCAACAGTTCCATGGGGGCAATACTATCAGTTTTAAGTGAAATCGTGAGTTCCGAACGGTTTGAACCTGTAGAAACAGAAGATTTAGAGGCGCGTTACACTCGTGCGGGACAACTGACCATTATTACCATGCACAAAGCTAAAGGGTTAGATTGGGACTATGTATTTATTCCCTTTCTCCACGAAAACTTGATTCCTGGTAAATTTTGGGTTCCTCCCCAAAGTCAGTTTTTAGGCAACTTTACCTTATCAGAAGTGGCTCGCGCCCAAATTCGTGCTGCTCTCCACGGTGAATCAGGTATACCAGACGTAGAACAAGCTTGGGAGGTGGCAAAAAACTTGAAAACTGCTGAGGAATATCGTTTACTTTACGTTGCTATGACAAGGGCAAAGCGGTTGTTATGGATATCTGCGGCCCAAAAAGCACCCTTTACTTGGAGCAAACCCGATAATTTACAAGAACAAGCGCCTTGTCCTGTATTTACAGCATTAAAACGCCAGTTTCCTGAATGTGTGGTGAATTCAGCGGCAATACCTAAACAATTTGTTTGAACTTCGGCTATGCTTACGGATATTTTTTACTACAGATGCCGAATGCATAAAATGTCGCAGTTGAATTTATTTATTAGGCGTGGATTGTCCCCATACTCACTGGCTGCAACAACCCTTGGTGCAATTCTGACACTTCCTATACTGCCTAGTCCAGTTCCTGCCCAGTCTACCGATGGCGATCGTCCAACTCCCTTAGCTGAGATTAACTTGACTGGTAATGTGGATAAAGATAATCAGAGTGAGTACTTCTATAGCTTTATAGCCGATCCAGGTGAAATTACTGTTAGGCTTGATATTCAGCCGAATAATGCTAATGTTCTGGTCGGAGTTGACTTATTTAATAGTGAGACTAAACAACTCTTATCCTTCGAGGTTCCAGCTTATAACTCCACAAGCGTGCGAGAAATTCAACGAGTTCAGATCGACCGCAAACAGCCTATTTTTATCAGGATCGGCCGCAAACAATCTAACGGTTCAGCTACCTATCGCGTTCGGATCGCAGGAGCTGTGCAACCAGCCAATAGTCAGCAGGGAACTACAACGGGTTCAGCGTCATCTTTAAATTTGCCTAGTCAGGGAATTCTCCGCCTAGAAATGGATGACGGTAGTATCCAAGAAATCAACCTCAATCGCATCCGTAGGGCAACCGTCAGGCAATAATCTTCAATGTTAAGGTACGACGGCATGAAATTAATTAATAAGCTATCTCCTCTATTCAACAACGCCCTTAAGTCTCATAAAGGCGTTGTCTTGACGCTAGCGTTAGCAAGCCTACTATACTATGGCGGACTCACCGAGAACAAATCTGCTGCGGCTGTTGCTGGTGCTGGCATTACTCAATTATCCCAAAGACCCCAGACGCAATCAAATAATTTACCCAGGCCGATCGCGAATCAGATTTTACGGGATGCGTCCAAGCGTTCCGGTGTACCCAGGCGGGAAGTAAAGATTACCCAAGTCACAGCGAAAACCTTTGGAAATCCTTGTGAGTTCAATTTTGGGGAAATTTGCACCAAGGAATACAACCCCATTGAAGGCTGGGAAGTAGTTGTGCGAGTCCGCCAAAATTCTTGGACTTACCATGTGAATAAATCTGGAACGCAAATCGTTTTAGATCCCAAGGTAAGTACTTCACAGACATTGCCAAAAGCGATCGCCAATGCAATTTTGAGTGATGCTTCTAAGCGTTCTGGTGTAGCAATTAATAATTTGAAAATTACTCAAGCCACAGCAAAAACCTTTGGAAATCCCTGTGAGTTCAATTTTGGGGAAATTTGCACCAAGGAATACAACCCCATTGAAGGCTGGGAAGTAGTTGTGCAAGTCCGCCAAAATTCTTGGACTTACCATGTGAATAAATCTGGAACGCAAATCGTTTTAGATCCCAAGGTAAGTACTTCACAGACATTGCCAAGAGCGATCGCCAATGCAATTTTGAGTGATGCTTCTAAGCGTTCTGGTGTAGCAATTAATAATTTGAAAATTACTCAAGCCACGCCTAAAACCTTTGGAAATCCTTGTATTTTTAACTTTGGGGAAGTTTGTACAAGAGAATACAGACCGATCGAAGGCTGGGAAGTAGTTGTACGAGTCCGCCAAAATTCTTGGACTTACCATGTGAATAAATCTGGCACCCAAATTGTTTTAGATCCCAAAGTCAAGATTTAATTTTTCTGATATTAAATTGGGATTCGATGTCATCTCCCTAGTTTATTAGATAACAAAATATAAACCCGCTGTTGCCAGCGAGTTTGTCAACTGATTAGGGTTCGAGCAAAACCTACACCTAATTTTTCATCACCGCATCTAACAACACGCCAGCACCAAAGCGCACTACATCGGTACAGGGTAGGCCAGTTTCTACTATTGTTTGGGCGATCGCTTCTTGAGCCGCAAATTCATCTAGATGAGCGGTGTTAAGTGCTATACCCACTACAGGTACAGAGCTAAAGGCTCCACCTGCACTGGCAACAGTTTCATAAAGACCGATCACCTTTGATAAAGGGGGAATTGCTACATGGGGATAATTACGCACATGATTTTGTCCTGCCCGATGTACTAATACCAGTTGAGTTGGTTGCGAACCACGAATTAAGGGTAGAGTTGCCGTTGAACCCGGATGCAGCAGCGAACCTTGTCCTTCAATGTGCAGGATGTCATAGTTTTTGCCATAGCGTGTTACCGTTTGTTCTACAGCACCAGCGGCAAAGTCTACCCGTACTGCATCTAAGGCCAAACCGTCGCCTTCTAACATCACACCAGTTTGACCTGTGGCCACAAATTTAGAACGCCAGCCCCGCAGTCGTGATGCCCAATGTAACTCTAGGCTAGTTGACATTTTGCCAATCGCCATGTCGGTTCCCACAGTCAACACCCGCCGACAGGGAAGGGTGCGTGCCATTCCAGTAGCCACACCTAAATTAGCGGGTTCTTTCCGCACATCCCAAATTAATTGCCCTGGTTTCAGCAGTGCATTTAACTCGGGGATATTTGCTAATGGTGTGTGCAAACCGTTCACTAAAGACATCCCTGCATCTAGGGCAGTTTTAATTTCCAGCCAATAATCATCTGGGATAGCACCACCTTGTGGGGCAATGCCAATTACTAAGACTTCAGGTTTGTATTCCAGCGCTGCTGCTACCGATGCCACAATCGGCACATCACGCTTAATACCTGTGAGTTCGCTTAAGGATCTGCCCGGACACTCGCGATCTATGGCTACTACTATCTGGGCTTCACTGTAGCGTAAAAGTGCCAGCCCTGTTTTGCCATGAGCTCCACTAATTCCTTCATGCAGTAGGATGGCTACTCGTTGATTAAGCGGCAGACGCACTGTATTGCACCCCCAAACCAGGTAAATCGTTAGGCAAAACTCTCCCTTCTTGTACTAATGCACCCGTAAAGGGGTCATCGGTTAAGTTGAGGTGACTATCTAAATCTAAATAATCAGCTAGTGGTGACAGATGTGACGCTGCTGTATTGGAAAGCGAGCTGTCGGAATAGCAGCCGAACATCACCTGCAACCCATAGGCTCGTGCTGTATGTACCATTCGCATTGCCTCGGTTAGACCCCCTGATTTCATGAGTTTGATATTGATACCATCCACGTAGTTTGCTAGATGAGGAATATCGGAGCTGGTAAAGCAACTTTCATCTACAAAGATTGGTAGCGGTGAATGCTCCTTGAGTTTTGCTAAACTCTTTTCCTGTCCCCGTAGTAGTGGCTGTTCTACATACTTTATACCTAAATCGGCCAGCCAACTGCATATTTCAATAGCATCTGACAAACTCCAACCCCCGTTTGCATCAACGAACAATTCTCGATTCTGTGCTTCTTCTTGCACTGCTAATAGCATTTTCCGATCTGCTTCTATACCGTCCGGATTACCTAACTTCACCTTGAACAGGCGAACATCAATATGTTGTAACCAGTCTCTTACCCTTGCCCTTGCCACTTCTGGCGAATTAATGCCAATTGTTACCGAAGTCGGCACTATGACATTGCGATCGAGTCCCCACACCTGCCACAGAGGTAATCCCACACGCTTACCTAGCCAGTCATGCATTGCTATATCGAGCGCTGCCCTAACAGCCGAAGGAACCTGCTCTTTGATTAATACTTGCTCAATTTGCTGGCGTTGCAAGGGGCTAAACGTTTTTAACACTGGCACGAGTTGCTGCAAGCAGTTTTTGATTGTATCAGTTGATTGCGAATGATTGCCAACCCCAAATGGCGACGCTTCACCCCAGCCTTCTAGGCCATCGTGCAAAATCCTCACCCATACATTCGTTGTCTGCGCCGTTGTGCCGCGACTAATGGTCAAGGGAAATCGCTTGTTAACCGTAAATAGATTTACTTCAACTTGCATAAGTATGCTCAATCTTTGGCTAGAGCAAAAACAGTGTAAGTTCCAATTTTAGATTATCTGAGGTATCTGTTATACTTTTTTACATTCATATTTTTTCGCCAAAATATTTAGCTGCATTGCATTTGCCAATTCATCTATGAATAACTTAAAAAAATGGAAAACATTAAAATCAAAAATGGTTTTAAATCATCGATGGTGTCAGGTTAGACAAGATGAGATAGAATTACCTAATGGTAAAGTAGTAGACGATTACTTTGTCAGTATTAGACCAGAAGTCGCACTAATTTTACCTATCACCAACAACAAAGAAATAATTTTCGTCCGTCAATACAGACATGCAGTAGGAGATTTTTTCATAGAACTACCTGCTGGTAATTTTGATCCTTTACAAGAGAATCCTGAAGTAGCAGCTGTTAGAGAATTACAAGAAGAAACTGGTTATACTGCCCAACAAGTGAAAAAAATTGCAACGCTATATGATAAGCCGAGCAAAGATACTAATCAAATACATTTATTTTTAGCAGAGAATGTCATTAAAGACTGAAGAACAAAACCTAGATATCACAGAAGAAATTGAAGTTGTATTAATTCCTGTAGAATCAGTTTTAGATAAAGTCATCAAAGGTGAAATATCTGTTGCAGGTACTGTTGCGGCTCTCTTGTTAGGTTTAAAATTTATTACATATTAATAATCAATTCAGAAGATATTTTAAAAGGACTTTTACTGTCATCTTTCTTTTGGGGCTTCGGAAAATAAAAATAGAGATAAGATTAACTAGCAATAGAGAAACGAATTGGATAAGCTCGAAAAACTTCATCAATTGAATTAAATTAAGAAAACTGTGTTTCATCTCAGTAATCTGGAATACATCTAACCAAGGTAGTAGCAAATGGAAGAAGAGATAAGGCTAAATAATTAGTCTCAAGTTATTAAGAAAACTTTTCCATGTCATGCCAGCTTTCCACTCTCGATGTTGACTAAATTAAGCAAAGGAAGTGGCATCTGGTGCTGCCACAGCTTCACACCTACACGTCTAAGCAGTTTTTTTTCGCACATCCACTACGATGCGCGTTAGCTTAAAAGAGCGCAAATAAAATTTGTGTGCCCAAGCAAGTATTTATAGCTTGACAAAAATTATATATCCTGCACCTAGGCTATAAAAACAATCAAAATATGAACCAGGTAGATTATTTGCGAATTAGCTTAATCGATCGCTGCAATTTTCGTTGTCAATACTGTATGCCAGAGGGGGCAGAGTTAGACTATATCCTCAAGCAACAATTATTGACTGACGAGGAATTGCTCACTCTAATTCAAGAAGTATTTATTCCCGTTGGCTTTACTCGGTTTCGTTTGACTGGTGGTGAACCTCTACTGCGTCCTCGGGTGGTGGAGTTAGTACGAGCGATCGCTTCCCTTCCCCAAACTCAAGACCTCTCAATGACGACCAACGGGTTTTTACTAGCCCCAATAGCGCAAAATCTTTACGATGCGGGTTTGCGGCGGATTAATATCAGCCTAGACTCTCTCGATGTAGACACCTTTGATCGAATCATTGGTAATCGCGGTCGTCCCCGTTGGCAACAAGTTTGGGATGGAATTCAAGCTGCTCATCGTGTCGGATTTGACCCCTTGAAGCTGAATGTGGTGGTTATTCCCGGCGTTAACGACCATGAAATTCTTGATTTAGCCGCCCTGACAATCGACAGACAATGGCACGTCCGGTTTATTGAGTTTATGCCTATTGGCAATGGAGAATTATTTGGCGATCGCGGTTGGGTATCTTCAGCAGAGTTACGGGAACGCATCCGCGATCGCTGGGGCTTGACAGAGTCCCAAGTTCGTGGAGCCGGACCTGCTGATGTATTTCAAATTCCAGAAGCAAAAGGAACACTGGGATTTATCAGTCAGATGTCGGAGTGTTTTTGCGATCGCTGTAACCGGATGCGCTTGAGTGCCGATGGCTGGCTGCGTCCCTGTTTATTAAATGAAACTGGTCAAATTAATTTAAAAACTACTCTCCGTGATGGTATCAGCATCACTCAATTACAAGAGCAAGTCAGACATTTATTGGCAATCAAGCCAGAAATTAACTTCAAAGGGCGCGACTCAGGTACTTTAGGCGCATACACTCGTACTATGTCGCAAATCGGTGGATGAAAATAGTGGTGAGTTATGAGTTATGAGTTGAAGATTCTAACTCCTAACTCTTAACTCCTAACTCCTAACTCTTAAGCTTGACGTGAGTAGTATTCCACCACAAGTAGTTCGTTAACTTGCAGTGCCACCCATTCGCGCTCAATGACGCTGTTAACTTTGCCAACCAACTTGTTTTTGTCAAACTCCAGATGACTGGGGAGGTTAGCCAGACCGGGATATTGCAAATTAGTTTCTACCAACTTCCGCGATTGTTCTCTGTCCCTGACAGCAATTACTTCACCAGGACGAACCTGGTAGCTGGCAATATTCACTACACGACCATTAACCGTCACATGACCGTGATTCACTAGCTGGCGAGCCGCTGGTATTGTGGGAGCCATACCCAAGCGGAAAACAGTATTATCCAAACGCATTTCTAGCAGTTGCAGCAGCACTTGTCCGGTGGAACCAGTTACACGTCTAGCTCTACGTACATAGCGCAGCAGTTGTTTTTCGGTCAGACCGTAGTTGAAACGGAGCTTTTGCTTTTCCTCTAGACGGATAGCATACTCGGAGCGTTTCTTGCGGTTTTGACCATGCTGGCCAGGCGGATAAGCGCGTCTGGCGCTTTTACGAGTTAATCCTGGTAAGTCGCCCAAGCGACGTACAATTCTGAGGCGTGGCCCTCGATATCGGGACATGAGTTTCCTTAATCTAATCCTGTTTAAACTTTACCCAGACATACTATTATAAATACCTGCTAATGATAATTGCCAAAAATCTTAAATTTAATCATCAGAACTTTATCTTAGGGCAATTTCATTTAAGTGGTGAGAAATTCGTGGACGCTCTTAAAATTCATTAGTCAACTGAAATTTCCTGTTTTGCAGAAGAGTTACTGCATATTTGAGTTAGCATAACTTTGGGTGTTTGGAGAAGGGCAAATGTGCAAAACAGAAATCGGCAGAGGTGTAACACCACAAAGCAATTTTGCTTCCAGGATGTTCACAAATAAAGCAATTCGGCTAACAGTACCAATTCTAACTGTAGCTGGATGGTTGGCAGCGATCGCCCCCGTTCTGGCTATCACCGCCTCCTACAGCAATGATTATCGTGTCTGTGCAGGTCGAATCTTGCGGGAGGAAGAGGGTGTAACGCAACAATCAGTATCACAAGCTTGTGCCCAAGCATTGCGTCCGAGGGAACTGGCTGACTGTGTGGTTGACATTAAGAAGAATACGAAAATAGTTGCTGCGGATGCCCTTGCTTACTGTAGCGAAGCCCGCCGTCCTAGAGATTATGGCATTTGTGTGGTTGGTATCAGCAACAATACTGAAGAAGCATTTAATCCAGCAACTTTAGATTACTGCCGTCGCAGTTTGTTGCCTGTGCGTTTTGCTCAATGTGTCGTAGGCTTACGTAGTGAAATCAAAGACCTGCCACCTACTCAAGCGCTAGATACTTGTATTGATGGTAGCGATCGCATTGGTGGTCTTCCGGCTTCATCTACATTATTGCCAACTCAACGCTCCACGGAATTTAGTCCAACTTTCGAGACTAGCCCAATTCCTGCGAATGAGACTAGCCCAATTCCTGCGAATCCAGGCAGTAATTATTAGATTCTCACTATAAACTCTTGTTAAATAGAGAAGCAGGAGGTAGGAATTATTCTCCTTGTCCCCGCGTTTCCCTGCTCTCCTGCTCCTCGATTCTTACCCCTAACGCGTCTAAATTTCACTGCGTTCCACCCGCAATGACATAGTGTGAATTAATTGTGCCGTTGTACTTAGCAGATGGGAATGCTACAAAAATTGTGGGAGTTGTTCGTTCAAAAGTGAAACGTGTAACTTTGGCATTCACCAGCCGGAAATCCTAGCTGACACGATAACCTCAATCGTTAGCTTGAAAATAAAAGTATTTATGCGGGTAATTCTTGAGTTGTAGCCAACTGATTAATTAACTAATCTTCAACAACTGCTAAAAAACTAGTAGCAGCTTTACAAGAGAATATCTGAGAATTTTTATAACTAAAATCAGATAGTTCAAATGATTCAAACTATACCAATTGATTCAATTCGCTGCTAGACTCTCCTTACCTCCTCTGTGTTTTTTGAACGAACATAGACCCTTAGCCACCCTATGGACATCTAAACTCATACGGAAGTATGTTACTCTGCGGTTCAATAATCCTGAATTCTCCCTCGTCACGAGTTGAGAATCATGATTTAATTGATACACTTTTACTTCATTAGCCCAGTTAACCAGCGCCTATGGTACATGTTAAGCGCGTGGAACTTACCAACTTCAAGTCCTTCGGCGGCACTACCCAAGTCCCTTTGTTACCTGGGTTTACTGTCATATCTGGGCCAAATGGTTCCGGTAAATCTAATATTCTAGATGCACTGCTATTTTGCCTAGGACTCGCCAGTTCCAAGGGAATGCGAGCCGATCGCTTACCGGATTTGGTAAACAACACCCAAACCGCTAAAGGACGTTCTGCTATCGAAGCTAGCGTCACGGTAACGTTTGATTTGTCAGATGTCAGTAGTCAGTTGTCAGTTGTCAGTAGCAATGAAGATCTAACGCAAAATGACGACCAAACTGAACAACACTCAGCAGTCAACGGCCATCAGCCAACAGTTACAGAATGGAGTGTAACTAGGAAACTTCGAGTTACATACCAGGGAACTTATACATCAAATTACTATATTAACGGTGCAGCTTGTACGCTCACGGAGTTACATGAGGAACTCAATAATCTGCGGATTTATCCGGAAGGCTACAACGTGGTGCTGCAAGGGGATGTCACTAGCATTATCTCGATGAATGCTAAAGAACGTCGAGAAATCATTGATGAGTTGGCAGGTGTGGCGGCGTACGATCGCAAGATTAATCAGGCAAAAGATACTTTAGATGAGGTGAAAGAGAAGGAAGATAGCTGTCGGATTATTGAGACAGAATTAACCGCACAGCGCGATCGCCTTTCTCAAGACCGAGCAAAAGCGGAGAAATACCAAAAGCTTCGCACGGAATTTCTTGCCAAACAATCTTGGGAAGCAGTTTTATCATGGCGTTCCTTGCAAGCACAGCAAGAAAAGTTAGCGACTGATATTCAAACTGGCGATCGCACTTCTGGCGAACTCACTACCCAACTCACAACCCTGAATGCGGAAATTGTCCAAAAAACTGCCGAATTGGAACAACTTAATGCCCATGTCAAAGCCTTGGGAGAAGAGGAACTTTTGGCGGTACAAGCTACTCTCGCTACCCAAGAAGCAGAACGCAAACAACTCCAGCGTCAGCAGACAGAATTAACAACAGTTTCCCAAGAAACTGCCAAGGGTCTGGTTCAAACTCAGCAAGAGATTCAACAACAACAGCATTCTTTAGGCGAGATTGCTCAAACACAGGTCGTAGAACGCCAATCTATCGTCTATTGTGAACGGCAGAGGGATGAGGCGCGACAAGCGCTCTTAAATTCGCGCGAAGCAGCAGCAGAAATTGCCTCGGCTTCGGAAGCGTGGGTGCAGCAGCAAACGGCATTCAACCGTCAAATTGAAACTTTGCTGCAAACTCTCGAACCGCAACGTACAGAACAAGCCCAACTTAGAGAACGTAATAACCAACTCCAAGAACTTATACAAGATCAAACCCAGCTAATTGCCACTTTAGAACCTCAATTAGCAGAAAAACAAGCTGAATGTTGTCGCGTTGAAACGGAATTTAACACATCTAGCGAACCCATCCAAAACTTAGCTCAAAATCTTTCAGCTACAGAACAAGAACTGCAAATCCAACAAGAAACCCAAAAGCGTCTTTCGCAAGAACTACGAGAAAAACAGCGACAGTTGGATAAAATAGAAGCGCAAGCTCAAGCACAGCAGGAAGTGCAAGGTACTCAAGCTAGTAAAGTCATTCTGCAATCGGGAATGCCTGGTGTTTGTGGCTTAGTTGTGCAGTTAGGACGAGTGGAACCCCGCTTTCAACTGGCTTTGGAAATTGCTGCTGGCGGGCGTTTAGGACATTTAGTGGTGGAAGATGACGGTATTGCCGCAGCGGGGATTGAACTGCTCAAACAAAAACGCGCTGGGAGAGCAACTTTTTTACCGCTAAATAAAATTCATGCTCCGAAATTTACTCAAGATGCAACGCTGCGTTTGGCTAACGGATTTATTAACTATGCTGTTAACTTAATCGATTGCGATCGCCGCTACAAAGATGTATTTAGTTATGTTTTTGGTAACACTGTAGTATTTGCCAACCTGGAGGCGGCGCGGAAAAATTTAGGACTCTATCGCATCGTTACCTTGGACGGAGAATTGTTGGAAACCAGTGGCGCGATGACTGGTGGTAGCAACAATCAGCGTTCGGCGTTACGGTTTGGCAATGCGGAAGCGGCGGAATCTGATGAGGCCATAGCTTTGAGAAATCGCTTGGTTGACATTGAGCGGATTTTAGAGCGTTGTACCGAGGCGAGCGCTTCTTTGTCTGCCAAGACAAAACAACTAACGCAAGAACTAACAGAAACACGACAGGCGCGGCGAGAACAGCAGTTACAGTTAGAGCAGTTGCAGAAAGACATTAAAAGTCTCACAGCACAGTTGGAGGGGACGCGATCGCAACTCTCCCAAAACAGCGGAAAATTCGCCACAGCTCAATCCCGTTTGGAAGTTTTGGATCGGGAATTACCAGGGCAAGAAACTCAGTTGCAACAATTGCGACATGCTTTAGCAGAGTTAGAAGCCTCCCAAACTCCTAGTGAATGGCAACAAATTCAGGCAACAATTAAAAGCCAAGAGCAAGAATTACAACAACGTGAGACAGCGTTACGAGAGGCAGAGCAAAGATTAAAAAATTTAGAAAATCAACAGCAGCGGCTACAAGAGAGAATCCAAGAAGCAGAGGAGCGAATTGCCCAATATCATCATCAGCAAGAGAAACAGCAAAATCAAATAACTGCCCTCAGCACCCAGCACGCAGCACTCAGCACTCAAATTGCTGAAACCCGGACTAAGTTGAGTGAAATGGAACAGAGTTTGGGAGAAGAAAAACAAAAACGCGACGCTACAGAACAGGAAGTGCGATCGCATCTTCTACGCCAGCAACAATTGGAATGGGAACTGCAAAAACTTCAAGAAACTCAGATGAAGCGACGCGAAGAACTAGTCACTTTGCAAAGCCAGTTGCGGGATATCGGAGCAGAATTGCCAGACCCCTTGCCAGAAGTTCCAGATAAAGTAGACTTGGAAGAATTGCAAAAAGAATTGCGATCGCTTAGCAAACGCTTGCAGGCAATGGAACCCGTAAATATGCTGGCGTTGGAAGAATACGAACGCACTCAAAACCGCCTCCAGGAACTCTCCCAAAAATTGCAAACGCTAGAAGCGGAACGCACCGAATTACTTTTGCGGATTGAAAACTTTACTACATTACGACAACTTGCCTTTAAAGAAGCTTTCGATGCTGTCAATGAAAACTTTCAGTCCATCTTTGCCATACTTTCCGACGGCGACGGCTACCTGCAACTCGAAAATCCCGAAGATCCCTTTAGCAGTGGACTAAATTTAGTCGCGCACCCTAAAGGTAAACCCGTACAGCGCCTAGCTTCCATGTCCGGGGGAGAAAAATCACTCACAGCCTTGAGCTTTATCTTTGCCTTACAACGGTACCGTCCGTCGCCATTTTATGCATTTGACGAAGTAGATATGTTTTTGGATGGAGCAAACGTAGAACGATTAGCTAGAATGATCAAACAACAGGCACAACAAGCGCAATTTATAGTTGTGAGTTTGCGTCGTCCGATGATAGAATCAGCCGAACGCACAATTGGCGTTACTCAAGCCAGAGGAGCCTATACCCAAGTTTTGGGTATTAAGTTACAATCATCCAATACATCTGCTTGAGTTTTTGTTAATAATAGTGTATAGATAAACCGGATTCGAGATCAGGACTCGGTATAGAATGACCTCCGAACAGATAATTAGGCGTTCCGACATATTGAATACCCAGGTGATTACCCGCGACAATGGCAAACGGCTAGGTATCGTGAGTCAAGTCTGGGTAGATATAGATCAAAGAGAGGTTGTGGCTCTTGGTTTGCGAGACAGCCTGATCTCTATTTCGGGTCTGCCGCGCTACATGTACCTCAACAACATCAACCAATTCGGCGATGTCATTTTGGTTGATAACGAAGATGTAATTGAAGATATTGAAGTTGAAACTCTCAGCAACCTGATTAACTGGGAAGTAATCACAGAAACAGGTGAAGTCTTAGGTAGAGTCCGAGGCTTCAGATTCAATGGTGAAACTGGTAAGATTTCTTCCATAGTCATTGCTTCTCTGGGATTGCCTCAAATTCCCGACCAATTTCTGAGTACCTATGAGTTTTCAGTGGATGAAATCGTCAGCACCGGCCCCAGCAGGTTGATTGTGTTTGAGGGAGCCGAAGAACGGGTGAATCAGTTGACAGTTGGTTTCCTGGAACGCCTGGGTATCGGCAAAGCACCGTGGGAACGGGATGAAGAAACAGACTACTATAATGCACCCCGCACAATTGCAGCACCCAATCAATTGCCTAGTGGAGTGCCGTTACAGCCACCCAAGCCGAGAGTTCGCACCCCTGAACCCGTAGCACGGGAAGAAGAGTGGAATGAAGACTACGTGGAAGAAGAAAGACCACGGCGGGAAGTGATGAGGGCAAGACCCTACGAATCCATTCAATACGAAGAAGACGACGAAGAAGATAACTGGAGTGATGAAACGGGTAGGGATAGGTATCAACCACCCAAATACGAATCTCAGCCCTACAGTAAGCCATACACCGACCAGTACGATGATTATGACGATATAGACGGCGATGCTTGGGATGATGCTCCAAAGCCAGTGAATATTCCTAAGAAAGTGAAGGAAAGACAGCCAGAATACGAAGAGGAAGGCGGATATTAACTAATTCGTAATTCGTAATTAAACCTGTAAGAATCGGGTAGGGTGCGTTACGGACATTAGTCCTAACGCACCCAAAATTTAGGAGGGTGCATTGTGCCGCACGATAATAACTAGTTTGTTTCAAGAAAAAAATTGGTAACTTGTGTAGGTTAACAACTTTCAACCTGAACTTAGTCAGCTAAAACACTTTGATTACAGCGATCCCAAAATAGTCAATGTCTGAGGGCCTGCAATACTGGAGATACCTTGAGTGGGGCAAGCTGTAATATCAGTTGCTAAAAGCGTTATGGTTCTCTGAACCGTTCTACCTTGGAACAGACCATTAACGGCAGTTCCAGTAGAGGTCAGGATAAGTTGACCATTAATCAAATTGATAGAAGTAAAGGTGTAGTCCACTTTGGTAGATTGACCTGTATTCCAATTGTATGTAATTGAATAGGTTGGGAAAATCCCGACATTGTTACAAGAAATCTGATACGGAACCGTGAAATTGTAATTTCCTGAGATAATCGGCTGAGAACCAATACATTGACCTACAGAACCTTGTATGTTGACTGTAGTATTTTGTGTTTGGGTAGTAATTGGCGGATTGTAGGTGGCTGTCTCCGACCCTATTGGACAAATTACAGGTAGGAGTTGGGCTTGGACGATTGATTTAGTTGCCATGAAATCCACACCTATCATGGCAGTCGCAACAGCACAACTGAGCGCAAATACTCGACGACGAAAATTAAAGTTCATGGAACTAACCTGGAGTCAACTTAAAAGCAGTAAAATTATTGATAAAAATGTTAGTTAAGACGTTAATTCAACATTTTTATCATTATAAATACTGAGTGATTTAAGTAAAATAATACAAATGATAAAAAGACACAAGGACAGTTAAGACAGTTAAGAAAAACATTTCATAAATTGACTAATTTTTTGTTCAGCCCAAAGCCACTCTTTTTGAGTTGCTTTTTTGTTTAAAATTGCAGCGGCAACTAGTCTAGTTCCCGGTGCGAAACTCCAATCTCAATTATGCAATTTAAAAACGCATCAGCTTACGAAGGTACATTTGCGAATTTTGTCAAGAATCTGAATGCTTTGAGAATATAACTGGCGCAATCTTTAGGAGAGGTATTGTAAAACGATCGCCACGCGCTAGCCTTATCCTCATCATAGCGATCGCCTCGTTCGGGATGGTGTTCTAACCATGCCAAGCGCACGGCATGGCCGATTAACACATCTAACACGATATATTCTTCAATTTGTAGATTCGGGTTTTTGGCTGCGATCGCAGTTAATTCTATCAAAGCTTCAATATTAACTTGGCGATATTCGGCAGCTTCGATTTTATTGAGTAAATGCTCAACTCGCAAGGCAAAATTTCTCTCGCCAGCTGTCATCTCCGACAACATTAACTCACTGTCCAAACGATTACGGCGCTCTAATTTATCGCCAATCACCAGACCTTTACAATGTTTTAGCAATAGCCAAACTTGCTTGAAAAAGTCTTTTGGTACGCGGTTTAGCGCACCTTCTGCTTGCCTAAACCTTCGCCAACCGCCTGCTGGGACTTCCATTTCTTCTGCGATCGTGGGTAGCACCCAATCAATGTCACTTTCTTTTTGCTTGATGTGCAATGATTCTTGCTGGCGCAATAGGTTACTCATACCTGTATAACCAGTGAGTACCTGACGCAAGCGCATTTTCACTTCAAAAGGCGAAAGTTCCATTAAGTATTCGTAGGCTTCATCTTGAGTTACGTGTAACTCTTGAGCTAATTCGCTGGTAATTAACAGGATGAGATAGCCGACTCGCAACGTCAGCAGTCCCCGAAATAGTTCGCTTTCCGATCGAATTAAGACACCAAGATAAATAATAATTTCTTGTGTGAGAACGCGATCGCGTATATCCTCACGACAAAAATGATTAATTTTCTCGGCAATTTCGTTGTGAGACATCGGCACAGCTATCAGCGAAGCTTCACTATAAGCTTTACCTACAGATATTTGCTTACCCCGCACCAAAATACTCGTCACTGCATCCGACAACCCGATATCAACCATCTGCCGCAACCCCGCAGCACGACGTACTACTGCCCAAATACCTAAATCTCCAGCTTTGGTGTAGACTTCATCGAGCAAATCGGCTACTGTAACGCGATACTGCGGATCGCCATACCCCGTATTAAACTCTAGTCCCTGCAAACGAATCAAAGTCTGCAACAACTCAATTTGCTCGTAGAGATTCTCTGACGATCGCAAAGCCGAAAGTAACAATCCCAAATTAGTTTCGCACTCCATTTGGAATTCTTGAGTATGCCCCAAGCGCCAGTTTTTCCCTGGATGATAAGCCAAGTAATAGCAACGTGGTGCAGCATCTTTCAACGACGACTGAGAGAAATTCTCATCTTGGAGGAAATCAATTCTTTGAATGCCAGCTGTCAGCATCAGTTGATTTAGTCGCCCTAATTTTACTTGCACGCCATTGCAAATACCATTTTTCAGTTCTTGCATCAGTTCTAGTAATGCTTCAGAACCGATTTCTAACATAGTGTGCGTTAACATTAAAGTCAGTGTAGGACGACCCAAATCACTCCAATATTTTTGAATGTAAGCAAGTTCATTTCTGATTTGGTCGAGTAGAAAATGGTAATCAAGAGTTAAGTAAAACTGTTGTGAATCTAAAAACGACGGCAAAAAGACAATTGTCTCACCGTGAATGCGAAAGATTCTAGATGTTGTCAAACTCCGCAGCCGCCGTACCGGACGACCAGTTAAACCGAGTTTGTCGTTGCGACCGATTTGGGTATAAATAGCTGAAAGTTCCCCGGCTTTTCTAACTTGAATTGGTTCTACTTGCTTGGGTGTTTGTGTTTCAATACCGTGAACTTCTAGTTTTGTCTGTAAATCCTCATCTTCTGCAAGTAAGGCAATTTGCACCATGGATTCGCGGTTTTTTCCCACAGACAAGTGTCTTCCCAAAGGGTCTATATCTCCAACTGCCAGCAATCCTTCACTTAACATTTGACCGAGAAAATATAAACTCTGTGCCCACACTAAGGGGATATTTTCATTAGGTAAGCGGGTTTGACTTTGAGGTGCTAACTTTTCTGCCTCTATCTTTTCTGCTGGCACATAATATAATTCTGGTAATAGACAACAGCCATTGCGTTCGATTAATAATGACTCTAAGCGTTTTTGATATTCTTTGACTTGTTGTCGATCGCCACGAAATAATCCATCAAGCACTAAATAAGTGAAAAATAAAGGCCATTCGCATTCGATATGCTCGAATTGCTTGAGTTCCCAAGGTTCGTAATGCAAGCGTTGAGAGTCTTCTAAAACAGTTTGATGCCCATCTCGCAGAAAGCGTTTGCAGCCATATTTTCCCTGGAGTTTGTTGATAATGTCGTTGAGAGTGCGATCGCGAAGCGTCTCCGTTCGCGTAGCGTCTGCTGTAGGAGAAGGAGATTCGCGTAATTGCACATCTTCTACTGCAAAAGCAGGATAACTAATAATACTCAACAGTGCCGCATCAATTTCTTTTGAACCAGATTCTCTAGGTAATAGAGATTCTAATGTAATCCGCGCACGAGCAACTTCATCTGGCAATACATGAATCACTGATGCTTGACTACCACGCACACCAAATAAATCCAGCCCGTTGATAGCTTCTAAGGCGGCTTTTGCCATACCTACAGAACTAGCGTTTAACTCGGCATTACCGCGATTAATTTTATTACCCCGTTCCCAAATGCCATAGTCTGGTGTGCGGTAAGCTCGTCCAATGTAATAAACTAAATTTTGAATGAAATTTACTTCATCAATCGTATAAATTATTTGCAATCCCGAAGCAGTCATTTCTGCCAGCATCAGTAAAAATATAGATGTGGCATCAAGTTGCAAATGTCCCCATTTATCATCGCCAACAACGACATCGCCAGTAGAGGTATTGTATTTGGCGTGTAACCCATTTAATAGTGACTGAGTATGTTTAAATCGTTCTACTTTATGCGCCTGTCGCATCATGGCAAATAACAGGCCGCGCATCAACTTGGTGACGCTATGTTCTAATTCATAAGTGCGTCCCTTATCTTCATCAACTTTGCGGTATGCAAGTGCTAAACCCCAAACAGCCAAAATGCTGTAAACATTGTCTCGTACCCAAGCATCGGTGTAATCGCCGTGGGCAGTTATTGCAGTACTCGCAGGTAGCAAACCAGTAATCGGATTCTGACGTGCAAGGATAATAGTCTTGATTTGCTGGTAGTAATACTCCAGTCGAGTTTGCAATTCGGTGGCTGTTTTCATAATTTCATTAAGGGCAGACGAAATTTGACCCTGTGGCTGTGAAGTGAATTATGTAAGCCAAGCCAAAACACGTTCTGTCAGAGGCAATGGGATTACAGCTAAGGGTAGTAGAAATTTCTTATTATCTCGTGTAAGGGTATTTAGTTACTCAATTTTTAACGAACTAAAACCGAAAATCCAGATTTTTTTAAATCTTTACCGCTACGCAGTCTATTTTATACATTTTTTAAATTATTTTTGTTAATTCTAGAGAGTGAATAACAATCATTCAAAAGATGCAACGAGAATTAATAGGAAATTAAGTACATTGTAGATGTTAGAGCGTTGTCACAAAAAAATCATTAGAAAAGGGGATTTATTATGTCTCTGCGCTATAACGAAAATCATGCTCCATTAGTGAAAGTAGTTTATTCCCAAGTTAAGATTAACGGTAAAATTGAGTTAGTACCATTAGAACTATATGCTGATGGTTCACTTAGACGGTCTGTTGGGTAAGTGAAAGTAAAGGCACGGCATCAGTAAAATTATTGTATACAGGGAAACATGTAGATGCCGTGTCCCTCTCAGCAAAATTTAAAATGGCATAAGATTTGAGCCTCCAACTAGCGCGGTTACGCACTAGCAAAATATGAAAGAAACACATTCCAATCCAAAACCTAAAATCCCTACTGGGTAAGCGTTATAAAATGTGTTTCTTGAGAGACTAAGTGAACTCTATAGTCTCAACAAACTCTAAAATTCTTTCTTTCATGTCCTCGACTTCTTCTTCAAGAGAACCAGGATTTTCATCTTTCAAAAAACTACGTTGACTGCTCACTATATACAAGAAATCAGCGTTGATAAAAGTGAGAAGACCCCGGTAAGCATCTAATCTGTTAGCAGTTCCGTTATTTTCTTGCTGGGAAATTGTTGAACCATGAGGCATATCGATTAACACGAAATAAGCTCCCATCATCGTGTCTTCTAAATATTCAGTATATTTTATCTGAGCAGTTGGCACATTAGCTAAAATCGCCTGTGGTACATATTTGTCTACTAGAATTGATTGAAAGTATTCTTCTTGTGCTACGGACTCTAGTTCGTCCAACTGTTCTAGAGGTATAGGATAATAATCGATTCTCAGCAAAGTACCGAAGTCATCAGAAAAGCCAACTACCCCTTCTTGACTTTGAACTTTACCTCCCTGTTGAGGGTCTACTGGAATTGGGACTGTAAAATTACCTGAAGGTGACTCATACAATTCCTCAATTATTGTTTCATCCTCGTCTGCAAAATATTCTTCATTTTCTGCTTCTTGAAAGGCGGCAATTACCTCCTGTATAATTTCTTCTGCTTCTTCATCTTCAAGTTCTAAAGCTTTCTGTAGCTTTTTAAGGTAAGGCTGTTTATCCTTGGGAATAATCAGTTCTTCTTCGTCTATTAGTACGATTACCCCTGCGGCAAAACCATCCAGCACCAGCTCGTCAGAGAGGGCTTGACTTGCAGAATTAAATAAGGAACCGAGTCCCTCGTCTTCTACAATGCCGATAAGTCTATCAACTATTTCTGTGATTTCATCTTCTGAGTACTCTTCAAATACCTCGAATTCCCAAAGAATACTGGCTAAGATTTCTGCATCTACCTCTTCAACGGCAGAATCAGCAATGGCAGTGACAACTGCAACTGCTGCTACTCCTTCTTCTGGACTCAGTGATTCTTCTGAAACTTCTGATGAATTAAAAATTTTGTCATAATTGGTCATAATTATTACCTCCTTTGCTTGCTAGTAATAACAGATGGAAAGTGACAATGGTTCACTGAGAAATACAGCGAACATTCTCTTAAGAAAGTTGCTAACACATAGTTGATTCAGTCTTTTTCAAGACATTCTCAGTATTAATTAAGACTGGCTGTGAAATACTTTTTGTACAAACTTCTGATTGTCTGTGCTTTCATTTGAGGCATACAGAAATCGCTCAGCGATGTTTTCATAGAAGCTGGGATCGGTCCAGTAACCCATGTGCCCTTCGAGTCCCCAGGATGCCTGATATTTCATTTCAATGTTATCTAGGTTCTCATAGTAATCCAGATGTCCGCTGATGGGGTCTTTCAGGTAATAGTAATTGACCCAATGGATTTGCTCTAGTTGGCATATAACTGGGTTTTGGGTCAAGTATGTACTTTGTAGTGCAAATTCTGGTTTGACGCGGAAGGAGTTAAGATGTTCTAACATCCGCTGTCGAATATACTGGTCTTGTTGTGCTGTTTCACGCAGAAAAAAAGCAATTTTATCCAGTGGTGAACCAAAGGTAATTAGCCCTTTAATCTTATCCAACAACAGACTTTTACTCTTATTTGGAGTTAGAGTGGATTCAATGCAGAGAAGGTTTAATGTGTCGTAGGCAATACAGCTACCGAGAGAATGTCCAGTTAGTATTACTTGGTCGTAATTTGCTTGTTTATCCTTGAGAATTGCTTTTAGTAATGTTAGGGATTCTGTCAGTATTTGCTGGCGAATCTTTTGGTAAGGTGATTTTGGGTCGGTAATGCTATAAATGGCAACATCACCAACGAAATTAACTAAGAGCGGAGTGACAAGTTGTTTACTTAGTTTCCAGGCTGATTGCAGAAAACGACCTCTAAGAAACGGACCTACTAATAATAGAATTAACCAAAGTACCAGTCGCAAAGCTGGATATACAAGGTTAAATAGTCGGAGAAACATTGTGAGCGATCGCAGTCGGAATTGAAATAAACTTTTTCTTTTGTTATCAGCCAAAAGCCTCTGCAATAGGTCTTTATTTTCCTGGCGATTGTAAAACTTAATTGTGCCATCAAGTGTCTGCTCTGCCCATTGCAATAACTCAGGTATACTGATTTTATTTTCTGTATTATGCGCCCAGTAGTATTCGTGAATATCAACGAGCCAATTTTGTTCGCTATCAATTGAACTTACTCTTACAAAGCTTTCTGTCCAAATGGAGCCATTTGATAGTCTGCGTTTAGCAATTAAATGTTCTAGCTTCAAAGGTAAACTCTGGTTATCAAAGTATTTCAGCAAATTCCGGGCGAAATAATCCATAGTTTCAAAAGGATTTTGTTGCCCGACTCCGTGAATTATAAAAAATGCTGTGCGACCCTTGGGAAACCTTAGATTAATATCTTGATGGCTCATAATGACCAGTTATATAGAAAATAATTTGGTTTTAATAGTTGACCCTGACGATCCATCTGCTGCAAATTCCTTTAATAGCTTTTGTGAAAATGATAGATGCAACTTATACTTACACTAGTTTGAAGATAAATTACTGAATACCATAAAAATTCTCTTTATAAATTGTCTTAAGAGTTTTATAAATTCCTGCTTTAGATATGCTTGATATGTCAGTATATTTTTGTAAAAATATTGACATTTGGACATAATTATACATAGTAAATTAATTAATCTGGAGCGTAGCAAAAAGTGGTGCAAATGATGAACCTACGATGTCTCACGACAAGCTGCGTCTAGGCACAGAAAACTTGGGAATAGGGAAATGTCTTAATCCTATGACTTAAGCCACACTTATAAAGATGACCACTGCAAATCACGACTGCTACAATTGCTGATTTTTATCCTCTAGCAAATGAACTACGCCTAGAGGTGTAGTTATAAACTAGCTAGCGATAGATACTTCTGCCAAGAGAAGGATGGCATAATACCGTTGTTTGTAGCGACACTTGGTACTTAGCACTGCTGTACTCATGACTCTGCAAACTCAAATTCTATGAAATTTTGCAGTTTTTATGGTAAAAACCCCTCCTTCTCAGTTTTCACCGGAGCAATACAAAGTAGATTCTGCACAAGCAGAAGTAGAAGCTATTATACAAGCACCGCCATCAGATACTGAAATTGATCTAGAGTTTCTTTACACTAGAGATATTGAATTTCGTCAGGAAACAATTTACTTTCTCGTGGTAGACCGCTTTTATGATGGCGACCCCGATAACAGTGAAGGTGCTAACTCGGAACTGTACGATCCCACGGGGCAAGATTGGGGTAAGTACTGGGGTGGCGACTTGCAAGGTGTCATCGATAAATTAGACTATCTCAAAAACATGGGAGTAACTGCAATTTGGTTGACTCCTTTGTTCGAGCAGGTTGAAGAGTTATTTGTTGGTAATGCGGCAATACATGGCTATTGGACAAAAGACTTTAAGCGGATAAATCCTCGGTATATAGCTAAGGACGAAGACCCTTCTTTAAACAATACTCAAGAAACGAAAGATACGACCTTCGATCGGTTAATTGCAGAACTGCACAAGCGCAACATGAAGTTGGTGCTAGACATTGTCTGTAACCATAGCACTCCTGATACCAGCGGTAGTAAGGGCGAATTGTATGATGATGGCGTTAAAATCGCTGACTTCAACAATGATGTGAATAACTGGTATCACCATTATGGCGAAGTGCAGAATTGGGAAGACGATTGGCAAGTACAGAACTGTGAACTAGCCGGTCTAGCAACTTTCAATGAAAACAATACTGAATATCGTGAGTACATCAAGTCAGCAATTAAACAATGGTTAGACCGGGGTGTGGATGCACTGCGGGTGGATACTGTCAAACACATGCCTATTTGGTTTTGGCAAGAATTCACTGGCGATATGAGCAATCACAAACCAGATGTGTTTATTTTTGGTGAATGGATTTACAGTAATCCTAGCGACGATCGCTCCGTGGAATTTGCTAACCATTCAGGCATGACACTTCTAGATTTTGGGCTGTGTGTGGCGATTCGGGCTGCACTGGCACAAGGTTCAGAAAATGGATTCCAGACAATTCAATATATCTTTGACCAAGATCATCGCTACAGTGGGGCAACAGAGTTAGTTACCTTCATTGACAACCACGACATGTCTCGCTTCCAATCGCTGAACCCCGATCCAGCGATGCTGAAGGTGGCGATCGCTCTGATTATGACTTGTCGTGGCATTCCCTGCATCTATTACGGCACAGAACAGTATCTGCATAATGATACTGATGGCGGTAACGACCCATACAACCGTCCAATGATGGATAAATGGGATACCGATACCGAGATTTATCGTTATGTCAGGCTATTATCTGGCTTGCGGCGATTGAATCCTGCTATATCAATGGGTAGCCACTGGCAAAAATACTTGACACCCGATGTTTATTGTTATGTACGCCGCTATCGTGACTCTCTGTGTTTTGTAGCACTCAACCGGGGTGGAGAAGTCACTCTTCCAGAAGTAGTAACAGAACTACCTGATGGTGAGCATACCTGTGTGGTAACTCGCAACAAGTATGAGGTAAAAGACGGGAAGATTTATGACTTGGTACTCGAAGAGCGCGGAGTCATTGTTTTCAGTCACGTTGGGGAGCGGATAAAAGCGCAGACTATAGTGCGCGTACAACTCAACGGCGTGCAGACTCAACCCGGCGAAACTATTGTAGTGACTGGAAACTGTCCAGAGTTAGGTAATTGGGATATTAGCAAAGCATACCCTCTTGAGTACATCAATACTAATACCTGGTTTGCGGAGATTCCCTTTAATGAGAGTACTGGTAATCTGATCGCTTATAAATATGCTATGTGGCGCGAAGGGCAATCGCCCCTGCGTGAAAATACAGTACCCCGCCGTTGGGTAATTGCTAAAGAAGGCACCGTAAAATGGCGTGATACTTGGGCATCAGGACGAGAATCATAGAAAAGATCGAGTATCAAAGGGCGCTGCGGTCTTTCTCCCAGTGTTGATTATTTGTGAATTCATCAGGTGAAGAGCGATCGCTCTTCACCAATTTTTTTGGAATCGAAAGGCTAATGCCGAGATTACCCAAGTGCGATCGTTGTACATAGATTTGCTCATTACATTTAGCTTGCATAGGGCAATAGCAACAGGCTGAAATTATCTTCTCAATTATTGCCAGCTTTTAAAAAATATTTTGATTACTATATCAATCTTTTAAGTTGTAATTTGAAGCTATAGCATTATTGACTTCATGAAATTTTTATAGATGTCAAGTGATTTCTTGTACAGTTCTGTTAAACGTTATCTCCTCAACTTTATATTTAGCTATAAGTATTCTCTCGCTGGCATAATAAACACATAATTGGTAATTTTATTGTGTTAATTAATCACTATGAATTACTAGAAAATAACAGTTACCAATTTATTTTCTACTTGCTATAACTGACTGAGAACTCAAATTTTGCACAAGTCATATCATTTACCAGTAGATAAATTTTACGGCTGATAGCAAAGATATGCTCGAGCTTAATCTGCAAAATTTTTAGCCTATTTAAATAGACTAAAAATTTCATGTGGAACTTTGTTAATTGTAAGGTGCAAGATATAAAACTGTTAAAAATAAAGGACTCGTTCTATGGAAAAAAGAAAAGAAAATAGGCGAATAATCTCAAAGATTATCTCGTTTCTATCAAATCGTATAACCTTAATTTTGCTCGCAGCTACTCTTGTGTTATTTGGCGGTAGATTTGAGCTAGCAAGAGCAATTCAACCTAGCTTTGAGGCAGCAAGCGTAACTCAACCTAACGCCGAATTAGAAATTCAAAAATTAACAAACTGTTATGCGCTTGGAACTGATGCTATTGGTAGTGGAAACCTCCAAGAAGGCAAAAAGATTTATCGAGATTGTTTTACTCAAGATGCACAGATCACGGCTATTTTCCCTGATGGTGCTAGTGAAACACGGTTTGGTACAGATGCTTGGGCAGATTTTGTCTACTCAGTATTCCAAGGAAATGGATATCAGGCTACTCAACACCTGATGGGTACGATAAACGTCTCAGTTCGATCCGATCGCGCAAAGATGTCCTCTTACCTCCATGCTACTCACAAGCGTTCAGATACTAGCATTGATGTTGCTAATGGCACTTATGAAGATGATGTGGTTCTCAACAGAAATGGGCGCTGGAAAATTAGCAATCGTACTCTCAAACTCATCGATTTCTTGAACTTGAGTTCTCCAACCACTCCAACCGCCAGAACTACCCCAGCAGAACTACACATACCACGCATGAAGCAATAATTGCTTAAGAATGCGAATTTAATAAACACTAATTTTTGTAGGGTGCGTTACGCTATTGCTAACGTACTCTATTAAGCTTTTGTCAAAGTAGGGTGTTTCATACAAACAGAGAAGAAATCCTATCGATTTGATTGGATAAAGCGCATTGTGCTTGAGGAATAGTTTGGAAACTAAAAAATCGAGCGAGCGCATATAATGAAATATTTTTTATTTGTTAGTTCCTTGATTGTTACTATTCGGACAAAACTTCAGCGGAAATTACTGCTGATAATCTTAATTGACGGATTTCTTCACGCACACTCATGAGAATTTTGCCGAGATGGTTTTGACCAGTTTTACGAGCGCCACAGCCCCAGAAATAATCAGTTGGTGAGTTTTCCACTAGGAGATCGTCACCTGTGGTCAGGAGAATTTCTCTAATCTCTGCATGAGTGAGAAACTTTTTGAGTACTGCTTCTCGCATCACTTGAGTTTTGACTAACTCCCAATCTGAGCGGAGTTGGCGAGTGCTACATCGCCCCAAAGCAGCGGCTTCTTCTGGGGTTTCGGCAGTGTGTATTATAGGTATAATTACTGCATCAATACTGCCCACAAACTTTTGCGCTTGATAATAATGTTCCACTGTTGGCCAGTAACTACCTTGGATGTAGATTCCGTGGGGAGAAAAGTTAGAAAAACAACCATAAGGCTGCCAAACTTTATAAAAGTAAATGGTCATTTGAAAATTTCTCTTTTATATATCAATTTCTATAATGCCTGTAGATGCTGACAGGAAGTTGTCATCTTTAGATTGAAAGCTATAACTTACCTCAAGAGAGAAGATATTGCTGGGCAAAAAATTCTATTGTGTGAGAAAAATCTGTCTATGAGGTTGACAATGGAGGCAAAGAGTGGGTTTGTATATCGGCGGATGCCGTTAATTGCTGCTGGGATTTTCCTAGGTTTGGGTCTAGGAGGGTTTGTTGATGGCATCCTGCTGCATCAGATTTTGCAATGGCATCATATGTTGAGTAACACTAAACCTCTGACAACCCCCTCAAACATAGATTTGAACATGATATGGGACGGCTTGTTTCATGCCTTGGACTGGATCTTAACAGTGATAGGTGTAGCATTGCTATGGCGAGCAGGCGGCCGTGATGATGTTCCTTGGTCATCACAGACTTTTGTTGGATCTTTGCTGATTGGTGCAGGGTTATTTAACTTGGTTGAAGGACTAATTGACCACCAAATTCTGGGTATTCATCATGTGAAATCAGGTCCAAATCAGTTAGCTTGGGATGTGGGATTTTTGATATTAGGTGGGCTGCTTGTTGTAGTCGGTTGGTTAGTGCTACAAAATAGCAAAGGTAGACAAGAGTTAGGAATTAGGAGTTAGTAGTTTTTTCCCTTTTCCCCTTGCTCCTCCTGCCTCGCCGAAGTTTGCTTGGAGGGAAACGACGCCACTTGCTACCCTGCGGGTTCCGCTTTAGCGGTACAAGCCGGGGAACCCTTGACGCTCGTTCGCTTTTAGCGTCGCCCCTTGGGCGAGGACTCGCTAACGCTGCGCTAACAGCAGTCGCTCATGGGGAAAACCACGCCACTTGCTACCCTGCGGGAAGCCGCGCGGAGCGCGTCTACAAGTCGGCAAAGCCGCCCAACGCAGTGGCTCCCCAAGACCGCGTTGCCGACGCTCCTACGTCGCTACCGTTACGCTAACACCAATGCAGTGGCTCCTCCTGGCAACTTCTCTTCCTGCTCCTCTTACCCCTCATGTCCACTATATGTCTACAGACACTTTTGAAAAAACCAACCTGGGTTGGCAGCTTTCTCAGTTACAACAACAAGTGGGAGAATGGTCAGAATACCAGTTTTACCGCTTTCAACAGAGTTTGCCAGAATGGGCACCTGCATCAATTAGTCCTTGGTTGATTAATTTGCTAAAATTTCTGTTTTGGCTGGTATTAGCTTTAGTTATAGCTTGGGTGGGTTGGCGTTTGTGGCGAGAATTTGGTCACTACGTATATTCTTGGTTGGCTGGCGGTAGGGATGCCTCTGGTTCTAAGGCAAAAGTCTACTCTACTGATTTATCTGTAGGACTTTGGTTGGAGCGATCGCAACAATTTTACCGTCAAGGTAACTACCGTGAGGCTTGTCGTTGCCTTTACATGGCAATATTACAGCACTTGCACGATACTAGCGTTGTCCCTCACAAACCCAGCCGCACAGATGGCGAATATCTGCAATTGCTCCATTCAACTGTGACTCCGATGCAGCCCTATGAAACTTTGATTACCACGCACGAGCAATTATGTTTTGGCAATACTGAGATTTTGTCAGAAAATTATGAACAGTGTCAGCAAGCATATCGGGAGATTTCTCAAGAATAAAGGCAGAGGAGCAAAGGAGCAGAGGGAGCAGGGGAAGCTAGGGAAGTAAGAATAACAACTGACAACTGACAACTGACAACTGACTTCTAACTCAGCACTCAGAATGAAACGCTCAAACCGCATTGTTTGGATAGGAGCGATCGCTTTAGGGGTGATAATCTTACTTACCTTGATAGCGGCTCCCAATAATAGCAAAATTAATAATGGCTCTACTTATAATCGCGCTCCCAATGGTTATGGTGCTTGGTATGCTTTCATGCAACAGCAAGGAACTACCATCGAGCGCTGGCAAAAGCCTTTTAGCAATCTCAAAACAGAAAAAAGCCCAGTGACGCTTCTACAGATATACAGCACTCTGAGGGAACCTGTACTAGATAATCAAGAACGCAAATGGGTAGAACAAGGTAATACTTTGGTGATTTTGGGTGCGAGTCGCCAGGTGACGGCAGCAGACTTTAGCACTATGCAACAATCGCCCTTTGGTGATGTCAAAATTGAGACGCGAAGACGCGATCGAAAAGCCAAGCAGCAGCAAGTTTCTTTAGGCGATCGCTTTGGTGCTGTGGTCTGGGAAGAAAAGTACGATAAAGGAAAAGCGATTTTTTCTACCACTCGCTATCTGGCTGCCAATGCCTACCAAGATAATTTAAGTAATTTCCAATACCTTGCTAATTTAGTCACTAATAAAAATAAGTTTGTATTCGTGGATGAGTATATTCACGGTTATAAAGATGCTGATATCAGACAAAGTGAAGGCCAAGGTGACTTATTCAGTTATTTTGCGAAAACTCCTGTATTACCCATACTGGTGCAAGTAGGTGTTTTGCTACTAGTGCTAATTTGGGCGCAAAATCGCCGCTTTGGAAAATCAGTAGCTTTAGATACGCCAGTTGTAGATAATAGCCAAGCATATATTCAAGCTTTGGCAGGTGTGTTGCAAAAAGCTGAATCTAGCGACTTTGTTTTAGAGATGGTGGGTAAAGAAGAACAGTTACAACTGCAAAAAGCCTTGGGATTGGGACAAATACCCCTAGAACGCCAAACTCTGCTGAACCGTTGGGTAGAGAAAACAGGCGCGAGTGCGGCAGAATTAGAAGCTGTATTAAAGTTACAATCTCGAAAACGCCGCATGAGCGAACGAGAGCTGCTAAGCTGGTTGGGGAAATGGCAAATTGTGCGCCGACAATTGTAATTTCACGCAAAGATGCCCAAAGTACAAAGTATCTTTTAGCGTCTTAGCGGTTGTGCGTGAGATGATAAATAACAAAATATGAGCGAAACCCATTCTGTCTTTCTTCACCTCGGTCAGAGGCTCAACCAAATCATAGTCGGACAATCCAACCTGATACAACAGTTTTTGGTAGCGCTGTTAGCAGGTGGACATGTAATCTTGGAAGGAGTACCGGGAACTGGTAAAACACTTCTGGTAAAAGTTTTAGCGCAGTTGATTAAAGCAGATTTTCGCCGGATTCAACTAACGCCAGATGTTTTACCATCAGATATTACTGGGACGAATATTTTTGACTTGAATAGCCGTAGTTTTACTTTGAAAAAAGGGCCAGTATTCACTGAGGTGCTGTTGGCAGACGAAATTAACCGCACTCCTCCCAAGACACAAGCGGCGCTGTTGGAAGCGATGGAAGAGATGCAGGTGACTCTGGATGGTGAAAGTTTACCTTTGCCAGATTTATTTTGGGTGACTGCGACTCAAAATCCTTTGGAATTTGAGGGTACTTATCCTCTACCAGAGGCGCAGCTGGACAGGTTTTTATTCAAGCTAGTAGTAGATTACCCCGATCGCGCTGCCGAAAAACAAATGTTACTCAATCGTCAGGCAGGATTTGCCGCCAGACGTGTGGATATTAGCAATCTTAAACCAGTGGCAACGGTAGCTGAAATTTTACAGGCACGGCAAGCAGTCAAAGAAGTTAAGGTATCTGAAGCGATCGTTGATTATCTTTTAGCGTTGATCGGAACATCGCGTCAATCTCCCGATTTAACTTTGGGTGCATCGCCTCGCGCTGCTGGTGCTTGGTTGCAGACATCTCAAGCAGCAGCCTGGTTAGCTGGTAGGGATTTTGTTACCCCAGATGATATTAAAACTGTGGCATCACCGCTATTACGTCATCGCTTGATTCTGAAACCAGAAGCAATGCTGGATGGTTTACAAATGGATGCGGTAATTGCGTCAGTTATTAATCAAGTGCCAGTGCCGAGATGAGTAGGGATTGGGGACTGAGGACTGGGGACTGGGTATTGGGAACTAGGAACTAAGAAGATAATTTGTCAATTTTGCCTTCTGGCTCCTGCCTCCTGCTAAACATATGAATTAAACTTCGGCATTGTCAACTGAGAGTTTATTATTTATACTCGACTAATTTAAGCAAACAGGGTCAAATTCATGCAACACAAAGTTAATATTCTAGAACCTACAGATTTATGGTATTTACAAAATAATATCAACAAAGAGACTAATAAACTTTATCACCCAACAAAAGATATTCCTTTTGTGCAGCAAGTTGAAATTAAGCTAGAAAATTCTGGAGTTGTAATTCAAAAAGGTTCGTTGCACAATTGTGTTGGCAAATTAACTTATGATGTTTATAAAACTGATAATCGTTTGAAAGATATCTGGATATCTTTGAGTACAGAGGTAGATTTCAATGCCCCTGTTTATAGAGGAACTGGTACAGTTTATCTCGAACCGAGACACAAAGGAAACTTCTTATATTACACACCTATTGAACTGTTAGAACAGGAGCAATGGGAGTTTGATGATGGTGTATTCCAGTTTTGTTCTGACAATGTAGTTTTAGGTACTAAACGATTAAAATTTAAACAAGCTGCTGGTTCCAATGATGGTAAGTGGAGAATTGCTCTATCAGCTTTAAGAGGACAAATAGCTCAAGTGGTAGTAGCTACAATTGCACCAACTAAAATTATTGAATTAAAGCAAGGTGAAATTTTGATTGCTGATTATGACATGGTGAAAGGATTTACAAAGGGTATTGAAGAAGATTACCGAAAGTTAGGTTATTTTGGCAAAGGTGGTGGAGAAGGTTATGTTTGGTTTTATAGCGGTGAAGGTAAATTACTAGTATCTGAAAGTGAAGGTTTAAATCTCGGATAAAAACCGGATTGATAAACTTAAGAATAAATGGAGAGCGATCGCCTGTTTTTTATAGACTATAGTCATACGAAAGAATCGAGTTTGGCAATTAATCTATGGTTCCCGCCAGAAGAGTTTATTTATTACTAGTGTTGGGAATAGCGATCGTACCCCTGTTATGTTTCTTTTTGAGCATCGCGGCAAGCATCGCTGTCATCTTGCTATTTGATGTCCTTGTTTTGGGATTGATGATTGTCGATACTTGGCGATCGCGTCCCCTCCGCGTGGAAATTCAGCGGGAGTTACCGCCGCGCTTATCCATTGGGCGGGATAATCCGGTTATGCTAACGGTAAAATCGCCAAAATCTAACGCTGTAATTCAAATCCGCGACTATTACCCAGTAGAGTTTGGCGTATCTGCAACCACACTCCGAACCACTGTTGTTGGCAACAGCACCCAAGAATTGACGTACACTATCAACCCAACGCAACGAGGAGAATTTCCTTGGGGGAATATTCAGGTTCGACAGTTGGGGCCTTGGGGATTAGCTTGGGATGATTGGCAAATTCCTTTAAGTCTGCGAGTCAAGGTTTATCCAGATTTATTAGGATTGCGATCGCTTTCAATTAAATTGACACTGCAATCATCTGGATCGCTTCGCAAACGCCAAATGGGTATCGGTACCGAATTTGCAGAGTTACGAAACTATCGCACTGGTGACGATTTGCGGTTTATTGATTGGAAAGCTACTGCCCGTCGAGTTGGCGCATACAGCAATACACCGCCATTGGTAAGGGTTTTGGAACCAGAACAGGAACAAACACTACTGATTTTGCTCGATCGCGGACGGTTGATGACTGCAAAGGTGCAAGGTTTGCAGCGATTTGACTGGGGAATGAATGCAACTTTATCATTAGCCTTGGCGGGGTTACATCGGGGCGATCGTGTCGGTGTGGGTGTATTCGACCGCCAAATGCATACATGGATTGCGCCGGAACGGGGTCAATCTCACCTCAGTCAGCTAATCGATCGCTTGACTCCGATTCAACCAGTGTTGCTGGAATCTGATTATTTGGGGGCTGTGACAAGTGTTGTACAGCGGCAAACTCGGCGGGCGCTTGTGGTAGTAATTACAGATTTAATTGATGTCACCGCTTCTACTGAATTGCTTGCGGCACTTTCCAAGCTAGCACCACGCTATCTGCCGTTTTGCGTGACTCTTCGAGATCCTCAAGTCGATCGCTTGGCACATACCTTCACCGAAAATGTTACAGAGACTTACGGACGTGCAGTTGCTTTAGATTTATTAGCACAGCGGCAAGTTGCTTTTGCCCAGTTGAAGCAAAAAGGTGTGTTAGTACTGGATGCGCCAGCTAATCAGATTACAGACCAATTAGTCGAGCGATATTTGCAACTGAAAGCGCGCAATCAATTATAAGGTGAAAATCAAGCATTACCAACACAAATACAGAAATTGTAGTAGCGTTATAGCAACGCTTAACGCACCAATAGATATGATGCGTTACGGCTAATCTTACTTATCTAGATTCTTCTCCCCAGCCTCCTGTGCTTCCCCGATCGCTAAACCATTGGTTATTTTTTATTTGTCCCTTTAGGCGATCGCATCAGGGTCAACACCTAACTCCCGTAACTTAGCTGCTAATATATCAGCTCGTTGGCGTTCCTGTTCGGCACGTTGGCTTTCTTGTTCGGCGCGTTGGCGTTCCCGTTCTGCTTGTTCGCTACTCCACAACAACAAATTTCCTTCTCTATCCCACCATCGCAGCCAATTCATTGTTTGGCACAGTCTTTCACCTTGCCAAACGCCAAGAAACAACTCTAACTCAGGAATCCAGTAACGTCCATTTGCATCTGCTTGCGGCAAAGTATATTGTCCATTTTGCAAGCACCGTACTTCTAAACTGGGTTCGTAGGGGTCGTAGGTAACGTAAGTTGGAACTTGGAGAATTCTTTCGTAAAAATAGAGTTTCCCGTAAGGTGGAGTTGAACGGACTGATAGTTCTCCACCTTCCGTATCTGAGAGAAATTCCATCACCACAGCCACAGCAGCACCTTCTAAATTTGGGGTATAACTCCGACGAATGACATCAGCGGCTACAGGTTGCACTTGAGGTACGTAAAACCAATCAGGTGCTTTAACAACGATTTTTTTATTTACTGTAGCTACCAGTCCAAAATTAGAGCCAATCAGCATTTGGGGTTGGATGCGTCCTGAACTTCCTAAAGCATCGGTAAGCGCCGCAGCGAGAGAGGGTTGTTGAATATTTTCCACTGGGTCGTCAGGTAAAATGTAGTCGGCTGGAAGCGCCTCCCAAGTAACAATTGGTTCTTTTTGGATGGGGTTAACTTGTAGAACCATAAAATTATTCCTAATCTCAATTCCAAGTTATCAATTATCAGGTCTGTCTAACATAATCTATCTAGGTTCGAGACTTTTTCTTGTGTCTACGTATTATCTCGTATTTCCCTGACTTTAAATTATCGTAAAATCGGTAATGCTTGCTGAGGCTGGTGTATATACTCGTAGTCAAACTCTCAACAGAAGCGAGTATTATGCTGGACTGGCTAGCTATTTGGGGTGTAACTCAGGCTGCTGGGTTGATTTTTAAACCTATTCTGGAAGACTTAGCTAAAGATGCTGCTAAAGATTGGGCTAAAGATTTATTAAAAGGTATCCCTGGCAATATTTTAGAGAAACTTAAGAAAGAAGATATAGAAATCGCTGCTGGTAAAGCATTAAAAGAATTTTTACAACTGGTGCAGGAAGATTTAAAAGGTGGAGAACTTTCGGAAGATGAAATCAAAAACTATACGCAGCCGATAAAGCAATTTCTCAAAAATCAAGAAGTCAAAGAAATTTTGGGAAATGCTTTTAAAGATAATAATCCAGCTATAGACACTAATAGATTACAAGAAATTTGGGATAAAGCTAATGTTTCAAATCCGTTACCAGATGATTTTAACTGGAAGCGGATTGCTAAGAAATATCTGCAAAAGGTTAAAGAGATTATTCAAGGAATTCCTGAACTTAGAGATATTCTGGATTCCCAAAATCTGGATAAAATCAAAGACATCTTAGAAGGCAGGGCTGAAAAAATTACCACATTTGATTTAGTTAAATATCAAGAAGGAATCCGTGAGTGCTATGGCAATCTCAAGTTAGATAGCTTAGATACTAGCGGTTATGCCTATAATGAACTTAAATTATGGCGGATTTTTACTGCTCAAAATGTTCGGGAAACTCATCAAGTCTTACCGCAAGTTCACGAACTGCCTAAAGAACATCTAAGACGGCTGCGAGAAAGTGAGCAAGTAGAAGCTGTTGAATTAGAAGAATTAGAACGCCACAAAAGAGTTTATTTTGAACAGCCGATCCGTTCAGTTTTAGATGTTGTCAATAAAAAGCAAGATTATAAATATATTGTGATTTTGGGCGATCCTGGTTCCGGGAAGTCTACATTGTTGCAATTTTTGGCTTTGAATTGGGCACAGTCACCACTGGATAATGTTATATCTTTACCAATTCCGTTGCTAATTGAGTTACGCACATATATGCGGCGACGGGAGGATAAAGAGTGCAATAATTTTCTAGAATTTTTCCATAAATGTAGTGGCGCAATTCATCATCTCAATCAACTGGAACTAGATAAACAATTAAAAGCTGGTAATGCCTTAGTGATGTTTGATGGTTTAGATGAGGTATTTGACCGTGGTAAGCGAGAGGATGTAATTACTGATATCCATCGCTTTACTAATGACTATCCTGATGTGCAGGTAATTATCACTTCTCGGATTATTGGCTATAAACCACAATCATTGCTCAATGCCGAGTTTCGCCACTTTATATTACAAGATTTAGACTCGGAACAAATTCAGGATTTTATTTATCGTTGGCATGAGTTAACTTTTACCGATGCAGTAGATAAGGTTAGAAAGCGGGAACGGCTACAAAGAGGAATTGAAGCTTCCAAAGCTATTGCAGAACTGGCGGGAAATCCTCTGCTGTTGACGATGATGGCAATTCTGAATCGCAATCAAGAACTGCCAAGAGATAGAGCCGAACTTTATAATCAAGCATCACGGGTACTGCTACATCAATGGGATGTGGAACGCGCTTTGATGGAAGATAAGAGGTTAGATCCCAAGACTATTGATTATAAAGATAAGCAAGCGATGCTGCGTCAGGTTGCTTATCTTATGCAAACTGGTGATAAAGGTTTGGCAGGTAACTTGATTAATGAAAATGATTTAGTCAAAGTTCTGACTGATTATCTTAAAACCATAGAATTTGATAAACCCAGAGAAGCGGCGCGGGTAATGATTAATCAACTGCGGACTCGCAACTTTATGTTATGTTTCCTGGGTGCGGATTATTATGCTTTTGTGCATCGGACATTTTTGGAATATTTCTGTGCTTGGGAGTTTGTCTGGCAGTTTAAAGAAACGCAAACGTTGAGTATTGAGGAACTTAAGAATGAAGTATTTGGCAAACACTGGCAAGATGAAAGTTGGCATGAAGTCTTGCTGCTAATTACGGGAATGATTGAGCCTAAATTTGTTGGGGAGATTCTTGATTATTTAATGGCACAAGATGGCGAAGAGGAAGAGTTTGTTAATCTTTTTTTAGCGGCTAAGTGTCTTGTAGAGGTGAGAAATAGCTTGCAGATTATGTCAACAGCTACTCAATTACTTAGCAAGCTAAAAGACTTAACTAAATATGACCTCTGCTACTATTACGACTTCTATCATGATGAAGAAGAAACTAAGTTAGTACGGGAAATTCGCACCCAAGCAGTTACAGCAATTACAACAACCTGGCAAGAATCTATCGATACCAAAACCTGGCTTAAAGAACGCGCTACCCATGATGATGATAAGTATGTGCGACGTGCAGCAGTTCAAGAATTAGCRAAGAACTTTAAAGATGACCCCGATACCAAAACCTGGCTTAAAGAACACGCTACCCAGGATGATGATAAGTATGTGCGACGTGCAGCAGTCGAAGAATTAGCAAAGAACTTTAAAGATGACCCCGACACCAAATCCATCCTTAAAGAACGCGCTACCCAGGATGATGATAAKTATGTGCGACGTGCAGCAGTCGAAGAATTAGCAAAGAACTTTAAAGATGACCCCGATACCAAAACCTGGCTTAAAGAACGCGCTACCCAGGATGATCACAGGGATGTGCGACGTGCAGCAGTCGAAGAATTAGCGAATCACTTCAAAGATGACCCCGACACCAAATCCATCCTCAAAGAACGCGCTACCCAGGATGATGATAAGTATGTGCGACGTGCAGCAGTCGAAGAATTAGCGAATCACTTCAAAGATGACCCTGACACCAAATCCATCCTCAAAGAACGCGCTACCCAGGRTGATAACTGGGATGTGCGACGCGCAGCAGTCGAAGAATTAGCGAATCACTTCAAAGATGACCCTGACACCAAATCCATCCTCAAAGAACGCGCTACCCAGGATGATCACAGGGATGTGCGACGTGCAGCAGTCGAAGAATTAGCGAATCACTTCAAAGATGACCCCGACACCAAATCCATCCTCAAAGAACGCGCTATTCAGGATGATAACTGGGATGTGCGACGTGCAGCAGTCGAAGAATTAGCGAATCACTTCAAAGATGACCCCGACACCAAATCCATCCTCAAAGAACGCGCTATTCAGGATGATGACAGGGAKGTGCGACGTGCAGCAGTCGAAGAATTAGCGAATCACTTCAAAGATGACCCCGACACCAAATCCATCCTCAAAGAACGCGCTACCCAGGATGATGAGAGGGAGGTGCGAGGTGCAGCAGTCCAAGAATTAGCGAATCACTTCAAATATCACGTTGATTTGTTTGACATCTACTACCAGTGCGCTGTTAATGACCCCTTTAAGGGTAGCCATGATCCCCCCTATAAATCCAACCCTCGGCGCATTGCACTGGAGATAATTATCAAACAATTTCCTCAGCATCCCCAGACTTTAACACTGTTGCGCGATCGCGCCGAGAATGACCCAGATGAGGAAGTGCGGCAGTATGCTCAGAAGAAGTTGGCAGAATTAGAGAAGTAAAAGTTGAAGCAAACAAAAGCTGCCCTTTGAGGGAACCATTACTGGCTGTATCTCACGCGTGTGAACCGAAGTAACCCCGATGGGGTCTAGCAACGCAACTGTGCGTGGTTAGCAAGGAATCTTCATTTCCAAGCTTTTCAAAATATAACTAGATAATTCACAAAATCCTTCTCCTTCAGTAGCAGCAGTAATATAAGTAGGCTGATGTTGCAACTGATTGGCATATTGCAACACATTTGCTACACCTACAGAAACAGGAAAATAAAGCCGATTAAATAAACTTTCATCATTAGGGCTATCACCAACGGTAACAACTTGTTTTGGTGAGTAGTTGGGTAAGTATTCTTGCAATACCTGCAATAATCCAACAGCCTTATCTTGTCCTTGTGGTTTAATGTGACACTGGATGTTGCTGTAGGTGAATCCCCAACCCATTTGCTGACAGAGATTACCCAAAATTTGCAGATCGTCTGGACTTAAAGAAGCTACATCAAATGTCCAATCGGTGATGCGGTAACGATTATCACTCGATTCCTGGATTTGAGGGAATTTAATTTTTAATTGTTCAAAAACTAAAGCTAAATGCTGGCGATGAACTGTTAAGTCTGGAATAGGCGTTAAGGCTATTGGTTGCTCACTTCCAGACGAATAGAATAAACCGCCGTTTTCTGCCACAGCACCTGCAACTGGCAACAAACTACTCAACCCACTCACCCACCCTGCTGAACGTCCAGTCACAATTAGTACTTTAATACCAACTGTTGTTAAGTCTTCCAAAGCCTGCAACAACGCAGCAGAAAATTTTCCTTTCGTCGTCAAGGTGCCATCCATATCAGTAGCGACGAGACAAATATTACTTAAGCAAGTAGGTGAAGCCTGAGATAGTTGCTGCGGATTGCTAGGATGCCCAGGAGTGAAGTTTGAGTCTTTGTACATATGCAGTCTGAGAAACGCTGTAAAAAATACACATAATACAGCAAGATGGCATCCAGGATTTGGGCATCCTAAAAATAATAAGTTAAGTATTTCTGTTTGCTAACTATGCTAAATTCGATGTTTCTTGCCCAGTCTTCAGGGTCAAAACCGAAAAAAGTCACCCAGCAAGTACCAGCAAGCGATCCTCAAATACCTCCATTTTTGCTTGTAACCTCTGGAGGATTAGCGGTAGCGGTGATTGCTTTGATTGTGTTTTGCAAACTCCAGATGAATAAATTTGAGAAAAAACTCAAGTTTGAGCAATTCCGGGCGCGAGAACTAGAGAAGAAGTTTAAACTGGCGCTGGAAACAATCCGCAAAATGGAAACTAATCCCGACTTGGTTAACTCACGGGACTTCAACCTAGATTATCTGCGAATGCGGATGTCAGAGGAAGTTTTTCATTTTGCGATCGTTAATCAAATTAAAATTAAGGTCAAAGATAAAATTTCTCAAGCCCTGCGTCCCAATCAAGCCCAACAAGGAACGTTAGGAATTGCCAATAGCGCCGGACGGCAAGTGGATGAAATTTTTGATGTCGAGTATGAGACAGGAACCCCACAAAACTCAGCAAAGCGAGTACTGTTTCGCATTCAAATTCGATTGATGAAGTTACCGACGCAAGCAACTTCTGCCACTATTAGCCAAATTATTGATTGTATTGAAACTTATCTTAGCCCAATTGAAGATGAGGATACTTGGCAACCGACAATTCAAGGTCGAATTGCCACCATGCATTGGGATCAAAAAGCCAAGCCTACACCTTTGTTGGTACTGGAGCAATCAAATGAAGGTGTGAATGTAACTTTTCGCACTAGTCGCCAACCTAATGCTGTGCCACAGCAGAAGCAGTCTGGTGTCAAATAATTAGGTTTTCCTAAACAATAATCATGGCTAGGATGCAACTATATAGTTATGAATTCTACCGACTATATTTCGGTCGGTTGAGGCTGTCTATGAAAACTACGGTTTGGCGTTCAAGGTGAAGTTATTTTGAGATCGGCGATGAGGCCTTAATTCCTAGATAATAAGTATGACTAAGCTTCACGGCTAATCGTAGGTGTAGTCTACATTAAAGTGTGAGGAGAATAAATGCAAGTCGTTTTAGCGGCTGCTGAACATTTAGAAAGTCTATCAGTATTGTTTGATCGGTATCGTGTTTTTTATCAACAGACTTCGGATCTTGAATCTGCAAAGAAATTTTTATATAAGCGGCTCCAAAATCGTGATTCTGTAATATTTGTAGTAAATGATAAGAACAACTTGGTTGGTTTTACACAGCTTTATCCTAGCTTTTCCTCAGTATCAATGAAACGAGTTTGGATTTTGAACGATTTGTTTGTGCAAGAAGTGTATCGAAACAAAGGTGTCGCTCGATTATTGATGGAGGCTGCCGAGAACTATGCAAAAGAAAGTAAAGCAGCTCGCATTGTCTTAGCAACTCAGATTGCTAACACGGTAGCACAAAAGCTATATGAATCACGCGGATATTTAAAAGACGAAGAATTTTATCATTACACATTGCGGTTGTAGCAATAGCATAACTTAGGCGTTAAGTGGCTTAACTTATCACACTACCTTTAAGTTCTACTAACGCTGCTCACTTTAGCCATTATGAGTTATGAGTTGCGGATTATGAGTTATTATTTTTTGCTCCGGAATCGTAACTATTAACTACACTTTGGGAATCACGAGCTAAAAGACCATCTTCCATTTCTACGATGCGATCGGCTATGTCTAAAATGCGGTTGTCGTGTGTTACCAGCAAGATAGAGGTTCCTTGCTCTTTGGCCAGACTCTGCATGATTTCTACGACATCGCGTCCTGATTGTTTGTCTAAAGCTGCTGTTGGTTCATCTGCTAGAACCAATGGCGGACTATTGACTAGGGCACGAGCGATCGCTATTCTTTGTTTTTGTCCCCCAGAAAGATTATCTGGGTAGTAATTAATTCGGTCTTGTAAACCGACAGCCCCAAGCATGGCTTCTGACTTAGAAATTGCTTCACTTTGAGAAATATTTTCATTCAATTCCACCGCCATCTGCACATTTTGCGTAGCAGTTAAAAACCCTAGCAAGTTGTGAGCCTGAAAGATATAACCAATGTTACGCCGGATTTGTACTAATTTATTCTGACTAGCACCATACAGTTCTACGCCTAAAAACTTGAGACTTCCCTCTTGTACAGACCGCAAACCACCAATCAAGCTCAGCAATGTTGTTTTACCTGATCCTGATGGCCCTGTCATAATGACAATTTCTCCAGGATAAATTTCTAGGTTAATGTCAAATAAAATTTGTTTTTTTAATGTGCCTTTGCCATAGTAGTGGTTAAGATTCTTAATGGCGATTACAGGTTCTTGTCTCATCATAAATTTGGTAGCTGTGAGTTAGTAGTTCCGAGACGGAAGTTTAGTGCCTGTAAGAAGTGAGGATTTCTTATGTATTAATCATAAATTATTTTTGAATTTTAAATGTTAATAAGTAACATTTAAGTTGCATTTTAATTTTTTCAACTAAAAGATATCTGCTGGATCGGCAGAGCGTAGTTTCCGTACAGCAATAGTACCAGAAAAGAAGCACATTGCAATAGTTAAGATTAGCACTAGTATGGCACGTTCATAGCTCATAAAAACAGGCAAAAGTGTAGCTTCTCTAGCTTTTTGGTACATCAACATCGTAAAAATCCAACCAGGAATATAACCTAAACAAGCTAATAACAATGCTTCTTGGAGAATGACAATTAACAAATATTTTTGTGTATAGCCTATTGCCTTTAAAGTTGCATACTCAGATAAGTGATCGGAAACTTCTGTATAAAGTATCTGATAAACAATAACAGTTCCGACAATGAAACCCATGATTGTCCCTAGGGTGAAAATAAATCCAATGGCTGTACTACTTGCCCAGTAATTTCGCTCAAAATCAATAAATTCCTGTTTAGTTAAAACATGGATATCTGTAGGTAAATAATTCCGTAAATCTTGAGCAACAGCGGTTGCATCTGCTCCTGGTTTTAATCTGATTAGACCAATATCAATTAATCCTTGTTGACGGTTGTTGAATAATCGGAAAAAGTTGACATCACTAGTAATTAAATTTCCATCTGCTCCAAAGGATGCACCAAGAGTAAATAGTCCTACTACTTTAATTTTCCTCCTTCGCACTTCTGCTGTTACAGTTTTTCCTTGCTCAAAATCAGCAGCTATTGGGCCATATTCCTGCCTAGAAGAGCGGTCAAATAAAACTACATCAGGCAGTTTTATTTTATCTAAGTTTTCTTCAACTCCAGGCAAATTAAATATGTTAATTTCTGGATTAATTCCAAACACAAGCAGGTTACGAGGACGACCTGTTATAGGATTTTTCCAACTTGTATAATCTAAATATATAGGATGTACTGATTGCACGGTTGGTAATTCTAAAGCTTTATATAACCGCCGTTGAGAGAAGCTTTTCATCGACAGTACAGCATTAGATTGACTATTAATTAAAACAATATCACCCAGTAAGCTAGTATGTAAGCGAACATTACTATAATACAGAGCATCTCGGAAACCAAGTTGCATAAACATCAGAATATCAGCAAAGGCAATTCCTGCCAGAGCGACAGCTAGACGAGTTCTTTCTCGTGTCAGTTGCAGCCAAGATAGAGGTATTTTACGACTCATTGATGAAGTGGTAAGAATGAAGTATGAGGTGGGAAGTGTGAAGTATAAAATAAATTTTATCCTTCAGCCTTTCTTCAGCCTTTGTTTAGTTATTAATGTCAACAAGAACTTTGGCGTTGGTTAAGCCTGAAACCTTTGGACTATCTTCTGAAGACAAGGCAATTTTTACTTCTACTACTCTGGCATCTACATCTGCTGCCGGATCTGTATTCAACACATCTTTTTTGCCGATTTTTCTGCCAATTTCAGTAACAACACCTTTTAATTCCCCATTAAAAGCCCCATTATCACTACTGACTATGGCACTTTGACCTATACGTACTTTACCAATACTATCTTCAGGAACTTCAGCAATAACCATCATCCGATCGGTTTGTCCAATCTCGGCGATGCCGTTGGGACTGATGGCTTCTCCTGATTTGGTGTGAATTGTTAAAATCTCTCCGGCGCTTGGTGCTTGGACATAGGTTAATTTCAGTTGTGCTTCCGCTTGTCTGACACTTGCGATCGCATTAGTAACTTGAGCTTGCGCTATTTGCACATCAGTAGGACGGATATCTACTAGCCTATTGAGTCTGGCTGTTTCTTCGTCTATTTGTCTTTGCAAGGTTGCTACAGTTTTATCGCGGGTAACTTTGGCTTCAATCAACTGCTGTTGCAAAGTCGTTAAAGTTTTTACTTGATTAGCTCTAGCCTCGGCAACTTGCTGGCGTAGAGTGGCCAGTGTCTGCCTCAAGGTAGCTTGGCTTTCTGTAACCTGCTGACTAGTGGTGACTGCATTTAAGCGTCTATTGTCCCGTTCTTGCTGGGAAATAGCACCTTCACGGTATAAGTAATCGTAGCGTCCGGCATCTACTTGAGCATTGCGCTGTTGGGCTTGTATCCGGGCGATCGTTGCTCTTAAAGTATCTTTTTGCCCGCTGAATTCGGCTTCTAGGCGATTAACTGTTGCCTGTTGAGCCACTTTTTCTGCACTTAACTGGGCCGCAATTCGAGTAACCGATGCTTGTTGAGCATCTCTTTCCCCACGCAGCTGAGCTTGCAGGCGAGCAATGATTGCTGTTTGGGCTTGAATGTCTCTTGGCGAGCCAACTCTCACCTGGGCTAAATTAGCACGAGATTCTAGGAGTTTTGCTTTTGCTTCTTCTAATGCAGCTATTTGAGTATCGTGGTTGTCTAAAATCGCAATTACTTGACCTTTCCTGACCTTCTCTCCTTCTCTAACAAAGATTTGCTGAACTCGTGACGCTGCTTGTGCGCCTGCGGTTGGTGCAGAAAGTTTAATAACCTCTCCCTGCGGTTCCAAACGCCCCACAGCACTAATACTGTTAGCAACTGGTTTTACGGGTACGGATGGGCCTAGCTTTTTGAGTTGCTCAACTTTGGCTGTAGTTAGTAGCCCTGCGGCGATCGCTATTGGTAGGGCTACAGCAATACCCCACCAAACCTTAGATTGTTCCTGCTCAAGTGGCTGCTGTCTTGACTTTGTCTCAGTCACCCTTGACATAGTATGTTGCCTGTTTATCTAAATTGTGCTGATGGAAGTAAAAAAGTGAATTAGGCGTAGTCAAATTAGTCAAAAAGGGTTTTAGTAAACAGCCAGCTTAGGACAAATAACAATGGTTTAAAGCTGGATATCGCTTTAAATCCAATGTCCAATCAATGCTCGATGCTACAGCTTTCTACAATAGCGCTGGTCAGTAGCTGGCTATTCAATAAACTTCTTGCAAATCTTTTCCCTTTCACTACTTACAAAAAATACTTTTGCAAGAGACATCATAAACAGAGTAAGCGCAAAGCTCGCGCTACATTTTTATTGATATAACTCTAATGAGAGTCAGTCAAAAATGTCACACTAACTCTAATTAAGTGTTTGATAGTTATATTGGTTGATGCCAGAAATCTGTTGGTTGTTATCTAAGTTTCAAACTGCATCCAAATATACATTACCGAAGTTTTGCAACTTGACTAAGAATATCAAAGACAAACTTTTCAGAGATGAAGTTAACATCTTAACCAGAACTATTTCCACAGCTTAACGAGTAGAGGCTACAGTTAATCACAAAAGTGAAAAGAATATGAAAATTAACTGTTGCCATTCTTAAACTTAATCTAGCTGCGGAAGTGAGTCTGCTTTCAGTCAGTCAACAACTTACTAAAAAAGATCTGTCAAATAGAGCATTTCTAACATTAAAGTTTCCTTAACTTTATGGTCAAATTGTTAGCAGAGTTAGTTGCTTATACCTAGTAAGATATCTGCTCCAAAGACCTTGCTATTGTTGTCTCACTCCATTAAACTCTCGCTGAATGAATTCTACATTTATCAGTTATGGGAAAACGTAGCGGAGCCTACAGATGGGGATAAGAGGGCAGGGGAGCAGGAGGGCAGAGGGGCAGGGGGAGAATAATTCTTAACTCCTAACTCTTGCACAGACGCGATTAATCGCGTCTCTACCCCTAACTCTTGCACAGACGCGTAGACGCTCGTAAGAGCGGCTTCTCGTCAGAGTATAATCGCGTCTCTACTCCTAACTCTTGCACAGACGCGTAGACGCTCGTAAGAGCGGCTTCTCGTCAGAGTATAATCGCGTCTCTACCCCTAACTACTGACTTCTTTAGTCTGGGAGGTCAAACAATACTGTGGTCATGTAGTTTTCTGCCCAATCTTGACCGAAGGCTTTTTCTAGCACTCGGCGAGTTTTATCGTTTTGCTGCTGTTTGGTGCAGTAGTTGCGTTGTCCTGCGAGAATTTTTAGCGTTTGTTCGTGTGAAACGGGACTAGAGGCGATCGCTTGGGTACAGTGAATTTCTAAAAAATCCTGCACGCGCTTAAGAAACATCTTTTCTTCTTGGGGGGAACTGGGGCGAATAAAGATGCAAAAATCTGAGAAGATATGCCCCCATTCAGGTAATTCGCGGGGTTGAGAAAAGTTCAGCGCCCTCAGTGCCGTTAGTTCAGCCTTATAGGATTCTGGTAAAGCGCGATCTAAATTGACAGGAGATAAGTCGGCGATCGCAGCGCTAATTTGACCTCTGCCTCCAACTAGATCGCAACCAAACATCGGCAAATCGTACTCTGGCCGAGGAAACATGACACAGTGCAAAATATCCAGCATATTTCCTATTTTTGCCAGTTCCAAGTGCATTTTGCGGAATTGGGGTGTTTGATAGCAGCGATTTTCAATTGTCAGTTTCTCGCCCTCTAGTCTACCTTCCACATACCCCAACTCAGTTGGCAAATGGTAAGGCGACAGATCCAGGTGCTTATGCCAAGCTGTCTCAATACAATCAGCTAACTGACGAACTAAGGGATATTGTTGTTCTCGCAGCGAGGGGATGGAAGTAAATGACATGTTCTCGTTGAAAATGCTATCTATTTGCCAGTCTACAGCCAGCTGCGCCACTTCTGGTCTGGCTTGCAATATATGCAAACACTTACAGCTAGTTCTGAGTGAGTTAGGAGTTAGTTGTCAGTAGCAATTGGGGATTGGTAATTGGTCAGTGTTATTCTCCCCTGCCTCCCCTACTCCCCCTCTGCCCCTCTGCTCCCCCTGCTCCTCTGCCCCCTGCCTTCTTCCCCTAGCTTACGTAAAGTTATAAAACAGTCACTTTTCAAAATGATTATGATTTTGTAGTCTTAGTTACAGAAATAATTTTAGATTAGCCCATCGGTTAAGGCTAATACAAAGCTATGAAACTAGATTCTGATAGACCAGATTTTGCTATGTCGGCAAGAAAGCAGAATCTGGATTGGTTGAGCAAATGTTATGCCAAAGATTTAGTCCAGGATTTTTTAGTATCAACGTGGGTAAAGCTTCTGGAACTACCCAGCCCCTTTAGTTTTGACGAAGCACTGTTATTGTGTCCGGTTTCAGCAGATGAATGGCTAGCCTGGGTTCCAGATCATGGGGAAGTAATATTGCACACTGGGCAATTTCATCCCAAAGGGTGTGGGTAATTCCACAAATGAATTTTGGGACTTGGAACTTGTTTGGAGGCAAGTTCAGTCCAAGAATCCCACGGCTTTTTGTGAAAATGAGCGGTCTTGGTTGTTTTCATAGCCGTGGAGTGTCAAAATACAGTCTGCTTTTAACACGATAAAGTTCTGTGTCTCTAAAACAGAACAGTGAGATGTCAGCTTTGCTAATGCAGGAGTAGTCCCGTGTTCCAAGCTATTTACAGCTTCTGTAAACACTGGTTGAAAACTTTTCAGCCAACTTTTTTGAGTCAAATATTCAAGTTTAAAAGCGGTGCGTTCCAGCAGCCAGAAATCTACTCCGTATTTTTGAATTAATTGTTTTGCTGCTGCCAAATTTGGACTATATTGAGCGCGAATTAAATCAATAGTGCGTTGGCGAATTGGAGAATAGTAGCCGAGATGGAAAGGAAGCGCGTATTCTCTACTCACAAAAATAGACCTTTGACCAAAAGTCGGAATGTTATCAGCCTCATCAGAAAGACTGGCAATTAGGCTGTCTTGAGATTGCTGTTGCAGAAATTTGTAAAGGGCTGATTCTCCAGATTGCCTGTAATCGGTTGTTGGAAAACGTCCCGACAAATTAGGGTACAGAACGAGTATAAAGGCTAGAGTGACTGTTAACACTAATTGCCAAACTCTACGTTTTTGCTGATAAGCACGGAAAAAATTATCTAATATGACAGTTAAAGCGATCGCAGCGGCAATGGCCATTACAATTCGCAGAGAATGAATTGTATATCGGGTAGGGAAAAACAGTTTTAAGAAGAAAGTATGGGCAGCAAAAAACAGAGTCAAGGATACTACGATTATCTGCGGCAATATGTTGACTTGACTCTTAACCAAATTGACCAAGGGAAAGCGCGATACATCTCGCAATACCATTGGCAAAAACAATCCTAACCAAATCAGGGGAGGCATTAACGGTGGTAATATCCCGCTATGTTGACCAATCAGCCAAAATCGCCAAGGATTAGTATCAAAAAACGGATGCCGTCCTCCTGGCCAGAATTCTGGCATTTTCCCAGCTTGAGAGGCAGTGACAACTGGCCCAAACTCAGAGGAAGTTAAAGCATATGGCAACATCACTATAAACGCCAATCCTAAGATAGCTACTAGCCAAAAATAATTACTCCGCAAGCGAATAAACAAAATACCTAGAGAAATCAATAGTAGTGGAGGATAAAAAAGTCCTTCCAGCACAATTATTAAACAAATTATTAGCCAAGATTCGCGCAATAAATAGTATAGAAATGCCAATAATAAAGGATATACAAAAGATTTAGGTGTTGCAGAAACTAAATCACTTTTGAACCAAAGACTTTGATTGAGCAGCAAAGTACTAATAAATCCAGCAATTGGTACTGGAAAAATCTCGAAACACAGCCAAAAGCAGTAAATAGTAATAATTAATCCTAGAACAATTGGCAAAAATTTACTCAGCAACAAAGGATAAATGCCGAGACTAGCCATCAATTTATAAATTGCAGTATATCCAAATGGCGTAATAGATTTAAAATAATCTGCTATCAAATCATTTGGTAGTAATTCTGGATTGACAAATCGCTGCATCCAGAATACATATTCTCTCGCATCATCCTGAGCAACATATTCTCCTCTAAAGGCTTTTTGTAATCCTAGAATTCCGTAAAAGATTGCAAATAAAAGACTTATAGTTAACCACAATAAAACTGATTTATTGAAGTATTTTTTAGAGGATATTTCGTTAATAGGAGTAGTTAAAAATTTATGTAGTTGGGAAAATATCATTAGCCAAGTAAATTATTCAAAAACATGTTTCTCAGCTACTTTCCAATAGCGTGAGAACCGTTTTAGGTCAATATAGCCATCGTAATCAAAAAATGGTTCCACTTCTAGGACTTCGATTGCTAAAGAACGCTCGATTTCGTCGCAGATATCATCAAATCTGGGACTCGGACTATCTGCTGTCACAACTAAATTGGCTTGATGTTCTTGGGCAAAGGCTAAAATTTCTTTCGCTACATCACCACGGCGGATGACAACTGGTAACTCTAATAAGCATTCGTAGATAAATGTGAGGCGTTTGAGACTCAGTTGCCATTCCTCTATCAAAGCATCATCCCAAACCCAAATGGCTGGTGCATCCGGGTATTCTTGCAGTGCAGGATTGTATGGACTGAGGCAGTCTCCATGTACCCAAACAATTGATTTAGTCATTAGTAGGACGCGATTAATCGCGTCTGTACAGTTGTTATTAGTAGAGATGCATCACCGCGTCCTCGCGTCCCCGCGTCCCTTCCCTCTCTTCCCGCGTTGCCAACTTTGGCTGTTAGCTTGTTTAGTAAATTCGCCGTTGGGAAACAGTTTTTGTTCTAATTCTTCATAACTTCCTTCAAAGTCACAATGACCGTAAAGAAGACATTTCTGGCAATAAACGCCTTTGGTGTAGCGTTCTAAGTTCTCACGGTTGAAAAAATATGGTTTGTGGCTAAAGGTGCTGGCAACCCACTGCCATGACATATTATTACTAGCAGGATCGCCATCTAGCAGGTGTTCGAGAAACCATTTGGCTCCTGCTTGCCAACGAATGCGTCGCCAATGCACGATGTAAGCGGCTAGCCACATGCGGACATGATTGTGCAGGTAACCAGTTTGTTGCAAATCACGGCTGAAGCTATCAATGCAAACTCGTCCTGTGCTACTTTCTTTGATATCCTGCGGTAAATCTGCTGCGTAGTCTTTTTGGGTGTAACCTGTTTTGTATTCTTCTTGGTCTTGCCAGATACCATTGCCTAGCTTGATATACAAGCGCTGCCAATAGTCACGCCAGCCTAATTCGTTAATTAGTTTAGTAGCTTCATCTGGTTGCTGTACGTTGTCAAGCACATAATCTCGAATTTCTCGCAAGCTCAAAACTCCATAACGGATGTAAGGCGAAAGTCGGGTTACAGCACCTGTTAAAAAGTTACGTGTTTTGGCGTAGGCTGCTGAATCTACTTTTTGCAGTGCTTCTTCCGCAGCTTTGCGTCCCCCTACAGTATCACTGATGCGATCGCTTCTTTGTGCTGCTGTGGGAAATTGTTCGCGCAGATAAGCTATTAACTCATCACGGCTAGAGAATTTATTTAACATAAACTGTTAAAGATAATAAGAATCATCACTGAGAAGTCAAATAGTGGCGATCGCTAACTAGCTAACTATATTTAAGCTTATGCCTAGAGTGACTGCATTTAATCAAAGCGATCGCTCATAAATAACCCCATTCCCTACTCGCAAAAGATTGTGCGATCGCATTTACCAGTGGGAATCATAACAAAAATTCTCCATGGTAAAGATCCAATGGCTTACCAAAACATTACCGCCTCCCTTTCCCCAGCAGATATTCAAGAAATTAAAGCCGCCTTTGCGACTATCCAAGCAAAGTTGCCTTTTCTTGTAACCCTGAGTGTAGAAGAACGACGCAAGTTATTTAAGATGGGCGATAAAAGCCTAGCTTTTGTCAACACTAGCCTGACTGCTGCCCAATCTAACCGAGACATTTTACCAGCCAGTTTTGATGTAGACGAATTTGTGCGGGATTGTCAACTAGCCGCAACGCTCACCGAACTGTTGATTGGATTGCGACAACTGACAGAACAAGTAGATGATACCCTAATGGCAGTCGGTAGCGAAGCTATGGGTAGCAGTTTGACTGTTTATGATTACGTGAAGACAGCAGCTAAGAAAACTCCAGGGTTAAAAACTATTGCCGAACAGTTAGGGGAACGGTTTAAAGCTATTAAAAGTAAACCTGCTAAAACTGCCTCTGGTTCATAGGCTGTAAACTTTGCCAGAGATAGGGGAAGAGTGAAAGGGAAAAAGTTAAAGGTAGATGCAAATCCTTTTGTTTTTCCCTTTCTGTTTTCTTAACTGGTGAATAGACCTCTTGCAAAAGTCAAGAAATTAGAAATGTCATTCTGAACGAAACGTAGTGTAGTGAAGAATCTCACCCAATGTGTCGCTTTGCTTAACATGACACTTTAAGGATTTATGCAAGAGGTCTAATGAGTCTTTGATACTCGTGGACGAGTCTTCAATACTCGCAAGAGAGTCTTCGATACTCGTGGACGAGTCTTCGATACTCGCGAGAGAGTCTTCGATACTCGTGGACGAGTCTTTGATACTCGTGCGAGAGTCTTTGATACTCGTGCGAGAGTCTTTGATACTCGTACGAGAGTCTTTGATACTCGTGCGAGAGTCTTTGACACTCGTGAGCGAGTCTTTAATACTCACGCGAGAGTCTTTGATACTCGTTTGCGAGTCTTTAATACTCGTGAGCAAAGATTAACATCAAATCTGTCTGACTTTCTCAATCAGGAATCAGGAATTAGGAATTGCAAGCTTGGTATTATACCGATAGCCGCGTGTAATCTGCCACCGTGCCCCCAATTATGCTCACGATACCCCGCTACAGCAGCAAGCGATCGCTCTTTTTGCTTTTCTGTTTCACCCTACTCCTGACTTCCCTTCTCTCTCTACCTTGGGTAAACGCCAAAGAAACCCCCAAACCCAAACCCCAAGATTGGCAGATTAACGGTATATCAGCCGCCCTTGATGATGGACACGACCAAGTTAAGGGATATGCTCTATACAAATTAGTTGAATATAATCTCAAAGATTTAAAATCCCTGGTCAAGAAACCAGAGGATATTGCCGAGAAAGCTGCCAAAATCTTCAAGGATGAAAAGGTGGACGCCAACGTTCGTTCAAGTGCGGCAGTGGCATTGGGCAACTTGGGAGACGCCGCAGCCAAGTATGTCCCTGACATCCTCAATATCCTCAAGGATGAAAAGGTGGACGCCTACGTTCGTAGAAATGCGGCAGAGGCATTGGGCAACTTCGGGCAAGCGGCGGCTCAATACATCCCTGACATCGCCAATATCCTCAAGGATGAAAAGGTTGAATTATATATTCGTCGCAATGCGGCAGTGGCATTGGGCAGGCTGGGGCAAGCGGCGGCTCAATACATCCCTGAAATCCTCAAATTCCTCAAAGATGAAAAGGTTGACTCATCTGTTCGTGGCAGTGCGGCAGAGGCATTGAGCAACTTCGGGCCAGCAGCAACTCAATACATCCCTGAAATCGCCAACATCCTCAAGGATGAAAAGGTTGACTCAATTGTTCGTCGCAGTGCGGCAGAGGCATTGGACAAAATCAGAAAACTGGAGTTAAAAGAGGTTGTTGTAATTCTGAACAATTTTTATGAACGCGGTGACTCAGCATATTTAAATTGGCGTTTTTTAACCTATTTCCTGGGTGGTGGCACTGAAGAAGTCAAAATTCTACTCAAATGGCTTGGTTCTCCTCAAGCACCTCCTGACAAACTCACACACGATGAAGGTGTTAAGATCCTCAAGGTATTTCTGGAAGCATGGAATGGTAGCCAGGGGCTAGAAAGTTTACGCAGCGACTTAGCCAAGCAAATTTCGGAAGTAGCCGCTAACAAAAACGTTCCTTGGAAATTAGAAGATATTTTCCTACTGCAAAGCCATCACAACAACCTCGAAAAAGTCAAATCCACCCATGCTAATGCGGTGCAATCAGCAATAGACAAACTGGAAGTGTGGCGGTGGTTTGTTCGTAGCAGAGACACCATCCTTTTTCACGCTGCTTTCTGGCTTGCCCTGATCTTTGCCTACCCCAAATTTCCCCAAGTCCAAGCCATCTTCTTCTGGAACCTTTGGGTAAGACGCATCTTAGGCGTGGGCTATGTTGGCTTTCTCCTCACCTGGGTTCCTTTCTTCCGGCGCAAATTATTTGAACCATTCAAACCTTCCCTATTAGCCGATGCTGGGTTAGATAATTTTCATCACCAATCATACTTTCCAGAATCAAAAGTCAAAGTTCCCGCTTCAGGAGATATCCTCCCCATAACCGCAGCCCTCCCCAGCATTAAAGGACAAATTATCTTAGAAGGTGATTCCGGCTTAGGCAAGTCGATGTTTCTCCGCCATCTATTACAAAACTCCCAGCGCATTGTCGTTTACCTCCCCGCCCAGAAATGTCATAAAGGCGTAATTGAAGCCATCCAAGACAAGCTACACGGACAAGCCCAAGATGCCGACTTCCTGAAAAACCTAATTTACAGTGGTGCAATTGACATCTGCATCGATGGACTCAACGAAGTCACCGCCGACACACGGGCAAAAATCTGCCAGTTTGTCGAAAGCTATTTCCGGGGCAACATTATTATGACTACCCAGCCCCTAGAGTGGACACCTCCCTCAACAGCAAAAACTTACTACTTGCAACCCCTAGAACAACAACAAATTCAAGAGTTTTTGATATCCCGTCAGCCGCGACTACCCAAAGATGCCAAAGTTCAAGGTGTTGATTACGAAAAAGCCTGCACCAATTATTTAACAGAAGTCCTCAAACAACAAGCCAAAGAAGAGTTAGATGCTGTGCGCCGAATTCTTTCCAATCCAATGGATCTAACAGTGGTAGCGCTGATGCTAGCACAAGGTAAACAGCCAAACTTGTTTCGCCTGCAAGAACAGCAATACAATTTGATGGCAGCAGAATACCTGCGTGAATGGAATCAAGAATTTACCTTGAAGAAATTCTCCGCCGCCGTCTACGAAATGCGACTCGAAGACAAACAAGCCTTACCCGCCGAGGAATTTTACCAAGTGTTGCAGTCTTTGGAAGATGAGAAATACAAGATGGTAGTCAGCCGTCAGTGGCAAGATGAAAAAGGCGAAGCGAAGAAAGAATGGTACTTCCGCCACGATAAAATCATGGACTTCTTCTTGGTGCAAAACTTTCTGGGCGAAACTGATGCAGCCGAAGGACTATTAGTTGATAGAATGGGCGATCCGCGATTTCGTGGTGTTTATTTCTTGCTAGCAACGTTGCTTCCTTTAGATGCAGCCAAAGAACTGCGGGAAAAATTGATTCAATACGCCGCCGACACTAAAGATAATACGGTGAGTAATACGTTCGTGCAGTTGTTGCGAACGAGGTGAGTGAGGCTACTGTGTCACATCAATCTAAGCATTACCCTCCTTAATCCCCCCTTGTAAAGGGCTACGGTGTACACACAAGTCTTAAAAAGTTGCCAAACAGCGTTTCGATCCCCCCTAACCCCCCTTAAAAAGGGGGGAAAATTTCTTAAAGTCCCCCTTTTTAAGGGGGATTTAGGGGGATCAGATGATTTGTGTGTACACCGTAGCTTTTTAAGGGGAGCCACTGCGTTGGGCGGGTTCCCCGACTTGAAGCAAGTGGCGTGGATTTAGGGGGATCGGATGATTTTTGTGTACGCGGTAGCCTTTCCAAGGGGAGGGTTATGGTGGGGTAAACTCGTAAGCTAGCCCCTACTTATTCCCGCACAACAACCCAAACCGAATTAACCCACGCTGATAACCGCGACGCATCAACCCCAGGGATAACGCTCCTTGAATCGTACTCCAACCAGCTTGCAACAACCCAAAAATCGCCTGGGGAGTGAACGCTGAATCAATCACCACATTCCAAAAAGGGGCAACAGCCTGCGACCAATCAGCAGTGCGGATATTTTTTAATGGTAGTTGACGGGCAATTCTTTCATACTCTGGCAACGAAATCACATAAGGCAAACAATACACCCGATAAATATCCTGCAAGTGTTTTTGTTCATCTGTTGTCAGTGGTATCTCATCATTAGGTCGATGACACCAAGTCACCATAATCAAAGTGCCGCCAGGTTTCAACACTCGGTAACACTCCTGCATGAACTTGGTTTTATCTGGCATGTGTTCGCCACTTTCCAAAGACCAAACCAAGTCAAAAGAATTGTCAGCAAAAGGCATTGCTTGAGCATCTGCTACCTGGAACTGACTCCTAGCACTCAAACCAGCTTCCTGGGCGCGTTCTGTTGCTCTCGCGGCTTGCACTGGACTTAAAGTGATCCCCGTTGCCCTAGCATTAAACTTATTTGCTAGGTATAAAGAACTGCCGCCAATACCACAGCCGACATCAAGAATATTCTCTGCTGTCTGTACCCCAGCCCAATTAAGTAGTTCTTCAATTAAATCAATTTGAGCCTGACGACGGTCTTTTTTCTGGCTACCATCGCTTCCGTAGTAGCCGTGGTGCATGTGTTCGCCCCAAATTTGCTCCCACAGCCCAGAGGAAGCATCGTAAAACTGCTGAATTTGCTGGTAAAGTGTTGCACTCATGAAGAAAGCAGTGTTAAGACAAAGCAGAATTTAAATAAACATACTGGTAGGGTACCATGTGTGTTTTTAATTAAATAAGGATGTTTATAATTCCAGAAAAGATCGGCCCCACTGCTCTTCCCTGGAAGAATTTCTACGTTGTACCTTGAGCAACTGCCAATAGAGGGTTTTATAATTTTCAATTTTTAATTGTTTATGACTGTTTCTCGCACAGTTTGTCTGGGATTTCTAGCTGTCATCACTGTAGGAACCATTCTGCTGATGATGCCTTTCTCGACTAGTGATGGTACTTGGAACGACCCAATTGTGGCGCTGTTCACCTCGACATCGGCGGTTTGTGTTACTGGTTTATCGGTTGTTGACCCTGGTACTTATTTTTCCTTTTGGGGTCAGTTGTTTATGACACTGTTGGTTCAGATTGGCGGTTTGGGCTACATGACCAGCACAACCTTTCTGATTCTACTGATTGGACGTAAGTTTGACCTGCGACAAAAAATAGCCATTCAACAATCTTTAGACCGACCAGGAATGCATGGTAGCGCCCAAGTTATCCGCTCAATTATTGCCACAACATTAATTTTTGAAATTACAGGAATATTTTTACTGCTGCCAGCATTTGTTCCTGAATATGGTTGGAATAAAGGACTTTGGTTAGCGATTTTTCATAGCGTTAATTCTTGGAATAATGCAGGCTTTAGTCTATTTAAAGATAACTTAATCGGATATCAGTCATCTTTTTTAGTAGTTTTAACCGTAACATTTTTAATTATCTTTGGGGGAATTGGTTATCAAGTAATTTTAGAAATGTATATTTGGTTGCGCGATCGCCTGCTGAAGCAAAAAGTATGTTTAGTTTTTTCACTAGATTTTAAAGTCGCAATTAGTACAACATTAATACTTCTACTCCTGGGTACAATTGCATTTTTATGTATAGAGGTAAGAAATCCTGAAACATTCGGCTCACTCAATTTTAAAGACCAATTATTAGTAGCTTGGTTTCAATCTGTGACTCCTAGAACTGCTGGATTTAACACCATTGATATTGGCAAAATGACCACCGCTGGTTTACTTATCACAATTGCACTCATGTTTATTGGTGCAAGTCCAGGCGGTACTGGAGGCGGCATCAAAACTACAACTCTGAGAGTTCTTACCAGTTGTACTAAATCAATTCTTCAAGGTAAAGAAGAAGTTTTATTGTATGACCGTAAGATAGCAATATCATTAATTTTAAAAGCTGTTGGTGTTTTAGTGGGTTCCGTAGCTACCGTAATATTTGCCACACTTTTAATTGCTTTAACAGATCCAGAATTAGATTTTATTCAGATTTTGTTTGAAGTGGTATCAGCCTTTGCTACGGTAGGTCTTTCTACAGGCATTACAGCAAGTATCTCTGTAGCAGCAAAACTTATCTTAATTGCCACAATGTATATGGGAAGAGTAGGTGTTTTACTACTGATGGCTGCTGTATTAGGAGACCCTCGTCCCAGCAGGATTCACTATCCTGAGGAAAATTTACTTGTCGGATAGTTTACCCTTTTCTCCTGTAAAGACCAAAGCAAACGGGGAACTAAAAAAGCACTCATGCAAAAGTTAAAAGAAAAGACACTATAAAGTAATTGACTTTATTTTTCTCAATGAGTTAATTTTGCATTTTGGCTGAGATAATCTTTTCTATCTCCCTGCTTTCCTGTTTCTTCTTCCTTTGCGTTCTTTGTATTCGTTAAAAAAGCATTTTTCACAAATCAGATTGGACTGCTATAGAACCTAAACTGATAAAATATAAATGAGTAGGCAAAAAATAAAACTTTTAATAATTCGATTTAACTGTTTTTTGCCCTAAATACAGGGAATCTTATAAGGATAATAACTGTGAATCTGTCATCGTTAGGGTTTTTTCGCAGTTTGCGTAAAGATAACCAGCAATTTGCTGTAATTGGGTTAGGTCGTTTTGGTAGATCCGTCTGTTCAACACTGAGCAGATTAGGTTACCAAGTGCTAGCAACCGATATTGATGAAAAGCGAGTATCAGAAGCATTGAATGACGAGATAGTTGGTCATGCTTTACAACTAGACTCAACCGAACCAGGTGCGCTCAAAGAAGCTGGAATTTTTGAATTTGATACAGTAATTGTCGCAATTGGTAACTACATTCAAGAAAGCATCATTACCGCTTTAAATGTTAAAGAGGGTGGTGTACCCCATGTAGTTGCTAAAGCTTCTAGCGAAGTTCACCGAAAGTTGTTGAAACGAGTAGGAGCAGACCATGTTGTGTTTCCTGAATACGAGGCTGGTTGTGCTTTAGCGCGAACGCTCACCAAACCATCCATCCTAGATCGATTCGACCTCGACCCAGATAACAGTATTGTCGAGTTAATTGTACCTGATGAATTTCATGGCAAAACGGTCGCCGAACTTCAACTTCGTAACCGTTATGGTTTGAATTTATTAGCTGTGAGTCAGGACGGCAAATTTAAAATTAATCCTGAACCTACCAATCGTCTAGAACGCGGTTCAGCGATGGTAGTTATAGGTTGCAACAAAGATATTAATCGCTTGCCGATTTAATCTTAGGGTGATTTGTCAGTGGTCATTGTTCAGCGATCGTATAGCAACTAACAACTGACAAATCACCCCAAATGGCTGAACAACTCTGCCAAGACTACATTAGAAAACAAAAAACCATCGGGATCGCACAAGCGCAACCTTCCCTCTACGATTTCTACCCAACCTTTCTCAAAATGCGATCGCAAACATTTGTGAATCTCCTTCACCTTTTGTTCGCCAAATTTCTCTACTAAATCAGCTAAATTCAAACCTTCTGCTAAACGCAACCCCAACATTAAGGTTTCTAACAAAATTTCCTCTGGTGGTGTCACTTCCCAATCAATTACACCGCCATTGGCAATCAAATCTTGCACCCATCGATAATACTCTTGAGTCTTACGAGGACGAGTAAAGCGTTTCCCATCTACATAACTAGCCGCACCCATGCCAAAGCCATAATAGGGACGATTTTCCCAATAAACCCGATTATGCCGACACTGATGGCCAGGTTGGGCATAGTTGGAAATTTCATAATGTTTATACCCTGCACCAGTCAGAACTTGTTGCCCCATCTGGTACATTTTGACTGTGGTTTCATCCGTTGGCAAAGGACTGTCACCAGGTTTGTAGTAACGACCAAAAGCTGTTCCTGGTTCAATTGTGAGGTCATATATAGATATGTGAGTCGATCCCAACGCTACAGCTTTATCTAGAGAATCCTGCCATTGGTCTAAAGACTGATGCGGCAACCCCGAAATCAAGTCTATACTGAATTCGGGAATCTCTACTTGGTGGATTAATTCCACAGCTGCAAGAATATCCACAACTGAGTGCGATCGCCCAGCAATTTTTAACAATTCTTCCTGAAACGCTTGTACGCCCAAACTTACCCGGTTCACACCCGCGCTGCGATAGCCTGCTATATGCGCTAAATCGAATGTGCCTGGGTCCATTTCCATAGAAATTTCTGCTCCCGAAGCAATACCAAAGTGCTGTTCTATAGCTCCTAGGATACTTTGCAACTGCTCTATCGAGAGTAGCGAAGGAGTACCACCACCGAAGAAAATAGTCTTAAGGGGTTGACCAAAAGCTGGTGTAATGGAAATTTCTTGACACAGCACCTCAACATATTGGGAGATAGTACCAGATGTTTCACCCCGCGAGCGATCGCCCACTACAAACACAGGAAAATCACAATAGAAGCACCGCCGTCTGCAAAAGGGAATATGTATATAAGCAGAACTTGCAATGCCCGAAATATTAACTTTTTGACTCATTATGAGAAAGAATTAATTAACTCAAGAGAGAATTACAAACAATGAAAATTAGTACTTTATTTACAAGTTTTTATCGTTTTACAACAAAATCATGAAAAATATTAAGAGAAAACACTTTGGTTATAATATTTGCAGATATTGCCTGCTTAAAACCCTAATGTAAGTCAATATTGATAAATCTCTCTAATCGAGAACATAAAAAATACTTGGCTTTATTTATCAGGTAACACATTCGCAGGAAAACAAGACAACCATGCTTGATGCCATCATTATTATCTCATTTATCCTAGCAGCAGCGGGAATAGGGTTCTATAGCACTGAACTACTACCCAATGGCGCTTTAGACCGGGTGACAAACCTGGAAGCTTTACGCTTAATTGTTGCTGTCTTTGCCGCCATTATTGGTGGTGCCGTCGGACTGAGTTTTCAAACGACATATCGTCGCCTGGAGTCACAAGTCCGAGAATTACCTCTAGAAGTGATCTTAACCCGCGCTATTGGGTTAGTGATTGGGCTGTTATTAGCTAACTTAATGCTAGCCCCATTATTTTTACTTCCCATTCCAACGGATTTTAGCTTTATTAAGCCGTTAGTGGCAGTTGTCGGCAGTATTATACTTGCCGTAACTGGTATGAATTTGGCAGATACCCACGGGCGAGGCTTATTGCGGTTCATTAATCCTAATACCGTAGAAACAATGGTAGTAGAAGGCACGCTCAAACCTGCTAATACCAAAGTTTTAGACACTAGCTGTATTATTGATGGTCGGATTGAAGCACTACTAGAAACAGGTTTTCTAGAAGGGCAAATTATCGTGCCACAGTTTGTTTTGCAAGAGTTGCAGCAAGTAGCCGATGCCAGCAAAGACCAAAAGCGGGTGCGAGGACGGCGGGGGCTAGAAATTCTCAACCGTATTAAGGAAGCTTACCCCGATCGCATCTTGATTAACCCAGTTGACTACGAAGATATTTCTACGGTGGATGCGAAATTAGTGCGCTTTGCCCAAGAAATCAGCGGCACACTGTTAACTAATGACTACAATTTGTCGAAAGTTGCTAGCGTACAAAAAGTACCTGTTTTAAATGTTAATGACCTAGTGAATGCCGTCCGTCCCACATATTTACCTGGCGACAATCTTGACCTGAAAATACTCAAAGAAGGCAAAGAACCCAGCCAAGGCATTGGCTACCTAGACGATGGCACAATGGTTGTTGTCGAGGAAGGCAGCAGCTATGTGGGTGGTGAATTACGGGTGGTAGTTACTAGTGCTTTGCAAACCTCAGCAGGAAGAATGATTTTTGCTAAACCCCAAGCTTCAGCATTGGCATGAGGGAAATGTTGAGTGCAATTAGAGTTAAATTGTACGCATACTATAGATATCGGTGTAGGTTGACTGCACCGATTATTTATTTACAGGACTTACGCCCTGGTAAAAGCTATTAAAAAAGTTGCTAAATTTCTCTTCACCGAGTCCTAAATTGGTTGGAAACAATATTACCAAAATGGTTAGCGATCTATAGCGCTAGATACAATTTTGTAGAGAAATTTTAGCAACTTTATAGTTTAAGAAACTGGATTGAATATGGTTTTAAACGTTGTCAGGAGTTATTATTCTCCCCTTGCCCCTGTTACCCCTCTGCTTCCTCATTTATTCTAACTAACTGTTTGTCCAATTTCCTGAGTTAGGGACGATGGCACAGGCTGAGAAGTTTTTGTAGTGTTGAGCTTGCCGCCACAACTGCGTAATTCGTAAAGTTTGACTCCAATTTGATATTCGTATTGACTGAGTAGGCGTGCATAGATATATCCAGCTTTGCCATCTAAAAAACCGCGCTGAATAATATAGAACAAAATAAATCGCAAAAATGGTTTAAATGGCAGATGTACCCACACTTTTTTCAAAAAGCGCTTGCGCTGTACTGCATCACCAAATAAATTTGCACCAATAGTACCGCTGTCACCTTGACCTGTGAGCAGATTAAAATAAACACGGGCTTCCCAATTGGAATAGCGATTATGTCTTTCTAACCAATGGTAAAGGTCGCGGAAGTCTTCATGGAGCATATCATTTTTCAGATATCCAACTTTGCCCTGTAAGATAACGTGTTCGTGAACTTCGTTGTCGCCTGTGTTGGGAATATCTTCTGTATTCAGGTTTTCGTAACGACCTTGTTGATGCTTAAATAAACGCAGATTCCAATCGGGATATTTACCACCGTGGCGAATCCATTTTCCTAAGAAAAATACGCGGCGGTTGAGATAGTAACCTGTATGTTCATCATCTTGAATTGCTTGGGCAATTTCTTCCCACAATTCAGGAGTAATGCGTTCATCACAATCTACAATTAACACCCATTCATTACGGAAAGGTAGATTATCTAAAGACCAATTTTTCTTTTTCGGCCAGCGACCATTGAAGCTGAATTGTACGAGATTTGCGCCGTAAATTTTAGCAATATCGGCACTCTTATCAGTACTTTGAGAATCTACGATAAATACTTCATCCGCTCTACTGACGCTAGCGAGACAGGCAGGCAAATTTGCTTCTTCGTTTTTTGCTGGAATGAGTACGGAAACTGGTATTTTGGCTGACATATAAGTTATTATTTTTTATTTTTTATTGGATGTAGACAGCAGACCTTGAAGGGCAGCATTTAAGTAACCCACTTGCCCATAGGCATACACAAGTTTGTCAAAGCGTTCAGCTGGGTCAGAAATATATTGCAATGCCTTATATAAGCCACGCAAAAATCGTTCGCTACCCCGAAGCAACTGACCAATACCAGCTCTACCAGCAAGTTGTTCGCGATAGCATTCGCTGATACCTTGCCACCAGCCTCTATTTAAAAACCAGGAGCGTTTCAGGCGTTCTGGGGCGACATTGTGAGCCACTAAAGCTTCGGGAAGATAAGCAACTTGCCAATTACGCTCTAAGGCAAACTCGGTCATTTGTAGTTCTTCATTGGATAGTAAGTTTTTTCCCACTCGACCAAGATGAGGATCGAAACCACCAATTTCTTCGAGAAAACTGCGCCTTATACAGTAATTCAAGCCTCTGGGAGTCAAAGAAGGTTGTTTGATGTAGATGCTGCTCTCGCCTAAGTCGTATGCTCCCAAATTTCCAGCTAGTCCCGGAGAGAGCCACAGTGGCTGTTGAATGCCTTGGGGCCACAAGAGTGTTACCTTGCCACCTGCGATCGCTAGTTTAGAGTTATTTTTAAAGGCAGAATCCAAAACTTGCAACCAGTGAGTGCTGGCGACTGCATCATCATCTAAATAAGCGAGAATTTCAGTAGTTGCAATTCTTGCACCAGTATTGCGAGCCACAGATAAACCGATGGTAGGTTCAAAGACATACTTCAAGCGGGTATTGCTGGCTCTTTGTTCTACAACTTCACGAGTGCGATCGCTCGAACCATTATCCACGACTATAACTTCAAAGTCAGCCGCAAAATCCTGCGCCAACAGGCTATCAATCGCCGCGCCTAAATAGGCATCTCGATTGTGAGTACAGATAATGGCAGAGATTTGGGTGTCTGACATAAATTTAATTTTGGATTTGGCGAAAAGTTGAGCCAGTCGTGTGGGTGGGTTTCCCGACTTGAACGAACTGGCGTGTCAGGAGGGTTTCCCTCCGTAACAAACTTTTCAAGACGGACTTTGGATTTGAGATTAAAATCCCGAATCTTACTAACGCCTGCTGAGGGCTAATCTATACCAAAAATTCCTCACTCACCAACCGAGATTTTTCGGAAATACTCTTGAAAACTTTAAGCTTGTTGGATGTGACTGTGTAAAACCACTAGAGTTTCAGCCAATTGACTAAGACGAGTTTCCAAGTATTGCTTGCGTCCCAAGAGTTGACGTAACTTTTGGTGACGGGCAATTGCCATACTCACAGTAGGTACTTGCTCCGGCGGACATGGACGGGACCAGACTTTACCAGAAGTATCCAAACCGCAGAGGCGATAACCTGCACGCGAAGATTTATAAGATACTTGCCCGCCGTTTGTACAAATTTCTTCCACATAATCCATCAGGCGATCGACTTCTGCATGGCGTAAAGTTGCAGTTCCTCCCTGTTCTGGTTCGCGAGGATTGGATTCTAACCAACCATTGACAATTGGGCCTTCTAAGTAAATATCCTGTATTTGCTGCAAAATTGTTTGCAACTCTAGCTGCCAACCAGCGACATGCTCTTGAATTTCTTGTAAAAGATTTATTGCTAATGCTGGATTCGCTCCATGGCGATGACTACTAAAGGTAGGATTTTTGAACTTTGGTAAGCTAGGTGTTTTACTACTATCATCTTGCGCGCGAAAGGTCTGTACTTCAGGGCTGTGGTGAGGAAATATATTTTGTTCAGGAGTATAGTTACCTTGAGGCTCTGTGCCCAGGTCATCTATTTGTCTTTGTGTGTTTATTTCCTCATTAGCCAAAGTGTCAGCGTTGCCTGATGCCTCCGTTGCTCCAACACTAATCCTAAAGGAGAAAGGTCGCTTCGTAGAATCACTTACTTCGGCTTCATCTGTGCTGCGATTCCCTAAATCGTGTAGAGTTGCCTCAATACGTTTTATACCTGCTTTCATAAAAATAACCTGAAGTTTACTATCCCCAGTAGTATTGAATAATTCAAAATGGGGTTGTGAGGATTTTTAGCTTTTGCCAATTTTGGCATAAACAATGCTGGTGCTAATTTTATCTCTTAAAAGTTATTTGTGACCAACAATTTCACGCTTGAAATAAGAAATTCCGTCAATTATTGCAATCATAATTAATTAAAGATACTAAGGAAACAGCTTTGGGTAAAGTTATCCTAATCACGGGACCAGCAAGCTCCGGTAAAAGTGAATGGGCGGAAACTCTGGCTATGGAATCGGGGAAAGCTGTTGTTTACGTGGCAACAGCTACTGAAAATCCAACTGATGAAGAATGGCATCAACGGATTCAAAAACACCAAAAACGCCGCCCCCAAGATTGGGCAACGCTTTCTGTACCTGTGGAATTATCTGCTACTCTTGCTGATGTCAAGCCAGATACTTGCCTTTTGGTAGATTCTTTGGGAACTTGGGTGGCTAATACTTTAGAGGAAGATGAGGCAATTTGGGAAAACACGCTCTGTGAGTTTTTAGAAACGGTGCAATTGGTTGCTGCTGATATGCTATTTGTCGCGGAAGAAACAGGTTGGGGTGTAGTGCCAGCTTATCCTCTTGGTCGGAAATTTCGCGATCGCTTGGGTTCTTTGGTGCGCCAGTTAGGTACAATCTGCGATACCGTTTATTTAGTTACTGGCGGTCATGTTCTGAATCTCAGCATTCTTGGTTCGCCATTACCAGTACCAAAGTCTTAATGCGAAATTAAGCATTCAATTGCAAAAGTGGCCCATCTAAAATTTAGAATGGTGGTATGGCAACTCAACAAGAAGTTAAAAAATATCTTGCCTACTGGTTTCAGTTAGGTAAGAAGGTGGTGACGGGCAATGGTAAGGCAAGCTTTTTGCCGCAGCCAGTGCTAAAAGGCGATCGCTACAGTGAAGAATTTGAAGCTTGCTGGCAGAAGATTCTCTCGCCGGAAGCAGGTGACTGTTACCTTGAGGGTACCCATGAAACTATTGCCGAATTACTGACACCAACATGGGAATTAGCGCCTTGCAGTCGTTGCAATATGCCAGTAGCTATGCGAAATGTGGGTATGCCAGCTTTGTTGTGCCCCTGCAATGATATACCTACTTGGCCCAATAGCGAACTGCCAGCGCCAAGGAGTCCAGTTAATACACAAGAACAACTAATCGCAATCCGCGATCGGCTTTTGAGTAATATTCCATCAAAAAACAATTAATTTTTTCTGATGCTCTTAACTTTTCCTGTAGTTGTACAAACCACTACAGGATTTTTGTACGGCTAGATAAATGAACCAAGACACAAAGAAACTCTTTGCGTCTTGGCATGAAATTTTAGTCTGGTAATTTATACTGGCCGACGATCCGCTTCGCATACTCCGGCACATGCGCCTCTAGTTTCTCTGGATGATTCCGCTTCACATACAGGTAATTACGCGTGAAGTGAGAATCAATCGAAAATCGAGCATACTCTAAACCTTTGGGGCCAATTCTTTCAATTACCACCCCCATTAGTTTTGCTGCCCACATGGGGAGCGTAACTGCTTTATCATAAGCAGGAATACTTTGCTGTACGGCTTCTTTGCGATCGCCTTGGGACATCACAGGTTGAGTATCTAACTGGTCTTTCACCAAGTCCAGCATTTCTTTTCCAGTATCATTTCTAACTACAATCCACTGCCAGCCGAAGGGTGCGCCCATGTAACCAACAACTAAATCTGCCAGAGAGTTGACATAATCAAAGCAACTCATACACGACGGGGCAAACACATCTTTGAGTTGATTAGTCTTCAATCCAAAGAAAGGTACAGTTTCGATTGAGCCATCCTCGTGTTTGAAGTGAACTCGAAAGTCTTGCATGAACTCATAATGTACCACTGTTTCAGGCGATCGGCTGGTAGTTTCTAAGAATTTTTGTAGTCCAGCGCGGGTAACGTTATCTACGCAAGGTGTACCTAAAACGTACAACTTTTCTAAACCAAGTTGTTTTTCTACGGCTCGTAATGCTTGAATTTGGCAACCCACACCAATCACTAATAGTCTCTTCATCCCCGATTGTTCTACCTGTTCCAAGATGGAAAGGTTAGGCGAAAGCGTGGGTTTATTTACCCGTGCTGCTAATATCTCTTCTGGAGTACGGGCAATGATGGGCATCGGTTGAAAGCGATCTTCTTTGGTGTTTTGCACGCAGACGACACCCTCAACTAAGCCGCGATTGAGCATTTCAATGGCAATGCTGCTGACAATACCCGTCCATTGTGCGCCTTCGATAGGCTGCTGTTTGCGCGCCGCTATCATGTCTTGGTGAACGCCGAAGTAGAGTTCATCAGGGTTGTCGAGATGCCGCGATCGCGTGTGCGCTTGTGCTTCAAGTTCGCCTATCTGCTGATTGATAAAAGCACAGGCTTCCTTGACATAGTGAATATAGTATGTATCGCAAAGTCCGCACTCACTACAGAGTTCCTTGGCAGGGCGACGGCTACCGGGCTTTAAGGCTTTGGCTTTTTGGTGAGGAGAAAGGGAAGTCATGTTAAGCGCAATTTGTTATCTCAAAACTTAAGATAGCGGAAGCTTGCACTTTATACAAAATTTAAAAGCGAGACGCAATATTTCATTAATTGTTCTGAGGCAATAGCAGTTCGCTTAACTCTTTAATAGTCAGTTAATAATCCTTGACTTTGTAACAAAAATCGTGACACAAAATAACGACGAGTTTAAAGATAAAGCGGAAGGGGCAGCATTAGTTGCAGGAGGAACAGTAGCAGGTGCTAGTGTTGCAGGAACAGTCGGTGGAATGGGATTAGTGGGAGGATTTGGTGGAGTTGCAATTGGTGCGGCTCCCGTTGTTGCTGCTGGGGCTGTTGTTGGTTCAGCAGCTTATGGGGCTAAGAAGGCAATAGAACAGGGAGATGCTACAGCTTTAGGCGCAGTGGCAGGCGGAGCAGCTGTCGGAGCAGGAGTTTCAGCTGTAGTTGGTGGTATGGGTTTAGCAGTAGGTGGAACCGCTGTTGCTATTGGTATGGCTCCTGTTGCTGCTGCTGGTGCGGTTATGGGATTAGCAGCTTACGGCTTAATGAAACTTTTTGGCGGTGGTGATAATGGTAATGGAGAAGCAGGTTCTACAATAAACCCAATTAAACCCTTAACCCCTAATGGTAATAATGAAGGTGCAGCTATAGAAGAATTTGAAGCGCTTCAAGCTCTATCAGATGAACCTAAAAATTAAAACCAATATATGTTGTTTTTCTTGCAATATATTCATTAACTATCATTCATAACCCCTTGATAAATTAATCGAGGGGGTTTTTGTATCAAGACTTATAGTAACGGAAAAGCAAACCACAGAAGACTAAGAAAGAAGAGGGACATGAGAGCTTGAGAAAATTTTTACGTAATAGTTATGTATCAAAAAATATCTACTAAAAACCTATGACACAAAACACTAAAACAGGTGCAGCATTCATTGCTGGCGGAAGCATAGCAGGAATTGGTGTTTCTGCAACAGTGGGGGGGATAGGATTAGCCGGAGGATTTGGTGCAGTCGGAATCGGGACAACTCCTGTAGTTGGTGTTGGTGCTGTAGCTGGTGCGGCTGCTTATGGTGCTTTCAAAGCAATAGCAGAGGGAGATGCTGCTGCTTTCGGTGCAATGGGAATTGGTGCAGTAAGCGGTGCTGGTTTTTCTAGCGTGGTTGGCGGTATGGGAATAGTTGTACCAAAAATCGGTCTGGCGTTTGGCGTTGGTACAGTACCTATGGCAGGAATTGGTGCAGTGGTTGGACTCGCTGCCTATGGTATTGCCAAGCTATTAGACGAATCTGGAAATGCCGAAACGCCAGTACAAGTTTTTCAGCGGATGGAAGAGAAAGTCTTACAGATGGATACCTATTCAGTAGCAGTGATGGAATTAAAGGCATTTTTATCTGGTGAGGATCTCAATCAAAAATTTGCTGCTTTGGAAGTTGAAGATGAGTTACAAGCCCTCAAGGCTGAATTCAAGAAAAAAAATCAAACAAATTATAAGGAATTTATCAACTCTCAGCCTTCTACTCCCAACATTGAAGTAGAAACTGTATCTCCCACAATCCAATCCTATGAAACTTGGAAATGTGTCCAGACACTCAAAGGACACTTAGCAGCAGTTAATGCAATCGCTATTAGTCCTGATAGTAATACATTAATCAGTGGCAGTAATGATAGACAAGTCAATCTGTGGGACTTGAAAACAGGGAAATGGCTTTCCACTTTTTCTGGACAAGCAGAAGCAGTTTTATCTGTTGCCATTAGTCCTGATGGACAACAAATAGCAAGTGGCAGTGTAGATCGCAAAATCAGCTGTTGGCAGTTGGATACAAAAAAATTTCTTCAGACATTTTTTTATTTAAACTCTCCCTACAGCCATAATGGCTTTGTTAACTCAGTTACTTACAGCCCTGATGGTAAATTTATCTTTAGTGGCAGTTCAGATAAAACTATTAGAGTTTGGGGGCGCTACACAGGTACGCTAAAACGTATCTTAAATAGGCACTTAGATGCGGTTTTATCTGTTGCTATCAGTCCCGACAGTACAATTCTTGCTAGTGGCAGTGCCGATAAAACTATTAGACTTTGGAATTTAAAAACTTGGCAACAGTTTTATGTTCTGACTGAACATGCGGGAGCAGTAAACACAGTTACTATTAGTTCTGACGGTCAAACTCTTATTAGTGGTAGTACAGACACCACAATAAAGCTGTGGAATCTCCATACTGGCGAATTACTTGACACGTTAACTGGACACTCAGCAGCAGTTTTGTCTCTTGCCATCAGTCCTGACAGACAAACCCTCGCTAGTAGCAGTAGCGATAACATCATCAGACTTTGGAACTTACGTACAGGAAAACTAATAGAAACTCTTTCTGGCCGTAATCTCGTTGCCTTTAGTCCTGATGGTAAAACATTGGTAAGTGGGGGTAACGGTGGGAGCATCAAGATTTGGAGTTCAATGCAAAGCTCTAATGAACATACACTCAACTGCATACTATCTGGGGAATGGTGGGAAGTACTGGGTGTAGCTCAAAGCGCTCATCCTAAAAATGTTAAACTTGCCTACCTTAGATTAGCAAGACAATATCATCCTGATGTCAATAGTTCTGTGAGTGCAAAACACTACATGCAAGCTATTAATCAAGCTTATCAAGAGTTTCTAAAACAATTGAACGCTCATATCTCATTGAACTCTGATAAATAAGTTACATAAACTGAAAAACTAACAATTAAGCTAATCTGACAGTAAATTGCTCTATTTCCCTCTTCATCTGCGTTTTCTGTGTCTCTGTGGTTTATTTCCTCTAAATCCTCTTTTGAACCACTAAGAAAACTTAGAAATACGATCGCTCCTCAAAGAAAGCCTGCTACATTACTTCGTGCAGCAAGTTACAGTTTTTTCCAAAAAAGCATAAATAGCAGTTAGTTTTCTGAATATCTATATAGAATGCGATCGCACTCAAATTATAGCTAACTTGAGTAATTTTGCTTTTTATGAGTACATAGGATAAAATATCACTCCTTTAGAAGTATTGACATCTTAAATTTTTTAATTAGTCGTATTGCATATTCTGAAAGAATGTTATAAATTATTAAGTTATAGGGGAATAATTGAATTTTTAGTCTCAAAAACTAAATTTTAGTTACGTAAATATACTGTAACTCGTTTAATCTTCACACAAGCTTTAAACAGTGACAGGATATGTTTCTGTTTGGTAAAGCAAAGTTCCAAACAACAAAAAATATGTCTTGTATCACTGTTTTATAAATCATTTTATTGCTTGAGGTGAAAAGACAGTTAGTTGTGATTCACCAAAAAACTAATTGAACACCAGCCAATTAATTAGCAATTAAGTAAGATATAAATCAGCATAAAAAGCTGTTTTTGCTTGACTATTTTCCCAACTTATATTTGCTATTCAAAGAATAGTCTTTGTGATGCTGAGAATAGCAAAAATCATATAATCAAGGCGAATCTACCATAAATTAACACCCCCCAATGGAGCTACTCTAGCGATGCACATAAATGAATTACTAACAGACGAAAATATAGAAGAAGGAGCGTGGAAAGCGCTAGAGCGGTCGATTATCTATTATCAAGGTCGTCCCATTGGAACTGTAGCCGCCTATGACGTATCTATAGAAGCGCTTAACTACGATCAGTGCTTTGTTCGTGATTTTGTTTCTTCAGCTCTTATCTTTCTTTTGAAAGGTAGAACAGATATTGTTCGCAATTTTTTAGAAGAAACATTAAAATTACAACCTAAAGAAAGGCAATTAGATGCGTATAAGCCTGGACGAGGGTTAATACCAGCTAGCTTCAAAGTTGTATCTAATAACGGACAAGAATATTTAGAAGCGGATTTTGGCGAACATGCGATCGCCAGAGTCACACCTGTTGATTCATGTCTGTGGTGGATTATTTTACTACGTGCTTATGCGATCGCCACAAAAGATTTTTCTCTAGCTCATCAACCTGAATTCCAAAAAGGTATCAGGTTAATTATGGAAATCTGCTTGGCAAACCGCTTTGATATGTACCCAACGCTGTTGGTTCCAGATGGTGCTTGCATGATTGACCGTCGTATGGGTATATACGGTCATCCTCTGGAATTACAAGTTTTATTTTATGCAGCATTGCGTGCCGCCCGCGAAATGCTAATTTGTCAAGGCAATCAAGACGTTGTAGCAGCAATTGATAACCGCTTGCCTCTGTTATGCGCTCACATTCGTCAGCATTATTGGATAGATATTAATCGTCTGAATGCAATTTATCGTTTCAAGAGTGAAGAGTATGGTAAAACAGCAGTCAATCTATTCAATATATATGTAGACTCCCTTCCCTATTATGAATTAGATAAGTGGCTGCCCAGAAAAGGCGGTTATTTAGCAGGCAATGTCGGGCCATCTCAGTTAGATACTCGCTTCTTTGCACTTGGTAACTTGATGGCGATCGTTTCCGACCTTGCTACTGAAGAACAATCCCAAGCAATTATGACTCTCATCGAGGATAGATGGGATGACTTGGTGGGAGATATGCCAATGAAAATTTGTTTCCCAGCTTTAGAAGATGAAGAATACAGAATTGTTACAGGATGTGACCCCAAAAATATACCTTGGTCGTATCATAATGCAGGAAGTTGGCCAGTCTTAATGTGGATGTTGGCAGCCGCATCTGTGAAAACTAATAGAACAAGTCTGGCCAGAAAAGCTATTGAAATTGCCCAAGCACGTCTCGGCGAAGATGAATGGCCAGAGTATTACGATGGCAAAAAAGGGCGACTCATTGGAAAACAAGCCAGGAAATATCAAACTTGGTCAATTACGGGTTTCCTATTAGCAAAAGAACTGATGGCTAACCCTAGTTATTTACAATTAGTCAGTTTTGATGAATTACCTCCAGAAGCAGTTTCTAGAGCTTGTGAGTTTGAAATTGGCAGTGTAGATCCATGTGTACCTTAATAGCATCAATAGTTGTATTAATAATGACTATAACTGTGAAAATAAGTGCTATTGTACTGCGGAGAACGAGAAATAACTGTTCAGAATAAACATTAGTTAAAAAGCCCTATGTAGTTACAAAGGGCTTTTACTATTTTTTAAATTGCTCACAGCAAAGAGTTAAATAATATATCATATAGGAGAATGCAGGAGATACAAAACTGAGTTTCTCCTAAAAAAATGGATGATGGGGTATTGTCTTTAATCGAGCGTGGCAAGAAGCTCAGTGGCAATGTATCCATCACCAAAGCAAAAATAATTGCAGCGGGAGAGAAGAAGAGTTGACCTCCTGCAAAAATCCAATTAAATGGAGTGTTTCTCGCAATGGTAAGAGAGGAATTAGCAATATTTGATGATGTAGAGAAACAGGCATGGCAACTACTAGATAAGTCAATTATTTACTATCAAGGTCGTCCCATTGGCACGGTTGCTGCTTATGATAGTTCGGAAGGTACATTGAATTATGACCATTGCTTTGTCAGGGATTTTGTATCTTCAGCGATACTTTTTTTGAGCAAAGGTAGATACGATATTGTCCGTAATTTTCTAGAAGAAACCTTAAAGTTACAGCCTACAAAAAACGAGTTGGATGCTTATACACCTATTCGAGGTTTAATACCAGCAAGCTTCAAAGTCATCTCAACAAACGGAAAAGAATCTTTAGAAGCGGATTTTGGCGAACACGCGATCGCTAGAGTGACACCAGTTGATTCTTGTCTATGGTGGATTATTATATTACACGCTTATGTCAAAGCCACAAAAGATATAAATTTCGCCTTGCAACCAGAATTTCAGCAAGGCATTATGTTAATTATGGAACTCTGCTTGGCAACTCGGTTTGATATGTACCCAACGCTGTTAGTTCCAGATGGTGCTTGCATGATTCACCGCCGTCTGGGTATCTATGGATATCCTTTAGAAATTCAAGCTTTATTTTATGCCGCGTTGCGTGCGGCTCGGAAATTACTTATTTGTGCAGGCGATGAAGAGATTGTTATAGGTATCGATAATCGTCTACCTTTATTGAGAGATCATATTCGTCACCATTATTGGATAGATATGCATCGCTTAAATGTAATTTATCGCTTCAAAGGTGAAGAATATGGACAGACAGCAGTAAATTTGTTCAATATATATCCAGATTCGATTCGCTATGCTGACTTAGCTATTTGGTTGCCGAAATATGGTGGTTATCTAGCAGGTAATGTTGGCCCGTCACAGTTAGATACTCGCTTCTTTGCACTGGGAAATTTGATGGCTATAATTTGCTCTCTAGCAAGCGAACAGCAGTCGCAAGCAATTATGAATCTCATTGAAGAACAATGGGATGACTTAGTAGGAGAAATGCCGATGAAAATCTGTTTCCCGGCTGTAGAAAAGGAAGAGTACAGAATTTTCACCGGATGTGACCCCAAAAATATACCTTGGTCATACCATAATGGTGGTAGTTGGCCAGTCTTAATGTGGTTTTTAACGGCAGCTGCTCAAAAAACAGGTAGAACAAGTATTGCAAAACGCGCCATTGAACTTGCCCAAGCGCGTCTTAGCGACGACCAATGGCCTGAATATTACGATGGTACAAGGGGGTTATTAATTGGTAAAAAAGCTAAGAGATATCAAACTTGGACAATTACCGGATTTTTATTGGCAAAAGAACTGATGCGAAACCCCGATCGCTTAGAACTAATTAGTTTTGCAGAATTTGATTTAGAGAACGCTTCTCAAGCTTGTGAATTATAACTTGAAGTTTTGCACGAACGTGGGGTTTATAATACGCTGCTGATAGTTTCCTGTATCCTCTGCAAAGGTTGGGGAACAACATACTTCATTTTTATCTGTATGATTAAAATTGCTTATCTCCAATGTCCAACGGGAATTTCCGGTGACATGTGCTTGGGAGCCTTGGTGAGTTTAGGTGTTCCTGAAGAGTATTTAATAGAAAAACTCAATAACTTGGGAATTGCACAGGAGTATCAGTTAAAGGCAGAACTCGTTCAACGCAACGGTCAGCAGGCGACTAAAGTCCATGTGGATTTAGTAGATAATCATCACCACCACGAACACAGTTATCATCACGGTCGGCACTTGCCAGAAATCGAGAAGATGATTCTCAAAGCGAGTTTGCCATTACAGGTAGAAGCTTGGAGTTTAGCGGTATTCCGGCAGCTAGCAGTAGCAGAAGGGGCAGTACATGGCATTGCACCCGAAAAAGTTCATTTTCACGAAGTGGGTGCTGTAGATGCCATTGTGGATATTGTCGGCACTTGTTTGGGATTAGATTGGTTGGGTATTGAAAGCGATCGCGAAGGATTGCCTTTACTATATTGCTCGCCCTTTCCGACTGGTGGCGGTACTGTTAAGGCAGCACACGGTCAGATGGCAGTGCCAGTACCAGCAGTATTGAAGCTATGGGAAATGCGGGGTTGTCCAGTTTATAGTAACGGCATTGAACGGGAACTTGTGACACCAACAGGAGCTGCGATCGCCACTGCTTTAGCTAGAGATTTTGGTGCGCCACCAGCAATGACCATCAAGCAAGTAGGACTGGGAGCGGGTTCAATTAATTTACCTATCCCTAATATATTACGCTTTTGGCTGGGAGAAAGCCCCATGCAGTCAGTTACCAATACCGCCGATACCAGTTTCATAGAAACTATATCGGTATTAGAAACTCAAATTGATGACTTAAATCCCCAAGCGATCGGCTATGTGTTTGAGGCCTTGTTTGCAGCTGGTGCGCTGGATGTCTTTACCCAGCCGATAGGAATGAAAAAGTCCCGTCCCGGAATTTTACTGACAGTTATTTGTCATCCAGAAAATTTACTGAATTGTGAAGCTGTTATATTCCGCGAAACCACTACTTTGGGAATTCGGCGAACTACCCAGCAACGCGCCATCTTAGAGCGAGAAATTCAACCAGTGCAAACTGAATATGGTGAAGTGCGTATCAAGATAGCATGGCAAGGGCGATCGCAAAAGAAATTTGTAACTAATGTGCAGCCAGAATACGAAGATTGTGCAGAGTTAGCCCGAAAATACAATATTCCTTGGCGCGAAATTCAGCAATTAGCGATACAGAGTTGGTATTTGAAACATAAAAACTAGTTTCAAGAAGGGGGACAAAGGAGGCAGGGGGAGAATTTCTGACTCAGCACTCAATAAAAAATGTTCCCAAGCGATCGCCTGGGAACATAAATAATCAAAGTCTAGAGTTTTTTACTATTAGCTATTGACTCTTGACTTTTCACTAAACAGCTTATTTAACTTCTGCCCCTTTCGTTGTGTCTTGACCTGTACGTTGAACGTATTTGGTAGCATTTTGGGCGTTTTCCTTGATATTTTCAATTCCACGCTGAGTTCCTTTCGCTACGCCTTCACCTACTTCCCCAGCGGAACTACCGACATCTTCACCCAGATTCTTAACTCTTTCACCCAGAGGTGTACCTTTGCGGAAATTTTCACCATATTGCCCTGGGCTATCAACTCCCTTCTGATCGATTCTCCTTTGAGCATTTTTCGCTAATGCATCAGATCTATCGTTTGCAGCTTTATCGTCTGCTTTTGCTCTGCGCTCCACATCACTAAAGTTATTTATCCCACCTTCAGGATTGTTGAGATCGTAATTTTTTGTAGGATCGTATCGCTTGCTATATGGTTGGGCACTAGACACTCCTGATTGGGTATCAGGCTGTGGTGGCTGTGTTGCTACTCCCGGAGCAGAACAAGCTTGTGTAACAATTAGGACGATTCCTGCCAAAAAAACAGTTAAAAGTTTTACTGGACGATAGTTTTTTAACCAATTAATGACTCTTTTCATGCGTTCTCCTTGTGTTTTTGTAACTAAGTTAAACTCTTAGCAAAATTTGATTTGGGACTGACTTGAAGTCTCAAATTGGGAAACAAAACAAGACTTTTATTTGCCTACTGCCGGATTTCTCTGTAACTCAGGTCTAGCACTTGCTTCGTCTGCTTTGTCTTGCAAAAAGCCAGAAGCATCTTCAACTGCCTCTTTCACAGTTTCGATACGTTCTTGAATCCGAGTTCCTACATTTGGTTCGTCTTGAATCAAATTACCTGGTTCAGGCTTTCGGAAGTTTTCTTCAGTAATGATTGGCAATTCTCGTTCTTTGTTGACTCTACCTGCTGGTGTCTCAGCACCTGGGTAAAGTATTTCAGACTCTGTATTTGTGGCAATCAATACTTGTGAGTTTGAGTCTAGGCTAGCGCGATCGCGTCCCCTATTAGCTTCCGCGTTATTCACTCTAGGATCGGTAGATTCCCTGTATATGCCATATTTGTCGCCGCCACCCTTGTAAGGGTTGTTTGCGCCGCCAGCTTGCACAGCAGGATTTTGGGGATTCGCACCTTGAGTGTTTGCTCCACTACAAGCAGTGCTGACTATCAAAAATAGACCAGCCAAGAAGATAGTTAAAATCTGGCTAAGCCGCAGCTTTTTCCAGAAAGCTATCAAACTGCTCATTAAGTCCTCCTTTCTTTCAACTGAAAACAAGCCATCTATCTGCTTAATAATTTGGATAATTTGAATTACTAGCAAGTTTTTCGGTCTGTTTGAGTTGACATATATTTAATAACCTTTATTAAGGATAAGAATAAAAAAAGGGGGTTTACATCTAGCGTAGGTCACATTAAAATTGCTACTAAACTTGTATTTTTATCTAACTGCGGAGAGATATAACTCTAGTTAATAAATTTGTATCGCGTTGATTTACGGCTGTTCTCGCTTCTATTATGAATTCAGTTTACACAATACTTTAAACATTATATTATTTATATCTGCAAATCTCAGTCTCTGGGAGGATATTAAATATACAAATTTAATTTTTGTTAGTGTATTTTATAAGCTAATTATTTCCATAAACTCTGTATCTAAATTAATAGAAGTAATATCAACTGCAATACGGTCACAAAATTTTTTTTAAGAAAAAAAGATTTCCGACTTACCTAGAAAACTCAGGAATCCAAGCCTTGCGATTTTTAGCTGATATACCATAAGATTTGTGGCATTCAGCCCTAGTGCTTTAGCTGGTAAATTACTAAATCATGATGAAGCGAATTTTACGCTGGTTAATTCTGGGCGGGACGCTATTTTTTTTAGGGAAAGCCTTAAAGGATCACTGGTTTGAGGTGACAGCTATCCGGATTGATGGAGTAGGATGGGCAATTCTGGCGATCGCTACAGGCGTAACTTTGCTGGCACATACTTGGGCAGGCTGGATATGGACTTGGGTTCTCCAAGAGTTAAATGAACCTGTACAGCCTTCCCAGTTTATTCAAGTTTACTTAAAAACAAATCTCGCTAAGTATTTACCCGGTAATGTCTGGCATTATTACGGACGAATTGTCGCAGCGAAAAATGCTAATGTTTCCTCTGGTGCAGCTACTTTAAGTGTTTTACTGGAACCGCTACTGATGGCAGCCGCTGCTTTAATTATCATTGTCTTATTTGGTAGTCAGTTGGCAGCAGCTAATAATACTTTTGTGCTGCAAACGCTACGAGTGCTGAGTTTAGTTGCAGTACTTTGTGCAGTTCATCCTTGGTTTTTGAATCCAGCAATTCGCTTTTTATCTCGTTTGAAGGGAAAAAAATCTGATAATGCCAAGTCAAGCATCAGTTTAAGTATCAAACGCTATCCCCTACGTCCTTTGTTAGGAGAATTGGGATTTTTGGGACTGCGTGGTACTGGATTTATCTTAACTATGTTTGCCTTGGGTTCCTTGAATTCGAGTCAAATTCCTCTATTACTAGGGGCTTTTAGTTTTGCTTGGTTGCTAGGATTAGTGATTCCCGGTGCGCCTGGTGGCTTGGGTGTATTTGAAGCAACTGCGATCGCACTTTTGCAACATCACTTTCCTGCAGCGCTGGTTATTAGTGCGATCGCCCTATATCGTTTGATTAGTATCATAGCTGAAACTGCTGGTGCTGCCTTAGCTTGGCTTGACGAACAACTTGCTAAGTCCTATTAGTACTCAATATCTAACTTTAATTGAGAAAATACTCGATAAGCATCTAAATTTAATTGTGAATTACCGCTTGGATTATCTTCTTCCATCTTAATTAAGTTATATTCAACGTTTTCTGCATAAATTGCAAATGTAATATTGAAGATTTCTATAAAATTAATTAAAGATTTACATTCTTCTTCTGGATATTTTTCGTAGTAACTAATTAAATTGGCAATCCGAATTTCTAAATGACTACGGGTATTTGGACAAATCAAAATTATCTTTAGCAGGATTATCACTAATGTTAGAGGACGATCGTTAGAAAGTAACAATACAAATAATGGCGAAGGTTCCTGTCCATTTTCTGTTGTCAGACAATCAATTACTCGGTTAGAAATTCTCAGCAGTAAGTTCTTGTCGATCAATTCTTCATTTCTTTCTGCCTTCCACGACGATAGCTTATCTGCTAAATGTTGCTTGAAAACCTCTACCAACTCCTGGCTATTACTATTAACAGAAAAAAATAAGTATTTTTGGATACTTACTTTAAAATCTTGCAGTGACTGATTTTGTGTTTGTTTAATAAATATATTGGCAAGATTCTCGTAACTGAATAAACCTCTTTTGATAACAATCATTTTGATTAAATGCAAAACGTTATCTCCCAAAATACTGGGATTTTTATAACGTGTCACACTTGAGGCTGTAGATTGAGAACGAGCAATATACATTGCTAGGTCAAACTTAAATTTGTCTTTTATCTGTTTAGAAAGTTTTGCCGCAGCCTCTTGTTGCTCTTTGGGATTATTTTTATCAAACGATTGAGCAACTAATAAATATGCTGTATAGCGACTAGCCCAGTGAATTTTTTCTTTGTTGTCATGTCTGTAAGCAAATAATTTTAGTTCTTCATAATCGTTACTAGTAACAAAATTTTCTAGCCAAGTTTTGTAGATATTTATTTTTTTAGAGTTACTTGAATTCCGACTAGGATGATACTCTGCTAATAAATTAATTAATGCTTGAATAGGTTTGTATTTTCTTTTAGATGCCCAGTTATTGACCAAAATATAGCAACAGCGCTTAAGTGTGTTGCGAAACTCATGCTCGTTATTGATAAAATGAATTCCATTTCTTACTGATACAGTATTCAGACTAACTGAGTTAAGGCAGTCTATAAATAATCGTTTAAATTCCCGCAGAGCATCTTCGGGCGGACAATTGTTTACAATTTCTACTAATAAGCTGTAAATCCGCTCTTGTCTAATTTGGAGATTTAGTTGTTTTGTGTAGGGCTTAACAATATCTTGATGTATCTGCTTAATTGGTAAACTATTAGTGGTCATGCCAGTTATCAAGACCAATGAGTTTTCTGATCCTATTGATATCAGCTTAACCTTGATAAACCAGAGTATCAATCTAGGTCTTCAAAGATTCGTAATTTTTTTACAGAAATTTGATAAACCTACTGAGGATCGGACTAAATGTTAAAGTTAAATTATTAAATAATTAGGAAAATTACGGAGATTGAAGATTGTTAACGATTAACAATCTAATCGAGTCAATACACAAGTTTTAGTGCAATATATTATACAATTTAAACAAAAATACGACAGATACAAACCTGAAAACCCAGATATGGTCTGACTTTGTTAATTACGAATTACGAATTAGATTTTGCTGATAAATACAGTTAGACCCACCTAAGTAAGTATAGGCAGGTCTATTTAATTATTGAACTTTTTAAGTGGGGGTGGAGGGACTTGAACCCTCACGACCTTTTACGGTCAACGGATTTTCATTCTTCTGTAGCTTTCACTACTGCCTGTAAGCTTTCGCAACTTTAGGCTTTAAGAATTGGACTCTCCCTTTACCCTCGACTTAACGTTAGGGTAGCTCCCGTCGAGCCTCTGCACCTTCCGAAACAGTTAAGAGCTATGAGTTAGAAGTTATGAGTTTTTAATTTACTCACTACTCGCTACTCAGCACTCAGGACTTTTTTCGGCTTGGCTCAGGATTGCCATGTCTGTTATCAGATTTAGGTTTCCCTGAGTTTGAGAGCATTCACTTGAGGGATTTCTCCTTCAAGGCTCAGTTGCTAAGTCCGTAGCGTCTGCCATTCCGCCACACCCCCTAGTATTGGGAGTCACTTATTTTGTGGAGGCAGCAAATACCTCCTCATATATTCCAGCATCAATTGCGTCTTTTGTCCAACTGTTTTGAAAAAACTTTTTCACATTGTGCGCAGACGCGAAGCGGCTTGTCGCACGACATCGCTTTCCGGCTTTGGAGTCTGCCTTGTTTTCTCACAATCAATATCAGATGAGTATTTTCAATCTTGGTTGACAAGAGGATTTATTGGTTACTGACTTTGCTATTGTAGCATCATCGGAGTTTTTCTCCAGACATAAAGTTAAAAACGTAGTAGCTATACTTTCCTGAGTCTGGACGTTCAGCCTATGATGGAAAACAGATGCACCGAATAGTTTTACCTATGTTAGAGCAAGAATCCATGATTGTCGCCCTGCTGTATCTGCTTTTGGCTGGGGCTTACCTGTTGATAATTCCAGTTGGTGTGCTGTTTTACCTCAAGCAACGCTGGTATGTAGCTAGCTCTGTAGAGCGCACGTTTATGTACTTTCTGGTGTTCTTCTTCTTTCCAGGTTTGTTAGTTCTATCGCCATTTTTGAATTTTCGACCGCAGCGGCGAAAAATTGAAGTTTAACTAGATTGGTAGGTCATAACTCTCATGCGACGCATTGACGCTATTGGAATCGGCTTAGGCGTTTTTATTGCTGGCGGCTTAGCATATATAGGATTACAGCTAGTTGGTTTAGATAGTCAACAAGCTGGTATATGGAGCCAAGTCTTGCTAGTCTGTGGATTGATTGGCTGGTTGTTCACCTATGCCTTCCGTGCGGTGGAAAAAAAAATGACCTACCATCAACAGCGGGAAGATTACGAGCAAGCGTTTTTCCAAAAGCGCCTAGAAGAACTGACTCCCGAAGAACTGGCGAAAATTCAAGCTGAAATAGAGCAAGAAAAACAAACTCAGGTGTAAAGTTAGTTGTTAGTTGTCAGTTGTCAGTTGTCAGTTGTTTGTTAAGCTGTTCCATATTTAAATTGCATAAATAGGGTAAGCAAGATGTTTACCATACAAGAGTTTGATTCAATTTAGATAAGAACACCTTACTATTAACCACTGACCACTGACCACTGACCACTGACCACTGACCACTGACACTTGACTAATGACTGCCATTTCCGATTGCTTTGAAAAATTAGGACGGAATCAAGAATGCGCTCTGATTCCTTTTATTACTGCTGGCGATCCAGATTTAGCAACAACAGCAGCAGCCTTACAGACTTTAGATCGCAATGGAGCTGACATTATAGAGCTGGGTGTTCCTTACTCTGACCCTCTGGCGGATGGCCCAGTGATTCAAGCAGCAGCTACCCGCGCCTTAGAACGAGGAACAAATTTGGATCGGGTGCTGGAAATGCTACAAGCAACTACTCCTAGTTTGCGATCGCCCATCGTTCTACTTATCTACTACAATCTTATTTTGCACCGCGGAATTGACAAGTTTCTCCAACAAATTGCGGCTGCTGGGGTAGCAGGATTGGTAGTACCTGACTTACCCTTAGAGGAAGCCCCTGGTCTGCTCGAACCAGCCAGTAAAATGGGAATTGACTTAATTTTGCTGATAGCTCCCACCAGTTCTACTCAAAGAATAGAAGCGATCGCTCGTTCTTCCCAAGGATTTATCTATTTGGTTAGCGTTACCGGTGTCACGGGTATACGAACTGAAGTCGAGACACGGGTATCAGATTTGCTTAAGCAAATTCGTGATGTTACTGGTAAGCCTATTGGAGTCGGCTTTGGCATTTCCCAAGTATCACACGCTCGTCAGGTTAGGGAATGGGGTGCGGATGCAGCAATTGTGGGTAGCGCTTTTGTAAAACGTCTAGCAGAAGGGACACCTGAGCAAGGACTAAGTGCGATCGCTGAATTTTGTCAAAGTCTTAAAGCTGCGATCGCGACAACTGACTACAGCACAAATACTCATCTTGATGAACAAGATAAAATAGATTAAAAAAGTATAATTAGAGTAGCTTTTTTACTCTCAGTTGGTGGACAATTTGACGGATATAGTCTTGAATATTAACAGCAGATAGCAGCTTGTAAAAAACTAGCTGATACAGTCGCTTATAGTTTGAGTATTATGTGAAGTCAAGTCAGCGAAAAAGGATGAGTGTGAGAGTGAGTCAGTTACAAATAATTATAGTTCCGTCGCAGTTGAGGGATAAAGGCGATGAGTGAGAGTATGGCGTTTATCGGTGGGGTCGCTGTGGCTGGGCTGGCGGCTCTAGTATTACTCAAGGGCACAAATAGTCCCTTACAACCCAACTTCGCTGTTACTCCGCAAATGCCAGGTACAGTAGTAGCGCCCCAAGGAATGCCGCAAGTGTATCCTCCTTACACTTATGGACAACCTTATCCTAATCCAGTACCGCCTGTTACTCCCAACCCCGAACAGCGAGTAGAAACGGAACGGCTAAACATGCAGTTGGAGCGTTTAAAAACTGACAACGAACAGTTGAGAATGCAAAACCAACAATTCCAGTTCCAATTACAAAACTACAATAACCAACAGCAGCAATTAGCCCAACAAAATAGCCAAAAAGCAGCAGCAGCAGTGTTGCAACCTGAAAACCGTTGGTGGTCTTCACCTATCGTTTGGGCAGTAGGAGGCGCAACTTTAACTATCGGTGGTGGCGTTGTCGTTGCTGGAGTATTGGCTTTATTCTCACCACGGTCGCGTCCTACCCGTACAGTACAAGTAATTCACCCTTATCAGGGGTCTACGCAACCCTTGATGCCTTTACGTCGCGCTGAGTTTCTGCCCCCTTCTCGGCTAGAAGCAAGGCAAGTTGAAGCCCCAGAATACGACGAGATGCACTAAGTAGAAGGCGGAGCAGTAGAGGGGTAAAGGAGCAGAGGAGAACTTGTTAGAAGTTTTTCCCCTATCTCCCCATTCCCTTACCCTTTTTATTGACTATTTGTAGACATGTTACAGGAGAACGGCGCAAACTAATGAGCAATCAACTTCTCTAACGCCACCTGTAAATCCTTGGTCAAATCGGTAACAGCTTGTCTAGCTGCTTGCTTATCAGCCTGAGAACTGACCCAGCGTTCAGTGACTGGGATTGGCTCGCCTACGGTTATTTGTGCCTTTTTCCAACCTAAACTGGGTCGTCCTGGAAGTTTTGTATCTTTAATTCGGGAAAGCATATCAAAGATGAGCAAAGCTGTTTCGGCAAACCTTTCAGTGGTAGGCTGTTCCTCAATATAGTTGGTAGTGACTGCCACAAAACTTTCTACCAGTCGCATATGCAGCATCCGCAAGTCTGCTTCTTGAGCAACCCAGTCTGCTAATCCGCGTTTGAAGGGTGGTAAAGTATTGATGTCTGGCAAATCTTCTCGGTAGATGTGATTCCAGCCTGCTTCTTCCAAACGGCGACAGCGGTCAATGAAATTTCCCTTTGATTGGAATCCAAAATATTGCTCGGCAACTTGTAAAGCTTTATCCAGTAACCGATGGAGTCTGGGAATCAAGTCTTGATTGGAAGTGGCAGATTCGATGGAAATGGTTTTTGGAATGTCTTGATGATAAAAGCGGCGATAAAACTCTTCCATCTCGGCAATCAAATATTCAGCTAGCCGACAGAGGCGTTGATGGTAAATTTCCTCTTGGCTGTGAATCGCAGAGTGACTGATTGGCAGCACTGGCAAACCGCTATCTGCTTCAAGTTTACTCAAAAGCCAATCCAATTTTGACCACGGTGGCTTAATGTAGCGATATTGGATGGCGATGGGCACAATCAAAACAGTCTCAGAACGGTTAGCTTTTTGTAAGTCTTCGACACACCAGAACCCCATTTGGGCAACACCAGGTTCCAAGGGGCTAACAATACTACTATGACCATTAGTACCTCCTTCAGGAGCAACTGCGATCGGTAATCGACCATTAGCAAATAATTCCCGTGCTGTTTGGATAGCTTGCCTATCTAGTCGCCTACCGCGACGAACCGGCACACCCCCTACTTGAGAAAACAACCAACCTAGCCAATTGCCAGCCCACACTGTCATACCTCGGTCATACAGAAAGTAGCTGTGAATCGGGTTTTGCAATGGAATGTTTTGCTGACGCGCAACTTTTGGCACAATACGGGAAAGCAGATACAGCATACAGAGGGGATCTTCTACCTCTGGATGACGAAATGCTATCAAAAAGCGAATTTTACCAGCCTGAAATTGTTGATAGAGTCCGGCTAATACTTTGGTATTTTTCGCTTCAATATGGACAATACCAGCAGGTAACCAGGGTCGAGTCCGATACCGCAGTATAATTGGCAGCAACCAACGGAGAATCTGGAGTACAAGCGGGTTAAAACTTTGGGGAATAAATTTCAGTGGTGGTTGAGTAGAATTAATCAATCTAGGCAAGTCGCTCTCCAGATTGTTGTTCTAGCGATTGTACAATATGGGGTAATCAATATAGTTAAGTTAAGGTCTTTATACCCCCTAGCATATGACAATCGTTCATGGCAGGTCACCTTACTTGTAAGTTGGGAGTAGAACCAAAAAAGAAACCACGCGATCGCTCTAGTCAAAACTCCTATGAGTAACCCTATACCTGTTATTTTATTATTCTAAATGGATAAAGTCGAGCTAAGAGGATGTTTGAAAAGTCGGTGAGGCAGTAAAAAAGCTTTTAGGGCATAAGCTGTAAATACTTATATACAGCACCCTTGAGAGACATGAGTAAAGCTTACCCCGGCAACCTGACCCCAGATCGATTTGAATTGATTAGCGGGTTAATAACAAATCTTTCTGAATAGGAATGTCATGATAATGTCAAGATAAGTTTGAGCGATCGCAATCAAAGTGAAAATTTTATGGTCAGAGGATTGAGAGTTAGCGGGCTGCTGCTTGCAGTGATGGGGTTAACATGGTCATCCAGCGTTAGAGCAAGTTTAAACGGCAACCTCAGCGTAGAAATTGATGGAGTGAAAAACAAACAAGGGCAAGTCTGCGTCAGCATATTTGCTAGCAGCCAAGGATTTCCAAGTAACCGCGATCGCATCGTCCAAAAACAGTGTACCAAGATTACCGAAACTCCTGTGAAAGTTAGCTTTAATAACTTGAAAGCTGGTAATTATGCCGTCGCCGTCATCCACGATCGAAATAATGACCTCACCCTCAATCGTAACAACTTAGGTATGCCCACTGAAGGGTTTGGGTTTTCCAGAAACCCAGAAGTTCGCACCAGTGCCCCTAAGTTTGGTGACGCAGCTTTTTTAATAGCTGGCCCAAACACCAATATCCAAATCCAGTTGAAATATTTCTAGAGTGCTGAGGCAGAAGGCAGAAGGCAGGAATTATTTTCTTTGTCTTCCTTGTCCCCCTTGTCCCCCTTGTCCTCCTTGTCCTCCTTGTCCCCCTTGTCCTCCTTGTCCCCCTTGTCCCCCTTGTCCCCCTTGTCACCTCTGTTCCCCTGCTCCCCTAGTCCCCTACTCCCCTACTCTCTATGAGTATCTTCTGGTAGACTTTGTTGAGTTGGTAAGCCACGCAATTTATTCATCTGAGTCAGAGCATACCTTGCTGTTGACTGCACTTCAGCATCAGAGTCTTCCAGCGCGTGGCTTAACATTTGGCTCATTTGGCTCATCATGTCATAAACACGAGTCAGATCGCGGATGGCATTTTGCCGTACTTGCGGACTTTCATCTTGCATCGAGATTGCTAAAGCACGATTTAGTGGTTTGAGCGTACGGGTGCTAATTTCTGCCAAAGCTGCCAAAATTAAGCTGCGTTCTTGAGAATCTGCATCAATCATCAAATCTACTAATGGCTGAATTGCCCGTGAATCTCCCTGCTGACCCAAATTCCAAATAGCCTTGCGCCGCTTCTTTGGTTCTGTACTGTGTAAGTTTTTCATCAATTCGTCAACAATATTGACTTTAGGCAGACGAGAAGTTTTTTCTGGTGGCAGCACTGCTGTGGTAATTGATGCTGTTTCTGTTTGTGGACTAGTCACAGATGCAGGATTTTCCTGTTGTTTTGGTGTTGTGTCTAATGACAACGGCGGCTTAACTGGTTCTTCTTTAATTGGACTGAAAACTTTTAGTTCTGAAGTTTGGGAATTTTGCGATCGTTTTAACTGACGAAACCATCTCATTAAAAAAATGATTGCGCCTATACTTCCTAGAATTCCAAGGCCAAGTAGTGACCACCAAATAAAACCTCTTTGGGTTTGCTTGGGCTTGACAGTTGGTTGGGATGTGGGAGTAAAAGAGGGCACTATAGGAGAGGCGGCCAACTGAGCTTTTGCTACCAAAGCTGCTTGCAGATTCCATCTAGTTGCCAAATCGGCTATACCATCTGCTCTTTTTAAACGTTGTGCTTTCTGAAATTTAGCTACAGCAATTTGCGTGTTTGGGCTGTAGTATCCATTTACCAAGCTCTTGTAATATCCTAACTTCTTCAATTGGGTTTGCAGTTGCTGCACATCCGACCCTTGACTACCGGGTCTAAGAACAGCTTGCTTAGCAGGTACTGTAGAACTAGCTTGTGCAAGTTCTATTGACGCTAGGTTAAGTGTTGTAGTACTTGCACGATTTGGGTAGAAACCCAGGCAAGTAAAACAGGTAAATATCAAGATTGAGGAATTACATAGCCTCATATTGGAAGTTGCAGCCTGAACGTGCTTTTGAAGTCATGGATACCAGAATAATTAAACCAACGTAAAAACAATACTTCCAGCGTTTTTCCTCCTATAAATGCTCAATTAATGCTCAAACGAATTATCTTCAGTGATTTATTATTGATTTTGAGCGTTAATTTATACATTTTACTACTTAACAGTAATGCTCAACTAATGCTCATTCTACTATTCCCTGACTTCATCTCTAATGAGTGCCTTTATCCTCATGTACTTCTATTTTCTTGGATAACTTCTTCAATAACTTATTGGAGAAATACAAAGGACTATTCTATAAGGAATACAACCAATTTTTGACCCTTGGTAGATAGCTTTTTTGATCTTGCTTACCCTGCCGGAAACGAAAAAATGAAAAAACGACTTTTTAGGCACTAAAAAAGCGCTCCCACATAGAGAACGCTGTGAATAAGTGATGGGATGAATGCTTGACTAGGTTAGGTTGCCATGATGTTAACTAGTTCCTCTAGTAGGAGCCTAATTTTGTATAACTGCATGAGTCTTGCTTGCTGATACCTGTATGGGAATTCCATCACCTTTCCTTCAAGTAATGCCCTAATGAGCGCTATCTGTTAATTCGTTGCAGTTCCTACGTGGTCAAGTGCTTCCCGGATATTCTGAACATCAGCAAAGGTAGGATGTCTTAAACCTTGCTCATTCTCCATCTGTTACAGTGCCAGTCTAGGGAATGCTAGCAAAGCAGTGATAAAAGTGCTTTTATACCCAAGGTTCCCTATCGATCGAATACTGTAACGTTTACACAAGTCTTTTAACTCTTGTAGTGACTTGGTTTCAAGTTCGGTACGGGTGAACATAGAATAGTATTGTTCATTCTCAAAAAATGGACTCGGTGGTGTACTGTTTTCCAGACACTAATCACCACCGACTTAAAAGTCTATTGGTTGCGCGCAATCGATTCAAGCTATATTTACGTTTCTATATAAATGCCTAACCCAAGAGGAACTCCAGAAAATTTAGAACCGGGTCAAAGAAAGGGTGAGGAACCGTTAACAGCTAACCTCAGCTTTCGGGTATCAGAGTCAATGAAAGAAGAGGTGAAAGCTAAAGACGATCCTCCCGAATTCTGTAGACGTGCAATTCAAGAAGCATTAGATAAGGATAAGCAAAAGTAGCCTGAAGTTTTTCAAAAAATACTTCAAGTAATAGTTATAAAACTACAGTTAATAAAAAACTCTTAGCGAACATTAGGAGTTGAAATCACACACAACTCAGAGTAATTCAGAAGCTGAACTTATTTTAATAAAGTTCGTTGTGCAAGCTTGGCAACTGTTGCAACTAGCTCATTAGGATCAAAAGGCTTATGAATAAACTCCTGAAACCCAGCATTTAAAGCTTTGGTACTGTCTTCTGAATGCACATAACTCGTAAGAGCAATGACTGGAAGGAACCCTCCTTGTTTTGCTTCTTGGTTTCTAATAAAGCGAATTAGTGAATAACCGTCCTTATCTGGCATACCAATGTCGCTGATTACAACATCACAAACTGGTTAAGGTAAAATTTCTGGCTCAGATTCTCTTATCGATAGGGTTACAGGGTTCAACTTCTTAGCAGATGCTTCTAAAAGTTGTGGCTGTGTAGTAGTTTTGTCCTCGACAATCACGATGTTTTTTTGTCCTGCCAAGGTATCGCGCTGGTTGATGAGATAAATACTGATTAAAGTCAAACCAACTCCCGACCATTGTAATGGACTGAGGACTTCTGAGAGGAAGATATTGCCAAATAGCAAAGCAAAAACGGGGGTAAGGAAGGTGAGAGAACTGAGACTAGTCAAATTGCCACTAGAGGCAAAGTAGAAAAATAACCCATAAGCGATCGCACTGCCAAATACTGTGGCATAACTCAAAGCCACCCAATCAGAACCTAAAAGATTCTGCCACTGCTGGGATTCCACAGCTGATGAAATTCCCCATAAAGGCAATCCACCCAAAATCATGTGCCATCCTGTAGCTGTCACCGGATCGGCATGGCGGGTCACAAACCGAATTAACACTGTTCCCACTGCCATCGACATTGCTGCTAACAGCATTAACCACTCGCCACTGGCAAAAAGACTTTGCCAATTGCCAATTGTGGCATTTACGCCTGAGTCAAAAAAATGGAAAATCCACTCATCCGGAAAACCGATTAAACTAATGCCCGTGACTCCCAGTCCTAGCCCCAGCCATCCCCAAAAACCAATATGTTCCTGGAATAGCCACAACGACAGCAAAGCAACAGCCAAAGGTTGCGAGTCAATCATCACAGACCCTAACCCTGCACTAGTTCTGACTAACCCCTCTGCCAAAAAGCCTTGAAACAGCGTGCCATCTATCAAAGCAAATAAGGCAATCCACAACCATGCTGCCCAACCTTTGGGTTGGGGTCTACCCATGAGTGCTGCTGCGATCAGAATTAATACCCCAGCTGGCAGCAAACGCACACCTGCCATGAAAAGTGGTGTGGTGTGAGATATCACTCCTTTCATTGCCACCATTGCTGTACCCCACAGGAAAAAGGGAGCGATTAGCAGTAAGGGGGCGAAGGGAAATCGAATAGAACTGAGTTTCAGCTGCATGGATTTGCTGATGCCTTTGTTCAACAAGGGCAGATATTGCTTTAACTAATTCTACCGAATTGTGTCTTTTTGTAAAGGAAAGAATACTCAGTCTTAAGGAGGAAACGGGGACAAGGGGGACAAGGGGGACAAGGGGGACAAGGGGGACAAAGAAAATAATTGCTACCTCCTGCCTTCTGCCTCAGCACTCTATTTTCAAGACAGCCTTAATTACCAATTTGACAAGTTTCTAGGCGAGAAAAAAGACCTACGCATAATTGCCACCAAGAAGCTGTAGCGATCGCACTATGCCATTCCCAAACGCCTAATACTTTGACTCGCCAAACCTGCTCAAAAAAACCAAAAAAAGGTAAATGTCCTATAGGTGCGCCTTCATCCCAGATGAGGTTACTATAATCAACCCAAGAGTCTTTTAACCGCCATCCGACGCGATTGCCAAAATCGATACAAGTTTCGGTAGCAGCAACCTTTGTTTTTTCTAGAATAATTGATTTTTTGGAAGTCCCTGACGTTGCAAGCGCGTATCATGGGTTGTTTCCATTGTGGACACTGGTGGTATAATTGATGGGCAATTCGGTTCTGGTGGGTATCAGCCACCAGAGGTAACGGGGAAAGTTCGGTGTAAATCCGGCACTGTCCCGCAACTGTGAAGGAAAGGCAAAAGGCAAAAGACTAAAATTCACTTTTTCTTTTTAACTTTTTAAGTCAGGATGCCCGCCGAAGTATACTTATCAGTCCTACACATCTGCGAGGTACAGATGACCACCACTGTAAATATTTCTAGTACTAACCCTTCTGGTATCCCTCACACATTATTTGTATGTACAACCTGTGCCAGTGTTTGGCAAGACGGAAAACGTCAAGGTGAGAGTGGGGGTCAAAAACTTCTACAGCATCTTCAGCAGCTTGCACAAAATTGGAATTTACGAGAGGAATTCCCTATCCAAGAAGTGGAATGCATGAGTGCTTGTAATCGTTATTGTGTCGTCGCCTTTGCTGCTCAAGGCAAGTTAACATATCTGTTTGGTGATTTAGCCACTGATGGTAGTGCATCTGCTGTTCTGCAATGTGCTAGTCAATACTATGCCAAGTCTGATGGTTTACTACCTTGGTTAGAGCGACCGGAACCGCTGAAAAAGGGGATTTTGGCAAAGATTCCACCGTTAGTAAGAAGCACGAAGGTGGAAGGATGAAATATTGAATTTCAGCTTTTATCTTAGGTATAGAAAGTTTCTCCAATGGCAGAAAACGCAGAGAAGGCTATGATGCGCGTTTTGATTTTGGGTGGAACGGGAGATGCTGCCGAACTAGTTTCTAGAGTTGCTACTATCCCAGGAATCGAGGCGATCGCATCCCTAGCAGGTCGCACTCGTGAACCATCAACCCCAATTGGCAATGTCCGCATTGGAGGCTTCGGCGGTGCTACTGGATTGGCTGACTATCTGCGTCAGATGCATATCGACTTGCTCATTGATGCTACCCATCCCTTTGCTGCTCAAATTTCCTTCAATGCGGCGGTCGCTGCAACCGAAGTGGATATACCACGTCTAATGATGATTCGCCCTGTGTGGCAGAAGGTGAGTGGCGATCGCTGGATTGAAGTTGACAATATTAACGCTGCTGCCTTTGCCCTCAAAAATCAGGCGCAGCGGGTATTTTTAACCGTTGGCAGACAAGAACTAGCCGCCTTCGCTTATTTGAAGGAAATTTGGTTTCTCATGCGGACGATCGATCCTCCTACTGCTGATGCTATGGTGCCACCAGGAATAGTGCTGTGCGATCGCGGGCCTTTTGCCCTGCAAAACGAAAGAGAAATCCTCACTCACTACGATATCGATACCATCGTCAGTAAAAACAGTGGTGGTGATGCAACCTACGCCAAAATTATTGCAGCGCGGGAACTGGGACTCAAGGTTGTGATGGTAAATCGTCCAGCTATACCAGCAGGGGAACAAGTCGCGGATGTTGATGGTGCTTTAGCATGGCTTTGTAACAAGTTGTAAAGCTAGTGTGAAAAGGCAGAGAGGCATGGGGAAAATAATAACTCCCAATTCCTAACTCTTGTACAGACACGATTAATCGCGTCTGTACTCCCAATTCCTAACTCTCTCTACAACTTTGGTCGCTAGAAATCGATATGATAGATAAGTAGATAAAACTTAAAGAATATTTATCAAATGCTGATTGACTCCTCTGGCTTGTCCAAAGTAAGAGACTCAGTAAAAGCAAAAATTTTCTTCGGTCATCAACCCAGTACCGAGTTAATCGCCATTCTTACCGTCTACTTTGTCCAAGGAATTTTAGGGTTGGCGCGTTTAGCCGTCAGCTTTTTCCTCAAAGACGAGCTCCTACTAAGTCCAGCTCAGGTATCAGCACTATTTGGAGTTGTCGCCCTCCCTTGGATTATCAAGCCGGTGTTTGGCTTTATCTCCGATGGCTTACCCATATTCGGCTACCGTCGTCGTCCATACTTGGTGCTATCTGGAATACTGGGAGCTATTTCTTGGGTGAGTTTGGCAACAATAGTTCACACAAGCTGGGCGGCTACGGTAGCGATCGCTCTTGGTTCTTTATCTGTTGCCGTCAGTGATGTGATAGTTGACTCGCTGGTGGTAGAACGAGCAAGAGCAGAATCACAAGCGGAGGCTGGTTCGCTTCAATCTCTGTGCTGGGGTACTTCGGCATTGGGAGGTTTAATTACCGCCTACTTGAGTGGAATGCTTCTAGAACATTTCACTACCCGCACTATATTTTGGATTACTGCTTTATTTCCCCTCATTATCTGTGCGATCGCTTGGTTGATTTCCGAGTCTCCCATTAGCAAAGATGCTAACGAAAGTAATAACACTAACTTCATCAGCATTAAGCATCAATTAGGGCAACTACGCCAGGCCATCTCCCAAAAAACAATTTGGTTACCCACCGCATTTATCTTCATTTTGCAAGCGACTCCAACCGCCGATTCAGCCTTTTTCTTCTTTACCACTAACGAACTTCACTTTCAACCAGAATTTTTGGGGCGGGTACGGCTAGTCACAAGTGCTGCTTCTTTAATTGGTGTTTGGATTTTTCAACGATTCCTCAAAAGCGTTTCCTTTCGCGTGATTTTTGGTTGGAGTACCGTCATCTCAGCAGTTTTGGGAATGACAATGTTACTGCTAGTAACTCACACCAACCGAGTTCTAGGTATAGATGACCATTGGTTCAGTTTGGGTGACAGTCTCGTACTCACAGTGATGGGGCAAATAGCTTATATGCCAATATTGGTATTAGCAGCAAGACTTTGTCCTGCGGGAGTGGAGGCGACATTATTTGCCTTGTTGATGTCAGTATCGAACTTAGGCGGCATGGTTGGCTACGAATTTGGAGCCTTGATGATGCATTGGCTAGGAATTACTGAAACAAACTTTGAGTTACTTTGGCTATTGGTAATAATTACTAACCTCAGCACCCTGTTACCACTACCATTCCTCAACTGGCTACCAGATGGCAATTCGCAAACAGAGATACCAACATCACAACCAGCCTTAGCAGCAAATGGAGAACAGCCATTTGTACCTGATTTAATGTCTGAGTTGATGCTGCGAGAACCAGAATCAGAAGTAGTTGAGTAACAAAACATGATTTCGACAAATACTGTTTTGACCCTCCTCTAACTCCTCTGTTACTAGGAGATAGAGGTAAAACTATTTCACAATCTAAAGTAGAAAAAACAAATATAAACCATATGCAGAGTTCAAAAATTTCAGAAAGTGCTGTTTTAGAAAAATCCTACACTCGTGCAGACTGGCAAGGAGGATATCAATCCCTTACCCAAGAATTTGATTATTGGATTGATGATATAGAAGGAAAAATTCCTCCAGAACTCCAAGGTACGCTGTTTAGAAACGGCCCCGGTTTGCTGGATATAAACGGACAACGCATTCATCACCCATTTGATGGCGATGGCATGATTAGCCGCATCACCTTTGCTAATGGTCGTGCCCATTTCCGCAACCGCTTTGTCCGTACAGAAGGCTATTTAGCAGAACAACAAGCCGGAAAAATTCTTTATCGCGGTGTTTTTGGCACTCAAAAACCTGGTGGCTGGCTAGCTAATATCTTTGACTTCAAAATTAAACATATTGCCAACACCAACGTTATTTACTGGGGTGATAAACTCTTGGCACTATGGGAAGCTGCTGAACCCTATCGCCTCGATCCCTACACTTTAGAAACTTTAGGGAAAGAATATTTTAATGGTGTTTTGTCAGCAGGTGAAGCTTTTAGCGCCCATCCTCGCTTTGACCCTAGTTGCGATCGAGATGGGGGTGAACCTTGTCTAGTAAACTTTTCTATTCAGCCGGGACTCTCCACTAAAATTACTATTTTCGAGCTAAACCTCGCAGGTGAAATTGTTAGAAAGCATGCTCACAGCGTTCCAGGTTTCTGTTTTATTCACGATTTTGTTATCACTCGTAATTACTGCATCTTCTTTCAAAATCCCGTCAACTTCAATCCCATACCTTTCGCTTTGGGAATACGTGCAGCAGGCGAATGTATTCAGTTTCAGCCGCATCAACCTACTCGCATCATAGTTATTCCTCGCTTCCCTCAACCAGGGCAAGGGGTAAAAATTCTAGAAACTCAATCTGGTTTCGTCTTCCACCACATCAATGCTTTTGAGGTGGGGAACGAAATTGTTATTGACTCTATTTGTTACGAATCTTTACCCGGAGTAGAACCAGAAAGCGATTTTCGCCAAGTTAATTTTGAGGCAAATGCCCCCGGTCACCTCTGGCGATTTCATCTCAACCTCCAGAATGGAAATGTACAATCAAAGTTAATTGAAAGCCGTTGCTGTGAGTTTCCCAGTATCAATCCTGCTAATGTCGGACGACCTTATCAATATTTTTACATAGGTGCTGCTCACGCAGAGATTGGTAATGCTCCCTTACAAGCCTTACTAAAAATTGATTTAGAGTCTGGCGAAAGACAACTTTGGAGTGCTGCACCTCGTGGTTTTATGGGTGAGCCGATTTTTGTACCACGCCCAGGTTCACACAGAGAAGATGATGGCTGGGTACTGGCTTTAGTTTATGATGCTACTTTTCACCGTTCAGATTTGGTAATTTTAGATGCCAGTGACTTTTCCAAAGGAGCGATCGCTCGCTTGCATCTCAAACATCACATACCCTATGGTTTACACGGCAGCTTTAGTTCTGAAGTGTTTGCTCCAACTTAATTAGCTAATCATAACTTTTGGGATACAAAGTATAATTTAAGACTTTTATCCAGATTTATCAATTGCACAGAAGTGACCTTGATGTTAAAGAATCAAATATCTTGCAATTATCAAGGTCACAATAAGTGTCAGATAAAACGGATAGACAGCGAAGGAAAGGCTAGATTCAAATAACGATTTGACTACATTAAAGCCTCTCATCGGTGCTAAAACAAATAAATTATCAAAAGTAGCATTACCAGAGTGCAACTCCTTAATAAAGTTATTGTAGATAGCTCGGAAACTTCGTTCTTGAGCTAAATAATAAGAATCAAGCAAAAAGAAAATAACTATAGGTATCAGCGCTATCCAAGCGTAATTCGGTTTGTTTTTGTCTGCAATTACTACCAAGATTGCTGATACCAAAGAAATACACCAAGTTTTGCAGTTGGCACTGTTGTTTGCCATTCTGCTGATAATCCCCTGCAAAATGTTTAGATAACTCTGCACTGAGTTAGACTCAGGCGTGAGTTTTATCGTTTGTGGCTGTTGATCTGCGTTACTCACTTATTTGTTAGCTGCTCGTTCGACCCATGTACTAAAGTTATTGTACCCATCATTGTATATCCAGTCGTAAGTGGGATAGGCTCATAACAAACGATTTCAGTACCCAGTTAATTGATAGCCACCTCTAGTCAGATAGTGATTGCGAATCCTGTTACCTCGCAATGTGGCTGTTTCTTAATGCAAGCTTAAAAAATAGTTATAACCATAAATAGGGATGTTTTAGTACATCTGTGCTATTAAATGGTTAGTGTAAGCGATCGCCTAGGCTAAAAAAAACATGAATTTATACATTTAAAGTTATTAGGGTGTTAGTTTTCCTACTTAGTCTTAAAAATCGAAATAACAATTTTATTAAATTAAGTATTTTTACTACTGTTAAGTTAACAAATCATCAAAATATAATGAACATTTTTTAATTGAACCTGATAGAAATTAAAAAAAATTGGAATATAATAAACTTTCAATGTTATAGGAAAAATATTATCACTACTCCAATAAAGTTATATTATTGACTCTATTGTACATATAGGTAAATCTTAATCCTATTGATTGTATTATATGTTTTTCTATTTTAATAATTATATTTAAGGAGATAATTAAAATGAAATTAGAAAATGAGCTTGGAATAATTGCACAAAATTATACAGAACTACAAAGTATTCACATACTGCAAGAATCTCGAGAGAGATATCCTTTATTAAAAGCCTCACCAGAAAGTACGGCACGGGCAATATTTCAAGCAGCAGAAATTACTATATTAAACTTAGTTGATCTTACTAAACGTGCCTCCATAGATATCAAATTTGGGATGATGAATTCTGCAATGGTGAAAATATCGTGGGCACTGGGATTTCATAAGTTACTATCTTGCATAAGTACATTTCCACATAAATTACCTAATGTATTTGAAGAAGATTCTGTGCAAAGCACGTTATGCATATATAAATCTCCTGCTTTTAGCGAATACATTAATACTCTTAAAGAATTCGATCGCAACGTACTTCACCAAATAGAGATTGGTAACCTGCAAATAGAATCATGCTTGGCTAATCAGACTTTAGACAGCCCTGAGTTGCGTCTGTTGCACCTGACTCGAATTTGTAACCATGAAGCAACGTTGTGGGAGCGCAACTTAGGAGCAGTTAGTATACCTACACAGATTCCTTCATACGAAGTATTTATCGCAGCAGACGATATACGACGTGCTGTTTATGATATTGTTCTCAAAGGTGATACTTTTTTTACTCAGTTTCGGGGACTTCATCAAGTTCCTGAAATTCTAAGTGAAGAAGTCAATGACCACATAGAAGCAGCCATACGTAGCATCCGATCAAATAGCTTACCACAAGCAGTTGAACTGTTAAGCTTGGCAAATCTTCTATGCGAAGGGATTTTTGCTGCTTTGTTACCTATGGTAGACAATCTCGTTACTTCTGACTATCACCAAATTCGCGAAAATCTTGGTTTAACTAGTGGTAGCCATTCAGTGTCACTACGTTACCACATGTTTAAAGAACTGTATGAACAGTTGTGGAAAGCTCTGAGTATTCAAATTACTGATTTCCCAAGCCAAGAAGATCGCGAAAGCGCACTCAAAGAAGCAATTCATCAACTTAACCGTACACGTTTTCAAGATTCTCGTTCTTGGGTAGTATATCTGCTTTTAAACGAATGTCTAAAACTACGTACATTTATCTTTCAGTGGCGTGATACACATATTCATTTACCCCGTAATGAGTTAGGAGGTAATTCAGTTAGATCCCTCACAGGTTCACCCGATGCAATAGTTAAAGCTCAACAAATGAAAGACTCTGCATGGCACAAAGATCCTATGAAAACTTTAGCTGAAGTTAGAGGTATTAGTAAACAACTCGAAGATACTCCATTATCTATATATTTTAAATCAGCTTCTTCTTTGGATAGTCAAATACTGATCGCCACAGGCAAGATTACACAAAGTAGATTTAAACAAGTTCAAGAAAGAACAGGCATCTTTGCAGAAAGATGTCCTTTTTCACCACCACCACCACGAAAAGTATAGTTTTTGTATTTTTTTAATATAAAAATTACTTTAAACAAAATTTAAATTTATCAGGATGAGTCTAACAAATTAGTACCGATGGGTATAATTAAAATTATCCATATCAGTGATGTTCTAATTGGATTACCGGACACTGATGTGAATAGCCGAGTTAATCACATACAACAGGCTGCTAATAATTTTGAACTGTACAACAGCGATTATCTTGTTATTTCGGGCAATATAACTCATGACGGTAATGCACGTAGCTTTGACCAAGCTAGAGAATTTATCAATAGAATAGCATCGATTTTACTTACTAGAGATGGTCAAAACATTAGGCTTAATCGAGTAGTAATTGTACCTGGTCAAAATGATGTTGCAGAACCTGCAATATCAGAAACTCATTATTCTAATTTCAAAAGCTTTCATGACAATCTTTTTGAGCAAGAAATTAGCGAGCAAAGATGTGAAGAATTTAAATACGATCGAGCTTTAGTTAGAGAACTAAAAGATATCACTATCATTGGTACTTGTTGCTGGAAAAACAGTAGTGACGGCGAAATAGATGGAATTTCAGAAAGGCGTATAAAACCTATCTATAAAGCCGCTGATTCTCAGATTTCCTCTTTAAAATATGCGAACATTACACCTACTATTTTGGTGACTGCTGAAACTCCTTCACAAGCTTGGTCATCAACACAGCTTTACGATCAAAGACTGCAAGAATTATTAATCAATAATTTAAAAATAACAGTTAATTTATTTGGGTCAGGCAATGCTAGTTGTATTAATCCTGAACCTTTCTCATTTAAACATATTAGTATTGGTACTGGTTATAAAGCAAATAGAGAAATATGGCCTTTAAGAATGAATTTAATTGAGATTGATAAATTCGACATAAATTCTCAAACCACTCAGAAGATCAAAGTTACAGGTTTACAAAGGGGTGGAAATATAATACCTTGGCAAAGAGAAGAATTCTTTAATCAACCCTTAAAAAATTATCAAAAAATCCCACTAAATATTAATTACCACTGGAAAGATGACGATTTATGTATCGAATTATTAGAAATAATAGAAGCAAAAAATGTTGGGTTTAGACCAGGAATAGTTTTTGTTAAAGGTTTTCCTGGCTCAGTAAAGGAAACTATTTTTCAACATTACCAAAAAATTATTAATATTAAAAATCAAGAACTATTTGTAATTGGAGGAAGACTAAATAATTATGGAAATCTAGATAATGAAAGCTTATATACAAATAATAATGAACAATTAGGTTATAGAAATGAATTTAGTAGAATTCAAAGGATATTGGAGGATTTCAATACAAATCACAATAGTCTAATCAAGAGAGTTATAGTTTTGTATGATTTTGCCTTAGCTAATACTCCTAACAGTGAAATAGCACAAGCCTTATCTCAGGTGCGTTATGATTTGTCTAGCTTTAGGGATTCAACTATAGTTTATATTACCGAACCACTAGGCTTGACAACTGACTTTGAAAGTCACTGTATTGAAGTTTTAGAATTAACTACATTTCCTGACTGTCTCAATAAACTTGTGGAGCAATACTGCTATCAAATACCAGTTATAACTGAGCAGATTAACTGCTTGGCAGGAGGGTACTTTGAATTTAGCAATCTTCTTCTGCAAGAATCTAAAAAAATATTCAATCGCTGGTCTGGTTCAGAACCAATTAATCGTAAAACTAGTGAGAAACTTATTGAACAAACCATAAATAATTCTCGTTCTATTCAGGAAAGGTCAAAAAGTTTTCGTAAAACTATTGAGAAAAATCTGGGTGGTACTCAAGTATTTAGGTATATTCAAAAATTGGTAAGAACAAATATATCTACTCAGGAGCGGTCGTTTCATGAAAGATTAAATTCTATTTATATTAGAGTTCCAGAATTAAGAAGAGAACTAAACTCTGAAATTAGAGATGCAGCATTAGATGTAATTGATTTACTTACAGAATACAATATATTAGAAAACATTTTTTATGAGGTAGATACATATAAGCTTAAACTTGTTATACCTTTTTTAATACCAGTAGATATCTATGATGTATTTATTTCATTCCCTGCTTCATTGAGATTAGAAGCAGAACACCTCAGCTATATGCTAGCTGAAATTGCAGAATCTGAAGATAAATCAATTAATTCTTGGGTTTTTACTCAAAGAATAGGAGAAACTAGCAGTATTACTGAAAGAATTAATGAAGCACTCAGAAATTCAAAAAATATAATTGTTCTCTTTGAAGATAGAAACTTTAGTTCTTCATATACTGAAGGTGAATTCAGTTACTGGGAACGGTATTGGCGACCACGAGCTAGGAATAATGATGCTAGATGTATTCCTGTTGCATTGAGGGGAATTAGCACGGAGATTCCTTATCCATTTTATGCATACGATATTATTGATGCAAGTAGTGGCATAACTAGAGAGAATGCTACCCAGATTTTTAATTTACTAATACCAGATGATAATTCCGTATGATAGAAACTTTGAAAAAAAATAAGTTATCTGAATTAAAATGAATATAGTACAGTCTCTAATCCTTATTAATTACATTGCACATAGTAAATAACTTAGCTATTTCAGGAGATACATCAATGACTCAAGTAGAAAAATTTTTGGAAATAGCAAATAAGACTTTTGGTATTGATAATGAAACTGGAAGAGGAAGGTTAAATCCGTTCTATATTCACGTACCAGCTAAAGTAAGTAAGGGTTTTCTAGCAGCAACCCCAAAATCTACAGGAAAAGCTATCTTAACAAATCCACTTATTTTTTTAGGAAATATTCGAGATCCTTTAGTATCTCCTTATGCTGGACAATATACTGTTGGCGCACCTTCAATTTCAATTATAGTTGGGCAATACGGTTTTGGTAAAACTGAACTAATACATCAAATATGTGACTTTTTAAAAAATCGTCACTCAGACAATCAAGGTTTGTTTCCTTTACCGATAAATCTTGCTTTTTGCCGTAGTAAATTAGGAATTTTAAATAGAAATATTAAGCCAAGTGTAGAAGATTTTTCTAATTTGCTTTTTGGTCATCTCCTTAATCAAGCTGAATTTAATATAAGTTTCGTTTTTGAAGATTTACTGCCAATAATTAAACATGGAAATATTTTGTTAATTCTTGATGGATTAGATGAGCTATTATCCAATACGAGTCAACATCAGACTTTTTTTGCAGCTCTAACGAATTTCTTGTGTAATAACGAAAAAATTAAATCTGGAGGATTTAGATTTAAAGTCATAGTCTGCGCTCGCTTAGAATATTTACGAGCAGTTGATAATTCGGAAGCAACCGAACTTGTAAAAATTATTAATCGTGAGAATTTGAATAAGATTCCAGTTTCAGTTTATTTCTTAAATCTGGATGCTCTGGATGATTCAAGAATTAATAGTTATATAGATTCTACTATTTCTGATGACGAACTTTTTGAAAACGTTAAGAAAAATACCAAGTTACTGGATATTTTACGTCGTCCTTTACTGTTAAGAATATTCTGCGATCTTGTTAAAGATCGACAAAATTTTGAGTTAGATAATCTTCTTAAAGTTGAACAGGCAGGTGAGCTATTAGAAATTTTTACAGAACGAGCTTCTAAAGATGTGGATTTATCTCATGCTCAAGAGAGAATTGCAGCTTTTACTTGGAATCTGGATAATCTAGCTCGTAAAAGTCTAGAATTTTACCAAGATGGTAAAGCAGAAATGAGCATAGACGATATTAAATATTTCATTGAACCAATAGGAGAAAATTTTAGTGAATTTGATGATGATGAAGTTTTGAGTAGCATTCATAAATGTCCTTTTTTGCAAAGGTTTTCAGACTATAGTGTACGTTTTGCTCATAGGTCTTTTCTAGAGTTTTTTACTGCCAAAGGAGTAGCAATCGCTCTTAAAGAAGAAAATCGTAAACCTTTTGATGAACTCGTTCTAAATGTTGATACAAGAAAATTTTTGAAGTATTTAGTTAATAAGCTATTTAATAGTCAAGATAAATTTGATGAATTAACGAGAGGTTCGTATGGTTTACAAAGCGAACATGAATGGGAACTCAAGACAAATTTGAGTTTTGATGAGTTGGAAAATATTCGGAAAACATTATTACTTTCGATGACAGAGCCAGAAAATCCACCAGCAGATACAGAAAAACTTATTAGACGCTTCCTCAAAATAGAAGATGATGGACTTCATCCCCGTTTTCTTCTTTATTGCTATGAATCAGTTGCTGTTTATCTTAGAGATCATCAGTGGGATGAAAAAGTCAGAGGTATTAACCAAGATTTTCATAATCTTTCTAAGTTGCGTCTTGAAAATACATTGTCTAGGCTTGATTTACAAGAGATACCTAGTTATTTAAAAACCCCTTTAAAACTACTAGTCGAAAGGATACTAGATATAGGACAAAGGCTCCGCTACAGATGGGTAAAAGAATATTTAAATGAAGATAAACAACGTTATTTAATTGAAGCTTTCAATGCTGATGATGAAAAAGAAACGTTGGATCGTATTCGGATGATTTTAAGACATATTGAGAATTCTATATTTTGAAAATGTAGATTACAGAAGTTTGCGTCGCTTTTGATGTTAGTAACCTGTCTGTACAGTCAGCGATGAATACTTGAAGGGAGAAATTTTTGCAATAGCCTATAAATGAAAACAAAAATGTAACAAAAACTACAAAATTGCTATTTTTCTATAAAACAGAGGCTACGCTAGGCATATATATATCTGGCTCGCGGTATTTCCGCGATAGGAGAAAATTTTATGGTTTCAACACCTGTGCTGCCGCTGGAAGCTGCTTCTCCAGCGCACATTTGCCCATTCGACCAAGCCTGTAGCTACCTAGAGGCGGCAGCTAAGGAATTAAGATTAGATCGAGGAATAGTAGAAATACTCAGCCACCCGCGCAAAGTGGTGACAGTTTCTATTCCTGTAAAACTGGATAATGGAGAAATCCGAGTTTTCGCGGGACATCGAGTACAGCACTCCGATATCTTAGGGCCTTACAAAGGTGGAACTCGTTACCATCCAGCCGTAACACTGCGGGAAGTGTCGGCTTTAGCAATGCTGATGACTTGGAAATGTGCGCTGTTAGGTATTCCCTATGGTGGTGGTAAGGGGGGTATTGCCATAGATCCAAAACGCTATAGCGTAGGTGAATTAGAGCGTATTACTCGTCGTTATACCAGCGAGTTGATTAAAGATATCGGTCCCGCAGTAGACATTCCCGCACCAGACATGGGTACTTCTGCCCGTGAGATGGCTTGGATGATGGACACTTACTCAGTAAATGTTGGTCATGCTGTACCCGGAGTTGTAACAGGTAAGCCGCTTTCAGTTGGTGGTTCGCTGGGACGGGAAATGGCAACTGGACGCGGCACGATGATTATTGTGCGTGAGGCGCTGGCAGACCAAGGTAAATCCTTAGTGGGAATGCAAGTAGTTATTCAGGGTTTCGGCAATGTCGGAATGGCAGCGGCTGAATTGTTACACCAAGCGGGAGCTAAGATTATAGCTGTCTCAACTGGTGCAGGAGGAGTCTTTGCCAAAGAAGGTCTTGATATTCCAGTATTAAAAGCCTACGCTGCTGCCAACCGTAGAAGTGTTGTTGGTTTTCCCCAAGCTGTACCAATTAGCAATGCAGATTTATTAACTTTGCCCTGTGATGTTTTAATTCCAGCAGCTTTAGAAAACCAAATCACCGAAGAAAATGCCGATCGAATACAAGCGCATATGATTGCAGAAGCTGCTAATGGTCCAGTTACGCTTGAGGCAAACCTGTCATTAGAGGCGCGAGGTGTGACGGTGCTACCCGATATTTTGGCGAATGCCGGTGGGGTGGTAGTAAGTTATCTAGAGTGGGTACAAGGTCTTTCTTATCTATTTTGGGATGAAGAACGCGTTAACCGCGAAATGGAACACTTGATGGTGCAGGCTTATCGCCAAGTCACTCAACAGTCAAAGTTACGACAAATTCCTCTGCGGTTAGCAGCTTATACGTTGGGGGTGGGTAGGGTTGCCCAGGCACTAACTGATAGAGGTCTTTATCCTTGATCGTACTCAGTGCTGAGTGCTGAGTACTCTTCTTACTCAGCACTTTTCATATTCATTGCGCTTGATACTGGTCGCGCAAAACACGACGCATAATTTTGTTAGAACTAGTGCGAGGTAAATTATCAACGATGACAACATCGTGAATTTTGAATAAAGGATTAAGACGCTGGTTAATTGCTGTTTGCAGAGATGTGGCGATCGCAGTTTTATTCTCCTGCATATCTGGTTTAACCACCGCATAGATAATTAATTGGCTTGGCCCGCCTGACAAGGAGGAAGCAATAGCAGCAGTTTCCCAGATTCCTTCCTCGGCATTGAGAACTTGTTCAATCTCAGCAGAGCTAACTTTGATACCTCCTAGGTTCATGGTATCGTCAACGCGACCGCGAGCGCGGTAGTAGCCGTTGGGCAACCTTTCTATCTGGTCGCCATGACGGCGCAGAGGTACTGGATGCTGGGGGACATTGGCGAAATACACTTGGTGATGATCGGCGTTTAACAACTCAGTCGAAAGTCCAATCGACGGCGGGATAATAAACACCTCGCCTTTGTTAGTAGAACGACCATCTGAGTCGAGAATCACAATGTCTAGCCCCAAGGCAGGTGTAGTAAAAGTCGAGGGGGCGGAGGGCTGTACTAAAGTACCAGTTATATAGCCTCCTCCGATTTCTGTGCCGCCGCAATATTCGATAATTGGTTTGTATCCAGCTAGGGACATGAGGTAGAACATATCCTCAGGCTTGGAACACTCACCCGTTGAGCTAAAAGCTTTAATAGCGCTCCAGTCTAGACCTTGCATACAAGCAGTTGTTTTCCAAATATTTACCAGACTAGGTACTACACCAAGTATATTTACTTTTGCATCTTGTATAAACTTTCCATAGCTTCTGTCTGTAGGTTTTCCACAGTAAAGGGCGATCGTCGCCCGATTAATCAGGCTGGCGTAAATCAGCCACGGGCCCATCATCCATCCTAAATTCGTATGCCACGCCACTACGTCTCCTAGCTGGATGTCGTGATGTAAATGCCCATCAGCAGCACATTTGATCGGGGTGGTTTGCGTCCAGGGAATGACTTTGGGTTCTCCTGTGGTGCCGGAGGAAAACAGGATGTTAGTATAAGCAGCAGAATCTGTGGGCAAAGCATGGAATTGCTCGTTGGAGGAGAGAAACTCCTTCCAAGTCAAATCACTAGGACGCAGTTCAACAGATGACCCTAGCACAAAGGCTTGAGGCGCATCGGCGTTAACCACCTTGCTGTAGAGAGGTAACTGTTTGCCCCCACGCAAAATATAGTCTTGAGTAAAAATCGCTTTAGCTTTAGAAAGGTAAAGTCGTGTGGCAATTTCGGCGGCGCTAAAACTGTCAGCAATGGAAACTACAATGCAACCAGCTTTGATAATCCCTAGGTAAATTGCTATAGCTTCGGCTGTCATCGGCATAGTAATTGCAATGGCATCACCGCTTTGAAAGCCAGCATCTACAAGTCCATTGGCAACTCGATTGGTTAGGGCGTGGAGTTCGCCATAGCTGAGAATAGAAATTGCACCTCCTTCTGGCTGGAAGATAATGGCGGGGCTATCTGGAGATGCTTGAAAACAACTTTCAGCAATGTTAAATTGAGCATTTACCAACCATTGTGGCGACTCAGCACCGTCTGGTAAGTCAACAATTTGATTATATTTCTCTCGAAAGTGAATACCCAAACGTTGAATAATGATGTCCCAAAATTCAGCGCGATGTTGTGTTGACCAAGTGTGAAGTTCTGCGTAGGAATCCAGTTTCAGCTGCTTTATCAATGCAGCAATATTGGTAACCTGCATCTGCTCATGAGAAGGAAACCAAGCAGGAGGAGATCCTTGGCTTTTGTCCCAGTCGGAGAACGTGGTTTTATAAAGGAGTTCGTGTAGTACAAAAGGGTAACTAGGCTTGAGGATGTATTGAGTGAGATTCTGCCAGCAGTCAGCAGCAGGTAAAGAAGCAAGCCACTGATTAATCTGCGGTAGTATTGTGGTGGCAATATTAGTTTCTACACCACAATTGAGGACTTGTTCCAGTGATAGTAGCTTTTTCATAACTATTCACGTATTTAGTTGGTTAAGGCGATCGCAGTTTAGCCCATCCCAAAAAATAGCAATAGCTTCCAGAATCTCTCTTCCTCCTTGCAAGAACTTGCTTTGGTCAAAGTCTGGGTGAAAGTAAACTTCTTCAAGTTCCTCTAATGTGTGTCCGGCGTGCTGCGCCTCAACGCGGTTATGCCAAGTAAAGAATGCTAGGTGTAGGTGTGGATGTCGTGTTTGCTTGATGCGTGTGAATGCATCCTCTAATTCCTGCCAGAAACCAGCCGCTGCCCAGTTCTCAACAGCAAAGCTAGCACCCTCAGCAATTTGCGGATCTTCGCTACCATAGAGGCGTTGCAGTTCGTCGCAGAAATGCAAGGTTGTAAGGCTTCCGTGCTTGCGTTTGCCGATATTTTCGTAGTGCAAGCCCAATCCTTCTGCAATACCAATCAGCCATTCAAAATGTGCAGCACGAAATCGGCAGATACCACCGTCTACTGTACCTTCCGTACTGACTAGTTCGGGGTCGCCTTCTCGGTCTTTTTCCTCCTCTGTCTGAGCCATGTCACTACCAATTGGCTGTCCAGACTTACGGTAAATCACGCCTAGTTCGTTCAACAATATCTCCCGACTGGCACGCGATTGTTGAAGGGTGGGTGAGTTGATTGCTTTTAATAACGCAGCAATTAAGAACTGATTGGAGAACACTGAGAATTGCTGGATAAAGTTTCGCAGTTCTTCATCTGTAGCTGTGCCATTACAGAACCAGCGAGTATAGGTGTTGTTGATAATGATGCGATGCTGCAAAAATTCTCGGTCAACTTCGCTGAGAAAGTTTTGGAATTTACTTACCTGTTGTTGTGTGAGTTCGCCTCGATACAAGCGTTTTTGAATGCGTGGTGAAATAGTCAGATTTATTGGAGTAGTAGTGAGAGTTTTAGTCATAATCAACACCTCTCAGGGAGTGGGGATAGGGAAGCAGAGGGGCATAGGAAATAAATAAATCCTTACCCTGCCTTATCTTCAAGTAAGCCAACTGTAGACGTAGTCTTTGTCCTCCAACTGCACAGCATGGTTTGTGAAACGTAGGGGACGAAATGTATCAATCATCACGGCTAATTCATCAGTCTGTTGTTTGCCAATTGACCCTTCGTACATTCCTGGATGGGGGCCGTGGGGAATACCACTGGGATGAATAGTCATCGAGGCGCGTTCTATCCCTTTGCGAGACATGAAATTTCCCGCAGCGTAGTAGATAACTTCATCCGAATCGACGTTGGAATGGTTATATGGAGCAGGAATCGCTTGGGGATGATAATCAAACAGGCGCGGTACAAACGAACACAAGACAAAGCCAGGCGCTTCGAAGGTTTGATGTACCGGAGGGGGTTGGTGAATCCGACCTGTAACGGGTTCAAAGTCCTCAATGTTGAATGCAAAAGGATACAGACACCCATCCCAACCGACAACATCAAGAGGATGATGGTTATAGAAGTAGCTGGTGATGCGCTCGCTAAAACCGTTTCTTTGATACTCGCGCTCTTTGACTCGCACCTCGAACTCTCCTACCTCATCATGAGTCACCAACTCATCCGGTGGGCGAATGTCGCGTTCGTTGTAGGGAGCGTGTTCGAGAAATTGCCCATAACGATTGAGGTAGCGTGCTGGTGGCTCTATATGTGCGTTTGCCTCAATAACTAGCATTCGCTGCTCTATGTTGATATCCGGTATTATACGCCACAATACTCCTGTAGGAATTACGAGGTAATCACCTGGACGGTAGCGAAGATTACCATACTGGCTCTCCAATGTACCAGCACCTTCATGAATGAAAATTACCTCATCGCCGTGAGCCAACCGATACCAATACGACATTGCTTCAGTAGGTCGAGCAACTGAAATAGAGACATCTGCATTAGACAAGAGCAGCATACGTGCTTCCACAGCATCCCCTCCTGGTTTGATGGTTGCTGTGCGTAAATGGCGGTGACACAACACCCCTGATTCCTCAAAGGGTATGTCCACCGTTGTTCTTAGCAAAATTTTCTGTATTTGGGTGGGTGGATGCACATGGTAAAGCAGGGATTGAATGCCTGAAAAACCGCGCATCCCCATCAATTCTTCGTGATACAAAGAACCGTCAGGTTGACGAAATTGAGTGTGTCTTTTATGTGGAATATTTCCCAACTTATAATAATGAGTCATAATCTTATCTCCTTTGCCCCCCTGCCCCTCTGCTTTCTTTAAAGATTCCCTCGCAGTGCTTGTTCGCGCTCAATTGCCTCAAACAAAGATTTGAAGTTACCCTCACCAAAGCCCTGCGCTCCGTGCCGTTCAATCACTTCAAAGAAAAGTGTTGGCCGGTCTTGCACAGGCTGGGTGAAAATTTGGAGCAAATACCCATCTTCATCCCTATCTACTAAGATGCCTAGCTCTGCCAGCTTTTCAATTGGTTCGTTAATCTTCCCTACCCGTTTTTCTAAGTTTTCGTAATAGGTTCTTGGTACGTCCAGAAACTCGACTCCATTTATCTTTAGCAGGGAAACTGTCTCGATAATGTTGTGGGTAGCGCAGGCGATGTGCTGAACTCCAGGCCCGTTATTATATATTAAATACTCTTCAATTTGTGACTTGCGTTTACCTTGAGCTGGCTCATTAATGGGCAATTTAATCTTGCCCGTGCCGTCCTGCACTACCTTGGACATCAATGCTGAATACTCTGTGGAAATCGCCTGGTCATCAAAATGTACCAACAGGCTAAAGCCCATCGTCTCACCAAAAAATTGCACCCATCGATTCATCATGCCTAGTTCAACGTTGCCAACAACGTGGTCAATGCTGTGTAGTCCTAGAAACTTTCTGTTATCAACATGTTGGCAAGGCATAAAGCCAGGAGCAAACACCCCAGAATAATCGCTTCTTTCCACAAACTTGATGAGCGTGTCGCCATAGCCGTGGATAGCAGCATATCGTAACACCCCGCATCCGTCTTCTTCTTCTGTCGGTTCCATAGCTCCCATAGCACCTCGCTTGGTTGTCTCTTTATAGGCACTCACAACGTCCGGTACTTCTAAGGCAATAATGGCAACTCCATCGCCATGCTTAAGTACGCTTTGGGAGATGGGATGCTCTGGAAATAGCGCTGTACTCAAAACAAAGCAGATATCCCCTTGCTGCATCACATAGGATGCTACTTCTCTGCTACCAGTTTCCAAACCCCGATATGCAGTGTTAGTGAATCCAAAAAACTTGGAATAAAACAGTGCTGCCTGCTTGGCATTCCCTATGTAAAATTCCAGGTGATCGAAGCGCTTTATGGGGCAAAAATCATTCATTTTGATTCCTCCTTATCCAGAGGAAGTATTGATAAGTGAGAGCTAACCTTTGTAATTGTTGGATGCTAACTATTGACAGTTAACAATCAATAATTACAAGCAGGACAATTATTTTCTTGAGTTGCCTAAAGAACCGCGATTTTATGTAAAGACCTACTTAAACTTAGGGAAAGTATCTTCAGTTTCGTTTATAAACTAAATTTTCTTAATTGAATTACAAAACAAACTTTTATTCTCTTTTTTTTAATGTATCTTAATCTTCATAACTTTTTTGGTATTTATAATTAACTAAGCTATCTATAAAATATACTAAATAACTTATACCTGGAGACATAATTTGTCCAAAAATCAAACTACCAAGGGTAAGAACTCAGAATCACTTAAACCACTGGATGAAAAAGACCGATTAGTATTGTGCCTTCTGCAAGAGAACAGCCGCATCACCCATGCTGAATTGGCACGCCAAGTTAACCTCACTGCACCTGGGCTGCAAAAAAGGCTGAAAAAGTTAGAAGAAAGTGGCTTTATTGACCGTTACGTGACTTTGGTTAATCGTGAGGCGTTAGGTTTAGACTTACTGTGCTTTACACAAGTTACCCTTGCCCACCATCAACCTGAATGCGTTGGACACTTCTGCGAACGGGTAAAGGAGTTGCCAGAAGTTCTGGAATGTCATCATCTTACTGGTGAATTTGATTACCTCTTAAAAGTTGTTGTCACCAACCATCAGCATTTAGAAAGATTACTGACTGAGAAAATTACACAAATTCCGGGTGTGGACAAAGTGCGTACCAGTATTGTTTTGAATGAAATCAAAGCTTCAACCTCACTACCATTGGGTGAAGTAGAGGCAAGGAAGTGAAACTAAGTTAGATGATAAAAAAGCAAAATCGACAGTCTATTGCTTTTGAAGTAGATAAAGGAGGAAAACCTAATGCTCACATCAGTAAAGGTACTTCTGACATCAATTATCGACTATGCCGGACTTTTTCCTCCAGCTAAGCTCGGCATCCAAGCAGCTATGGTAAATTATGCAAACTATCAGCGAACACCCTACCGTTGGATGCTGAATCACTTTGTGCTGCCAGTGTCTCGGTTGGAAGAGTTTGCAAACTTTGTGCCAACATTAGACTTAAAGCAATGGTCGCTGAGCCTGATTATTTCAGAGCATTGGGAGTCAGAGATAGAAGTTGTGCGTTCGTCGCAGCGATCGCTCCAATTGCTCCATAGCAAAAATCAGATCGCTGTCACATCTTTAGAATTTCCTGTACTTTCGCCCATAGAAATAGAGAAAGTTATACCCTATTTACCTGACCAAGTAGAAGCATTTTTTGAAATCCCCCTTAATGTAGACCTACAACCATATCTAGCAGTACTGAAACATACTAAAGCAGCAGCAAAAATTCGTACGGGTGGCATTACTCTAGAAGCCTTTCCCTCTATTACCCAACTTTCTCTGCATATTTTGGCATTTGCTGAAGCTCAGGTTTCCTTCAAAGCGACCGCAGGCTTGCATCATCCATTACTAGGTAACTATTACGTCACATACGAACCAGATAGTCCCTCTACTCTGATGCATGGCTTCTTAAATGTTGCAGTCATGGCAGCATTAGTTTATTGGCAAAAAGTAACCGCACAAGAAGCATTAGAAGTTCTCCAATCTGCTAGCAATATCTTTCATTTCACAGATGACGCTATTACTTGGCGTGATTATCACCTAAATATTGCAGAAATTGAGCAGGCTCGACAACAATTCTTCCGCTCTTTTGGTTCCTGCTCATTTCAAGAACCAGTAGACAACCTCCAGGAGCTAAAACTACTATGAGCCGTTCTCCAAATGCTACCCATGATCCACATTTACGGAGTTGGGTCGAATCTGCAAATCAGCCGGATACAGATTTCCCAATTCAAAACCTGCCGTTTGGCGTGTTTCGATCGCAAAATAGCAATCAACCCTCACATATTGGGGTTGCGATTGGTGACCAAATTTTAGATTTATCTCTTTGCTACAAAGCTGGACTACTGCAAGGACTCCCAGAACATGTGCAAGTAGCCTGTGCAGCGCCTAACTTGACTCAAGTTATGGCAATAGGGAGTGAGGCTGCATCATTGTTACGAAGTCACATCAGCCAGCTGCTGCAAAAAAACGAGCAACCACGGGAAGCACAAGCAACGCTCATTTCCATGTCTGATGCCGAGCTTTTGTTACCTACTACTATTAATGATTACACAGATTTTTACGCCTCAATTTTTCATGCTACCAATGTAGGCAAGTTGTTCCGTCCTGACAATCCACTTTTACCCAACTACAAGTATGTTCCGATTGCTTACCACGGACGCGCCTCGTCAATCGTACCTAGCGATACAGCTATCCACCGTCCCAAAGGTCAGATAAAAAAACCGCAAGCGCCAGCCCCTGATTTTGAACTTACTCAAATGCTGGACTACGAATTAGAAATTGGCTTCTTTGTTGGTAGCGGGAATCAGTTGGGACAGCCCATTCATCTAGATAACGCTGAGGAACATATTTTTGGACTGTGTTTAGTGAATGACTGGTCAGCACGAGATATCCAAGCTTGGGAATACCAACCCCTTGGCCCCTTCTTAGCCAAAAGTTTTGCCACCACTATCTCGCCTTGGGTGGTCACTCTGGAAGCGTTGGCACCCTTCCGCTGTCCTGCTTTAGAACGTAATCAGAACGATCCCTCACCGCTACCTTATCTTTCTTCCCCGTTAAATAACGAATTGGGTGGTATCGATATCACAGTTGAAGCGCTACTACATTCATCCCAGATGCATACAGCAGGAATGACACCGTTTCGCTTGAGTCGTGGGTCTTTCAAGCAGATGTATTGGACAGTAGCCCAAATGCTCACCCACCACACAAGTAATGGTTGTAACCTTCGTCCTGGCGATTTGCTGGCTAGTGGAACAGTCTCAGGCGCAGAAAAAGACTCACAAGGCTGTCTATTGGAGATTACTCAGCGTGGAGCTCAGTTAGTTCAACTACCAACTGGTGAAGTGCGGTCTTTTCTATCCGACGGTGATGAAGTTATCCTGCGCGGCTACTGTGAAAAAGAAGGTTATGTCAGGATAGGTTTTGGAGAGTGCCGAGGCGCTATCTTAAGCGCTGTTTTTGAATGAGAGATTTGGTGGAACATATTCTTGTATGGATAAACTTAGTCTGCTCCTATATCCCCCTCATCCCTCAGTTACTGACTCCAACTCGGTATCACTCTGCTTTTGCCCAGCTACGGCATCAGTTTTTGAGTCAGATGTGATGATACTGATACTACCGTCAGCTTCCATATATGCAAACTTCACCTCAGCCAAAAATTCCACGCCTTGCTGACGTAACTTGCTCATTAACTCATCTGCTGTGATTAGCTCCCGTTGTAGATGCCGTTCAATCAACTGACCATTTTTTACCAATAATAATGGTGGGCGATTTAGGAAGCGCAACCTAGGAAGTTTGTAACCCAACCAGTTAAGAAAGTAACTCCAAAAAATAACAGTTCCTACTAAAATAGCTCCTTCAGTAATTGACGTATAATTTCTGGCCATTGCATTTTGGGCGGCTTCAGCAAATAGCACAACTACAAGTAAATCAGTAATTCCTAAGGTTCCTATTTGTCGGCTAGGCAGTAAGCGTAGCACTGAAAACAGCGCTAGGTAGACAAGTGACCCGCGTATCATTAGCTCCAAGACACTGATGCTAGGAATAAAAATTCCCTGCCAATCAATTACTAACCATCTCTCCATCAGCAATGATTTCATCCCTTTTTCAATGCTTAAATTTCATCAGTATTAAGAATTCTCTCCTCTGCCCCTCTACCTATGACTCTTGAGATTTTTAACTAAAAGTACTGGTTTTTTCTTCTGTATTTTAAGCGTTTTGGTTGTTGAACATACCGAATAAGACGATTAATTAAGCGAGAAAATTGCTTTTTACTATTGGTGTTTTGCCCAGTTTTCGCAGTACCATTACTGTTTAAACTTTGATGAGCAGGAGCGTTCTTAGTCAGAGGTATAGCATTCTTAGTTGGAGTGATACCAGAACCGTGCCTTCTAGCATAAACCTGAGTAAATTCCGCACCAAAAAAGAGAATCTGAGCGGCATAGTAAACCCAAGCTATGATAACCACCAGTGAACCAGCAGCACCATAGGTTGAACCAAAACTACTGTTACCTAAATACTGTCCTAATAAATATCTACCGATGGAGAATAACAGAGAAGTGAGTATAGCTCCAATTAGAACATCCTTCCAAGTTATTTTGACATCCGGTAGAACTTTAAAAATTAGTCCGAATAGTACTGTAGTAATACCAAAAGAGAGGATAAAGCTGATTATCTGCCAAATAAAATCTACGCCTGGTACTAAGTTACTAAAATATGTCACCAGTGCTGCCAATGCCGCACTAATTACCAAAGATACCAGAAGTAAAAAGCCAATACCTAGGACCATTGCAAACGATAAAAAGCGTTGACGAACGATGTTTTTTACACCCCGTCCAGGTTTCGGTTTTACTTCCCAAATCGTGTTTAAAGCATCTTGTAATTCAGTAAATAAACCAGTAGCACCTAATAACAAAAGTACAACACTAATCAGAGAGGCAATAGTTCCTGTTTGCGGTCTATCGGCATTTTTGATAGCTATTTGGATGAATTCTGCGCCATCTTTGCCAACTAGCCCTTGAATTTGTCGGACAATTTCACCTCTTGCTGCTTCCTCTCCAAATACTGCTCCCGCGATCGCAATTACGATGATCAACAAAGGAGCGATAGAAAAAATCGTGTAATAAGCTAATGCTGCCGCTAACCGTGAGGCTTTATCTTCATTCCATTCTTGAAATGTCTCTTGGAACAGCGCCCAAATCGCCTGCCAATTCATCTAATCAGTCTCCTTATCGCAGGAATGTGGTTTTTCTCCTGTTATATTTGATACTGATTCTCTGGATAATAACATCTTCCCAAGGATGTTAATAAAGCTTTCTGGAGGAGGAGTTTATTTATTACTAGGCTAGTTTAAGATTGAGTTAATAACTTTTTGTAAGAAAATTTAGGCATCCAATCAGCTTTTTTATATCAAAAGTTACAGCAATTTTCAAGTTGATGAAGTAAAGATCCTAAGTTTCAAACCCAGGTATAAAGCCTGTTTCACTTCTAAATTCTGAATTATGAACGCCAGTTGACGGCAGTTGCTACAACGGGGAGGCAGCCGTGTGGGCGGGTTTCCCGACTTGAGCGGACTGCCGTGGGAACCCCACGCCAATCGCTTCAACGGATAGCGAAGTGGTAGCGAGTCACCGAGCGTCGGGAACCTCCGCACAGCGCTGGCTCCGCAACGCACTGCCTCTTCTACTTGGGGAGACCCCTGTGTACCCGTCACTGGCTCCTCCTGAATTCTGCTGTAAATATTTGATCGCCGAGGTGAGACAGCGCTACGGAAAGGTTTCCCTCCGGAACCACTTCCCTATGGGGGTTCCCCCCTTGAGGAAAGTGGTATCAGGCGATTGTGTTAGCGCAGCGTTAGCGACGTTCGCGTTAGCATCTTGCACACAAGGAGCGCGTCACCCAAAGGGTCGATCGTTAGATATCACCTCTGTTCAGTCAAAAACTTTATTTAAATCACAGCTTCTTCGCGTTGACAATCAAAAACAACCATGAAAGAAGCGTTAGGTTTCATTTGGCGTAGATGCTGCATGTAACCATCTGCATCAGAGCGACTGCGAAAACGAGCAACAATCTCCCGTTCTGCATCAGGAAGTATACGGGCAATAGCCCAAGAATTAAGACGCTCTTTGTAAGCAATACCCTGATTTTCTGAGTTAGAAGCTTTGTAATCAGTATTTTGTGGCATGATTATGTTATCCGTATTAACTTTTTCACAGGGCGTTACTGAGTCTCCAAGGAAAGATGTACTAACGCCTTTTTTCATGATTCTGCCACCTTGTTATTCGATTATTAATAAATTGTCAATACTTAGTGCTAGATTTCAGACAAATTAAGTTGAAATTTTCAGTTAGCAACAAGCCTCAAAGCTTTAACTAGCAAATAAAAAAGGAAAAACAAACTTAAATCTAAAAAGTATGGCAAATATTCTATTCAAACTACTTGTATCATTAAATCTAAGTAAAGTTAGTAGCAGTAGTTAAATACTTGATAGTGTTTTAAAAGATACTGAGCATTTTAAATTTTAGATAAAAATTAAGGTGTTTGATTAAAATTAATTAGTCTCAGTACTTTCATATTTCGTGAGTTAAGATAACTTTTTAAGATTATTTTATTGATTTTTTTTAATATTTTTCGTGTTATGTAATCTGCAAAAAATATTACGGGATCGAAATCTAACGATCGCAGTAAGAGAAGATGAGTGTCTCTGTCTCAGTTACTTTGCATAATGGTGACATTATTGGCTATTCCAAACTCAAGTGGAGTGACCCATCAATGGGTGTGCTTTCAGGACAATTTACACCGATATCCAACTATGAATCTATAGCTTATGTGTTTCAATTTTTTGCTGAAAACCCTTACAGTCTGCTAGAGAAAAATGATTTACGAGATGTTTACAATAAGATGCGTGACGAAATGGGACTTCAATTATTTGACCATAAAGGCGATCGCATTACAGATGTCACAGCAATCTACATTGATGATTACTCTCGTGAGTTAGGTGCAGATGGACAAGAGCTTGTAGTCTTTATAAGGGATGGACAGTATTGGGAACAGTATTTGCCAAGGTAAATCTCAACTCTATTGGGGAAATAGTTTGATGATTGTGGTCTATTTATCCGAAAATGGTTTTTAGTATTAGACTAACTGCTTGCAGTCAGCTAGACTAGCAACTGCACAAACTAACTCATCTAAGTTGATAGGCTTGCATATATGCATCTGAAAACCTATAGCGTAGGCATATGCACGCTCTGTTTCTGAAGCAAATCCCGTTAAAGCAATAGCTGGAATCCATTTTCCTTGCGTTGCTACCAGATTTCTAACTTTTGTGAGTGATGAGTAGCCGAGTTCATCCGATAAGTAGATGTCGGAGATGAGGATATCAGGATTAAAATAGGACAATACTTCTAAAGCCTCATTTACTGAACCAACAGCTAAGATTTCTGCGCCCTCCATTTGAAATAGGATGGTGAGAATCTTTCTTGTATCAGCATCGTCATCAATAACTAGCAAGTGTAAGCCATCAACACAGACGGGTTGACTATACATTAATTTTACCTTAGTGTAGTTCCAACACCTCGAGCAGCAATAGCATCGAAATGCACACTCCTCTAAATGGCATTAAAAGGCATAATTTTCTCAAGGTTACACAAACTCTAGTTTGAGTGTCTGTCCGGTTTCGCACATAGAAACCTAAAATTATTCATCGGATATTACGCTTAAATTCTTTGACTAAAAACTGCTCGTACTCGTTTTTGAGAACTCGATAACACTCGCATGATGCGACTTCTAAAGCTTCGCGATTTATGATGCTGATATGACCACGATTGTAACACATTATTCCTGCATTGCTGAGTGTTTTAGCTGCCACACTCACACTGGAGCGACGTACACCCAGCATTTGAGAAATAAATTCTTGAGTGAGGAATAACCGATCTGATTGCAGACGGTCTGAGACGACCAACAACCAGCGAGCAAGCCGCTGCTCTATTGTATGAAGGCTATTGCAAGCAACGCCTTGTGCAACTTGGGTGTGTAAAGCGTGGATGTAGCGTAACAAAAGACTTTGCAGTATTCCACCTCGATGGAACTCGGTTTTCAAGACATCTGCTCTCATCTGCATCGCACTCTCTGGAATTTGCACAATCGCTCTTGTGGTCGTTGTATTAGTTCCCAAAATTACGGATATACCTACGACACCTTCATTACTTACTACAGCGACTTCAACCGATGAGCCATTTTCCATAGTGGTTATTAAAGAAACCATTGCTTTATGAGGAAAATAGACGTGTGTGATAGGTTCTTCTGGCTCTATAAGAATTTGCTCAAATGAGAGTTGTACTAACTTTAGGTGAGGAACAAGACGCTTATATTCAGAAATAGGTAGAGTTGAAAGCAACCTATTTTCTCTAAGAACTGGGACATTATTTTCTATTGACATTAAGGATCTCCTTGATATAGGTCTCTTTGCGAAAAAGCAGTTTCAAGCTAGAAGGAGAGCAACTGAGAACCTATTTGTAACGTCAACTAATGTGTATTTTCTCAAATATTTTTTTTCAGAGTAACATTTGATTACAGTATGTTGTAGATAAATTAATTGACAATTTCACTATTGCAGTAATTATAATCGTGAATCTCAAAAGTGTGGTGTAGGTTGCCAGAATTTTTTATGAATACCGAACAGCTAAACAATATACTTTGTATTATGGAGTTATTAGGCAACTCTTTACTCCATATTTTCTTTGTTAATTACCTGTAATTCTTCCAGTATAAAGATTATTCTATCTCAACCACAACCTTACCGAAGTGAGCAGCACTTTTGAGGTAAAGATAAGCTTCCCGTGCTTCTGTGAAAGAAAAAACTCTATCAATAATAGGCTGAAGTTGATGTTGAGCGATCGCCTGATTCATTGCCTCAAACATTTCCCGACTACCGACATAAATTCCTTGAACTGTTAAACTCTTGAAAAGTATCGGTGTGGGGTCAATTTCATTTCCTCTACCTGATAATACGCCAATGTAGCTGATTTGTCCGCCAATCCTGACTGCTTGTAGGGATTTGGGAAAAGTACCCGCACCACCTACTTCCACTACACGATCTACGCCTGTGCGATTAGTTAATGCATAAACTTGCTTTTCCCAGTCTGGCGTTGTCTTATAGTTTATGGTTTCATCAGCACCAAGCTGTTTAGCTCGTGCTAATTTCTCATCACTGCTAGAAGTAACGATCGCTCTAGCACCATGTATCTTGGCAAACTGAAGGGCAAAAATTGAAACGCCGCCAGTACCAAGCAACAAAACACTGTCATTTGGACTAATATTGCCCTTAGTTACCAAAGCCTGCCAAGCTGTAACGGCTGCACAGGGCAAAGTTGCACCTTCAGAGTAAGATAGATGGTCTGGTAAAATTACTAACCCTTCTTGATGTAATACAACATACTCAGCAAGTACGCCATCGATGCCACCTCCCAGATCCGATTTCATTTTTTCTTTGCTCAAAGAGCCATAAATCCAGTTTTGGAAGAAGATACCAGCGACGCGATCGCCTATTTTTACCCGTGTGACTCCTTCCCCCACTGCCACGACTTCCCCTGCACCATCAGACAGGGGAATAAGCGGATATTTCACTCCAGAACCGTAGGCTCCTTCAGCCACGAGTAAGTCGCGGTAATTTAGGGATGTCGCTCGAACTTTGATGAGAACTTGCCCTGTTGCGGGTTTGGGTTCAGGGCGATCGACTAATTTGAGGGCATCAATGCCTGTATTACTCTGAATCTTGTAAGCTTTCATAGATAGATAAAAGGTGAGAATTAGAAAGTCAAAAAGATTTTCCTAAAAATACTAGCGCGATCGCAAAATATTTTGCTATACTAAATTCTTGTGTGCAACAGCGGGTGGTTAGCTCAGTTGGTAGAGCGCCTGCCTTACAAGCAGGATGTCACTGGTTCGAGTCCAGTACTACCCATTTACCGAAAAGCTGCTTAAATATCGACTTTTACTGTACATTGACAAAATTATTTGTCGCTGCACTCCGTAATTTCCGGTAATTAAATATCTGAAATTACCTCATATATTTGCAATTACAAAGTAATTTTAGCTCGGAATTAGCACAGTGAAACTGGCAATTGAGGTAATTAAGGCTAACTCCTGCTAATAGTTGTATTCGCAAGCAGACGTGTGAAAAACTATATTTACTACATGAATTACAGGTATAAACTATTACTTATTTTGCATCTGCAATTACAGTAACCCCTAGACCAAACCAAGAATTATACCCACTGATAATGAGATAATTGCAGCGCTTGGCTGGGACATTTGGAAATTCGCGTTCACTTGCACGCCAGAAGTTACATTTGGATTAATTATGAGTTATGAAAAAATCTTTTCGCTACATGTTTTTACACTCAGTGCTGGTGGAGGTCACTACGCTACCCTAAGAGCTTTAAGTGCGATCGCACAACAACAAAAACGACCCTGGCAAATCACTGTAACAGATATCGGTCAACTATCAGAGCCGTTAGATCCCTATAAAAAGCTGTTCGGTTCAGACGGTAATGAACTCTACAACCAGATGATCGGCGCAGATTGGACATGGCTACATCCAGTGATGATGTTTCTTGATAAGTTTTTCATTCGCTTGTTGCATCCGATTGGGGTGAAATTGGGCGAACGACATTGGCGACAGCAACCTCCTTTGGATCTAGTCATTTCTTTAATTCCCCTGTATAACCGAGCAATTTGGGACAGCCTGCAACGAGTTAAAGTCAACACACCTATGGTTACAATCATGACTGACTTTGCAGATAGTCCCCCCCATTTTTGGATAGAACCTAAAACTAAAAGTTACTTAATCTGCGGAACCAACCGCGCCACTGAACAAGCGCGTTCTTTAGGTGTATCAAAAGAATACATTGTGCAAACTTCAGGAATGATTGTACATCCCCGCTTCTATCAACCGATGTCTAGCAATCGCCGTGTAGAAAGACAGCGTTTAGGATTAGATCCAGACCGAGTAACGGGAATTGTTTTGTTTGGGGGAAAAGGTTGTGCAACAATGCTCAACATTGCCCAATCCTTAGATTGTATGAGCGATCGAGTGCAGTTGATTTTTCTGTGTGGTTATAATCAGAAACTTGCACAAGCATTGCAAGAACGTCCAACTCAGTTACGGCAACACGTACAAAGTTTTACTGATGAAGTGCCATATTTCATGAGTTTGGCTGATTTTTTTATTGGCAAACCTGGTTCTATTAGTATTAGTGAAGCGATGGTAATGAATTTACCTGTAATTGTTGAACGCAATTCCTCAACACTCATCAATGAAAAATACAATGCTGAGTGGATATTAGAGAAACAAGTTGGTCTGACAATTAAAAGCTTTCGCAGGATTGTTCCAGCTGTTGAGGAACTCTTAAAACCTGAGAATTGGCTTCGCTACAAGGCGAATCTTGCAGCTATTCAAAACCAAGCTGTATTTGAAGTTTGCGATATTTTACAAAACATTTTTGATAAAAAATAAAGTGTAAGATATTTATAGCCTATCTTTTGCAAGAGAGCGATGGCGATAAGTTATGAAAAGCAATTGCTTCCCTGCTTAACCCGCAAGTGTTTCGGCTTTACAAACGTGCCATTCGATTGGCATACTTTGGGCAATGGAAAACCAAATTACAATATTCAGGAGCGATAAAATTCATACATTAATAGTCATTGTCAGCTACACAAATCCCTTTACATTTAATACCGTTCGTAGCGGTGCGCTGACAATGAGAACATAGAACTTTTTCTTTTTCTGTTTCTTGATTTATCTTTATACTAATGCTTGCCGTCAGAGAGTCGTTTTCGGTCTGGAGTTTTACAGTCATAAGAATGGAGTAATTGTTTACGATTTACATTTTACAAGTCATAAAAATAGCGATTATCAGTTAAGCACGCTCTAATAATTCCCTTGCACATTGAATTATTGAGTATTTTCGTTATATATATATATTAAGCAACATTGCGCTCTTTTACAAAATATAGTGAATTGTTTTCTTGGATTTGAAATATACCTGCTTGTGACAGGCTTTGTGTAAGTGCTTAAGGTTTTCTACGTCAACCCATGATGCGATTTTAGTGGAGGATAATTTTATTTTACTTTCAGCGTCTGGCTATTTCGTTTAAACGGACACGACATTACCTAACTCTCAAGCGATCGCAGTAAGATTCTGCACAAGGTTGCACTTTGTTCTTCAAAGGTAGATGAATAGTTTTTGAGTAAGGCATCGATCTGATTTTGGTACAGTTCTTTTTCGTCTAACATACGCCTTATTTTTAAATTCAAATCCTGGCGACCTGTAAAGCACTCACCTAATTGATATTTTTCGACAAAGCTAATAGCTCCTCGGTCGTTAGCTGCTGCTTGTCTAGGAAGTAATAATGGTGTGCGGGCAAGCATTGCTTCTAATAAAATACCTGCTGAAGGACGAGCCAGAATGATATCTACAGCAGACATCCATTCATCGAGATTATTTACAAAACCTAGCGTTCGCGTCTCACGCACCGTAGGCGTTCGCACTTGGAAATTTTGCTTTTTCCCAGCTATCTGCTCGATTTTGATCCGCAGCTTTTCATCTCGACCACAAGCCACAATTACAACTAAGGAGTCAAGAAATAGGCTTTGTAAATATTTCAGGTATTTTGTACAAAAGTTGCCACCAAAACTACCACTAACAATCAAAATACAAGTATCATTTGAGCATAGTTCAAAGCGATCGCGCAGTTTTTTTCGCTCTCTAATTTTAAAATGCTTGGCTTCACGTAGGGGGCCAATTACTTGGCAACGAGCCTGATTTTGGGGTTTGTAATCTCTATCTATATTTCGATAGATTCTATTTTGTGGATAGCAAATCACAAAATCATAAAGGTATCTGCTAATAAACTGGATTTGCTCGGACAAGCTGCTAGAACGAGTTAACTCATAAGACCAATAAGTAAGTTTAAAGGGGAAACTCTGTACAGCATTCACAGTTTCCGGAAAATAGCAGATATGGGTGGCATCTGGGGAAACTAAATCTATAAAAACAGACAAATCTGTAATTACGAGAAAAAAAGGAATTTGCTTTTCTTTAGCCCAACTACCCAAGCATTTACCAGCAGTATCGGCAGTACAAATGAGAATATCTGGTGCAATCTGGTCTAAAGTTTGGTGCATCGCTGCAACTGAGCTAACCTCACCAATAGGCAATAAGATCAAGCGCATCAAATAATTAATTAGTATATCTGCCAACTCGATCCAGTTATGGCAGATGAAGAAATTCCAAGCACTAACCCAAGCTTTTGTCAATAGTTCGCTTAATGGGTCTTGCAGTAATTCAGTTATGGTGTACCTGAGCGTTTCAAAACGATCGTCCTGTAAAATTTCCTCGGCGAGAATATTGGCCATAATTTCATGACCCATTCCCGATCGCTCATAGACAATCAAAATTTTAATTTTGGCGGCATCAGACATGGAATATGTGCAATCAAGCTTCTTCAATTCCTGGCAAACTAGTCAAATCAGTCGGATCTAATCGCTCCGAAACAGAACAGAACCATTGTTCGACAACCGCTAAAGTTCCTGCTAGAAACCGATCTCGACAGCGACGGCGTTGTACTTTGCCACTGGAGGTTTTGGGGACAGTACCAGGTTTTAAAAGGGCGATCGCATAAACTTCGACCAAATGCTGCATCACGATAGTTTGACGAATGGCAGCAATTATCTCTGCAATCTGCTCAGAATTCAACTTGCGGAGGGCGTGGCGATCGATTTCTTGAGCAATTACTAGTCTTTCTTCTCCTTCCACATCTACAGAAAAAGCGGCACTGGCATTCGCTGATAAAGCGGGATGGCTCTTTTCTGAAGTTTGCTCTAGAAGTTGAGGATAGAAATTGCGTCCCCAAAAAATCATCATGTCTTTGAGACGACCAGTAATAAACAATTGGTCATTGTGAATAAAACCTAAATCTCCAGTTCTTAAAAAGGGGCCTTTACCACTATCTGACAAATAAGCCTGGAAGGTTTGCTCGGTTTCTTGGGGTCGATGCCAATAACTGCGACTCAGCCCTGGCCCTTGTACCCAAATTTCGCCGACACCATCAGGCGGACAAGGAGCCAGAGTTTTCGGGTTGACAATTATCACCTGGTTTCCCGGCCACGCACGACCGCAGCTAATCACCGTTCGCGCTCCAGTTTGCCCTTTTGCTACGGTCACAACTCGATTCTGTTCCAAAGCTTGCTCATCCACAAACTGAATGGCTGATGACTCTTTAACAGCACCTCCAGAGATCACCAAAGTTGCTTCCGCCATGCCATAAGACAGATAAAATGCCTCTCGCCGAAAGCCGTATGGTGCAAATAAGGCTGTAAACCGTTCCAGAGTTTCTAGTCGTACAGGTTCTGCCCCATTGCCGGCGATTTCCCAACTACTCAAATCGAGGTCTGTGATTTGTTCTGGTTTAACCCTTTGCACGCAGAGGTCGTATACAAAATTAGGCCCTCCACTGATGGTTGCTTTATGGGTTGAGATCGCCTTGAGCCAACGACTGGGGTTTTGAAACACGGCTATTGGTGACATTAAAGCAGTATAGGCTCCAGCATAAAGGGTTTGCATAATGCCAGCGACCAAACCCATGTCATGGGTCAAAGGCAGCCAATTCACCCCTCGAAAGTCAAGATTAGGAAATGTCTGCTGAAAATTGGCGCAGTTTTGCAACACATTGCCGTGGGAGATGGCCACTGCTTTGGGAATACCTGTGGAACCAGAGGTGTATTGGAAATAGGCGATCGCATCGCGATCGATTTTTCGTTCTTGCCAGTTCGAGCCACCATCCCACAAAATTCGATCCGTGGCTATCCAAGGTAGATTTTTGCTCTCTTGTGGCACCAAAGATTGAGCCAACCACTCTAACCATGAATCCTGTAACTTATCTATAAGTGCGGCAGAGGTGAGAGCAACACTCACTTGACATTCCTGAACGCGAAAGCCAAAATCTCCCCATTCTTCTGGGTTTTGAGGCGGTCTTGTGGGTATAGCGATCGCGCCAGCATAGAAGCAGCCAAACAACGCTGCAATAAACTCCAGACAGGCATTGAAGGGATAAATTAATAAGACGCGAGCGCCAACTGAAGTGACGGACTCAAGACTGGCAGCAATAGCACGAGCCTGTCGGTCGAGGTCTTGATAGGTCAGGCGATCTGATTCTATTTCCCCATCCTTGAGAAATGTGAAAGCCTGATTATGAGGCTGTTTTTGAGCGCGATCGCTCAGGAGGTCTATGAGAGAACTGAACGAGGAGGATGACACTGTAACAAAACTCTTATGATAAGGTGCAGGGCAAAATAATAATAATGCATTCCTACCAGTTTTGAAGGAATAGAGATGTTTGAGGTCGATTAAACAGCTACGAGTGAGTAAAAAAATATATGTTGACTAATGTTGCACAAATAATGGCTACTTTGATGGCAGCTTTGCTGATTACTAGTCTTGTTGAGTACTGGGGTCATCGCCTGATGCATATATTTCCTCAAACTTGTCGATTTCATGTCGATCACCATCAGGACGGAACAGGACAAGGCGTAGTAAAAGAATTTCGAGATTATATCGTTGGTGGTTTGCCTATACTGTTGTTGACGGTTCTAATTCTTCAGCTAATTGGGGCAAACTGGTACATTAAAGTTAGCTGGTTAATTGGATGCTTAGGTTATACAGTGTTTGCAGCCTATGCTCATCAACTTCAACACGATAACCCCAAGCTTTGTTTCTGGATAGCGATGCCAGTTCACTATGTTCATCACCAATACAACCAATGGCACCACAACTTTGGTATTGGTGTTGATTGGTGGGATCGAGTTTTTAGAACCTATAAACCTATAAATTGGCAGACTGAGGCTGAGTTGCAGCCACAGCGTGGATATTTGCAAATCCGTTGGTGGTAATGAGTAGGTCGGCGTTAAAAATTGTCGTTATCACAAGGCAGATGGCAGAAGGGAATGTCAAATGATAGCTCTAAGCCACTAGAAAAAAGGGCGTTGCATAACAGTGGGATGAATTGGGGTAAGCAGGGGAGGCAGGGGATGCAGGGGAGGCAGGGGATGCAGGGGAGGCAGGGGATGCAGGGGAAGCAGGGGAAGAATTTTAGAAGTTGCTAAATCATCCCGCAACTATGCAACGCCGAAAAAAGAATTACATGGCTGCAAGCATTGGTTTTCAGATTGGTTTTAACCACAATCACTACATTGAGAGCTTGGGCAAATTCTTTGTGAAGGAGAGTGGCTTGATAAATATCAGTTTGAATTTCATCCTCAATATCACTTTTACATAAATTGGAGTCGAGATAGCCTTACTGGCTCTTCCACAATTAGTACGGTGTGCCGTCTTTATGGACAAATCTCCACTTGCCATTCTCTAACAAGGCCATGAGGTCGTCATCGGGATAGCTGCCTTCGTCTTCCGGTGTTCTATCTCCGATTTCTAGGTAAAGAACATCCTCTGAGGTTTTATTGATTAGATGGTGGCCGTTACCAGTGCCAGCCTTGAAGCCGGCACACATACCTGGGGAGAGTTGTGTACAACCTTCGTCGGTACAAAGCGTTGGATGCCCCTCCAAGATGTACACGAACTCGTCTTGCTTGCTGTGAGCGTGACGAAGGGCTGAAATTGCCTGGGGAGCTAGGCGTGTTAGGTTTACACCAAAGTTCGTGATGCCAAACAGGTCACCAAGTGGGTGTTTCTCCCTGCCCACCATACGCGATGCAAACGGTTCAGGATAGTTTGAGGGCTTAGTTCTTGTCGGTGCATCAGATGCGTTGATGGCGATTAATTTTTCTCCTTCTGACATCAGAACCTCGTAAGACGGAATGATAAGGGCTAATACCAATTTAAAATTTTTGTAGGCTCTTATTTTGGCAAAGGTATTATTACATACTTCGGTTTTTTTGCGCCTCTCTACTTACCATTTTGGATCGCTATATGCTTTGTGAAAATAAGGCACAAGAAAAGAGAGTTTTGCACTTTTGGCTTTATGTTCATATCTTAATATTTCATTGTGCTTTCTTACTTAATGGGTATAGTCATAAAAAATTGAGATCGTTGCGACATTATCTAAGAGAGAAGTTATGCAAGTTAGTAAAGTTCGCTTTTCCAACCAAGAGGCGACGCTCTTTGCACAGGAAGTAAAAACACAGGTTGCAGATTATTTTGCAGTCACGGGTCGCTCACCAAAGGCTGATTCCCGAATGGTCTGCAAGACAATTATCTTCCTTTTAATCACCTACGGTAGCTATGCCCTGATCTTGAGCAACCAATTTTCGGCATGGCAGATGCTCTGGCTCGCTGTATTAATGGGTGTGGGAATAGCCGGTATTGGCTTTTGTATTGCACACGATGCGCTGCACGGGGCCTACTCGGCAAACCCACGAGTGAATAAATTCATCGGCTATATTTTCGATCTGCTGGGCGCTAACGGATATATATGGAAAATCGCCCATAACACTATCCACCACACATACTCCAACATCCCCGGAGTAGACCAAGACCTGATGGTTTCGCCGCTCATCCGGTTTTCATCGGCTACTCCCCTAAAACCTATTCACAAATATCAACATATCTATGCTTTTTTAGCATATAGCCTTGCCACACTGAATTGGCTTTTCATGAAGGATTTTCTTTGCTTTCAATTGCGGGACTTTGGGCCATGTAAAGACCTAGTACATTCCCGTGCTGAGGTCGTAAACCTGATTTGGACAAAGTTATTCGTCTATGCCTACACGATCGCAATTCCATTACTGATTTTAGATGTAACCTGGTGGCAGTTTATCATTGGGTTTGTAGTCATGCACGTCACGGCTGGACTGATTCTCGGTGTGGTATTCCAGTTAGCACACGTAGTTGAAGGACTGGAATTTCCTGTGCCAGATGAAAACGGCACGATCGAACATACATGGCTGGTTCATCAGATGGTAACTACAGCTAATTTTGCCCATGATAATCAATTACTATCTTGGTTCGTAGGCGGGTTAAATTATCAAATTGAGCATCACCTGTTTCCCCAAGTATGCAGTATTCACTATCCGGCAATCAGCCAAATTGTACGTGAGGTGGCTGAGAAACATGGCGTACCATACAACTATTACCCAACATTTTTTGGTGCGATCGAATCACACTACTCTATGTTGAAGAAGTTGGGTAATCCACACACAGAGGTAAACACTAATCCCAGCCTATGTTCGTAACCTTTGACGCAACTGATGCCAGATTAGTACGCTATTGAGAATCAGAATTAAAGCTGTGGACGATAAGGTTGCAATTCCAGTACCTACGATGCCAAAGGATTGAGTTAAAACCAGCAGCAGCGGCAAATAAACTCCCAAAATAGCGATCGCATTTATTCTCAAGGGGAAACTAGGCTTGCCGATTGCATAAAAGGCGGGTTCTAAAGCACAATTTCCCATTGTGAAGACTTCTGCTGCCACTAACAGTACTAAAATCCCATAGGCTGAAATAAATGCCTCGCCAAAAGCATACTTCAAGACGATCTGACCCAAGCAAACGATAATGATGAAGACGATCGCTCCAATTCCGGTGGCGATCGCAGTTGATTTCAGCAGCAAGGACACGAACAAACGCCATTTATCCTGGCTGTCTAACCGAGCCAATTCTGGATAGACAGATTGAGTCAAAATCTGAGCTAAATCCTTAAGTGGAGTAGACAATTCATAGCTTACCTGGAACAGTCCTGCGGCTGCGTGAGTAGTCAAAATCCCCACTACTAAGGGACTGGCTTGTCTCATCATCATTGGCAGGGAAGAATCGAAGTTAGACACGATACAAAACTTCAACAAGCCGCGATGGTGTTGGCTCAAATCGATCGCAGACCAATTTATATTCTTTAACATTCCTCGTTTCCAAGCTTCTCGCCAACCAACTAGGAACAACAATAACCCTCCAGAAGCTTGGGAAATAAACCAAACCAGAAGATATCCCCATACAGGAGCATTCAGAATGGCAGCAACGAACGCTCCAAACATGCAAATAAAGGTAGGAATAGTAATCTGTAACGCTAACAAATCAAAGCGATTGCAAAGCTGTAATAAACCTCTGGGTGTCGCTACACTCGTGAAAAGAATAATCAAGCTACACCACTGAACTTGAAAGATCGTCGCCTGATTCCATCCCATATAGAAACCAATATAGGGCGCAAGAATAACTGCGATCGCTAAACCAATCAGCACTCCTAGTAAATCGAGTAGGGTGGTAAATTTTAAGAGCTGTTGCAAAGCTACTTTATTTTTTTGCTCAAGACAAATAGTCCCGTAACGAATTACCGCCTGAGAGGATTGAAAGGTGGTTAAATCTGTGACTATCTGAATATACGTTTGAATGAGAACCAGCGTGCCAAAACCTGTAACACCAAGGTGATGAGTAACTATACTTAAATAGACTAAGCTGGCGAATCCAGTCATCACTCGCCCTCCCAGCAGCCAAGTAGCATTTTTTATAACTGTCGTGAGGAAAATACTGTCGGCAAGCCATCGCTTAATCATTGCAAACTAGATAAGTTGGAATATCAAAAATCAATATAAACAATTTGAATTTAAAAAGTATACATGAATTCTTTTGGAAGAATCCCCTTAGCTTGGTTGCAACTCACTCGCTATAAGCTGCGGCTTTTGGTAGCGATTGTAGGTATTGCTTTTGCGGCAATTCTGATCTTTATGCAATTGGCCTTTTTAGATTCTCTCTACGATAGCCAAACAGCACTACACACTCGTCTGGTGGCTGATTTGATTTTAATTAACCCTGAAATGAAGACTTTGGCTAACACCAGAGATTTTCCTCGGCAATACTTGTATCGCACGCTCAATTTCAGCGAAGTTGACTCTGTTAACTATGTGTATCACGGACAGCAGTCTTTCAAGTATGGCAATGTTAGTGGAGGAAAAGGAATTATTATCTTGGGTATTAACCCTGATAATTGCCCGTTTAAAATTGCCAAATTCGATCGAGTTGCTCATTTGTTGAGGGCTAGGGGTGTGATTCTATTCGATCGCAACTCTGACTTAAAAGAATATGGCAATATCTTAAACGATTTGGACTCAGGAAAATCAATTGCAGCAGAAATAGGCGCTCGGCAAGTTTGGATTAGCGGCTTAGTTGATTTTGCGGGTGCATCTTTTGCCGATGATGGCAATGTAATTACCAGCAGTGCGACTTTTAATTATTTGTTACCCGAACGTTCTGCAAACAATATTACCATTGGGTTGGTAAACCTCAAACCTGGTGTCGATCGAAAAGCGATCGCCAAAAAAATCAGCACTCAACTTCCCGCTAGTGTTCGAGTAATGACACGGCAAGAATTTATTGACTATGAAAAGCACTATTGGGCTACCAGCGCTCCTATTGGATTTGTGTTTAGTACAGGAGTCTTCGTTGGTTTCCTAGTAGGGGTGATTATTGTCTATCAAATTCTATATGGCGAAGTCTCAGATCATTTACCAGACTACGCTGTTCTCAAAGCCAGAGGCTATAAACATCGTTATTTTTTAAACGTTTTGTTTCAGGAAGCACTCATCTTAGCAGTATTAGGTTATATTCCTGGGCTAATTGTTTCTCTAGGATTGTATGAAATTGTCAAAGATGCAACCGCTTTGCCTATGTACATGACGGTTCCGCGAGCATCATTGGTACTTTTACTAACAATTATTATGTGTTTTACATCCGGTACTATTACTATGAATAAGCTCAGAGATGCCAATCCAGCAGACCTGTTTTGAATAAGGACTAAGGGACTTCCAGAAATTAAATTATTCAATTCTGAAAGCGAAGACGATTGTGAAATTCTTTCTCCCCTACTCCCCCTGCTCCCCCTGCTCCCCCTGCTCGCCAAAGCGATGGGATATTTTTTTAGTTGGAAGTCCCTAAGGACTGGGTATGAGCGAGTGGAGATGCTGGGACGGGGGACGCGGAGATTAATGCCTACTGACAAAATGACAAATGACAAATGACAAATGCTCAAACAGTTGTTTCCATCCAAAATCTTAATTACTTCTTTGGAGAAGGCGAACTCCAAAAGCAAGTTTTATCTGAGATTAATCTGGAAGTTAAAGCCAAAGAATTTGTGATTTTGACCGGCCCTTCAGGTTCAGGAAAAAGCACATTGCTCAGTTTAATTGGTTGTCTGCGTTCTGTTCACCAAGGAAGTCTCAAGATTTTAGGACAAGAACTCAATGGTGCTACGAAAGAGCAATTAGTCCAAATGCGTCGGAATTTTGGTTATATTACCCAATCAAGTAATTTGTTGGATTTCTTGACAGTTCAGCAGAATATTCAGATGTCATTGGAATTGCAACCAGACTTTTCACCTAAAGAAGCCCGTGCAAAAACAGCAGCTATATTGGAGGCTGTTGGATTAGCCCAGAAGCTCGATGCCTATCCAGGAAATCTTTCTGGGGGACAGAAGCAACGCGTGGCGATCGCCAGTGCCTTGGTAACTAGACCCAAGTTAGTACTTGCCGATGAACCCACAGCATCTCTGGATAAAACAGCAGGACGCAATGTAGTAGCGTTGATGCATCGATTAGCTAAAGAACAGAGTAGTGCTGTTCTGATTGTCACCCATGATAATCGCATACTTGATTTGGCAGATCGCATTGTAAATGTTGAAGATGGCAAGTTGGGTTTAGCTTTCAACCAAGAACTTTCACTGGTGTTACCTGGTTTTGATGATGCCTTGCTAGAAAAAGCAACCACTAAACCAACCCTATTGACTTACGAATCAGAGGAAGTAATTGTTCACCAAGGCGAGCCAGCCAGTAAATTTTATATTCTTTTGGAAGGTGAAGTCGAAATTTTCCAAGAATCTCCTGATGAACCACCTCGCCTGATAAATCATCTCAGTCGTGGGGATTATTTCGGTGAAGTGGGCTTGCTTCGAGGCGGTAAACGTACAGCTACAGTACGCGTTGCTAAAAATTCAGAAGTTAAAGTGATGGTGATTGAGGAAGAACTGTTCCAGCTTTTCCTTGGGAACTCTGAATTAACCAAAGCTGACATTGTGCGTCGCTTGCATCAACGTGTGATGACAAGTCATCTCTCAAATGCATTGCCTAACGTCGATCCGTCCCAAATTATAGCAGTTGCCTCCCAAGCAAAGGCAATTAGATACGGAGCCAATTCTACTATCGTTAAACAAGGTGAAGTAGCTGATAAATTCTACTTGATATTAGAGGGAGAAGCTGAAGTATTTGTGGGCGATCGCCATAATGAATTAGCATCCTCTCAGATGAAAGCAGGCGAATACTTTGGTAATGCCCAGTTGGTTGATGGGCAAAAGTATCCGTTTACCATTCGAGCCGGAGCCAATACAGATATTGAGGTTATGGTAATCGATCGAGAAAGTTTCTGTAGCCTGATTTTAAAATCCAATACAAATCAGGATGTTGTTGCTTCTGTACTTCGCCATCGATTGATGAACTCTTGACCAAGCGCTCTGGGGAAGGCAAAGGGCAGAAGGGAAGAAAGATGTTTGAGGTATGCCTCTTGCCTTGCCCAATTGAAGTATAGAGCAAGCAATGATTGTTTTACCTTCTGCCTCCTGCCATCTGCCATCTGCCTTTCTTCGTCACCGAACTTGAATCGATGCTCTTACCTGTAGCTTATTTAGGGTTCTCACCCGTTCGCTGTCATTGGGATTGAGACGAATTTTAACTTTCACAATTCTGACATCTGCTTTGGCAGAGGGGTCATCATTCACGATTCCCGGCCGATCGATTTGCAATCCAATGCGATCGACAACTCCTTTAATTTCCCCAGTGAACCCTCCATATTCGCTAACAATGATTGCGGGCTGATTTATCTTAATGTATTGAATATCGCTTTCGTAGACTTCAGACATAACATACATCTGCTGTGTCTGGCCAATGTCAACAATGCCACTACTGCCGACAACTTCACCTACTTTAGCGTTGACACTTAAGATTTGGCCTGCTACAGGTGCTTGCACATAGGTAGATTCCAGGTCAACTTTTGCTTTTCGCAATTGAGACAAGGACTCATTCAACTCTGCTCTGGCTACCAGAATATCCGTTGGACTGACATGATTAAGACTTTCCAGAGTTGCTTGAGACTCTTTAACACGCTCCTGACGCGTACTAACTTGTTCGCTCAGGTTTGCTTTTACTTCCTGCAACCTTTGTTTCTCAATCTGTACCTGCAAACGTCTAGTTTCAGTGTCGGCTATGGAAACAGCGCCTTGTTGCGATAGAGCTTTGTACCGTTCATAGTCATTTTCGGCTTTGCGTAGTTCCACTTCCTGACGGGCAATAATAGCTGTTTGAACCTTTACGCCCTCAACTAACTGAGCTTTCATTTCTGCAACTTTCTTGCGTTGAGCCTCAATTTGACCAAACTCTTCACCAGCCTGCACCTGAGCTAAACGCGATCGCGCTACATTCACTTTTGCTCTAGCATTTTCCACAACCGCTTGATACTGATTAAAGTTGTCCATAATCGCAATGATTTGGCCTGCTCTAACCCGATCGCCTTCCTTCACATGCAGTTCAGCCAAACGCTGGTTAGAGGCTGGAGCAGACAGATGAATGATATCTCCTTGGGGTTCCAAGCGCCCCAAAGCTGTTACATGACTTATAGTCTGTTCGTGACTTGAGGTTTCCTGGAGGTTGTTTTGGTTGGTGCTTAAATATCCCCGTGAATTAAGACCAAAAATAGTACAAACAGTAACAACACCAATAGATAAAAGCAAAGCGATCGCTTTCATGTTAAGTATAGATTGAGCTTGGCTAGGTACTTATTTTGCCCATTATGTTTACGAGTTAAATATGTTTGGTGCAAAATATCGGTTGAAAACCTAATCCCCAATCCCTAGCCCCCAATCCCTTTTATATCTTGAGATATCGCTGACAAAAGCAGGTTTTGATCGCTGTGTAAGAACAGATGGTTGCCAGGAAAAATTTGCAGCTTAAATGCGCTGCGAGTCTGGTCGCGCCAAGCCTGGAGATGTTCTTGAGTTATCACCTTATCCTGCACGCCTCCAAAAGCAGAAATTGGACAGTCTAAAGGTTCCTGCTGTGAGTAGGTATAATTTTGAGAAATCAAAATTCCTGCCTTGAGACTTGGTAGCAACAACCGCATCAGATCGCGATTTTGCCAAAATGATTCCGGGAAATCGAGTAGAGATGCTTTTTCGAGGGCTTCGGAGTCAGAGAGTTGAGTAACACAAGGATAGGGATGCGGTAGCTGGGGAGCCTGCAAAGCAGCAACGAACAAATGCACGGGAATTTTACCAATTTCTTGACGCAGATAGCGAGCGAGTTCAAAGGCGATCGTTGCTCCTAGACTATGACCGTAAAAAGCAAATGGCTTGTCTAGATTGGGAAGCAGAACACTTGCCAAAGTTTCTACCAGCAAGTTCAAAGCTTTGAAAGGTTCTTCGTCCAAGCGATCGGCTCCTCCAGGCAGCTGAACGGCACAAACTTCAATCTCTGAAGGCAGTTGCTTTGACCAGTCACGAAATGTGGAGCTACTTCCGCCAATATAGGGAAAACAAAATAGACGCAAGCGGGCATTAGGATTTGGTTGGGGAAAGAGGAGCCAATCAGCTACTACCGTAACCGAATTCGATTGTTGGAAATTTACTGCATTAGCGGCAGAAGTACCTATCAATTGCTCAATTAACTCTGCTGTTATTTGAGAAATACTCGAACCCTGCATCAGTTTCATTGCAGGTACTTTCGCATCCATTTCGTTCTTGATACGATTGCTCAGTTCCACCGCCATTAAGGAGTCAAGCCCAAGACTAGTCAGTGGTTTGGAGTTGTCGAGTTTGCCAGCAGAAGTTCCCAATACTCTGGCAACTTGTTCGAGTAGTCGAGACTCCAACAACTGTTGACGCTCTGCGGGTTCAACTGCCAGAAGGGTGTTGTACAGGGAATCTACTTCACTATTGGAATTACTTGCTGCTTCAGAAACAGCTGCTTTGCTTGTTAGGTAAGAGAATCGCGGTGATGTGCCAGCAGGGTAAGCTTGATGCCATTGCTGCCAGTCCACTGGAGCCACTGCTGTCTGGACTGCTTCAGTTCTGAGCAATTCGCCCAGAATCTTCAGTGCTTGCTGTGACTGCAACGGTTTAAGTCCAAGTCGCTGGAAATGTTCCCCTATCTGCGGGTTCTGAGCAACGTAACCAACATCGGCAATCACTCCCCAGTTGACGGTCAGGGCTGGAAGTTGGAGGGTGTGACGGTGATGAGCTAAGGCATCCAGAAAAGCACTGGCAGCCACATAATTTCCCTGGCCTGGGTTGCCAATAGTTGCAGCCACAGAAGAGAATAGCACAAAGCAATCCAAAGGTGCATTCAATGTCTGGGCGTGTAAGTTCCAAGCACCAATAATCTTGGGACTTGTAACCTTAAAAAATCGCTCTGGGTTTAGTTGCATCAATACAGCATCGTCTAAAACCAAAGCTGCATGGAATATGCCTCGCAATGGTGGCATGGACTGCTTGATATCAGTCAGAACATTAGCTACTTGGTCGGCTTGGCTTACGTCTGCCTTTGCCACCACTACCTTCGCACCTGCTGCTGCTAAAGTTGCGATCGCTGACTGAGCGGCTGGTGAAGCGACACCACTCCGTCCCATCAATACTAAGTGTCTAGCACCGTTTTCTACTAACCATTTAGCCACCGCTAAACTAAACCCACCGAGTCCGCCAGTAATCAGGTAAGTGCCATCTGAGGGAAATGTCACTTTCTCTTCTGTTGCGGGAACCACCATTACATCTGATTCTTGTAAAGAGACAATAATCTTACCGATGTGTTTAGCTTGAGCCATGTAACGGAAGGCGGATTGCACCTGAGAAATAGGGAAAACTCGATGAGGTAAGGGGTGCAGGGTTCGCTCCTCAAAGAGTTTCATGACTTCGCCAAATAAAGACCCGGCAAACTCAGGGCGTTCTCGCCACAGTCGGTCTAAATCCACAGCAAAAAACGACAAGTTATTCTGAAAAGGTCGCAGACCCAATTTACTGTTTTCGTCAATATCCCGCTTGCCGATTTCGATGAAACGACCGTAAGCTCCCAAGACAGAAAGGCTCTTGGCGATCGCAGCTCCCGCTAAAGAATTGAGGACGATATCTACACCTTTGCCATCGGTGCGTTCCATCACCTGCTCGGCAAATGCTAAAGACCGGGAATCCATCACATGTTCCACACCGATCGCTTGCAAAAATTCCCGTTTTTCGGAGCTACCTGCTGTGGCAAAAATTTCTGCCCCAGCTTTTTGCGCCAGTTGGATAGCGGCAAGACCGACACCACCTGCTGCGGCATGAATCAGAACCCGATCGCCTTTACCGACTCGTCCCAGATAGTGCAGGGCATAGTAAGCGGTGAGGAAAACAGCAGGAATAGTGGCAGCTTCTTCAAAACTGAGATGTGCGGGTTTACGTACCACCAAGCGAGCATCTGTGATGGTGTGGGTACTGAAGCTATGAGGAGCGCTGGCAATGACTTCATCGCCGATTTGAAATTCTGCAACACCAGAGCCAATTGCGGTGATTTTTCCGGCACATTCCAAGCCAAGCGATCGCCCGGAGAAATTCCCTTCTAAGTTCGCATCAGCCAACAAGTTCATTGCTTTAGCTACATCTTTAAAGTTAAGTCCCGTGGCGTAAACTTCAATCTCCACCTCTCCCGTCCCAGGTTTTTGCCGCTCTAACTGCCGCAGAGTCAGGTTGTCTAAAATTCCGGGTTGGGTAGTTTCCAAACGGAAAGGTTGATTTTGGATTTGGGATTTAGAATTAATTTCTGCTGCTTGTATCCGCGCCAGTCGGTGGACGTATCGCGCTTTACCTCGCAAAGCAATTTCATCTTCTCGCTCATCTGACCACAATTCGGCAAATAGAGAATCAATTTCTTCAAAGTTTTTGGTGGAGCTAATATCCACCCTCACACACTGAAGATTCGGAAATTCATTGTCAATTACCCGCCCCAGACCCCACAAGGGAGATTGAGCCACCGAGACGACTGGGTGCTGAGTTTCTCCCCCTGCCTCTTCTCCTAATGCCTGCACTCCTGTAGTAACAAGCACCAGACGAGGGTAACTCCCCACTCGCTCCAATGCTTGAACTAGGTGCAGTACGCACAGACAGCCAAGTTTCTGGGCTTGTTCGAGAGAAACAACGGTGGTTTCCTCGGCGGGAGGGATGTCGAGACTCCAGAGATGAATCACACCACTCAAAGCAGGTTGACTAGTACTCACAGCCTCTAGGAGTTGCTGCATATCTTCTGGATGCTCTGGGCGAATCTGGAAAAAGTCAGCATCAAGGTGCTGGTAGTCATCTCCAGGCAAAATAAAAATGGGAGTTTGTGAGTATTGTTTGAGTTTTTCTGCTAATTGCTGCCCAACCCCAGGGCGATCGCTAAAAATCAGCCAAGTTCCTGGCTGTTGGGGTTGCAGGGGAATGGCAAACTCCAGGGGAATGGCAAACTCAGGTAGAGTTTCTGGCTGAACTTGAGGGGCTTGAGCCAAAAACACTGTATGCACCGGTTCAAAAGTCCCATCTGTATCGGAAATACCGTCTACCTCTGCAAACCCGACTTGAGAGAGTAAATCTCGCCACTTTGGTGCTGAAAGTAGCGGGTTTAGCGATCGCAAATCCAAATCGGAAAATAGCCACCAGCCTTTGAGCATTCCAAATACTAAGTCGCTCCAGTAGGGAGCGTTTGTCAGTTCGATAAATACTAGTAAGCCCTCTGATGCTAGCAACTGTTTAATATTCTTTAGGGTGGAGCGTAAGTCACGGGTGGCGTGCAATACATCTGATGCCAAAATCACATCGAAAGTATGGGCATCGAATCCCTGGGAAACTGGATCGGCTTCAATATCCAAAACCAGGCACTCAATAAAAGGATAATCGCTAAATTTCTGCTGGGCAGAGGTAACAAAAACTTGGGTCACATCTGTAAACACATATTCCGTCTGCTTGGCTGGTAGCTTCGGCAAAACGTAGGATGTCATTGAACCCGTACCCGCACCAATTTCTAATATTCGCAGCTTTCGCCCTTTTGGCAAGCGCTCTAGAGCGAGGGCGATCGCTTTTTGCACCAGCAGATTGTAGATGCGGTAATTAGGCGAGTCTTGGTACAGTTGCTCGGATGCTGTCAGAGAACCTTCCGGGAAAATCAGTTGCAGGGGATCGACTTCACCACGCAATACCAGAGCCAATTTCTCAGCGCACCGTCGATGTAGCATCAGTTCGGCTTGATAAGCCGGAAATTGAGCAAAAAGCCCTTGCCAAATCTCCTGTGGTGCTTTAAATTCTGGATGGCGTACCTGCCATTGGTCATCTACGAGTTGCAGTACACCTTCTTGCTCAAGGATTTCCAGCATTCTACCCAGAAGACGGCGATGCTGAGGCACTACACCCAATTGCTCTGCTAAAGAATCTGTGCTGATGGGAGTCAGTAATTGAGGTTGCCAACCGAGCTGTCTAAGAGCTTGCAAAATGTAAGCGGCAGATAAAACATCTACTTGGGGATTTACCGTTTCGTAGTAATGTTTGCGTCCTAATTGCTTACTCAACCGAGCCGCTTCGCTTTGTAGACTGGCGGCGATTTGATGGGGAGAGGGCAGATAATTAGCAGGCTGGCTGATTAAGGTTTGACCGAGGCGGGGCTGCAACTCCCACTGATATTCGTAGAGATAACCATCTTGTTTGGCAACACCTTCCTGTGCTTTGCCTAAAGACTGACAGCAGAAACCCTGAATTTCTACTAGCACATTGCCTGCTTCATCCAACAGGTGAATATCTCCGTGAATCTGCTTAGTATTTTGTGCCACCAAACGAGCGTGACTCCACACTTGCAGTCCGGGGCGATCGTAAATGCGAAGTCGTTCGATCCGAGTTGGTAAGTAAGTGTTTTTGTCTGACACAGCGCCAATCATAACTTGAAAGCAAGCATCCAAGATAGCCGGATGCAACTGGTAGTCCTTGACTTCTGGCGCTAAAGCTTCCGGAAGTTTGATTTGAGCGATCGCTTCTTTTTCACCACCCCAAAGTTGCTCGATACCCTGGAAGTTTGAGCCATATTCCAATCCCATTTCTTGGAACTGCTGATAAAGAAGATTTTTGGAGATTTCGCTAGGGCAGCGATCGCGAATCTCATCCAATCCAACCGCATCGGGTATATTAGTCTGTAGCTTGAGTAAATTGCCTGTAGCATGGCGCATCCATGACATTTGCTCGCCTTTAACAAGACTGTGGATTTCAAAAGAAGTTTGACCCTGGCGTTCTACGCTCAGCTGCACTGTAACTGGTTCATCAGCCAAAAACAGCGCCTGCACAAACTCAATATCTTCCAAAACATAACGCCCCTCACCGAAAATTTCCTTAGCAGCAGCCAGAGCCATTTCCACATAAGCTGCGCCTGGATACACCACGGCTCCTTGTATGCGATGATCGTCTAAATAAGTCAGCGTCGCTTTGTCGATCGCTGCATTCCACAAGGGCTGAACTGATTCTAGACGGCTTCCTAGCATGGGATGGACTGGTCGTCCTAGCATATTTCGTAGGTAGGTTTGTCCGAGCCTAGCTTGCTGGGATTCTTCCGATTCGTGCCAATAGCGATCGCCCTGCCAAGGATAAGATGGTAGGCGAACAAATTCACCTTGCGAATAAAGCCGATGCCAGTCAACTGGATATCCTAGCGTGTAGAGCTTGCCAAAGGACCCCAGCAGCATTACCTGTTCTGATTCCTTGCGCCGCAGGGAAGGCAGCACAGTTGCTGTTTGATTGACTTCTAAAATATAGTTTGCTAGGACTGGATGAGCGCCGATTTCCAGAAACAGGTTATACTCTGCCTGCATCAGTTCCGCTACTGCTGTGGCAAACAGCACCGGATTCCTCATATTTTGCCCCCAGTATGCCCCATCCATTTCTGTCCCTGCGACTTGCTGACCTGTAACGGTGGAAAACAGGGGAATAACGGCTTTTTGGGGGGTAATTTCTTGTAAAGATTGGGCTAATTCTGCTTTTAAAGGTTCCATTAAAGGGCTGTGATAGGGCACTTCCACCTTGAGAAACCGACAGAAAATCTCTTGCAGTTCTAGAGAGTGGGCAATTTCTTCTAAAGCCTTGCTATCTCCAGATAGGGTGACGGAACTGGGGCTGTTGACAACTCCCATGGAAACTCGTTCTTGATATTCGGCTAAAACTTTTTCTGCTTGCTCTAAGGACAGCCCAACGGCTAACATTTTTCCTTGTCCGGCAGTAGTTGCTTGCAAGCGGCTACGGTGGAAAATCACCCGTACAGCATCTTCTAAACTCAGAACTCCGGCAACGTGCGCGGCTGCTACTTCCCCGACACTATGACCGACGATCGCTTCTGGAATAATACCCCAATTGCGCCATAAAGCGGCAAGAGCGACTTGTACAGCAAAGATGGCACACTGAGCGATTTGAGTTTCGTTGATGCGAGAATTTTCCTCTGATGCCGTCAGTTCTGCCCACAACGACCAATCAGTATATTGCCCAAGCAATTTGTCACACCGTTGAATCGTTTCTCGGAATACAGGCTCCTCTTCTAATAGAGTCCGCCCCATCGCCCACCATTGCTGCCCCATACCGGAAAAAACAAACGCAAGTTTGGACTTGTGGGCGACAACACGACCCGCAGACATCCCCAAACGAGTTTCTTGGGCTAAAAAAGCTTCTAAGTTTGCTGTTAGTTCCGCTGGAGATGCCACTACTGCCAATCGGCGCTCGTGATGAACTCGGCGTAGGCTAGCACTGTAGCAAATATCCAATAATGAGCGATCGCTTGTTGTCAAAAATTCTTTATAAGCTGCTGCCAAGTCTTGGAGTGCTTCCTCACTACGAGCTGACAGGGGCAATAAAAATAATTTAGGATTAATTTCGCTATTAGTACGATTTACAGGTACTTCTGTGAGAACTGCGTGGGCATTGGTGCCACCAAATCCGAAGGAATTGATGCCAGCGATGCGTAGCTCGTTGGCGTTGGGCCATGGTTCTAAGGCAGTTGCCACACGCAACCGCAATTCTTCAAAGGGAATTTGGGGATTTGGTGTTTGAAAATGTAAATTTGGCGGAATCTGACCGTGCTTGAAAGCTAGGGCTACTTTTACGAGTCCAGCAATACCCGATGCTGATTCCAAATGTCCGATGTTGGTCTTAACTGAACCAATTACGCAATAGTTTCCTGGGGGGCGATTTTTGCCTACTACGTTTCCTAGAGCGTTTGTCTCAATCGGATCGCCTACGGGTGTACCCGTTCCGTGAGCCTCGATATACTGTAACTGCTCTGGCAATACTCCAGCCTGTCGGCAGGCTTCTCGGATTGCTGCTTCTTGAGCCTGTCCGTTGGGAACTGTAATGCCATTGGTTTGACCGTCTTGGTTAACTGCGGTAGCTCGAATCACGGCATAAATTGGATCTCTGTCTGCTTGCGCTTGGGATAAAGGCTTCAAGACAACGATCCCAGCTCCTTCCGCTCGCACATAACCGTTGGCTCGTACATCAAAGGTAAAGCAACGACCGTCGGGAGAGAGCATAGATGCTTTAGAAAAGCCGATGGTTGTTTCTGGTTTGAGGATGGCATTTACGCCTCCGGCTATTGCCAGCGCCGACTCCCCATTCCAAATACTTTGACAAGCAAGATGGACTGCCACCAATGATGAGGAGCAGGCAGTGTCAACCGCCATACTTGGCCCTTTGAGGTTCAATATATAAGAGATGCGGTTGGCAGCAATACAGTGAACGCCGCCCAAATGTGTATAAGCGTTAATGGAATTGCGATCGCTAACATTTAATTGAATGTGGTGGTAATCGCTACCCGATATGCCAATAAACACCCCTGTGTTTGAACCAGCCAGACTTTCACTCACCTGTCCACCATCTTCCAGCGCTTCCCATACTACTTCTAATAGCAATCGTTGTTGGGGATCTATACAAGATGCTTCGCGCGGGGAGATCCCAAAAAATTGGGCATCAAATTTGTCTATATCTTCAATAAATCCACCCCAACGGGTTCTGATTTTGCCTGGTTTGGCAGGATCTGGATCGTAGAAATTGCTAAGATTCCATCGGTTTGCAGGCACTTGGGCGATCGCATCTACGCCATTTTGCAACAGTCTCCAGAAAGCTTCTGGGTTATTAGCACCACCCGGAAAGCGGCAGCCAATGCCAATTATGGCAATAGGTTCTCTATTCTTAGGTGTTTTCATCGTTTCTGAAGCACTCTGCGATAGGCCATCTACGATCATAAGTAAATCTTGATACCTCGATCATTCAAAATATTGGTGTAATAAGTAACTGAGTATTTTACTGGTCTTCTTTGTCGAGGATCTATTAATTTTTGATTAATTCTTGCTCTGTCATTTCTATTCCAATCCTTAAATCTTAACTTTAGAGGATGTTTGAAAAGTGAGGCATGTTGTAAAAAAGTTCACAAAGGTTAAGCTGATTCAGAACAGTTTCAAAGCAAGTAAATTTTGTCAATACCTCTAAAGTGCAGAAATGAAAAAGAGGTCACCCACGATCGAGGGCAACCTCTGCTTAATTTATCTCATCTTATGCGTTCGGTAATTTCTTAGATCGCAACTTAGGCAGATGCTTCTTCCAGATTGACTTTGACGACTTTATTCTTTTCTGCTTCAGTTTTTGGCAGTGTCAGGTTCAGAATTCCGTCTTTGTATTCAGCAGTAACATTGGTATTTTGAATTCGAGCAGGTAGAGGAATTACGCGCTGGAATTGACCATAATGGAATTCACTTTTGGTAACACCTTTGTCTTCAGTTTTAGTTTCTTGCTTGCGTTCACCGCTTACGCGAACAGTCTTTTCTGTGACTTGTACATCTAGGTCTTTAGCTTCTAGCCCAGGAATTTCTAGTTTGAGATGAACGGCATCATCTGTTTCAGAAATTTCAGCAGCCGGAACTCTGATAAAGCCTCTTTCCCAAGATGTCGCAGGTACTAAACTTTCTTCAAACAAACTATTAATTTGACGTTGTAGAGTGTCAATTTCTCTCCAAGGATTCCAACGAACTATTGCCATATCTCTTTATTACTTCATTTAACTTTGTGTTTACATTCTTATCTTATGTACGAGCGGATATATTGAAAATTCGGTTTTTAGCACCAATTTTATAATGATTACCGTCCTAAAAATACGGGTAAAACTTAGTAGAGAAAACTGAAATATAAGAGGTTCGGTAAACACTATAAAAGTTTACTTGCAAGACTATATCTTTAGTAGGCAAATTATACGAAATAACAGAACAAATGCAAGCGATCGCAAATTTTATAGATAAAACCACAGCGTACCAGACCAAATAGTCTATCTACTTGAGTTCTATCGCTGACGGGGTTAAATAGTGATTTAATGTACAAATTTATTATGTAACTCTACGGAAAACACTTACCAAACATACTAAGAATAACCTCTTGAAAATAGGCCCTCGGATTAAATTACCCAAGAATGATGAAAGATGTATTCTATACTAAGTAAATGGAGATTACAAATATTAAAGAGATGATGCAAAGATATTTGCTTAAGTAGTAAAAATACTATTAATTAAAGGTTTTATCTAAATCACGCGTGAGTAGACTCTACATTACACTCCAGATTAGAAAGCAATATAAATTACAATTTTAATAATTTTCAATTCAGTATTTTAACTGTAGCACTATCCTTGAATGCCTGTGTAACATAGCACAATATCTTTTTATCACCTCAGCCATTGTGAAATCTATTTTACAGACGTACTTAGAACAAGAAATTTGGATATTAATAAGAGATAAGTGGTATTTTGCTACAGTGATTGGAGTTTGGGATGACTTGTTGTGGTTTAAACACAGAACCTACAACAAGGATACAGAAGAGGATACTCTGTGGGAAATGGTTGTCAAAATCAGTGAAATAATTGCTATTGATAAGGTTAAGTCTGTTGTGAGTAGAAAACCAGACGTATTTATGTCCAGACTAAGAGAAACCGATAAAGGCACAAATACTCATCAAGAACCTGAAAATTCATGAATTGCTCAAACTTGTAGTCTGATATTCGACACTTGCATATATTTATTTCAAGAGTTGCAATATTAGGAGTGATGCCACCGCAGCTAATTCAAGATTAATCTGCGGTGTCAGATAATTTTCTGTAGGGTTCGCCAAGCACGTAAGATTTGGATCGGTCGTTACACTACTAGTTTTCTTATTTTTAGCCAAAATGAAATTTAGTGGTGCAATATATTGCACTTTTATATAGCTAAATTAAGAGGCGAACTATGTTTCCTTTTTGGGATAATTTCTGTTATGGCAGCGAACCTATTTCGCGTAAAGCTCGTCTAGAGCGTAAACTAAAATTCCTGACTTGGATGCGAGATGATTTAGAGTCCAAGCTGGCTGGCGTTAATGCTGCTATTGATACCATTCGCCAACAAATAGAACGCGAAGACACAGCTGCTTAGAATTTCATTTGGTAGAGAGACGCGCATGACGCGTCTCTACAAATTGCTTGTTCTTTCTCACGATACAAGACAAGTAACTGAAAGTCGTGCAACATAAAATTAGTGTAAATATCGTAAATTATGGACGCTGCCAAACGCCTTGTTACTCTCAATCGCATCCGTAAACTCAGCCGTCTGATGGATACATCTATACGTATTCCTCTGCTTGGTTTTCGCATTGGATTAGATCCAATTATCGGATTAGTTCCTGGTGCTGGCGATTTAATCAGTACGGCGTTTTCGGCTTACATTATCTTTTTAGCTACCCGCTTCGGCATTCCACAGCGAGATTTAGCCAAAATGATTTTCAACGTCGGTTTGGAAACTGTTGTTGGCACTATGCCTTTAGTGGGTGATTTATTTGATGCTTTCTATAAGTCCAACATTCGCAATTTGGCAATTTTAGAGCAACATCTCATGGCAGTTGAACCAGAACTGGAACAATCTGCATCTGAACTTTACTCTCGTGAGGTTAGCCAAGTTTAACAAGAAAGGCAGAAGGTGAGCCACTGCGGTGGACGGGTTCCCCGGCATAAAGCAAGTGGCGTTAGCGACGTTCGCGTAGCGTCTTCCCTTGGGCGAGGACTCGCTAAGACTGTGCTATCGCGTAGCGTCTCACGCCACTTGGGAGAAGACTCGCGCTTCGCTGCGCTAACAGCACTTTGCTATCGACGCAAACCGCCTTCGCGCCAGCGTCTCCCCTTTGGGAGAAGACAGCAAGTACTTCACCGCACTGCCTTCTGGAAGCGTGACTAAAGGGAACAAGAGAGGCTAGCGATCGCTTCGACGACATTAACTTTGATAGCATTAACTTGCTCCCTAAGTCATATTTGTAGTATCTTTTAGCATAGACAAGAAAAATATTGCTAAGGCGATCTCGATTACTAGCGCTATGCGAAAGCCCATCTTGGCGCGATCGCGTTTTAAAAAGCAACCAAGTTCAGATTATCGAGCTTTGCAAGTATTCAAAACGACTTTTCAAAGATTCTCTAACTAGGTTGCTAAATATTAAAAGAAAAAATCAAAACACCATTTTAACTAATATCCTCATATTAGGATTAATATTATTTAGCTTTTTTTCTATATCTGCATTTACTAATCAATACAGTATGAGTAATCTAGAAGATATTAGGACATTAGTTGAGAAAGCCAGAGAAGCTTGGGTTACTCAAGATGCTGATGCTCTTGCACAATTATTTACATTAGATGGAGAAATTATTGTGCCAGGGCAAAGATGGCAGGGACAAGCAAGAATACGGGAAAAAATCGCTCATTTTGCTCAGCAGTATTCAGATGTGAAAATAGATATCCAGCGGATTTTGATTGAAAATAATCAAGCCGCGGTCGAGTGGTATTATGAAGACACAGAGAATGAGACGGGTTATCGTAATAAAGCCGATGACGTTATTGTTATTGATTTTCAAGATGGCCTTATTAGTCGATGGCGTGAATATTTCGACACAAAAACGCCAGCTAGTAAACAGCCATGATTGCGCGGATTTTTCATTATTATGGCTTCCTAATCAAGGGCATATAGTACTCGACTGATAGCCGCTATAAAACATTCGTTAGCAATAATAATAGCGCTCACCTATAGTTATGTAAGCGCTACTTGTGATTTAATTCAGGGATACAAACAGTAGAAATGAATTCCCTGAGGTTTATTATAGGTGACTGCACTTCGATTTACTACACAGCACTGCTACGAGTTAGTAAGTTCCACAAGAACACTGCAATAATTGCGCCAATAACCGCCACTATGATACCAGGAATACTAAGAGCAGGAGCAGTTAGTGCAAAGGTTCCTGTACTGAAGAAAACACCTAAAGTACCACCAACAAAAGCACCGATAATTCCTAATACGATTGTTCCTAGAATTCCACCGCCTTGATGACCGGGGTAGATAGCCTTAGCGATGGCACCAGCAATTAGACCTAAAACAATCCAAGCAAGAATGTTCATTGTAAGTTAATTTGGTAAATTTTTTCTTGAGCATATCTATATTAACAATTCATTTTTTGGTGTTGAATCTATCAAGAGAAATAATTATTTATATCCTTAAGGAATACTTTAATTACTATTATCTTTTTTGACATATATCCCATAGGAATGGATAACTAGTTAGAAAAAAGCTCCTAGTTGGTCTAAAACTAGGAGCTTATAAATTCATTGCTTGGTAATTGTAGTATGGGCATTTATAATTATCTGTATCCTCTACTTGAAGAATTAAGCTGAGTTGAAAATAGGGAGGAGCTATTGCGTTGTAGAAGACACTGCGCCTCACCAGTTACCTGGAATAAAAGGTAATTTCTACTTTTGTATTATTGCTGTTGTTCCCGTTTAGCTTGCGCTTTCAACATTCGTTCCGTCAACTTGGCGTTTCTCTCAGCAATGTCTTCTCTACCCTGATACCAAAGTGGAATATCATCATAGTGGGGTGTACCGTCATCAATTAAGTAGCGGGAATGAGGATTTTTCGGAAAGCCTGATGCTACTCCACCCACACAAATCACAAATAAAGCCGTCTGTTTAGCTGCTTTTAGCGCTCTTCTCGCTTGGGGAGATACTCTCACTAAATCTCCGCGTTCAATTTGCACAAGTTCCCCATCAATGAGTATTTCCCCTTGCCCAGAAACTACGATATAAACTTCTTCCTGTTCTGCATGGCTATGGGTGAAAGTGTATCCTTCATCAGCTGGTAGCTGAATTAAACCAATGCCAACAGCGTGCAAGTTTAGTTGTTGGCGTGGACTACTCAGTTGAGGTAAGTCATCAAAGTCAAAGTGGAGTTTAGTAAAAACATTACTACTAGTATCATCTTTATTCATTGGCATAAATATGTAAACAGACTCCAGCCAATTTTAACTTCTACATTTTGTTCCTTGGGGAGTAGCATCGGGATAGAAGGTAATTATTGCCCTTTGTTTCCTCACAAAAACTGTAGGAAAAGATTTTCCCCTTTCATCATCCCGTACATTATAAATGCAAGCGCCCTCTGTATTTCCTTGTCGTTTAAATGCTCTGGTTACGTCTAGAAGCATTTTTTCGGCGTTGCTGAGGTAGCCGTAACCTTTGAGCGTATCTGTTACTGTAAGGTTGTCTTGTTTAATTACTACACCCATCGTATAAATTACACCCGGAACAACTTCTTCTCGTTTCTGATTGTTTGGTAAACGTCCGCCAATTCCTTCATTTTGCAACTGTAAATATCTGCCGTAAAAATGTAAGCCACCAATATCATTTGCATTATATATTTCGCCACAAAAAATATGCTCAAATCCCCGACGTTTGAACCAAATATTAGTTAAATCTTCTAGGAATTGTGCCTTTTTCCAACGACCTGGAAGCAGTTCGCCACCACTACTTTTCTGAATTTTCTGCAAGACATTTGGGTAATAAGACAATAACTGTTTAAAATTATTAGCACTAACTCTTGTTCCAATCGGACCACAGAGTTTTAGTACAGCTCGATCGAAAGAATTTAATAGTGGTGGTGGTGGCGTGATGTCTATCTGCTGTCCTGCGGGAAAACCAACAGGTACAGGGTTATCTAAATTATCAAAAAATGGCAGTAGTTTGGTATCTGGCTGTGACTGCGCCTGAACAGAATTTTGTAAACCTAAGGAACAAGCTAGTGCTAGCAAAGTTAATCGATTCGCTATCTGTTTACATAGCTTCCTTGCACTGATTCGTTTCATAAATTTGGATGATTGGCTGAGATTAGTTTACGCAGAGGTCAGCGAAGTATAATTCTAAGTATTTAAACTTAGTAATAATTGCATGAGCAATGCAGGGAATACTGTACTTGTAGACTAAGTTGTCAAAAATGTACTAATTCATCCAGAATATACTGATGAAAATAGTATTCGACATGCACTTTATAGAATAAATTTATTTTTGAAAAGTTAACAATAGACTTCTTGCATAAATTAACTTATACCATTTTGGATTTGAGATTTTAGTCAAGCAGTACAATCTTAGAGGTCATCCGGTGCAAGATATTAAATTGCGTACAATGAAGGGAAAATTTATATACACTGCCTAGGTGACATAAACATAGACGTTTTAGGGGTTTCCTAGTTAATATATAAATTTGATCAAAGACTAATTTGTATATATTTAAATTAAATTTGCCAAATATTTGTGCAATAACTTTAATAGTCAGTGAACAGAAAACAGAACTATAACTGATAACTGTTCACTGAATTATTTATTGCAACTAAACCTTTTTCAACCAGCTAAACATAGCGCGTAAATCTTTGCCGACTTCCTCAATTTTGTGTTCAGCTTCTTGACGACGCATAGAAGTAAATCCAGGTTTACCAGATTGATTTTCTAAAACGAATTCGCGGGCAAATTGTCCAGATTGAATTTCGCTGAGAATCTTCCGCATTTCTGCTTTAGTTTGGTCAGTGACAATTCGAGGGCCACGGGTATAATCACCATATTCTGCGGTATTAGAAATGCTATCGCGCATTTTGGCTAAGCCACCTTCTACAACCAAATCTACAATCAATTTGACTTCATGCAGACATTCAAAATAAGCTAATTCTGGTTGATAACCTGCATCTACCAAAGTTTCAAATCCGGCTTTGATTAAAGCACTCAAACCACCGCACAATACTGCTTGTTCGCCAAACAAATCGGTTTCGGTTTCTTCGCGGAAGGTAGTTTCGAGAACACCAGCACGAGTACCACCGATACCTTTAGCATATGCCATAGCGCGATCGCGTGCCCGACCACTAGCATCTTGATAAACTGCAAACAGTGCTGGTACGCCTTGTCCTTGTTCGTAAGTCCGCCGTACTATATGTCCTGGGCCTTTGGGTGCTACCATCACCACATCTACGTTAGCAGGCGGTACAACTTGCCCAAAGTGAATATTAAACCCGTGGGCAAAGGCTAACACATTTCCTTCTTCTAGATTTGGTTCAATTTCGTTTTTGTAAATTGTTTTTTGCACTTCATCAGGCAACAAAATCATGATGAAGTCAGCAGCATTGGCTGCATCTGCGACATTTTTCACAGTTAATCCAGCTGCTTGGGCTTTCGCTGCTGACTTACTACCCGGATATAGTCCCACAATCACATTCAAACCACTATCTTTCAAATTGAGGGCGTGGGCATGACCTTGAGAACCATAACCGATAATCGCAATGGTTTTTTCAGCCAAAAGGTCTAAATTGGCATCTTCGTCATAGTACATCCGGGCCATAAAAAGTATCTCCTGTCAGCAAGCATCGTCATTTATTGGCAGGCTTTTGATTGTACCCCAAATTGGGGAGCAGGGGGAAATGAAGGGGCAGGGGAAGCAGGGGAGCAGAGGGGCAGAGGGTAGAATAATTCTTAACTCCTAACTCTTATACAGACACGATTAATCGCGTCTCTACTCCTAACTAAATAATTACGTTGCCCGATCTATTGTTTGCACTTCTTCATCCGATAGTTTGACATTGATGGCATTCACTGAATCTTCGATGCTGGAAATCTTGCTAGCACCAGGAATCGGCAAAATAGAGGGCGACTTGGAACGCAACCATGCTAGGACAATATTATAAACTGATACGCCTTTTTCCTTAGCTAATTGAGCGATCGCAGGAATATCTTGCAAATCCTGATGGCGACGACTACCACCAAAGGGACTCCAAGGCAAAAAAGTCAATCCTTCTTGTTCGCAATACTTCAACACGCCATCAATTTCTGGCTGTCGTTCCCAAGGGCTGTATTGATTTTGCACTGAAACAATATCTACTACATCCCGCGCCCGCTTAATTTGTTCGACAGAAAAGTTAGAAACTCCCACAAACCGAATTAAACCAGCTTCTACAGCTTCCTTCGCTGGTGCGAGTGATTCCTCAATTGTGTAATTGGAATCGGGGGCGTGATATTGCCAAACATCGATAGGTTTAGCACCACCTAAAGCCTCAAAGCTGACGCGAATGGTTTCGCGCAGATGTTCTGGGTTGCCATTGCGCGTCCAATTGCCATCAGGACGCATCAAACCACCTTTAGTTGCCACAACCACTTGGCTGACATCACCTTTGTAACTGGCAAGTGCTTGGTGAATTAGTCGCTCATTGTGGTGTTTGTCTGATTCGTCTTTGCAGTAGGAATCAGCAGTGTCAATGAACGTAATACCTAAATCTAAAGCACGATGAATAACTTGGATTGATTGAGATTCGGGAGGGCGATTATAAATTGACATCGGCATTCCACCCAAGCCAATGGCACTGACAAAGACACCCGTTTTTCCTAGCTGTTTGGTTTCCATGCTTCTAGCCCCAGTTTACAGCGTTATTACTCTTTATGTACTAACGGGTTAGATAATGTTTTGACAATTAGTCTGTGGGTAGGGATAACGCAGGAGTCAGTTGTCAGGAGTCAGTTTTTATTTCTCCCTTGTCTTCCTTGTCCCCCTTGTCTCTCTTGTCCCCCTTGTCTCTCCGAACTTCGCCCGGAGGGAAACCCTCCTTGCGACTTCTCTCCTTGTCCCCCTCACTCCCCAGCAATGGGAATAGAAATGATAAATTCTGTTCCTTGTCCTAAAACTGACTCACAAATTAAGCTACCACCATGATTTTCTACTATAATCTGCCGACTGATAGATAAACCTAATCCTGTACCTTTGCCTACATCTTTGGTAGTAAATAAATGGTTAAAAATACAAGATTTGACTTCTTCTGTCATGCCCAGACCATTGTCTTTAATCTTGATAATTACATTTTGATTATCTTTATTTATCTCGGTTTTTATCGTAATAGCACTATGAGTAGTGGCTAAATTTTCTTCATAACTACGACCAGCATTTACTTCTTCTAAAGCATCAATTGCATTTGCCAGAATATTCATAAATACCTGATTTAATTGCCCTAAGTAACACTTAACTAAGGAAATATCTCCATACTCTTTGATAATTTCAATAGCCGGACGGTTAGAATTAGCTTTCAGGCGATGTTGTAAAATCATCAAGGTGCTATCGATGCCTTCATGGATATTAGCTGATACTTTTGAGACATTATCAGCGCGAGAAAATGTCCGCAGAGAAGTACTGATATTGCGTATGCGTTGCGTACCAACTTTCATACCGTCAATCATTTTGGGTAAATCTTCTAGAAGAAAATCTACGTCTATTTCTTCTGCTTTTTCCTCAATTTCAGCATCGCGATTAGGAAATTTAGCTCGGTATAGTTGCAAATAATCTATTAAATCTTTGATAGCATCTTTGGCTTGGCTAATACTACCTGTAATAAAACCAACAGGGTTATTTATTTCGTGTGCTATTCCTGCAACTAAATTACCAAGAGAAGACATTTTTTCGCTTTGTATAAGTTGCAGTTGTGCCTCTTGTAAATCTTTGAGATACTGTGCTAATTGTCTAGATTTTTCTTGCTCTCTAGTATACAAACGGGCATTTTCTATAGCAATAGCCATTTGAGAAACTAAGACTTTTAGTACTTCTATTCTTTCAGGAATAAAAGCTCCTGCTGACAATTGGTTTTCTAAGTAAATAATACCTGTCAACTGTGATTGATACATAATCGGCAAACAAAAGATTGATTTTGATTGATACTTCCGAATATAGGTATCAAGGTTAAAAGGTTCAGTCACTACCGCATCATTCAAAACGAGGGGTTGTTGAGTTCTAAAAACATAATTAACTACAGAAACAGGTAGTTCGTTATAGGTTTCAACAGGAATTGACTGTAAAACCATCACTACATTATCAGTATTACCTGAAGCTTCAATATATAGTTGATTATCTTCCAGTAGCAGTAGCACTACTTTTTGGGCAGCAGCATTTTCTAGTAATATTTTGATTAACTTACTCAACAAGTTTTCTAAAACAATTTCATTGGTAATTGCGTGGGAAAACTTGATGAAGGTATTAAAATCCAAGAAAGCACTCAATCCGTTACTGGTAGTGGTGTTAGTGGTAATATGAGTGACATCTAGTTGTAAAGCAGAAACTTCTGTAATATTGGTTTGTTCTCCTAGAAAAGGATATTTTGATTCTAGGTGTTTAACTTTAGCGATCGCTCCCCAGCGAATATAGGCATAATAAGCTTTAGTGAGGTAAGTTTGATAAATTAACTCTCTACCTAAAGACTGATAAAATTTTCCTGCTAACTCATAGGCTAAAGCTTCTTCTTGGAGACAACCGCTTTCTTTAGATTTAGCGATCGCATATTCATAATAGTCCATTGCCTCCAGTTTTTGACCCAAAACCTGACACCGTTCTGCTTCCACCAAATAAAATTTATTTAAGTGATTCATTGGGGCATGAGTAGCCCAGAGTTCCATCTTTTGTTGATTAGCTCGTACTTTTTCCAGAATAGACTGCTGTTCGGGCTTATTCACAATCCGGTAAACTGCTAGTTGAGCTAAAGAATCATAAAAATAGAACAAAGGTACAACAAACAACCCTGTAACGCCACCTAAAGATTTTTCTGCCATTACAGCATTTTCTCTAGCTTGCAGGTACTCCCCAAACAGATAGGAAAGCATCAGCTTATTGATAAATAAGTGATTAATTGTATAAAGGTCGTTAAATTTTTGATGAACTGGTAGCATATTTTGCTCATCGTATGCTTCTCCAATTAAACACCACACATTTTCTGAATTTCCTTTCAAGTTGATAACTGTTTGCAAATATATTTGGTTCCAAGTTAAGGCAACTTGTTGCTTAATTTTTTTCAGCGATTCGCAATAAGCTACTAGTTCTGTTTCCAAAACCCAGAGTTCCTTACCCAGCCAAAATGAATGATAAGGATAAATGTAACCACAATAACCGGCATACTCTAAATCTCCGGTTTCTAAACCACTAGAAAATCCTGACTTTGCTATTGATAATGTCTCCTTAACATGATCTTTCCAATGGAGAACATGGGCACTAATAACTGTGAGAATTTTAGCCTTGAGTTCTTCAGCATTAAATTGTAATACCAAGCTTAAAGCTAGTTTGCCAAATTCATAGCCAGAATCAATTTCTCCTTGAACTCCACAAAGAATTAATCCGTAAAGGCTGTAACCATAAGCAGACACAGCATTATTGCCATATTTTAAAGACAAATTGACCATTTCACAGGCAATAATTGGCATCATTGCCGGAGCAGTTTGAAAAGCCGCTGGGAGAACTCCCATTAAAATTCTCATGGCTGCTATCTTGTTCGGGTCGGTCATTAGAGGTAAGTTAATTAAATCTGCGATCGCTTTTCCTTGCAAATGATTAGCGATATTATCCATCCCTAGCTGAATATCAGATGCTGTCGGTTGTTCTGGAAAGTCTATTTCTAATAATTTGAGAACTGCTAGTGCTGTTTGAATAGCTTCTAGTTGTTTACTTTGGACTATAGCAGCGATAATTTTTACTTCATAAACTTTTACTTTATCTAGTAGAAATTTAGCTTCTTTCAGCACTACTTCGGTTAATTGCTGCATCTGCTCAAAATTCCCACTGAGATAGGCTACTTCTGCGGCTCCTTCATATAAACCTATAGTTAGGTTATATTCATTTTGCCAAGCCTCTACACTTAAAAGTTCTATCCCAGTTTTCAAGTACTTCAAGGCAGCTTCATAAGCTGTAGATGCTTTTGCTTTACGTCCTGCAACTAAATTTAGTCGTGCCAATTCAGTTTTTTGGGATTGCTCATTCAGGAAAATAGTACCTACATTCAGCTGATTAACAATATCAAAAATATTGGCTTCTACTTCCTCTTGTGGTGTATTTTGTAGGAGCAGTTGACCTATTTTTAGATGAGTAGATTTTTTCTGAGATTCTGGAATTAATGAATAAGCTGCTTGTTGCACCCTGTCATGCAAGAATTTATAACCCACCCGTGAAGTATCAAAATTCAAATGAGCCGCTTCTTCTTGATTAAAAACTAAAGGAATCCGGTAAGCATCATTTAAGGGCAGGATTAATCCCGCTTGTAAAGCTGAATATAAATCACTTGCCGTCAAAGAAGGTGACTTTTCATTAATTATCGATAAAACATCTAGGCTAAATCTATCACCTACACAAGCCGCTAATTTCAAAACATCTTGAGTAACTTTTGGGAGTTTTTCTAATCTACTAGCAACTAGCTCAACTACATTTTTATCGATAATGCCAATTGCTTGAATTTCCTCTAGGCTCCATTGCCATTTAGCACTAATAAAGTCAAATATTAGTAATTTTTCTTGATACAGTACCTGTATTAATTGTGTGATAAAGAATGGATTACCACCTGTCTTGTTAAAAATTAACTCAGATAGATGGATAATTTTACGAGCAAAATCTTTGATATATGATTCATGGTTATACTCTAAACTGTTACCTTCAAAATATCGACTTGCCTGTAAAGTTTCAGTAATCAAATCAATAACATTTTCCAATTTTAAAGGTTGCAACACAATATTATTAACTACTGTGCCAACTTTCTGAATTTCTTCTAATGTTTGAATTAAAAGATGGGTCGGACTAACTTCATTATCCCTGTAGGCCCCAATGAATAATAGATAATTACTTTTGGCATTACTCATGAGCAGTTGTATTAAATTCAAGGTGGCTGAGTCTGCCCATTGCAAATCATCTAAAAATATGACTAAAGGATGTTCTTTTTGAGTAAAGACTTGGATAAATTCCTCAAAAACACGATTGAAGCGGTTTTGTGATTCGGTAGCACCAAGTTGAGGAACTTCTGGTTGTTTTCCAATAATCAATTCGACTTCTGGGATGACATCAGTAATGACTTTTCCGTTGGCTCCTAATGCGGCTAGTATTTTATTACGCCATATTGCTATTTTTTCATGGTTTTCTGTAAGCAAAAACCTAATTAAATAAGTAAAAGCTTGAATCAAAGAAGCATAGGGTACATTCCGTTTTAATTGGTCAAATTTACCGTAGATAAAGTAACCTTGACGATGAGTAATAGGTTTATTAACTTCATTGACTAAAGCAGATTTACCTATACCAGAATAACCAGAAACTAGCATCATTTCACTAGTTCCACATGTAACACGCTCAAATGCAGCTAACAGTTCATGAACTTGTTTTTCGCGACCATATAATTTTTGGGGAATTAATAACTGACTTAAAATATCTAATCGACCTGGTTCAAAATCAGTAATTTGATTTTTAGTTTCTAACTGCTTAAGACATAATTCTAAATCTGCTAATAACCCTGTCGCACTTTGATATCTGTCTTCTGCATTTTTCGCCATCAGTTTCATCACAATTTCAGAGATAGCGGTAGGAATGTTTGGATTTAATAATTGTGGATTTATGGGTTGAACAGCAATGTGGTTGTAAACTATCTCTAAGGGATCTTTGCTAAGAAATGGTAATTGCTCTGTGAGCATTTCATATAAAGTTACGCCAAGAGAATAAAAGTCGGTGCGATAATCAAGAATGCGATTCATTCTCCCAGTTTGTTCGGGAGACATATAAGCAAGCGTACCTTCAACGCAGTTAGGATTATTAAACTGGGGATTTTCTTTGTTAAGGCGGGTGGCTATACCAAAGTCAGTAAGTTTAACAAGACCTGTTTGGGAGTTGATGATGATGTTGCTAGGTTTGATATCTTTATGAATAATCTGGTGTTTATGCAAATAATCTAAAGCTTTAGTCAGCTGAATAACTATTTTCAAATAGCTAACTAAGTTAAATTTTTCTATTTGTAGAAGTTGTGCTAAAGACTGACCATCAAAGTCTTCCAATAAAAGTCCTATACGATTGTCAAAGTTTTCCAGACTGATTGCTTTAACTATGTTGAGATGGTCTAAATTTTGCTGAATTTGGTACTCATTTTTAATGCGAGTAAAAGCTTCGAGGGTAGGATATTCATTTTTCAGCAGCTTGAGGATAACTTGCTGGTGTGTCTTTGGCATTTGTGCCCGATAAATGATAGTTTGAATTCCTTCATGGAGAGTAGAACTGATTTGGTATCCACTACGATTTGGCATTGATTTTTACTATATTTTACAAAAATTAATATCATCCCTTCTCCTTTAGGGAAAAGGTTTCTTTTTAATTATTCCCAGTGAATAGGAGATTTTGAACATAGCGATCGCGTACCCCAGGATTGTATTGTAAAAGGAATGTAAAGCGATCGCTGTGTAAAACCACTTTTATTCAAGACCTATCAGTTTTATCTAATATGACCTCAAATTCTACCAACTTCTTTTTCGCAAACTCACGTAATTGCTTATCTGGGTCATTTTCGGCTCTGTCGCGCAATAGTGGTAAAGTTTGGGGATGATGAAGATATTGCTCGATAATTGCCTCAAGTGCAACTTGTCGTGGATTGTCTTGAAAGTTATATTCACGCGTAAAGGAATCGTTGACAGCACAGTTGTAAAATACTTCAAACATCCCTGGTTCATCTTTAAATCCCCTAGCTAATTCTTGCAATGCTACTTGCCGTACATCCGAATATTTATCAACAGTGGCGCGTTTTTTGAGGATGTGGAGAGTATCGGGGTCATTTTTAAATCCTCTGGCTAATTCTTGTACTGCTGCTTGCCGCAAATCTACATATTTCTCAGATGTAGCGTGTTTTTTGAGGATGGGGAGAGTATCGGGGTCATGTTTAAATCCTCTGGCTAATTCTTGTAATGCTGCACGCCGTACATACTCATTATCATCAGTAGTGGAGCGTTGTTTGAGGATGGGGAGAGTATCGGGGTCATCTTTGAATCCCCTGGCTAATTCTTGCACGGCTGCACGTCGTACATCAGAATATTTATCAGCGATCGCTCGTTGTTTGAGAATAGGCAGAGTCTCAGGATCGTCTTTGAATCCTCTGGCTAATTCTTGCACTGCTGCTTGCCTGACATATTTATCATCATCAGCGGTAGCATGTTCTTTCAACCAAGGTAGCGTCTCTGGATCATCTTTGAATACCCTAGCGAATTCTTGTACTGCTGCTTGTCGCACATCTGAATATTTATCGGTAGTGGCACTTTGTTTAAGAATAAAAAATGTATCAGGATCGTCTTTAAATCCCCTAGCTAATTCTTGCACTGCTGCTTGTCGCACATATTCATTATCATCAGCAATAACACGTTGTTTGAGCATGAGTAGAGTATCGGGATCGTCTTTAAATCCCTTAGCTAATTCTTGTACTGCTGCTTGTCTAACAGTCCAATCTTCATCAGCAACAGCGTATTTTTGCAGCCAAGATAGAGTTTCAGGGTTATCTCTAAATCCCCTAGCTAATTCTTGTACTGCTACTTGTCTGACAGTTCCAGAGTTATCAGCAGTGGCCCGTTGTTTCAGCCAGGGAAGAGTATCTAATTCATCTTTGAACACCCTAGCTAATTCTTGAACTGCTGCTTGTCGCACATATTCATTATCATCAGTAGTAGCTTGTTGTTTTAAGATAGACAGAGTATCAAGATCGTCTTTAAAACCTCTGGCTAATTCTTGCACTGCTGCTTGTCTAACAGTCCAATCATCATCGTTAGTAGCGCATTGTTTCAGCCAAGGCAGGGTATCAGGATCGTCTTTAAAACCTCTGGCTAATTCTTGCAATGCTGCACGCCGCACATACTCATTATCATCAGCAATAGCGAGTTGTTTGAGCCAAGAAAGAGTATCAGCATCGTCTTTCCAAGTAGTGGCTACAGATGCAACGGCTGTGGTACGGATTTCTTGAACTAATTTGGTTTCTTCTTCATCTATATAAGGTTGATAATAGTAACCAAGGTCATATTTGGTTAAATCTTGGATTTTATCCAGTAATTTAGTTGCTGTTGACGTAATTAACAAGCGATTTCGCACTTCTGCAAGACACTTAGCTGCTAGAAACAAATTGATAAATTTTTCCTCTTCACCATTTTGATCCATCAAGTAATCCAAAATTTCACAGACAAATCTTGGCTCAATCATGCCTGTAATCAAGCGTAAAACTTCATGCCAAGTTTCATCCTGCCAGTGTCGACCAAAAACTTCACACATGAGTTCTTTAATTGACAGTGTTTGCGTTTCTTTAAACTGCCAAACAAATTCCCAAGCACAAAAATATTCTAAAAAAGTTCGATGGACAAAGGCATAATAATCTGCGCCCAAAAAACATAACATAAAGTTGCGAGTTCGCAGCTGATTAATCATCACCCTAGCAACTTTGGTGGGATGGTCGAATTCTATATTTTTCAAATAGCGACTCAAAATCTTTTCTAAATCGCCGACACTAATTAAATTACCTGCCAGACCTTTTGCACTTGTTTGCATATGATAGGCGGTTTGACGCAAAATTGCCTGCTTATCTTTATAATCAATAGTTTTTGGGTCTAGCCGAGAATCTTCGACTAAAGCGCGTTCCACATCCCATTGATGCAGCAGTACTCGTGATGCTTGTTCGTAAAGTGTTGCTCTGTCTCTTGGCAGTTCTTGGTTACGATTGAGAATTGCCATCATTGTTAACAGTAGGGGGTTGCCCGCCAGTTCTAAAATTGATTTTGATGTGTCAATTGCTCTTTGCAGGCGCTGTCGCTTTCGTAATCTATCAACTCGGTCGTGGAAGGCTAATTCATGCCAGCGGTTGATAAAATCTTGAATTTGTTCTGGCTCTAAATCTTGTAGCATAAAGTGCCGAAACTCGGCATCTCGTAACCGTTGTGGTTTGTAGCCAACCACGCGAGAAGTCACTATCACCCGCACGTTAGGATATTCATTTGTAAAGCGATGAATATCGGTAATCACATCTTCTCGCTTGCCGATTTCAAAAACTTCATCCAAACCATCAAACATCACTAAAGCATTACCAACTTTTAAATGTTCGTAGAGTTGATTCTGATTGAGATGATGGACAGTACCACTACATTTGTGGAAAAATTCTAGAAAATTACTGCATTCATTATTTTCTCGTCTACGAATATAAGTGCGTAACTCAATTAATAAAGGAATTGGCTGAGAAATTACATTGTTGAGGGGTGTTTCTGCCCAATTTATCGCCAAAAATTGCAACAAAGTAGACTTCCCAGAACCGGGGTCTCCCAAAATCACTATATATTTATGTGTCAGGCGATCGCTAATCACATCCAAGACTGAAAGTATTGGCTGTTCAAAATAAACTTGTTTGTAAACTTCTAACTCTTCGAGGGCAATTTCTTCTCCGAGTTGGTTACTTTCTCGTAATCTTCTGAGATGTTCCTTGGGAAGTTCGTGGACGTGTGGCATAACTTGGTGAACTTCCCGCACATTCAAGGCGATAAACATTCGCCATAACTTCAATTCATTATAGGCATAACCAGTAGTATCTAAACTATCTAGTTTTAGATTGCCATATCGCTCGCGCAGTCCTTCTTGATATCCTGGTAAGTCAAAATCTATCGGAACACCAGCAATTTGTTTGAGAGTATCTTTTGCTTCTTCTAAATGTTGTGAATCTAGAATAGAACGTAACTCATCTGATTCTCGGATAATTGCTTTAACTTTTTTGAGATAACGTTTGGTTAGTCTTTCCCACTCAAATTCGTTGGGCAACATAAGCAAATTCATCTCATACCAAGTATTTGCCAATACTTTAGAGTCTAGATACTGACAATCGCTTTGAAAGGGATGCCCCAGAATCTCTGTGAGAGATTTATTATTAATAAAATTATTTAACGGTTTGGTGTATTGCTTTAGTTGTGCTTCTTCTAAGTCTGCGTCTTCTAATTCCTGCTGCATTAATTGCAAAAATTCCTTTAATGCTTTGCCAGCAGCAATTTCAATATCTTCTTTTTTGAGTTGCTGTAATATATTTTTAGGAATACCTTTTAATAAATCTTTAGCCCAGTCTTTAGCCGCGTCTTTTGCTAAGTCCTCGAAAATAGGCTTAAAAGCAAACCCGACAGCTTGAGTTACGCCCCAAACAGCTAGCCAATCTACTATCATACTCGCGTCTGTTCAGTCTCAAACTTCGAGTATATACATCAGTTTCAAGAATAGCTCCAAATTTCAGGATATTTGAAGAAGTGTCACAGACTGGGCGATCGCTGTTGACTAAATCCACGATTTATATCTCTACTCTTGGTATTATTTCTAACTGCATGGTTATTTTCGCCATGCTGCACTATTTCTCTTCTGTCAAAGCTTCATAATTGGCGAAGGTATTGCTAGAAAACACTAATTTTATCTATTTGTTCCCAAGGAAGTTCCATATCTGCCCTGCCCACATGACCATAAGCAGCTAATTTTCTGTAGAAACCACCTTTAGTCAATGAAGGTAAATGTCTTAAATTAAACTGTTTAATGATGCCTGCAAGGCGGAAATCAAAATGCTTTTCTAGAAGAGTTGTAATTTCTTCATCAGAAATTTTGCCTGTACCAAAAGTCTCTACCTGGACACTAACAGGTCTAGCAAGTCCTATCGAATAACTTAGTTGTACTTCACATTCATCAGCAAGTTTCGCAGCAACCACATTTTTGGCTGCATAACGAGCAGCGTAAGCCCCCACTCGATCTATCCTAATGGGGTCTTTACCGCTCAAAGCGGAACCACTATGTTTGGAGTATTCACCATAAGTATCTATGGCATTTTTTCTCCCTGTTAACCCAGAATGAGCAGCAGGGCCTCCTTTAATAAATGGCCCATCAGGATTGATAAATATCCTTGTTTGTTCATCTGGTTTAATATCTTCATCTTCAAATACAGGAGCAATAACAGTTTCTCTAATATCACCGTGTAATTGCTGTAAATCAGGTTTTGAAGGTTTATTTTGACTGGCAATTACTGTAATACTATGGATTCTATAAGGTCGGCGATTTTTATATTCAACTCCGACTTGAGTCTTGCCATCAGGGGTAAGGTAGGTGAGTATTTTTTTGCGTCTTACTTCACTAATTTGTCTTGCTAGTTTGTGTGCTAACCAAATTGGTAACGGCATGAGAGTATATGTTTGATTGCAAGCGAAGCCAAAGACAGTTGCTTGATTGTTAACAGTAATTTGCTCTATTTCTTCATCAGATAAACTTGTTTCATTAAACAAATGGTATCGATCGGGAGGTAATTCCCTCAAGCTGGTCAAAATGCTACAGGTCTTACCATTAAATTCCTTTTGCTCGTAACCAACTCGATCGATAACCTGTCTTGCTACATTAGTAAAATCGACATTAGCATTAGGTTCAAACCTAGCAGCAATGAAAACGATGCCTGTGGATACAGCGCATTCTGTAATTACCCTTGAGTAAGGGTCTTGTTGCAAAAAACGATCTACGATCGCATCACTGATCTGATCGCAAAGTTTATCAGGATGCCCCTCGGTTACTGATTCAGATGTAAACATGAAGTCTTTTTTCATCAGCTTTACCGCCCAGATATCAGATAAATACGCTACTACTAATCATTTTTTATTTTTAACGAGAAAGAATTCAAGAGCCAAGAGAGAGAAGTGAATAATCAGGAGTTAGTATAAATTTCTGTTACTAGTAAATGAATAAACAGATTTAATTCTTCCAGTAAATCTTAAATTTGGTGGTCTTCAATTGTTGATTGTTTTAAATTTATTACTGACTGCATTCTGACTTCTGAATTCTGGCTTCTGACTTCTTCTTTAATTTTTTTCGTGCTTTCATTTACGAGTAAAGGCAGTAAAGCGCTACCTCCAATAACACTACAATCTGCAAGATTAATTGGTGTAATCTTTAAAAGGCTCCTCAGTTGTGGAACGGCTATAGCCAGAATTTGGATGCCAAAAGAGCCGATAATAGCAGCATTTAAGTAAGGATTATTTGGCAGTTTTGCTTTATTGAATATGCTATGTTTTTCTGAACGACAACTAAAAGTATGTAGCAGTTGCCCCGATGTCAAACTCATAAAAGCAATAGTACTTGCTTGGGGGCTAATGCCATATCTAGACATAGCGTAGCCATAGGCTGCTAAGCAGCTAACAGATATTGTTACTGACTCAAAAGCAATTCTGCCAAAGTCGGAGTTTTTGATAATTGGTTCGTTAGGGTTGCGGGGTGGCTGACTCAACACATCAGGTTCTGGTGCTTCCATGGCCAGAGACAAACCAGGGAAAATATCTGTTACCAAATTCAGCCATAAAAGTTGGATGGCATTTAATGGTTCGCCTAAACCAAGTGCTGTGGCGGTGGTCATCACCATGATTTCACTCATGTTTGTAGCTAACAGAAAATGCACAGATTTTCTAATGTTGTTGTAGATTGTTCGTCCCCGACTGACGGCAATCATCATGGTTTCAAGTCTGTCATCTTCCAGGACGATATCTGCAACTTCCCGCGCCACATCGGTTCCTCCTTTACCCATTGCTACACCAACTTGTGCTGCTTTAAGGGCGGGTGCATCGTTAATACCATCGCCGGTCATAGCAACAACTTTTTCGGCTGCTTGCAAAGCCTTAACGATTTGTAGTTTATTGCTAGGACTGATGCGGGCAAAAACGTCAACTTTGTCACTGAGTGCTGTCAATGCCTCTGGAGTGAGATTGTTGAGGTCAGTAGAATCGAGAATTTCTAGTTGCGGATCTCGGCTTAAATCTAATTCCTTGGCGATCGTATATGCGGTTGGGCTTTGATCGCCGGTAATCATTACTGTATCAATGCCGGCTTGATGAAAGTCACCTATCAATTCTTTAGCACCTTTTCTAATTGGGTCTGCCATACCAATAAGACCCAACCAAATTAAGTCTGACTCATGATTATTCCCATTATTTAAATCGTCAATATAACCATAAGCCACGCCCAGTACTCGCAGCGCTTTATTTGCCATGCGATCGTTTTCAATCTCGATCGCCCGTCTGTCTTCTTCTGTTAAAGACATCACTCGCCCATTTTTCATCCAACTGCGGCATATCTGAATAACTTCGGCGGGATTGCCTTTAACTGCAACAAGCTTGCGGCGATCGGGAGTCTCATGAATTGTACTCATGATGTTGCGGTTTTCCGATCGCAGGTTGGTTTGCAACAAGGGATACTTTTGTCTGAGTTCTATAACATCCACACCAGCGCTAATTGCCATGTAGACCAGGGCATTTTCTGTTGCCGAACCTATGACCACATACTCACCATCACCTTCTTTGATGACTTCACTTTCATTACAGAGAACTAATACATGAATTAGCTTTAATAGTTCATCACAGGTATAGGGGTTGATATTCTCTTTCTCTACAATAAATTTGCCGTCTGATACTTTAATGTGTCGGGTGTCGGTCAGTATTTCTACCACGGACATTTTGTTTTCTGTAATTGTCCCAGTTTTATCTAAACAAATTGTCTGCACTGAACCCAAAGCTTCTACTGCACTGAGACTGCGGACGAGGACTTTGTTCTTCCTCATATCTAGGATGCCTAAAGCCAGAGTTGTAGTAGCGATGGTGGGTAGTCCTTCTGGAACCGCGGCCACGGCTAGAGATATGGATGATTTCAGCATTTGTACTAAACCATATCCTCGTAGTAATCCCAAACCAAAGACAAGACCGCAAATTCCCATACTAATTAAAACTAGTTGACTGCCGACTTCATCTAGTTGTCTTTCTAAAGGAGTTTCTGTGGTCTTCGCCTCGCCTACTAGTTGTTGAATCTTGCCCATTTCGGTAAATTTGCCTGTGGCTACAACTACGGCCAATCCTTGACCGCCAGTGACCAAAGTTCCTTTATAGGTCATATTTAAGCGATCGCCTAACGGCACATCTTGAACAGTTAAAGATGCAGTATCTTTGGTAACGGGGATACTCTCGCCAGTTAAAGCAGACTCATCCACACTCAGGTTATCAGCCTCTATCAATCGGGCATCTGCTGCTACATAGCTGCCGGGTTTAAGAACTAAAATATCTCCCAAGACTACATTTTCTGTAGGGATTTCTATCTGGTTAATTTCTCTAATTACCCAAGTAGATGTTTGTGCCTGATTTTTGAGAGACTGAATGATTCTTTCTGATTGGCTTTCTGTAACATAACCAATTGCCGCATTCAGACCAACAACACCCATAATCACCACAGCATCAACTACTCCCCCAGTGCAAACAGAAATCGCAGCTGCAACCCCCAGCAAAGCAACTGGTAAAGATTTGAACTGGTCAATTAAAATGCTCAGATCGGAACGTGTTTCTATTTGGGATAGAACATTTGGTCCATATTTATGCAGGTTTACTTTGGCAGAATCATGGGATAATCCCGATTTGGAAGTATTAAATGCGTCTATGACTTTATCTGCTGCCATTAAATGCCAGTTTTCTCTATTTTGCTCTTTAGCATTGACAACAGTTTGTCTACTTTTTTTGAAATCTGTTAATTTTTCTATCTGATGAAACTCAGGATTTTTTTGATATTTTAATACAGCTTGATTAATTAAAGACTTAATTTTATTACTATTCGTTTGGTGAAAACGAACTAAAATATTGCTAGTTAACGGATTTGCCGAAACGTAAGTTATTTCTGGGTTTTTGGCAAGCGATCGCTCCAAGTAGCTTTTCAAAGATGGCGAACGGTAAAGTTCTTTTACTTTATATCTTGCTCTCCCTTTAACACTGGTATGTATTGCTTGAATCACAGCAATTTTTGCTCCTAGAATGCACCCATGATTTAGAAAAGTTTACAAATAGTCTATCTATCTTTTATTAGAGTTTTCACTATTTAAATGCTTCGATTTAAGAATAATGATTGCTATTAATAGTTACATCAGTCTCAAGTTACAGAGTTAGTTGAAATTTATTCAATCCAGCCTAATAATTATCTCTAAAGCAGTAAAGATAAATATAAAATTTAAAGCGTTTATATTTAAGTTTATTTAGGTATAAACACACAAAAAACCTCCTCGATATATATCGCTCTTAAAAAATATCTCTATAGGTATACCCAAAAAAACTAATTTCAGCAGAATTCCTTCTCTAGGTTCACGTAATTGAAGATAAAAAACGTTAACAGTATAAAGGAGTTTAAAAGCCAGAGAAATTGGCTGTAATCAAAAACTCACATTCTAAAAAACATTGAGAAATACAAATAAATGACAACTTCTACAGACCGCGACCAGCAAATTCAGAAGCTACGCGAACTAATAGCAGATATTGACAGTGGCATGTTGACTACAGTAGATGACGATGGCAGCTTGCATAGTTGTCCCATGTCAACGAATGGCGAGATTAACTCTGATGGCATACTTTGGTTTTTCATTTACGGCAGTTCTCATAAGGCGACTGAGATCGAACACAATCAGCAGGTCAATGTGAGCTTTGTGTCACCCGATAGACAGCGATATATTTCTGTATCGGGTACAGCCCAACTGGTGAAAGACCATAACAAGATGCAAGAACAATGGAAGCCGGAACTGCAAACTTGGTTTCCCAAAGGACTAGACGAACCCGATATTGCTCTGCTGAAGGTAACTATGGATAAGGCTGATTACTGGGATGGGCGAACAAGTTTTAAGCCACAAACAATTAGTTGATTGACACCACACTATTGATATCACTTCTCTAAAATCTGCCAACAGATTTAAAGGGTGAAAACCCAGGTCGAATCCAACTGTTGGAATTATGAATTGGTATGAAAACTAGAATTGTGGTGCGTAGTTAGGAAATGTAAGCATTTTTAGGTATAAAAAGTCAATGGCAGGTCAAAACGACGAAACTGACCAAAAGCATCTACCTTTAGAGTTAAAACGACGGCAGTTTTTACAGGGATTAGGCTTTATTGGTGCAGGTGCAGGGGCAATTTTCACCGATCGCATCCTCAATGCCAATTCCCAAGCGGAAGCAGCACAAGTACAAGAATTCTCTGCAACTCCCAGAAATAACCAAAACACTGGTGAAATTCCTCGCCGTCCCTTGGGAAAAACAGGGGTGGAAGTGTCAGCAATTGGGTTGGGGGGTGCGACTTTGGGGCAGGCCAAAACTAAGGAAGAAGCGATTCGCATCGCTCACGAAGCCATTGATAACGGCATCACCTTTATGGATAACGCCTGGGAATATAACAAGCACCGCAGTGAAGAGTGGATGGGAGAAGCGTTACAGGGGCGGCGGGATAAAGTCTTTTTGATGACCAAAGTTTGCACCCACGGGCGCGATCGCAAAGTCGCAATGCAGCAACTTGAAGAATCCCTGCGCCGCCTCAAAACCGATCGCCTCGATCTGTGGCAAATCCACGAAGTCGTCTACTACAACGACCCGGAAATGATTTTTCGTCCTAACGGCGCAATTGAAGCTTTAGCTCAAGCGAAGAAAGAGGGTAAAGTCAGATTTGTTGGCTTTACAGGTCACAAAGACCCCGCCATTCATCTCAAGATGCTTTCTTATAATTACCCGTTTGACACGGTGCAAATGCCGCTCAATTGTTTTGATGCCAGTTTCAAAAGCTTTGAGCAACAGGTACTACCAGAACTCAACAAACGAGGCATTGCCGCAATTGGAATGAAAAGTCTTAGCGGGAATGGTGATGCTGTCAAAAAAGGTATAGTATCCCCACAAGAAGCCATACGCTATGCCATGAGTTTACCAGTTGCTACTGTTGTCAGTGGCATTGATTCATTAGCTGTGCTGCGTCAAAATTTGGCGATCGCCCGTGGCTTTCAACCAATGCAAGCAAAAGAAATGCAAGCACTGCGCGATCGTTGTGCCCAGTATGCTGCTGATGGAGGTTTTGAACTATTCAAAACCTCCAAAGAATTTGATGCAGACGAAGGCAGAATCCAGCATGGCTTTCCACCTCAAAGCCAAATGGCAACTTAGGAAGTAAGGAGAGAAGCCAATGCCCCAGTCCCCAAAGGAGTACAATTATGCCTTACAAACAGATAAATGACTTACCAGATTCAGTAAAAAACAACTTACCTAAACACGCTCAAGAAATTTTTCAGGCTGCATTTAACAATGCTGAAGAAGAATACGGTGAAGAAGAGCGTGCCTTTCGTGTTGCCTGGAGTGCAGTGAAGCGCGATTACGAAAAAGGCGACGATGGGCATTGGCACAAAAAACCAGAGGACATAACGCAATACAGTTCAGATAAGGCTGAAAACTAAGGTGGGTTGGGTTGACGTTAGGAAACCCAACATTTGCGATGAATTTGTTGGGTTGCGCTCCGCTTAACCTAACCTACTTTTGTTAACTGAACCGTATTGGAATATTACACATCTGCTTTAAGATAGAAATACTTTACCTCCCTTGTATCGTGTGACACAACTTTGATTTTCTTCCGCATCAGATAAGCATTCATGACATTCGATAAAACTTGTCTGATATTTCCTTGGTACAGATACTTTCCAGATGAAAACTCAATACAAATTTACAATGCCAAAAATATTTTCTTATTAAAGACAAGTTCCTTCTTAAGTTAGAAGTTTACTGAAATAAGAAAAGTTATTTTGCTTACTAGCAGTAGTAGTAAACGAACTATCCTGGGAACTCTAAAACACAAAGGTAATAGTCTTGGTATTTAGACTTGTTGGCTTGAAGTCTAGGAGCTTCCTAGGTTACCTACTGTTGCTAGAAGAAAAGTCACCAAGAACAACAATAGTTCTTAGCAGTTTAACTCGTTGGAAGTACAAAGCGAGTCAATGATGCAATCTCCCTAGTTTACTCATCTGATAATTATTAAAGTTTGCCAGAATAACTTTGGCTATAGATGCCCGAAAAGTAACTGACAAAGTTCATTTCATACTTCACAGTACGGGCGTAAGACTACAGCGCCCCTTCATACTTCATCTTATGAATTATCTTATTGCAGTATTACCAGACCGAACACAAGCGGAAGCTGCCTATTCAGATTTGGAAAAAGCAGGTTTGCCAACAGCACAAGTCAATATTTTGGGTAAAGGTTATAAAAGTGCTGATGAATTTGGATTTATCGATCCAAATAAACAAGCTCGCAAACAGACTAATCGACTTTTATACTGGCTCATACCTTTTGGATTTGTAGCAGGTTATGCTTTCAACTACCTAACAGGAATTGAAATATTTCCAGAGACTACCCGATTTGGCAATGAAATTATTGCTGGTATATTAGGAGCTATATCTGGTGCATTAGGTGCTGGATTAGTAGGTCGATTAGTTGGCTCAACAGTTGGCAGTGGCGATGCTTTACCCTATCGGAATCGTCTTAATGCTGGCAAATATTTGATTGTGGTAAACGGTGATGAAAATTTAACCCGCGAAGCTACTCGCATACTTCGTCAATTTGAACCAGAAAATATTCAAGGCTATACAGACTATACTAATTCGTAATTCGTGAGGGAGTTGCCGTCTTGGATGCCACTTGCTACCCTGCGAGAACGTTTTTAGCGAACAAGTCGGTAGAGTCGCCAAACGCACTGTCTTTGCTTTGCGTCGTTAGGGCAGCGAAGCGCGAGTCTTCTCCCAAGGGGCGACGCTAAAAGCGTTAGCGAGTCCTCGACGAGCGTCTGGCAAACTCCCGTTAGCGAGCTTGCGAGCGTCACCCAGAGGGTAATTCGTAATTCGTAATTTGTAATTAATATCAAGTCCGGCTAATTAAACCTCGTCCATTTTGAAACCTGGAGTTGGCAATAATTCAGATGCGTCATTGCGACGTAAGGAAGCAATCTCAGTATCTTGGCAAAAGACTACAGTTCTCAAGGTAGACGAGGTTTAGTTACGGCTTAACTTGAGGATGTGCATTTTCAATATGCTTAATTAAGCTTTCAGCCATCTCAACGGCAATCAAAATCAATTGTTGTTCCATTTTTCCGTAGCCTCCCTCATCACTTACCTGTGAATAAATATGCGGATTGGATAGCATCGCTGCTAGTAACTGCGATGCCGTTTGTTTCAATTCATAAACTTGTAAGTTCATACCAGATGGGGATAGGTAGTATTGTTTGGGAAACAAAGTAAAGTATTGGAAACCAGCCGTATCAAGCTTTTTGCTGTGGTTATTAATTACGATTTATTCTCTGCTCTTTCATTTGTCTTGGTATACGCAGTTCATGACAGCTACTTATTACTCCCTCCAATCTAAGGGTGGTTCTATGAGGGCCCGATCTGACTTACCCGCACGGACACCTGGCTTATCAACAATCTTGACGGTGCTTGCTTGGGGGCCTTCTTCGCCCTGTTCGAGATAAAAATGAACACCTGTACCAACTTCTAGACGTTGAAAATCGTCATGTAACACACTATTGGAGTGAAAGTAGATTTCCTGACCGTCTAAGGTTTTCAAGAAGCCATAGCCCCGATCTCGAAATAGCTTCGTGACAAGTGCCGTTGTTTCCTGAGCTACTTCACGGCTTACAGATTTACCGCTTTCATGTTGGCGCTGGGTGAGTTTGACCAACTGCTGACGAGCTGCATCAAAGGCATCTCGAATAACTGCATCCAGTGGCTCGTACTGAATGCCTTCTGCCGGGTTACTTTCCGCTACGAGTTCATGACCAGGGGGGATAGTAATATCAATTCGCACGCGGTAAGGAGAACCACTACGGGGGCGATCGTGTATTTTTTCAATTGCAATATGGCAGCTACTAATATAACTACAAACTTGCTCTAACTTGGCAATTTTTTCATTAACTAAAGTATCAATTGCATCTGTTTTTTCTACATTACGATAGGTAATTTCTGGTGGTAATTTCATTTCTTTTAAAATCCAAATAGACAATCTAAAAAAGCCAATTTCGAGATTCCCAAACGCTCATAGCATTACGTGCTGAGGAATAACGATCGCTGGTTTTTTGTAGCTGTTGCTAAAAGGTCGCGGACTTCTTCATCCGTGGTTTGCGGGAAGTTTTTGTACCAGCGACCAACACTATAAAAAGGGCTGGGTGTGGCAGAGCAAACAATTTTGTCTACCTTACCTGCTAACTCTTGGTAGGTTTCAGGCGCGGCAACTGGCACAGCAACCACAATCCGAGCAGGTTGCTGTTGTCGCAATGCCAATATAGCAGCCCACATGGTTGCACCCGTTGCTAAACCATCATCTACCAAGATGACAGTACGTGCCCACAAATCTGGAAAGGGGCGAGCGCCTCGATATAGCTGTTCCCGTCGCTCTAGCTCCTCTCGTTCTTGCAGCGTAATTCCGTCTACTACTTCATCGGAGATACTAAGTTGCTGGACAATATCTTGATTGAGTACCCTTACGCTACCAGATGCGATTGCTCCCATTGCTAGTTCTTTGTTATCAGGCACGCCCAATTTACGAACCACAAGCACATCTAAAGTGACATTTAATGCTTTGGCCACTTCAAAGGCGACAGGTACACCACCCCTAGGTAGCGCTAACACCAGCACGTCTGAGCGATTAGCATAATCTGCTAACGCTTCAGCTAAAAATTGACCTGCTGCTGTTCGGTCTTGGAATAGCATGGTGTCACGCTCCTATATATTTGTCCTAGAAATGGGTTTTTAATTATTTACACGCATCCGTCCTTGGCTTCCTGCCTCAAACAATGGATCGTATTCTGATGGAAGTTGCGATCGAATATCATCGATCTCGCCTGAACTAATCGCCTCTCTCAGTACCTCTATCACTACGCGGGCATGATGAACAGCATTTGGCAGTTCTACACCTTCTCGTTGGCTGACTCGTTGAAAAAATTCATCCAGAGAAAAGCGAGTTCCCATACCTGCGTATTCGTGTTGTAGATAATCTGCAATACCTTTTGGAAGTTGGGCAGCGGCGTTGAGAGGCTCATCCCCAGCTAAACGTTCAGCCAATGTCTCAAGAGTAGCACGGGTTGCGACTTCTGCATCACCACGTGAACTGAGGTGAGCGCGATTTTGCACTTGTCCAATAAACTCATCGTGTTGCATTTTCCCTCCAGATGTCTCTTAATGCGTGACTTGTATCGTTGCTGATGCTAGTCAATGAGTTTTTGCTACTATTTTTTAACTTATAAACCAATCATAGAAACCTAAATATTATGTGTCCTCTGACTAACGAAGCGACATCCCCAATCTAGTAATCTACCTAATGGATGAGTTAGCGAGCAGTTCGGAGTCCAGACTAATGCTTTTATATGGCAATTTTATCTGATTTCTAAAAATTGAAAGACTAAGATTTACGAGTTTTATAATAATTCGCAAATCTATTCGTAAATCTTGTTTTTCACTAATGATTTAGGACTGCAATACCATCTTAAATAACACTCATAATAATTAATTATAGTTGTCTTAGAAAAGTTTTTTATACTTAGTTATATGCTTTATTTAGATATATGAAACATAGCGATTAATTGATATTTTTTGTTAAATACTGTGTTTAATATCTTGGAATTTACTAAAAATATTAACTTTACTGTCAAAAGATAAAGTAAAGTAATATTTACATCTAAGCAGTTACCGTATACACCCTAGTTTCTGCCAGAAACTAATCCAGTACCATGATTGATAAATACTCTCAAAACCTTACAGTGTCCTGCTTATCACTAAGCATACTTGTGTTGCTGAGCAGCGTGACTAATAAGCCTTTAAAAGCTGAAGCTATTGATAATACCAAATTACTAAATAACAATTTTGTCTTGTCGCAGCAAATTCCATCACCACAAGATGTCCAACCACAAGATATTCAACCACCTGTACCTTCTCCACAACCCTCTCCCCAACTGCCACAGCAACTTCCTCCACCTTCAGAACTACTTCCACCTTCTGCTCCAACTCCTACACCCGATCAGCCATTGCCCGACAAAATCCCACAGACTATCGTTGTAGAAAAGTTTGAAGTTGTTGGTAGTACAGTATTCAGTCCCGAAGAGTTAGCCAAAGTTACCGATCGATTTACTAAAAGACCTATTTCTCTGGCTGAAGTTTTTCAAGCTCGTTCTGCAATCACTGATTTATATATCCAAAAGGGCTACATTACTTCAGGTGCTTATATTCCACCTCAAACTATTAAGTCTGGTGTGATTAAAATTCAGGTGGTGGAAGGTAAATTGGAAGATATCCAGGTAACTGGTACTAGACGACTGAACTCGAATTATGTCCGCAGCCGTTTAGCAATAGCTACATCAGCACCTCTGAATCGAGAGCGTCTTTTGGAAGCATTACAATTGTTGCAACTTAATCCTTTGATTCAAACTCTGAAAGCTGAATTGTCAGCTGGTTCGCGTCCGGGTACAAGTGTGCTACAAGTCGAAGTTGCAGAGGCACAATCCTTCAGTGCCCAAGTAGTTTTAGATAATGGGCGATCGCCTAGTGTTGGCAGCTTTCGACGACGATTACAAGTCAATGAAGCCAATTTACTAGGATTGGGAGATGGTTTGAGTCTAACCTACACCAATACCGATGGTAGCAATGCTTTAGATGCTGGCTATACGTTGCCTCTCAATCCTCGCAACGGAACACTCTCCTTGAACTTTGGTACGTCATGGAGCAATGTCATTGAATATCCTTTCGACATCCTAGATATTGAATCTTCTTCTCGCTACTACGAACTGACATTCCGCCAGCCAGTAATTCAAACTCCCACGCAAGAATTCGCCTTTGGAATTACAGCATCTCGACGAGAAAGTAAAGCTACTTATCAGCCTCCTGGTGAAGAACGACTATCTTTCCCGTCTCTAGGAGCTGACGATGAGGGACGCACGCGGATATCTGCGTTGCGCTTTTTTCAGGAATGGACATCTCGTAATAGCCGCCAAGTGATTGCCCTGCGTTCTCAATTCAATCTGGGCATAGGTGCGTTTGATGCCACAATTAATTCAGAGCGTCCTGATAGCCGCTTTTTCGCATGGCAGGGACAAGCACAGTGGGCACGTCTTTTAGCTCCTGATACTTTATTCTTATTACGTGTAAATACACAATTGGCATCTACATCACTGTTACCTTTAGAGCAGTTTGGTTTGGGTGGTCTAGATAGTGTTAGAGGCTACCGTCAAGATTTCCTACTGACTGATAATGGCACTTTCGCTTCTGCCGAAGTTCAAATACCAATTCTCCGCTTACCTGAAACAGATACGATATTAAAGGTCGTCCCTTTTGCAGATTTCGGCGTTGTCTGGAATAATTCCGGTGCGGCTCCAGACCCTAACACTTTAGCTTCTGTTGGTTTTGGTTTGCGCTTGTCGCAAGGCGATCGCTTTACCGCTCGTCTTGACTGGGGCATTCCTCTAGTATCTGTGCAATCGGAGGGAAGAACATTGCAGGAAGATGGGCTATACTTTTCTTTGATTTATAATCCATTTTGAAATTGATAATTTTGCTGATTCGCTAATTTATCATTGTCATTAAGGATTGTCCATAATAGCAAAAAACTTTTGCTTTATCCGTCTAATCGAAATTGTAATTAGGTATATTGTTTCAGAAACAGAGTTTTGAAGTGTGTTTTAATTACGTAGCGCTTTGCGCTTCCCGTTCGCGTAGCGTCTCCGCCAGGAGAAGCGTATTACGAATTATAATTTGACTACAAATGATGTTTAAATTGTGATTTAATCTTGCAATCAATTCTTTGGACAGTCTTTTGCCAATTTATTACTTTAATATTTAAATTTACCCTTTCAAAACAACAACACCCAATCTTATATGCGCTTAGTCATTTCCTCTTATTGATAAATCTATTCAGGGTTGTACACATCGATTAACACTTGAAATGTGCTAAGCAACTAGTAACATTGCCCTCTTTTTAATAAGAGTTTGAGGAAATGTCAGCGTTTAAGTTGGGTGTTGGTTTGATTGAACGAGACAGATGTTGAAACAGCGTCTTTACCTCTTAACTTAATGTAACTTGTTTACTTTGGCTGTTGGATCTGCCAGGGAAGCTTTGAGGCTTCAATTAATAAGTTACCACTACTATATAAGGGTGCATGTGTTTTGAAACTAAACTTTACTTTTAGGATTTTTGACTGATGACTGTGAATAATCAAGAACTTCAAGTCGGATAATTTATTTTTTGGAGTTCCTTTAGCAAAAGACAATTAGTAAAGACTTTTGGCAGACGATATCTCTAAATATAAAGGAACCGGGGTGAAGGGGTACAAGGACAGCAATAGAAAAATTCCAACTAACTCCTGACAACTGACAAATACCCAGTATCCTATCCCTTTGATTAGTATCTAAAAAGTCTATATAGAGTTCTGGGGAATTTTTCCATTACTCTCTCGACCATGAAAATTACTTGATATTCAGACTAATTTTAGAGAATAAATTTTTATAAAAGAGATAATCTTACCAGTAAATATACTAAGTTTATTTGTAAAATCAATTTTAAAATGACTATCTTGATTAGCTTAAAAATTATGTTTGTATTTGACGCACTTACTTGATGTATAACTGTAAAATCAGTAAATATACTATGTATAATATTAGTCATTTGAATTTATTCTGGATATTTAAGGCAGTAGAAGACAGTGACTGAAAGTCCTAAAATCTTCCTACTTTTTTGACAAGTTGAGACAAAGACTAAAACTCCTGGTTGCCAATTGGGTATCTCATCTTAGACAGTTAATCCTGGGATAATGAAAGGTTAACTTTATTGATAAAAGTTGAGTAGCCATTCCAGAAAATGGGGACTGAAGGTTAAAACTGAATTGGAGCAGTATTTTTTAACAGAATATGAACTTGAGGAAGAGCGATGGCAGGAAATGAGCGGGAAAAAATACGCCATCTATTGGTTGTCCAAGACATGCAAGGGCAGCGAACTATCTCCCTTCAAGAGACTACTTATTCTATTGGGCGACATCCTGAGAACTCTATTGTCCTTCGTTCCCGATCGGTATCTAGGCAACATGCTATTTTATTGCGGGTAACTCTTCCAGAGAGTGACCAATATGGATTTTTGATTATTGATGGCAACTTCAAGGGGAAGGGTAGTACTAATGGCTTAATAGTGAATGGTCATAAGTGTTCCTCTCATAACCTCAAGCATGGTGATGTGATTTTATTTGGCAATAATCAAGCTCAGGCTAGATATTATGCGATCGCCAACGTTTCAGAAAAAGCTTTTTCTGAATCTTGTGAAGCTGAAGACCTAGCTAGTTTACTGTCGCAGCCAGCCAATGCCAACAGTCATTTTCAAACTCTAGCTGTCGATCCCAACTTTGAAGGAGCTAGTGAGACTCTCTTAGCTCGCTTAGCATCCTTCCCTGAACTTGTCCCCAATCCAATTATCGAGACGGATTTAGAGGGAACAGTGACTTATCTCAATCCCGCCGCAGCTCTCAAGTTTCCCAAACTCAGAGAAGTTGGCAAGCAGCATCCCATCTTAATGGGACTACAAACTGCGGTGAAGAATCGAAAAGAAAATCCTTTTATGCGGGAAGTGGAAGTCGATCAAAAATTTTTTGAACAATCCGTCCACTGTTTACCTGAAAGTGATTTGATTAGAACTTTTATTGTTAGGGATATTACAGAGCAAAAGCAAGCCGAAGCCGAACTGCGCCAACGCGATCGCTTGCTACAAGCAGTTGCGGAAGCAGCTAATTATTTGCTGGTAGAAATGAATTACGAAACTGGTATTGATAAAGCTTTAGCGGTGTTGGGCGAAGCTGTCAAGGTAGATCGCGTCTATCTCTTTAATAACCATCCTCATCCAACTACAGGAGAGATGGCAGTCAGCCTCCAATTTGAATGGACACGTTTTGGACTTGATTCTTCTCACCACCACTGGCAAAATCAACCCTATCAGTCTTCTCAGTTAGCACGTTGGTACGCTACTCTCTCTGAAGGGCAGTCCATTAGCGGTATTACTCCAGAATTTCCCATAGCAGAACAAGAACTCCTCATCCGAGATGGTATTCAATCCCTGCTGCTAGTACCCTTGCGACTAGAAGATAAGTTTTGGGGATACCTTGGCTTTGCAGACTGTTCAAAAGCGCGTCACTGGTCAAGGCACGAAGAATCCACACTTTTGACAATGGCAGCTAGTATCAGTGGTGCTTGGCAGCGTCAACAGGTAGAGAAAAAAATTCGTTACCAGGCTCTTCACGATCTGCTGACTGGATTGCCAAATCGTTTACTATTCAACGAGCTACTTTCCAAAGCCCTACCCAACGCGGCTCGTAATGGGGAGAGTTTAGCTGTGATGTTTCTAGATCTGGATCGCTTCAAGATCATTAATGATACTCTAGGGCACACACTGGGAGATCGACTGTTACAAAGCGTAGCTCAAAGATTGAAAGATTCCCTTAGAGGTGGGGATACAGTAGCTCGTTGGGGAGGGGATGAATTTACTATTTTACTGCCTCAGGTGAATAGTCTTGAGGAAGTCACTCAGGTAGCCTGGAGAATTTTACACGCCTTTGAGAATGGCTTCAATCTTGATGGTCACGAACTTTACGTAAGTGCTAGCCTCGGCATTTCCCTACTTAATGAACACAGTTCTGATGCTGAAACCCTAATTAAACACGCAGATGCTGCTTTGTATTACGCCAAGGATGAAGGGAGAAATAACTACCAGTTTTATACCACTACCCTAGGTACTAAAAATCCTGAACTCTTGACTTTAGAGAAAAGCCTGCGCTATGCCCTAGAAAGACAAGAATTAATGGTGTACTACCAGCCTCGAGTCAAAATTGCCACAGGAGAAATTACTGGCATGGAAGCTTTGTTACGCTGGCAGCATCCTGAGATGGGACTAGTAGCACCTAGTGTTTTCATTCCCCTCGCCGAGCAAAGTGGATTAATTATCCCCATCGGCGAATGGGTCTTACGCACAGCTTGTAGTCAGAATCAAACTTGGCAACAGGCGGGATTACCTCCTTTAATGATTGCTGTTAATCTCTCTCCCAAACAGTTCCGCCAACCCAAACTACTAGAAACTGTCGCTCAAATTTTAGAAGAGACCGGCTTAGCGCCTCACTTTTTAGAATTAGAAATTACAGAAACCACAGCAATCGAGGATTTAGAGTTCACCAGGACTGTGTTGCAGGATCTCCAAGAGATGGGCGTTCACATTTCTATCGATGACTTTGGTACAGGTCATTCTTCTCTTTCGCGCCTACAATTATTACCACTCCACAATTTGAAAATTGACAAGTCTTTCATCCAAGAGTTGACAACAGATGTCAAAGTGGCTCATATTGTCAAGGCGATCGTTGCCTTGGCCAGGAGCCTAGGGTTAAGGCTTACCGCTGAAGGGGTAGAAAAGCCAGAAGAACTAGAGTTCTTGAAATCTATCCATTGCGAGGATGTACAGGGTTTCCTATTCCACAAACCACTTTCTGCTGAGAAAGCCACAGAAGTTCTTGAAGGTGGACGAATCATGAGTGTTCAAAGATAAGGATTTTGGACTGGGGACTGGGTATTTGTCAGTTGTGAGGCACTCCGTTGAAGTAACTGCCGTCGGCTTTGCCGACTTGTTCGCTCAAGCGCGTTCCCGCAGGGTAGCAAGTCTTGCTTTTTAAATTTGTCTGTGATATTTTTTGCTTGTATTCTATTCTACGGTTTTTCTACCGATTTATCGTTGTTTAGAACGATTGATATCACAGCTAAATGAGCGGTTAAGACAAGAGTACTGGAGTTTACCTCTAGGCTCTTATTCTTTGCTAGTAGTCGGTTCCGACAAATTACTACAGTTTTCCCAAGAAAGTGAAATCTAGGATAAGTATTTGTGGACACCAATTGCTGTGGCAGCAGGTGCTTTTAGTAACCCAGTGGAGGATGCGTAGACGCGTTCGCGGAGCGTTGCCGCAGGCTAGCGGCTTGTCGTCAGACATCGCTTACGGTCGTCATGTAATTCCGTTAGTACGAGTAAAAGTGCAACGGCAAGGAAAATAAGTTATTCATAACCCTTACACCCTTTTTCTAACGCATGATTAAAGTACTCGTTCTTGATGTTAATAAACAACCGTTATACCCAGTACGTATCAGCCATGCCAGGATGCTATTATCACAAGGTAAAGCTGCTGTATTCCAGAGATATCCCTTCACTATTATTTTGAAGGAAGTTCTTTCACAGCTAACCATTGAGCAACTGGGCTTGAAGATGGCTCCTAGTACTGTTGTCACCACGGGCAAAAAACTTGAGATGAATTTTAGTCAGTTCCCGAAGCGAGGCAGAGGAACATAGATGACACACACCATCCTAGAACCTCTGCCAGAAGACCAATGGTTTATTGATAGTCCGGAATTACGTTCTTTTGTGACGACAGTGCGTGAAATTAGTGCTAGCACTAGTGAAAACCGCACGCAGACTCTAGCCAGATTGGAACCGTATTTTCAAGAACTACTTGTCCAGCAGAAATGGCTAGGTGAAAAGTTCGTCCAAGTTAATCCGGAAAGCAAGATGGGTGGTGGTATAGGTCAATGGCTGCTTTATCGCGCCAAAGACCGTTCTCTTACAGTTTTCAGCTTGGTAATTCCTCCTGATTCAACAACTCCTATCCACGATCATCTGGCTTGGGGATTAATTGGTTTATACAAAGGCAACCAGCAAGAGACAGTCTATCGCCGTGTAGATAGCGGTGATTCCGAAGGACATGCAGAATTAGAAGTAGTTGAAGTGCGATCGCTGCAACCGGGTGATATTTACCGTCTGTTACCCCCAGATGGTGATATTCATGCTGTCAAAACCATATCCCAGACTGCATCTGTATCTATCCATATTTTAGGTAACGATACTGGCTGCATCTTACGTCACCAGTTTATCCCAGAATCCCACAGCGTTAAATCGTTTCGCTCTGGATATTCTAACGCTCCTTGCAAAGAGGAGGAGGAAAAAGAACATGCCCAAGTATGAAAGACCGCAACCCCCTGTATTCGAGCAAGTTGAAGACGAACGCTTACACCGCAAGCAACGCCTTGCAGCCGCCTTTCGCCTGTTTGGTCGGTTTGGATTCAGCGAAGGAATTGCAGGACATATTACAGCTCGCGATCCGGAGTTTACAGACCATTTTTGGGTGAATCCATTTGGAATGTACTTTGGTCATATTCGCGTTTCTGACTTGATATTAGTTAACAGAGAAGGCGATGTAGTTAAAGGCGATGCTTCTGTAAATCGAGCTGCCTTTACGATCCATTCCCAGCTGCACGAGGCTCGATCCGATGTGATAGCTGCGGCACATGCTCACTCAGTATACGGTAAAGCCTGGTCTAGTTTGGGTCGCCTGCTAGATCCTTTAACTCAGGATTCCTGCTCGTTCTATGAAGATCATGCGTTGTTTAATGACTATACAGGTGTCGTGTTAGATACCTCCGAAGGACAGCGACTGGCGGAAACCTTGGGCAATAAAAAGGCAATCATATTGCAAAATCACGGCATCTTGACTGTGGGACACACAGTGGATGAAGCTGCCTTTTGGTACATTACCTTAGAGCGATCGTGCCAAGCGCAACTGCTGGCAGAAGCTGCGGGTAGACCCCGTATCATCAATCACGAAACAGCACGTTTAGCACAAACTCAAGTAGGGTCGCATTCAAGTGGGTGGTTCAGCTTTCAGCCACTCTATGAGAGGATTGTGCGCGAAGAACCCGATTTACTGGAATAGTGCTGTATTTTTGGCATTAGAAAAAATAGGTAATTATATAAATTAGTAATTTGTAATTAAGATACATAGATATCGACTGTTTACAATACTTTGTTAATCAAACAATACTACCTATCTCGATTGGATATTATTAGATAGCCTTAATCTATACTGCTCTTGTATCAAATTTTCCTGACATTTGTTCATATACTACTATAAGTCTATAGATTTATAGTATTTATCAGAATTTGGAGAAATCATGCTGATGGTTAGACTAATTTTCCGTCGCTTAGTTGCGAAATGGCTCTCATTAACAAAATTTAGTAATCTTCGATTTAATAAGCAACAGAAACTGCTTTTTGCTAATTCCCGGTTAACAGTAACAGGGGCTTTTCTTACAGGTCTTTGTTTAAGCTTATTATTTGCTGCCTGCTCATCACCCTCATCTGTTAATTCATCCAATCCCAGTGCGACATCTGTTATTAATTCTGCTCCTACAAAAGCGAGTGTATTACGATTTGGCTATCAGAAATCTAACATTCTGCTGAAAACTAAGGGAGTATTAGAAAAGCGCTTGTCACCAGAAGGAGTATCTGTAGAGTGGATTGAATTTCCAGCAGGGCCACAACTTCTAGAAGCCATGAATGTGGGTAGTATTGACGTTGGACACGTAGGAGAATCACCACCGATATTTGCTCAAGCAGCAGGAGCATCACTCACTTACATTGCGGGAATTACTGCTAGTCCCGCTGGTTCAGCAATTCTGGTTCCCCAAAATTCATCAATTCAAAACCTAACTAACCTCAAAGACAAAAAAATTGCTTTTCAAAAAGGTTCTAGCGCTCATTTATTGTTAGTCCAAGCTTTAGAAAAAGCTGGATTGAAATATACTGACATTGAGCCTAAATATTTGCCTCCAGCTGATGCCCGTGCTGCGTTTGTCAAAGGTAGTGTAGATGCCTGGGTAATTTGGGACCCATTTTATGCAGCGGCGCAAGAAGCAACTAAAGCTCGTGTCCTCATTGATGGTACAGGTATTAACAAACAAGGAGGATATTACTTAGCGTCTCGCAAGTTTGTGACTGAAAATCCCCAAATCGTCAAGGTAACTTTGGAGGAAATTCAAAAGCTAGAAGAATGGTCTAAACAGCATCGGGAAGAAGTAGCACAAACTCTAGCACCTGTGCTAGGAATTGACATAGAAACAATGAGAAAGGCAACTAATAGGCGAACTTTTGGTATTGTGCCAATTGATGACAATCTGATAAATTTACAACAGCAGGTTGCCGATACGTACTATGAATTAAAATTGATACCTAAGCAGGTTAATGTCAAATCAGCAGTGTTGACAAAAGAAGAATACGCTGCATTTTCGCCCAAGATTTAAAGTTAATTTGTTGGCTAATAACTGTTAACGGTCAATGTGCAATTTTTTTGTGTGACAGCTGACAAAGGGCAATTTTGAATTTTTTCGCCTTTTTTTCTTCAAACTTGATACTTCGCACTTACTATGACTAATCCTACAGAACTATTGCGATCGCGCTATGGTGAGATTCCCTTTAATTCGGAAATTAACTGGAATGAATCTCTGACAACACTGTTATCTCACCGCTCAATTCGTGCTTATCTAACCGATCCTTTACTACCAGGAACTTTGGAACTCATAGTTGCAGCGGCTCAATCTGCATCTACTTCTTCAAATCTGCAAACTTGGAGTGTGGTAGCAGTAGAAAATCAAGAACGCAAAGAAGAATTATCAAAGCTGGCGGGAAATCAAGCGCACATTAGGCAAGCTCCCCTATTCTTGGTTTGGTTAGCAGATTTAGCTCGGATAGCTCGCGTTGCTGATAGTCGTGGCATCTCTCATGATGCTCTAGAATACTTGGAAATGTTTGTTATGGCAACCATCGATGCCGCTTTAGCGGCGCAAAATGCAGTGATAGCCGCTGAATCACTTGGGTTGGGAACAGTATACATTGGTGGCATTCGTAACAAGCCGGAAGAAGTAGCAAGGGTAATCAATTTACCTTCTTCTGTGTATGCTGTGTTTGGCTTGTGTGTGGGTTATCCCAATCCGGAAGTGTCGGCTGCGGTGAAGCCACGTTTGCCCCAGTCAGCTGTACTGCACCGCGAAACTTATAAATTATCAGACCAAGAAGAGGCGATCGCCCACTACAACCACATCATCAAAGAGTTCTATACTGAACAAAAGATGGATGTTGCTGGCGATTGGTCAGAACATTCAGCCCAGCGGATTGCAACTGTAGAGTCTTTGAGAGGACGCGATCGCTTGCGCGAAGCTCTCAATAACCTTGGCTTTCAGTTGCGTTAAGTAGGAAAAAAACTATGGATTTGCAACTCACTGGCAAAGTAGTCTTGGTGACAGCTGCTAGCAAAGGTCTAGGCAAAGCTACAGCACGGCAATTTGCCCGTGAGGGTGCAAAAGTTGCTATTTGCGCCCGCAGTGAAGTAGTAGAAAAAGCCGCTGCGGAAATTGAAAGCGAAACTGGTACAGAAGTGTTGGCAGTACGTGCAGATGTCACTCAACAAGCAGATATTGAGAAGGTGATTAATGCCACCGTGGAGAAATTCGGCGGGTTGGATATTCTGGTCACCAATGCAGGTGGCCCGCCTGCCGGCACTTTTGATGACACTGATTTAGCAGCTTGGGAAGCCGCAGTTAATTTAAATTTGCTGAGTGCAGTTCGCTTAATTCAATACGCTTTACCTCATTTACGACAATCTACAGCGCCTGCGATATTGACAATTACCTCAACTTCAACCAAACAACCAGTCAAAAATCTCGTTTTGTCTAATTCAATTCGACTAGCGGTGATTGGTTTAACGAAAACGCTCAGTCAAGAATTGGGTAGCGATAGAATTCGGGTCAACAGCATCTTACCAGGCTGGACATATACAGAACGAGTGGAAGAATTGATCGCTGCTCGGACAGCTAAAAGCGGTCAGACAAAAGAAATAGAAATTGCTAATATCAATGCCGCAGTTCCTTTAGGTCGGATGGGAACCCCAGAAGAGTTTGCCAATGTCGCTGTATTTCTGTGTTCGCCTGCTGCGTCATTCGTAAATGGAGTCATGCTGCAAGTAGATGGTGGACTCAACCAAGGGATATTTTGAGTGGTAACTCTCATGCCAACTCTGCACGAGTTTGAAAAATGCGAGCGCACCTGTAATACTTTTTCAAATAGGACTTATATCAAGTCCGGCTAATTAGTTATAATTACCGAATCTATGCAGAAGAGCCACAAAAACCCCTCACCTCTGCTTCTCTGTGGTCTTAGTGATAAGTCTTTAACGGGATACGATATTACGCAGTGATAGGAAAAATCAAGGGTTTGGGCAAGGGGTGCAGGGGTGTAAGTGAGCAAAACTCTTACATCCCCAGACTTTTATACCCAATCTCAACAGACAACCTTTCTACGTAAGTCCTGTACTAGATAAGCCTATTTGTTTTTGTTCTTGTGGCTCTGCCGTCCAGCTTCGGCGTGTTGCTCGCTTGTGCCACCTTGGGTGCCTTTTTGTTCACTATCGGCATCATCATTATTTTCTTTCTGAGAGCCGCGGTGAGATTTCTTTCCACCCTCACGACCGATTTCAGCCATATGTTCTCTATCTTGACTTATCCCTCTTTAGTCACTCTGGGAAAATAAAAATAGTAGCCAATTTTTCAACTGTAGATAGAGCGAGCATTTGAGCGTTTATTTTCTAACACAATGGCTGAAATCAAGATTTGTGGTAAAAATCCTATGCTTCAGATATATAACCCAAGTTATTAATTACAAAAATGCTCGCTCCCAAGAGAAAGCAAGGTGTTGCATAACTCAGAGATTGAAGCCTAGATCAAAAGACCTTGACCAACAAAATCAGATACAGCCGAATTCAAAATTCCGGAGTCAGATTTAGAAGTAAAACAAGCTTTATGCCTAGCTTTGAGACTTAGCTTATGTACTTTACTAACTTGAAATCTGCTGTATATCAAAAAGACATTTATAGTATTGATATTCTCAAGCAAGAATTTAAAACATTATTCATCGAACTTATGTAAATGCACCAATTTATTTGTGTCACCCTAGTAGGAAGGGTTACGGGGGCTGCCATAACCCACCCATAGGTTAAATAAAAATCGTCACATCTAGCAGTGCAACACCAACATCCAACATCCAAAATCCAAAATTAAGTAAGGAGTGAGGAAATTTTTGTTTAAAAGGTTGAGCTTTATTAGTGTTACAACCAGGCGCTTGTGCTAATTCGGTTGTATTTAGAGACTGGACAAGACTCAAACCAAGAGACTGACTAGAAATAGTTTTGGCATAAGCAGCATTGAGGTATGGTCTGTATTGTGACCTTCCCGCTACATAAGTTTGAAAGAAAGGCAAACTCAAAACATTCATGTAAAGACGTGCTTGCGAAGCATCACCAACCACATCAGCAGGTAATGAAACTTGTTGGCTTGTAGGGTTACTATTGCCAATTGTGGAAAAATGGGTTCCACCTAGAAGCATCACAAGATACTTTTGTGGATTGGCGAACCAGGAAAAAGGTAAAATTTGTTCGTATAAAGCTGGTGCAACAGTATCTCCACTACTACCAACAATCATCACAGGAGTTTTAATTTGGCTTAAACCAGCTTTGCCAAAAATAGAACTAGTGACTGGGTTAACTGCGATCGCAGCTTTGACTCTCTTATCTTGCAAGTTATACTTTTTACCAGGCTTACTGTCATTCAATGCCAACGCACTACATTGGAATAGTAAAGACATATTCCAAGTATTATGCAACGACTCTGGTTTACAGTCTTGTTGGAGTTGCTCAAAGTTAATCTTTGCGCCAGCCAATGCTAAAGCTGTGTAGCCACCCATAGATTGGCCAAATACACCAACTTGTTGCAGATTTAGCCGACCTTTAAACCGTAAATCAGACTGATTACTCTTCTCTAGTTGATTCAATACATATTTGATATCCAAAGGTCTATTTTGAAATTCATCTGGTTCTACTAGTTGATTAGTATTTCCATTCAGCGATAGTTGCAATTGTTTGGTATCGCTACCTGGATGATTGGGAACGACAACGGCAAATCCGTAGGAAGCAAGATGAGTGGCTAAATATTCAAAGTTACTGCTGTCTAAACCTAGACCGTGAGAAACTACAATTACAGGTGCAGGACGAACATTGGGAATGTAAACATCGGTTAGTAAAATCCGATTGCGTGTCAAGTCAAAAAACTTCAATGTATATTTTTGCGACTTAAACTTTCCCTGATCCCGTAATTCTGGTAACTCGGAGAATATAGATTTTGGAATAGTAGCAGCTTCTATATTAGACTTTTTGGCAATTGTGGCGATCGCTTGCTGGGTTTGATTGACCACTTTCTCTAGTTCCGCAGCTATAGCGAAACTACGCACTAAATCAATCCGGATACTGCTGCTGGGATACTTGCGTAACAGATTTAATAGCGTTAAACCTCCTGGTTCAGCAGAGGCAGAAATTAGCGCCGACCGTAAGTCTTGTTCTGGTTGTGGTTGATGAGACTTGGTTTTAATTGCTGCTGCCAAACGGCGTAGCAAAGTTTCTCCTTGCGGTGTGTAGAGAAATTGGGAAGCTACCACCGGACTCACTTTCACAGAAGTGAGTAAAATACGCTGCAATTCTTGAAATTGTTTTTGTGGCAAGTATTGCCGATAAACTGCTAATTCGTCCTCAATTACGCCGTTCTTAGCGTAGTTCTCTAAAGCAGCAACTGAAATTGACATTTCTAGTGCTGAATAAGATGCATAAATTCGCTCTGCTGCCATTACAGAAGTACTAATTCCAAATGTTGGCAGTAGCATTGATAGAACCAGCAAGAGCGAATTTTTTCTCAGGGTGCTGGTCCAATTACCAAACAAACTATTCATCGCTCAACTGTTTCTGTGATGTTGTTTCACGAGGCGTTGGCTTTGGTAGTTATTCAGACACCCTAGTTAATACCAATTCGTAATTAAGAAAGTCAGATTGCATCTATTTTGCATATTTTAATCTGTAGCTTTCTTTTTTAAAATTGGTGTAACTTAATATTATTCGCCTCAACGCTTATAGATTTTTTTGTCTTTTTTCTCTTGATTCCAAGGTGAAAATTTAAATGTGATAGAGACACATAGGTAGACAAAATATGCACCTAACAAGAGATTTGTATCACGTCCATTTTTATATTTATCATTAGGACTGACGCGGTGAACCAGATCTGTACAAGGGTTTCCCGACCTAGACAACTGGTGTTAGCGCAGCGTTAGCGACGTTAGGAGCGTCACCCGAAGGGAGAATCGGAAACGCGGAGAGTTTTTTGATAAATAATTAAGTGGACATGATATTACTTCATTCGCTTGCACTCACTTGTAAAATCATAACAAATGAAAAATCACCTTGCCTCAGTATTTCTAATATAGCTTTAAGTATTAATTCAAAAATAATGTAGAATATATAATCAATTAATGGCAGTTTTTTGTAATAATTAAAACCTCCACTTATTCTAGATAAGCGGAGGCTTTTTACTAATATATTAATCTACTAGTTCTACAGAAATTTTCTTGATTAATTAGATTTTTCCAAGGCGATCGCCACCGAACCACCTACTACTAAACACGCTCCTAATATCGCGATTAGGGTTAAGTGTTCTACTGGAATCAGAGAGGGTACTATTACTGATACAAGCTCAACTGATATGATTGTCACAATAGGGGCTAAAGCTAAGACCGCACTTACTCTCGATGCTTGCCAATGCTCTAATGATTCTGCAAAAGCACCATAAGCAATGAGAGTATTCAAAGCACAAAAAAGCAACATTCCCAAATGCAAACTATCGAGTGTAAAAATTGTTTCTACCCTAGCAAAGGGAGCGAACAATAAAGCACATCCTCCGTAAATAATCAACATGATGTTAGCAGAAGATAAAGATTGCAATAGTTGCTTTTGTACCAAAGCATAAACAGCCCATACTGCTGCCCCTAACGCAATCAAACTGCTGCCAAAAAGATATGTGGCACGGGCCGTAAGTAAATTAGTTATTTGTTCGTTAAAAAACAAAATATAACCAAAAATCAGTACACTTACACCAATCCATTGATGCAGCGTATAACGTTCTTGAAAAACAACTAAGCCTCCTAAACCTAATAAAAGAGTAGCTAATTGAATAATTACTTCAGCGTTAGTAGGTGTTGTCAACGCTAAACCTTGCATAAACAGAAAGTAATTAGCCGCTAACATGAGTGTAGCGAGCGCTAATAATTTCCCAGAACTAGAACGCAATTGTTGTAGCGTTGGTAATTTACCACGCACCCCTAAATACACAGCAAGTAATACAAACGATGTCAAAAAGCGAAACCAAATAACGGTGTAGACATCAAGTGCTTGCAGCGTTACTGTTAGTGCAATAGGTAGAATTCCCCACAAGAAAACAGTCAACAGTGACAACGCTAGTCCTAAACGCCAGCGGCCGGAACTGTGATGCATAGTATGCATAATAATAAGTCAATTAGATTTTTTAGGGTCAAGGGTCGAGACACCTCAGAGGGGCAGGGGGGCAGGGGGGCAGAGGAGCAGAGGGGCAGGGGGGAAAAGGTTAAAGAGAAAAGGGATTTTTTTCCCTTTGCCCTTAACCCCTTTCCCTGCCCGTTCGCGTAGCATCTCCTACAGGAGAAGGGCTTTGACTCCTAACTCAGTACTCTTCAGTCCCCAGATTAAAAGAAATTCGTCATCCAAGGAGACTCACCTGCGAATATTTGCGTGGCTGCTGAGAGGGCTGTTTCTGTAGCATTGAGTTTGCCTGCCATCTGCAAATGGTGGGGAGTAAACAAGCTTGTGTATAGTGGTGCTAATGCTCTAATGTCTAACTGGAACTCACCTTTGCCGCCTTTTATGACTTCACCTCGTCCATTGGCGACAGACAAAATAAATTTACCGTTGTTTGCAGCTAGCAGATCGTCTTGAACTGCCAAATGCAATTCAGCTTGGATTCCTGGTGGATAACCCCGCACCTCTAGCGCTTTGACTACATCTATTACTCGCAACATCCAACGTTCGTGACTGTGGATTTTGGCATTTTGCTCTGGTAGTAGCAATGTCAGGGAGTCAATAACAGAACTCTTCCATCGTACCTGTTCAATTTGGGAGCGATGATTGCTTACAAAAGACCAGAAAGTTTGTGCGGCAGCCGCCGTGAGAATTACCCAATCTCTCACTTGCAGAATTGCCCCATCCTTTGTCGAATGTTGGCTGACGATGATATAGCCTTGAGGTTGTTCTTTAGTACCTATCAAATACCCATATACAGTTTCTTGACTGTCTGGTCGAATTAATCCTTGCCAGATAACTTGATTGCGGTCTAAATACCCATGAATGAGTTTTGCTTGCTGGTGATATAGGTCATGAAAGATTTCATGATTGCTGACATCTACAGATTGTAGAGGTAGTGTTTGCTCTCGCACCTGGACACTTTCAGTAGGAATTTCCCAAATGCAAAAACTGCCAGCTTGCTCGTACCCTGCTTTCCGATACAGCTGTTGAGTAGCTGGATAGAGAACAGAAATAGGTACTTCTTGAGTATAGAGTTCCTGGAGCGTGTGCTGCACTAATGCGATCGCAGCTCCACCTCCACGATATTCTGGAGCGATACCCACTGCGGCAATTCCTGCCATCGGTACCCGTTGACCACCCCACCACTGACCCATTGAAATAATTCCCAGTCCACCTGCAACTTGCTCGTCTCGATAGATGATGCGAAAGTTTTCTGAACCAACACGATTAATGTATGTTTCACTGTCACCGGGTGACATGATAAAACACTGTTCGAGGATACTCCCTAGTTGCTGAATATCTTCTGTTGCGACAAGTGTGGTGTATTCAAATTTAGCTATCATATTAATTCGTAACTAAGACACAGCGAAAAGTGCGCTCTTGGAAAGACACTGCGTTACCGGGGTTCCTCAGTTGTAGACGCGCTTTGCGCGGCTACTCTTCTCCTGACAGAGACGCTACGCGTAGCTTGCTTCCCCACAAGGGTAAGAGTTCTCCAAAGGAGTACCCGCAGGGTAGTAAGTACCGTCTTTGCTTAAGAGAAGCAACTTTTCAAGACACAGAAAAAGCTTGATACAGGGACTTTTTAATTTGTCAACCTGTTTGTGAAACAATGCATCTTTTTCCAATTTTGTGTCATCGCTTTTACTGTTAGTAGCACGAAAATACAATCATACTACAACAAAGAGTACTTTTAGCACTTCACTAATTTGAGACTAGGAACCAGTCCCCAGTCCCTGGTTTCATGAGAACTGCCTTCCGATCAAGAGCTTGGCAGTAATTCCTGATTCTGGAGGTTTTGGCTACCAAAAGTCCGGGGCAACTTTAACCCAAGTACTACAATGATAGTCATCATATAAGATACAAGAGCCATCCATAATAGATGGTTATTGTGGAAATACCATGCTGCAATAGCTAGTGGGATAAAACCTAATCCAAATGCTATTAGGACGGCGTTACGTAGGATTACACCCTCCTTTAAACCAATGAAGTAGCCTTCTAGCATGAAGGCAACAGCAGTAAATCCCAGAAGAGGCAGCAACCAAATTATGTAGTTACCTATGTGTTTGTTGACCTCTGTATGATTAGTCAGCAATCCAAACACTGCATCTGGGAACACAATAGATATTGTTGCAAAAGCCAGTGCCATAAGCAAACTAGTCAGTACAGAGACACTCAGCAGTGGAACCATTTGTTCTGTGGTTCCTTTGCCCAGAAAGTTTCCGGTTAGGGTTTGGGTCGTCATTCCTACGCCTTGAATCGTAAACTGACTCAAAAGAGCAATCTGGAGAAGTAACCCATTTTCTGCAAGGACGATTGTTCCCATCCCCGCACTTAGATTCGTGAAAATAGCATAGGCAGAAATCAGGGCTAAAAATCGCACCAAAATGTTACTCTTGAGTGCAACAGCATCTTTGAGAGCTGCCCAATCAAACACTTCTGGCAGGGCGGCTGGTAATGCTGTCCACGAAATACTAAAGCAGACCCCAATTAAACCAATTGCTAGCGCTAGATACTGACTAATGGCTGTTGCTAGTCCAGCCCCCATACTTTCCCAGCCCCACCGGACAATCATGAGATAGTCAAGCAACACATTGGAACCATTACCAATAAGAGAAATCAACAGCACTACACTATTCATTTCTCGCCCTAGAAACCAACCAATCAGAACAAAGTTGAGCAAAACAGCGGGCGCTCCCCAAATCCGGCCACAGAAATAATCAATCCCAGAGGCTTCAATGTCTGGAGAACCACTAAGGATAGTAAATCCAATTTTTTGCAGAGGATATTGCAGCAAAATAATAAGTAAGCCGATTCCTAACGCAATTAAACCACTGCGTAGTCCCGCCAGCAAAATAGCTTTGGAGTCATCTAAACCAACAGCTTGTGCAGTCAGCGCATTGGTGCTTGAGCGCAAAAATTTCAATACACGGTAAAGGTAGTCAAAAAGGATAGTTGCCAGGATGACTCCAGCTAAGTGACGAATATCTGCCAAATGTCCTAAAAAGGCAATGTCAACTAGACCTGCTAGGGGTACCATCATGTTAGAAAGCACACTGACACTTGCCAGCCGATAAAAGCGAGGCAAGAAGTTGTACTGGGTTGGAACCACAAATGTCATAGATTGCCTGTGCTGGAATTTATCTAAGTTAGAATTCTTTCAGTTTATGCGACTAAACTACTAAGAATTTATTTTTTCTAGTCATAGTATGCTTTGTGAAGCGATAGTTGATAAAGTAATCACACAAATACGTTGATAGGAACACAGCAATGGTCATGCCTCTACCAACGTTTTTATTAAAGCGAAATTCCATTACCCCAGTTCTCTAAATTAGCCCTAGAAATAATTTTTATCTGCTCCCTCATCACATCCTACTTACCAATTAAGAGCTACGCGGTATACGTTCAATCTCAGCGTATCCACTGAAAATTAATTTTTTACCCTCAGTTTCTAAACGATTGAGCCGCATTTTCACCCCATCAAGGTCAAAGCGATCCAAATCGACCATATTGTCTAAAATTTCTGCCAGTGCCATGCTCAAGGTTCGGGATATTTCTTGTTGTGCTTCTGGCACGAGGTCAAGTTCAGTTTGTGGGTCTTTGAAAGAAATTCGCCGCCGTCGTTCAACGGCTATGGTTACAGTCATACTCAGGGGTATTAGTTCGCCGTTGTTCAAATCTGCCTTTGCCATAATCCGCAAGCGATTTTCCGGCAGGAGTTGTACCTGAACCTCAGTAAAGGATACTGGTTCACCGCCAGATAATGCCGTCAAGGCAGGCAGAGAGAGGTTTACCAGTCGCTTTCTCACTAGTTCGGCATTAAAAGATTGGTTAATGCCTGCTTCTGACAAAATTACTTGAGCGATCGCTTGGGTAGGTTGTTTGAGATTCAGTTTCCCACTCAGGACTGCTCCAAAGTCAATGGCTACCGCATCCGTTTCAAACGACATCTCCTCTACCGCAAACTCTCTACGGATGACCAAGCCACGACCGCTCATTTTGAAGCTATCAATGCTGCCTTGCAACAGTTTGCTGGAGGGATAGCAGCGCACAAAGACTTCTACTGACTCGCTTTGGGTAAACAGGTGGCGAATCGTTTGGCTAGCGACTGTGTTGAGCATCCGCTCCCCCCAGTCTGTGCCTTTAGGATCTGTTAAACCAGTAAGTCCGCCGAACATTTGGTTTTAGTCTCTAGAAGTTCTTTGTACTTTTGTAACAAAATGTGAACAATACAGCAAGTGCCTGAAGATTGGTTGTGCTGATAGGCAAGCGTGGGATGGCTGATAGCTAATATGTTACTGTGTCTGATGTTACTTTGTGTCCTACAGGTGGGAATACTTGAACAAGGTTATCAGTAAGATTATTACTACTAAATATAATGCAGTTAAATATTGTAGAACTTGCAAAACAGGGTGATACAAATGCTATTAACACTCTGATAGATCAGTGGGTAAAGTTATTCAACGTTACAGCAAAAACTAGTTTAAAACAAAATTGTCTACAAATAATTCTGGAATCAATTGAAGTTCCAACACAACAGTTAGTAGTCCCGCTTATTTGTGATGGATTAACTAATTTAGGTATCCAAACAAGCAACCCAAGTAGCAGGACAGGCACTAGCAATTGTTGGTAATAATATACAATTGCAACTAGCAATAAAATCTTTAAATCAGGACTGGTTAAATCATTTGATTCAACAGGTTGATGTCGTTAAAGCTGAGGCTGCTGTTAGAAAGTTACAACAGGAATACCCAAATGAGTCACCAGCACAAATTTCCCACCGACTCATGCTGGAAAAGCTGCCGCCTATGGGCTTTTGCCAGAATCGCAAGTTGTCAACCTTAGTCCTGAATCCATTTATGCGATCGCTTCTCATATTAAATCACCCCCATCTTTAGAAAACTTACTTGAACAAATCAATAGTGACTTTGCTGTACCCTTACTAGCTCAATGCCAAAAGATAGCTCAGTTAGACGGTGTAATTACGGCAGAAGAGGCGAAGGTATTAGAAACAATTAATACAAAGTTAAAATGCCATTCAGTCACACTTAAAACTGTGGAAAATTATTCAGCTAGGAATTAAAGACGTGCGCTAGCTCTTTTATCGACCTAATTCAACCACGATAAAAACTCTGATTTTGGGGATGCGATCGCCACCTCTACACAAAAGTGCGATCGCGCTTTTGCTAGGTACAAGCCTCTGTATCATAAAGCTACTTGGTAAATTGCGGGTCGATATCTTGGTTCAGGAATTTGCTTACCTCCTAATCTGGCAGCTTCTAACCATGCTATTTTTGCTTGTAAGACTTCATGAAGTGCTTCTTCAAGTTGCTAAAATCCGCTTGAGTGCTTTGCCTGCCTTTCCCATGCCTCATCCATCTTCACTCAAGTAAAGTCTGATAAATTCCTCAGCTGCTTCTGGATTCATTTTCTGTAAGGGACTTCCAGAAATTAAATTATTCAATTGTAAGAGCGAAGACGATTGTGAGATTCTTCCTCCCCTGCTCCCTCTGCTCCCCCTGCTTTACGGCAGTTGCTACAACGCTCTTAACCCGCGCAACGCACTGCTTCCCCTGCTCACCAAAGCGATGGGATATTTTTTTAGTTGGAAGTCCCTAAACCACTGCGGATTTCTAATATTGCATCAGATGTTGGCGATCTAGTCTGGTTTACCCAACCGTTAATACTAGACCTTCCTATACCCATTGTGACAGCTAGATGATTCTGGCTGATTTCGTGAGTCTCTAATACTTGCTTGAGTGCTTTACCTGCTTTTCCCATTTCTTAGATTTTGTCAGGGAATTAAAAGCAAGTAAATGTACCTGATTGCGTACATAATGTACCTAAGCTTTATGTACGCAATTGAGTACGCTATCTCAAAATTTAAGGTATCGTTCAATCGCTGAAGAATTTATCTTTGATACACCATACTCTAACAATTCTCCTAATCGGCTGCCGTCAAGGTATTAACAGCATTATTAATTGACTATATCGCCTTGGCTTTGCCAAAGTAGCAGCCTGGGGTAAGCCACAAGTTGTCCCCAACAGCAAGGACAAAGAAGTGATGAGTATCACTATCAAGCAAGTGACTTTGAACCGAATAGAGAAAGCGATCCATTGAGTCCGATCGCACGTCCATACAAAAATGCGATCGCCAATCAGCCCGATCGATGCAACAAGAGCAAAAAAATATAATTACTAGATCGTGATTTTTTTAAGATTAGTAGTAAAAAATCCGTACCCGATCGTGCAAATGCAACCATTATTGCTAGAGAGAGAATCCTTAAGGTAATAGCATGTAAAACGCTGAATATAACCAATTTTGCTTTTTTAAGGGCTAAAAACTGTTCAAACATCATAGTTACAGAAAAGCTACGACACGATGAAAAATCAGTATTTCTACAGAACTAGACTTGTCCCTGCTGTTGAGTTGCATAAATAGGCCAAACAATATAGCTTTTCGCAATGCGATGCAACTCAATGAAGAAAAGATGAGCTTATCTGAATTCAATGTTAGCGATCGCCTTTTAGCTAAAACAGTATCAATTTTAATGTATTCGAGTGGAGTGATTACTCATTTACTTTTTTCTTCTTCCAATAATTTAAGTTTTATAAATGTGATTTTTTAACTAAGATTAAAAGCTTTTCCTGTAGAAGTATCCTGGTGCAAATATGGACTCTTTTGTAATTACGGTAGATTAAGAGAGCCAATACAGCGAGCATCATTTGACAGATTGGTGTAAAGTCAATCAAATCAAGGCTTTCAAGTGCTGCTTGCTATAAGAGGTGGTTTAAGCATAAAGAATCGATGACCAGCTTTTTCAAGGTGGTACAAGCCATTCTCATTTTGGTTAAAAGCCTTACGGTAAATGAATTCAGCGCTACTAATCTTTAAAAACCGAGATGCGATCGCGGGTGCAGGTAAGGAAGTCATTGGCTTTGCAACTCACCAGCATAAAACTAAATTCATGATTTTGTTATAAAAAAATCAAAAAATAGATTCTTATTTTATCAGATAAAGTTTTGAAACAGAGCCTGAATAAGGGCTACAGATTTTATTAGTAAAATTTATTGTCTTTAATTTTGTTTACAAATACAACTAATTAAATTTTATAAATAGAACAATCAACTTTCCAAGACTGCGTATTTAATAATACAAACCAATCTGGTTTTAGATACTATTAATTTACTAGATTGTCTAGAATTCAACAAAAATAATTAAAATTATTAAAAATACTTTTATTACAAGTATATCTTTCATGTTATAAGTTTCATATTCTATTGATTAAATTATATTTCAAGTGATTTTGGTGAAATATTTCAATTGCAAATAAAAAAATACCATGAGGAATGAATTATATTGCCAAAATTCTCTTAATACATCGTCGCTAAAAATATTATAAAAATTTAACTAATATGGAAAAATATTCAATTTTTCAAGCTTAATAATCTTTTCTAAGATTTTGATAAAAAATTACTAAAATTTACATTAAGCTAATACAGAACTTAATTTACTATATTTATAACTGCTTCTACATTCTAGACAATTAATTATTTTACAGATGTAAAATAATATTACCAAGCTATAAAAACCCTTGCTGGCAAATAATTATCATATAAATTACTATTTATTTTATTTGTATAAAAATATGATTATCCGATTTTATAGTTTATAAAAAATATTCATATTATCAAAGTTATCTTTTATATATAAATAACTGAAACCTTAAGAAATTCAGGTACTCTAGACCTGAATTTCTTAAATATAAAAAATAGGAATTTTTTTTATTTAAAACTAGAAAATCAGTTCTTAACCTCAATTTAAGTAGATTTACGCTAAGGCTTTTTTAAGTGGATTCACCCTTAGGTTTTAGTTTTTTACAGGTTTATAAAAAAGGCAAGTCAGGGGGTTCTGAATACCATCGTTAAGGACGATGGCTAGACCACTGCCAAGTCATAAAAAGAGTGATTTTTTCCAAAACGTAGATCTGAAAACGTTGAGCTAAAAGGAAATTAAAAGTATGGCTATCATTAACGTTACTACCTCCGCAGACAGCGGAGCAGGTTCTTTGCGTGCAGCGATCGCCTCTGCTCAAGCGGGGGACACCATCAAGTTTGCTTCTACTCTTGCCAACAAGACGATTACACTTACCAGTGGGCAACTTAGTATTACAAAAAACCTGACGATTGATGGCACAGGAGCAGCTAATTTAAAAGTTAGTGGTAACAATACCACAGGAGTATTTATTGTCGAGCGTCAGATTGGCGCTACGTTTAAGAACCTCACTATCGCTGACGGTCTGAAGAGTACGACTGGAAAAGGTGGTGCAATTCAAGTCTATGACTACGGCAGCATCACGGTTGATAACTGTAAATTTAGCAACAATCGTGCTGGCACAGGTGGAGCCATCTACCTTGGTTACGGGGGTCGTTCCACAGTACTTAACAGTAGCTTTGATGGTAACGATGGTACTTCAGCAAAATCTGGCTGGAGCGGTGGAGCAATCACCACCTCTGGTGCTGGCGATCTCGTTGTCAAAAACTCTACATTTACCAACAACAAAGGGGTAAATGGCGGCGCGATTTATAGCATATTAGGTAAATTGACTGTAGAAAGCTCGGTCTTTAAAGGCAACAGTTCAGCAGGTGATGTTGGTGGTGGTGCAATCTTCACCGATGGAGCAACTCCCATAGGGCCTGGTTCTCCAGTAGCAGGTACAATTACCGTCCGTGGCAGTTGGTTTGAAGATAACCATACCAAAGGTGAAGGCGGCGCACTCTTTCTCTATGGTTACGCTAAAGACAAAGTCATTCTTGAAGACAGCACTATAGTCGGCAATAGTGCAGGTTACAACGCTCAAGGGGTATCACGGGGAGGGGGAGTACGAGCTAACAGCGCAATCACAATCAAGAACGTCACTATTGCCAACAACACCGCCGAAAAGCAAGGAGGAGGTTTGTGGATAGATAGAAGTTCGTCGGTGGACATCATCAACAGCACCTTTTCTGGAAACAAGGTGACCAAAGATGCGGGTGGAGCCATGTTCTTGGACACCGATCCTACCGCCCCGGTCAACATAGTCAATTCCACCATCGTTAACAACTTTGCTGGACGCGCTGCTGGGGCAGTTATGTTCGGTGGTGATAAGAACATAACCTTAACTAACTCGATTGTTGCTTACAATACAGCAGGCGATCGCTACCAACAGCAAGTCGCGTTTTCACTCAAAGATGGCGGTGGTAACATTGAATATCCTGCCCCCGCATACAGCGCTCGCCGAGTTGTAGCGGGCAGTCGGATTGTCGATCCTCTTCTTGATTCCTTAAAAAACATTGGGGGAGATTTAGTGCATCCCCTGAAAACAGGCAGCCCTGCCATCAACACTGGCATCAAAAATGCGATCGTACCTACCATTGACCAAGGAAGAGTGTTGCGGGATACTCAACCGGATGTTGGAGCCTACGAAGTAGCTACCAATAGATCTCCTCAACCGATTAGTCCCATTAATTCAGAGAAATTTGCCATATATGGCACTATAGGTCACGATGTCCTGACTGGTACTAGTGGTAACGATATCCTCATGGGAGGCTATGGTAACGATACTCTGATTGGTGGTGGTGGTATCGATATCTTAATTGGTGGAGCGGGTAACGAGCGATTTGTCTGCCAAAGCTTTTCAGACAAGGGCGACTATATCATCGGTTTTGACCGCACAAAGGAAGTGATAGACCTCAGTCAAATTATCGATGGGTCTAATTTCAAGAGTGCCAATCCTTTCACTGACTACATAAAACTAGGGCAGGTTGGTAGTAACACAGTTGTTAGCATTAACCCAAATGGTGACTCCAGCCCCAATGAATTTCAACAGTTTTTAACGTTGAGGAGCGTCACAGCCAGCAGTTTAACTGTCAATAACTTCGTTTTGTAAGACCAAGTTGCAATCTCAGATCGGTTGTACTTGTTGAAGTGGGCTGTCGAATACTAAACTTTTTTTCTGAGTTGTCGTAATTATCGTGCTACAAGAACACAGTCAACATAGCCACATTGTTGCCCTCTAGTTAAGATATCGGTAAAAGGAATTCATAACCAACTTATCTCCTCTTCGCTAGCAAAGAGAGATTGGGGGTGAGGTCAAGAGAAAATTTTGTTTGCGTTACAATCTTGTCAACAACTGCCGCCGCAGCAAATCCAAGGCTGTATTCGCACTCAAAAGACGAATTAGAGTCCGACCTCGCATTGTTCCAAACCGATACTCAAAACTCGCCACTTCGTCCTTTGGCCCAGCTAAACCAATGTAAACTAAACCCACTGGCTTTGTGTCCGTTCCCCCAGTTGGGCCAGCAATACCAGTGATACTCAATCCCCAAGTGGTTAAGAGGCGCGTTTTTACCCCAACTGCCATTTGCTCTGCAACAGTAGCACTTACCGCCCCAAATTTGTCTAAGTCTTCTGGGTTAACCTGTAATAATCCAACTTTCACTGAGTTTTCATAAGAAATTACCCCACCCCAAAAGTAATCTGAACTCCCAGAAATCTCGGTCAACATTTGCCCCAACCCCCCACCAGTACAGGATTCTGCAACAGACAGACTTTCTTTTTTTGCTCGCAACAACTCACCGACCACAGAAGCCAGAGTTTGATCGTCTGCACCGTAATAATCCAGTCCAGCAATTTCTTTAAGTTGTTTCTCAATCGGCAAAATCAAAGCTTCTGCTGCAAGTTCTGAAGTAGCTTTAGCAGAAATCCGCAATCTGACTTCACCCTTGCCTGCATAGGGCGCTACTGTGGGGTTAGGCAAGTTAAGATAAGGAGCAACTTTTTCCGCCAACGCAGATTCACCAATACCCCAAAACTTTAAACTCCGGCTGTAAATGATTTCTTTACCCCAGCCTTTATTTTTGAGAAAGGGTACCGCGGTTTCTCGCCACATATAATGCATTTCTGATGGCACACCAGGGAATGTAAAAATTGTTATGTTGGAGCGCGGTTGCCAGATGATACCGGGTGCTGTTCCAGTTGGGTTAGGTAAAATGTCCGCACCTTGAGGAATCAAGGCTTGCTTGCGGTTACTTGGAGTCATAAGCCGACCGCGCTCTGCAAATTTTTGAGCTATATCTTCAATGATTTCCGGGCGTTCTACCAAAGGGACACCAAAAAAATCAGCTATGGTTTCGCAGGTAAGGTCATCTGGCGTGGGTCCAAGACCACCAGTGAAAATAAGAATTTGCGATCTTGAGGTAGCGATTTCAATAACTTGCTTCAATCGTTCTGGGTTATCTCCAACCACGGTTTGATAATAGTGCGGAATACCTAGTTGCGCTAATTGTTGCGCCAGAAATTGAGCATTACTATTGAGGATATCTCCCAGCAGTAATTCAGTACCAACACAAATTATTTCTGCACTCATCGTATTAGGGATTGGTGATTAAGAATTGGGGATTAGGAATAAATTACCAATTATCAATGATGAATGACTAATTGAAGACAAGTTAAGAATGCTTTATTATTCTCCCAGTCCCCAATACCTAGTACTTAAGATTGTCTAGAGATTTTCTACAAACGCCAAATAGCGTAACTTAACAGTGAAGTTGCACCACAGGCGTAACAATGCCGCCGGGGATACCAGCAATGGCTAATTCCAAACTCCCTTCGGGTGACGCTTGTGACGCTCGTCGAAGACTCGCTCTAAGCGAAGCTATGCCGTTCGCGCAGCGGCGACCTTAGGAGAAGGCTTTACGCTGCGCTATTGCGTAGCCTCCTACGCCACTTGACGGTAGCCGCTACAACGGGGAGGCAGTCCGTTGCGGAGGTTCCCTCCGTTGAAGTAACTGCCGTCAGCTTTGCCGACTTGTTCGCTCTTAACGTTCCCGTACCCCTGCGGGGAAGCAAGCTAGCAAGAGCAGCGACCTTAGGAGAAGGATAGGAACTACCGTGGGAACTCCCGGAACGCACTGCCTCCTCCACTTGGGGAACCACCCCCATGGGCGGGTCTCCCGACTTGTAGACGCTTTGCGGCTTCCCGCAGGGTGGGGAGTGGCGTGAGACCCCAAGACCGCAGCACTGGTCTCACCTTTTCCCTCTCTAATCCTTAATCCCCAACCACTTATGCTAGGGCTGGGACGGGAATCTCTAGGTGAGGGTACAAGGGGAAGCGATCGCACAATGCTGCTACTCGTTGCCGACAATCAACTGCCACTGTATCGGAATCAGGAGAAAGCAAGCGATCGGCAATAATATTACCAATTTCGGTAAACTCTGCGACTCCTAAACCTCTTGTGGTCATTGCCGGAGAACCCAACCTCAAACCGCTAGTCACGAATGGTGACTCAGGATCGAAGGGAACTGTATTTTTGTTAGTAGTAACATTCACAACACTCAAGTGCTGTTCCGCCAGCTTACCTGTGATGCTAATAGACCGTAGGTCTACCAGCATTAAATGGTTATCAGTGCCATTTGACACTAGCTTGAAGCCCCGATTCAATAGTTGTTCTGCCAAAGCACGGGCATTTTCAATAATTTGGGCAGAATAGGTTTTAAACTCCGGCTTCAGGGCCTCTCCAAAAGCTACTGCCTTCGCCGCGATGACATGTTCCAATGGTCCACCTTGAGAACCTGGGAAAACAGCTTTATCAAGTTTTTTACCTAGTTCGGCATCGCGAGTTAAAATTATTCCAGCCCGAGGCCCGCGTAGAGTTTTATGGGTAGTTGTGGTTACTACATCACAATAAGGAATCGGGTCGGGATGCAAACCGCTAGCAACCAAACCAGCAATATGAGCAATGTCTGCTAGTAAGTAAGCGCCGATTTCATCAGCGATGCTACGAAACTTTTCAAAGTCAATTACACGAGGGTAAGCAGAATAACCGCAAATTAGAAGCTTAGGACGCTCTCTCAGCGCCATGTCCCGAATTTGGTCGTAGTCTAATTGTTCTGTTTGTTGGCTGACACCGTAATGGCGAACTTGGAACCACTTACCCGACACATTTACCGGGGAACCGTGGGTAAGATGCCCCCCATGAGACAAATCCATACCCATGATTTTGTCTCCTGGTTCTAGTAGTGTCAGGAAAACTGCAAAATTTGCTTGGGCACCAGAATGTGGTTGTACATTGGCATGAGCAGCACCAAACAGTTGTTTAGCACGGTCGATCGCTAGTTGCTCGACTTTGTCGATAAATTCACAACCGCCATAGTAACGTTTACCAGGCAAGCCTTCGGCATATTTATTTGTCAATACCGAACCTTGAGCAGCCAGTACAGCAGCAGAGGTAAAGTTTTCGCTAGCAATCAACTCTAAGTGGTCGCGTTGACGCTGTAGTTCTTGGTTGAGTAATTCCGCGATCGCGGGATCGGAGGCAGCAAGAAAGTCTGAATTAGTCCTAGTCACTTCAATTATCCTGAATGGAAATTTGCACAATGGTTGCTTTTGACTTGATGCAGCACCTAAGTAATAGCCTACAGTCCAACATTTTTGTGATGCTAACTATTGATGTTTACTGATGCTGATTTATTTATTATTAGATACCAGCTTGATTAGTGCGTTAAAGATCGTATATGCAAATAGGGAGTGGGGAGTAGGGATAAAACATTTTCATATGCGGTAGCGGCAATTTTACTATAACTATCTTTGGTAAAAGGGATTAGGGATTAAAAGAATTTAAACTATATTTCTCCGAGTCCCCAGTCCTTAGTTCCCTGTACCCAGAATTTATGTATAAGTTTTAACTAAAGAACTCAATCATAAGACACACAACATACAATAGAGAAAGATTCACTAGGCAATTTTTTGTTATTACCCCCATTTTTACCAAAAAGATAACAGAGGATGCTTTGAAGCGTCTTCCGCAATTGAAAATTACAATAGTTTATAACGCGCAGCGCGCGCCCACTCTGCCTTTAGCCTATTTTTGGGTATCTACGAAGCGTTTCCTCCTCTGGACAAATACGGGTAACTAACGAAGATTTACAGGAGGGATTGATGCTAGTCATTTTAACAGGCGATCAAATCCTTGCCCCCGAGCAGGTTTGCCAGTCTTGTTTACTCGCTGACGCAAGCGGTCAGCCCCGTTGGCGTGGGGGTCAACTTCGTTGCGGCCAAGCCATTCGCAAACTCACTGAACAACAACCAGAGCAGTACGAGTGTATGATGGGCTTCCGCATCGCGTACATAGAATAGTTGACTGTTGACAGTTAAGTGTTAACTGTTAACAGTCAATAATTTACTAGAGTCAAGCTGCAATTTCAAGGCGTAATAGCTGAGCAAGACCAAGCAACTGCGTTATCCTAGGCTCAAGTAACTCTCGAAATTTAGCCACAGGAGAATGCACAATGACTTGGCGCGGGTCTACAACTGTTTCCGACCGGGTTTTTGCTTGTTTACCTTACCTACTTCCTCTAATTGAGGTTTTTGCCTTCGGTCAATTTTTGCTAGCCCAGTTTCCACCACTGGGACTGCTGTTTCTGCCCCTTCTCCCATTGCTAAGAATTTATTATGGTGTCCGTTATGCAGGACTGATTATTTTCTTTGCTTTATGGCTTTTAGTGGTGAGAAACGAAAAAATCAGTCACTTTATACGTTTCAATACCATGCAGGCAATACTGTTGGATATTATTATCTTTTTGTTTAGCATCCTGACCGATGTTATTGGACTAGTTCCTAGTAGTGGTTTTGCCATCCAAACCCTATACACAACAATTTTTCTAGGTATTCTAGCAGCAGTTGCATATTCCGTTATCCAGTCCCTAATTGGACGTTATGCAGAAATTCCGGCAATTTCTGATGCAGTGTATATGCAAGTGCGCTAATCGTTAACGGGATGCCACGGTGTTTTCTAGGCGACCAATACCTTCTATTTCGATGCGGACGCGATCGCCTCGGTGTAATGACCCAACACCCTCTGGCGTACCCGTTAGCACCACATCCCCTGGTAGTAATGTCATAACCTGACTGATATAAGACACGAGAATATCGGGGGGAAAAACCATCTGATCGATACAGGCAGATTGTAGAGGATTGGCATCGTCATTGACGAAAGTCTGCAATCTGGCTCCAGGATTTAATTCTCGGACAATCCAAGGGCCTAGAGGGCAGAAAGTATCAAAACCTTTAGCTCTAGTCCATTGACCATCTTTTTGTTGTATATCCCGTGCTGTAATATCATTGGCGATGGTGTAACCCCAAATTTTAGTTTGAGCTTCTTGTGGCGTGCAGTTAAAGGCGCGATCGCCAATCACTAATGCTAACTCCCCTTCGTAGTCTACCCGTTGCGATTGGGGAGGATACTTAATTTCTGTCTCAGAGGCGATAATAGATGTAGATGGCTTGAGAAAAATTAATGGCTCATTTGGGACAGTAGTACCCATCTCTGCCGCATGGGTTGCATAATTTTTGCCTACCGCCACAATTTTTGAAGGAGCGCAGGGAGGAAGAATTTGGTAATTGTCTGGGTTTAAAATTAGCTCTGTGGCTTGTCCTTGTAACCAAGGTGGAGCATCCAACACCTGCACGTTGAGGGACAGTTGTAGCAACCCATAGTAAACCTTGCCTTCTAGATTTTGAACTCGCACATAGCGCTGCGCCATAAGCTTAATTAATATCCTTTTGTCTGCGATTAAAAGCTGTTAGCTCTTAGCAATCTTCAGTCAGTGGTAGAGGCTTGAGCCTGAAACTGAGTTGCCATCAACGATGTTAACTGAGGTATGGGGAAGATAAAGGAAATCAGAGAGATGAGGAAGATATTGCTTCCTCACATTCACGGCATTTGCATTCAATCAGAACACCTCTGTTTGGTTAACGCTCAAAAGCGTCAGGGCTTTCCGCAGGCTAGGATACAGTCCCGAAGGGGTTTCCCTAGGGTGGGTTGGCTTCCTCCCTAGCCGCCTGTAGGGAAGCTTCTCGTTAGAGATGGAAATTTCAGTAGATTTGGCTAATGATTCAAATTGAAAACTGGTAAGATTATAGTTCCTTGTTGCTTCAGATGTTGAGCAATACTAGTATTTCTGTAAAAATGTTGGTATAAATTGACACTAGCAGCCATTTTGTCCATAGGGAGACTTAAAAATATGTCCACAGTTTACGAAACAATGTACATTCTGCGTCCTGACCTGGGAGACGAACAGGTAGAGCAAGCAATTGCGAAATACCAAAACTTGCTCCGAGAACAAGGTGCTGAGGATATCCAAATTCAAAATCGGGGTAAGCGTCGTCTGGCTTATGAAATTAAAAAGCATCGGGACGGCATCTACATCCAGATGAACTATACCGGGCCAGGAACTGTGGTTGCTCCCATGGAACGTGCAATGCGTTTAAGCGAAGAAGTATTTCGCTACCTGACAATTAAGCAGGAACTCCCTGAAGAAAAAACAGACAAAGTTGCTGTAAGCGCTTAAGGAAAGTTCTGAGTAAAAGGTACTGAGTGTCAAGGTTTTAGAGCCTCAACCCTCAGTACTGAACAAGTTAAGTCTAAAAAAATTTTTATTTTGTGCCTTTTTTTTGATTTGGTTGGGAATGCTAAATTAACAAGTACTTGCTAAAAGCAGTACTATCGCAGTTATACCTAGAATTCGACAAGATTTGTCAATGGGAGCTGTAAGCCACTGTGAGCCAAACTGACACACCCAACATTCAAGCTCTCTCTAGCGAAGTCTCGCAGCTGCGCCAAGAGTTGCAGCTTCGCGATCAATTAGTGCAACAGCTTTCTCAAGAACTCTTCCGGCTAGTGAAAGGCAATACTAATTTTATGCCCCAGCGAGCCGAGCCTGATGTGGATATGAGTCAGTTGCAGGCGTTGCGAGAACAGTTGCAAGCTGTTGAGCAGCAGGTGACGTTTTATCAAGAACAGATTACTACTCGTGATGCCGAAATTTACCAACTGCGACAGTCAGTACAAGAACTAACCGATCGCAGTCGGATGTTAGAGCAAGTAGTACAGGAGTTACCTCAAATTTATCGTCGTAAGTTCGAGGAACGCATGGCTCCTGTGAGAGAAAAAGTAGCAATCCTACAACGGGAAAATCGCCAACTCCAAGCAGAACTGCAAAGTGTGAGTTATCGTTTGGCACTCAAAACCCGCAATGCCAGTCATAGTGGCATTGACCTGCCAAACTTTCCTCGCCCAGCATCCAGTCCAAGCAACATTCCTGCTGTATGAAATGCCTAAAGCTGTAATACTAATTCGTAATTCAGCTCCACAGCTAAATGCTTGATATGAGACTTCTATGTAATTGGGTGAAAAAACAACCTATTCCTCTATCTATCTGCTTTCTTGTTCCCTATTCTTTCCTTGACAAGTAAGTTCTCTAATCAAATCGGACTGCTATACGAGCTTTTTTAGATAGTTTACCTAGTTTCTGAAACAATACAATAAAGAAAAATTCTCGTGCTTCTAATAACCTGAAATAAAATAACTGTGCTGACACTCTCAAGAACTTACAGGACAATGTTTTTCGTCCGCGAACACCTTTACTTAAGATTCACCTTGTTGTAGAGTGCCAGCCTTTATGCTCAGAGAGCATATAATACCATTTGGAAAATGTTTGCAACAGATGGATGTACACAACCAACCTCCAGAGTTGAATTTCCAATCGAAAATCCACAATGGTATAATTTTCTGAAATTTTTATCGAGTATTCAGTTACATACTGAGTGCAGTTTGGGTAGCAGAAGAGTAAAATTTGCTATGACTGTTTTGTTCATTTCCCACTGCACCCCCTTAGCTAGCGTTAGCATCTTACAACCAAATTTCTTTGTCTGTCATTAACACTATTCGCTGACAAGCCATAGTTTGAACTCTGACTACTGTTTTTGTAGTTGTGCGTTCGCTGGTGATGGTGAGTAACGCTAGGTAAAAATCACAAATGTTTTTTGCTTGTTAGATACATTTATCTGTAAGCTATAAGATTAGCCTGCTAGCACCAGATTGTTATTGTTGAAGTTAGAAAAAATATCCTCGTAAGTGTTAAAAATTTCAAACACCGAATCCAGTTGAGTCAGTTCCAAGATTAACCGCACAGGGGCTTGGACATTGCAGAGAACTAAGCGACAACCGCTTTGACGGGCAGATGTTAGACCTTTGACCAGTGGGACTAATCCAGAACTATCCATAAAATCCACCTCTGACAAATCAATAACCCAGAGTTGATCGGGCTGAGGCACTATATCAACCATCTGTTCGCTCAAAGCTATACCACCCTCCAAGTCTATGCTTCCTTGGGGCTTGAATAAAACTACTTGCAATTCTTGTGAGATATTCATGTATTTGACTGGGTAATTGAAACACTCAACAAAAACAGAAATTTGGCATCAACGCTAGTGCAGCTTCAAGGGCAAAACTACTGCTTCATTCACGTATTCAGGAATTAACAGCGATGCAGTTGAGACAGCTTGCTTCAGTATCCATGCCGTATAATTTGTGTTAACTTTTATAAATATAGGCATAAACGCCTAAGAATTTTAGTATCAAACATATCTTTTACCAGATTTTTATATTTTGATGGGATATTTATAAATTTTTCATAAAAACTTATTGTTTTATGTCCACAACTATGTGCTTGTGGTATTAACTGGTTAGTAGACAATCGTCAATACTCAATAGGCAATAAATAATATCTATAAATAGTTATAGACTATCATTTCTATTTAAAGGCTTGATTGACACCCCAGACACAAACGAGCCAAGATAGAGTAAAGGTAAAAAATTGTAAAGCGGCGGTGCGGGATGTCTCTCGATCTAATTTCACTAGAAAACATCCAGGATTTTGCCCATCAGTACGGTTACTGGGCAATTTTTTTGGGAATTTTGCTAGAAAACTTGGGCATTCCCCTTCCTGGTGAAACTGTGACCTTAGTGGGCGGGTTTCTAGCTGGTAGTCATGAACTGAGTTACTGGTTCGTTCTGGGTAATGCCGTTGCGGGTGCTGCGCTCGGTGGTACTGTTGGCTATTGGATTGGTAAAGTCGGAGGTTGGTCTTTTCTGCTACAAGTAGGCAAACTCTTCCGAATTTCTGAAGAAAAATTGCTAAATATTAAAGAACAATTTAGTCAAAACGCTGCTAAAGCTGTATTTTTTGGTCGCTTTTTTGCATTACTACGGATTTTTGCTGCGCCACTTGCTGGCATAGCTGAAATGCCCTTTAGAAAATTCTTTTTGTACAACTTAGCAGGAGCAGGGACTTGGGCTAGTGTGATGGTGACATTAGCTTTCTTTGCTGGCAGAGTTATCTCTTTAGAACAATTGGTTGCTTGGGTAAGTCAATTTGCGATCGCTGCCTTGCTGATTCTTGTAGTCTTGATTGTTGTGCCTTTATGGTTAGAATCCCGTCAAGTTAAGCGGGTAACGGGAGAGTAAACAATTAAAAATTAAAAAGGCAAAAGAAAATATTATCTCTTTTGCCTTGTAACTTTACTGCTGCTGTGCCCAAATACGAGTTGGGAGTCCCCAAACGTAAATAAAGCCTTCGGCTGCCTTATGGTCAAACTGGTCTTCAGAACCGTAAGTTGCCAAGTCAGGGCTATAGAGTGAATTGTCACTCCAACGCCCGACTATGGAGGCATTACCTTTAAAGAGTTTTACCCGCACGGTTCCCGACACTCGTTCTTGTGTCTGTTGAATAAATGCATCCAATGCGCTTTTGAGTGGACTATACCACAGACCGTTGTAGACTATTTGGGTATAAGTCTCTTCAATGCCCCGCTTGTAGTGACTAACATCTGCCGTCAAAGTCAAGCTTTCTAAATCCCGATGTGCCTGAATTAGCACTAACATCGCGGGTGATTCGTAGATTTCTCGTGATTTGATACCCACTAAGCGGTTTTCTATCATATCAATCCGCCCAACGCCGTGATTTCCTACCACCTGATTAAGTTGTTCAATTAGCTCAACTGGGTTTTTGGGTGTACCGTTGAGGGTGGTCGGAATACCTCTATTGAAACCAATTTCGATATACTCTGGTTCGTTGGGAGTATCGGCGATCGCTTTGGTCATCTGATAAATTTCTTCTGGTGGTTCGGCTGCTGGATCTTCCAGTACACCAGCTTCGATGCTACGACCGAGTAAATTCTTGTCGATACTGTAGGGAGAAGATTTTTTGACTGGTGCGGGGATGCCAAACTTTTCACCATAAGCGATAGTTTCCTCTCGGCTCATGCCCCATTCCCGCGCTGGTGCGAGTATCTTGAGATTGGGATTAAGAGCAGCACAGGAGACATCAAAGCGAACCTGATCGTTACCTTTGCCTGTACAACCGTGAGCGATCGCATCAGCACTGTATTTTTCGGCAGTTTCTACTAGTATTTTTGCAATCAGCGGCCGGGCAAGGGCAGTTCCTAGAGGATAGCGATTTTCGTAGAGAGCATTGGCTTGAATCGCTCCAAAGGCATAATCTTTAACGAAGCTATCTTTAACATCCGCTACTAGGGATTCACTTGCACCTGATTTCAGGGCTTTTTCTCTAATTGGTTCTAATTCATCTCCCTGACCTAAATCTGCTGCTAATGCGATTACTTCTTCTACACCCCATTCATGTTTGAGATAGGGGATGCAAACTGAGGTATCTACTCCGCCAGAATATGCCAGAACAACCTTTTTGGCGCGACCCATTGGTTTCTCCAGTTAGGAAAACAAAGAATGAGTCATTATTATATCTAAACTAATACACGTGTATAGCAATCCTATCTAGTTTGTGAGAATTACTTTTTAAACGAGCCTCCAAGTACGCCAAGAAAAGAAACAGAAAATTTCATGAATCTTTGATGACTCCTGTATTTTAATTGAGAAATAAATTTATTAGAAAATTAAGTTACTATTTCCACAGCACAAGCTATTTGGGTTAAGATTCGATGATTATCAATCATGTTTTCCTAACAGAGCGATCGCTTTTTTATTTTTCTCTAAATTTATTGGTCATCATGGTATTAACAACAAAATTATTAAAATTAATACATTTTTAGGTTGGCAAATATTTTGAACTTACTTGGTTATAAATTCCCACTCACTCATTATCGGGATTGATGTAATACCCTCTCTCAACTCGATTAATCGATCGGCATGAAGCATTCCTCTGCTGATTGCTTGAACGATATAGTAGTACTTATACTCGTCTAAATTCTCCACTAACGGAATTTAGACAAAAATTAAGCCCAAATAAAGCCTAAACTGATTTCATCATTCGTAAGTCACGTTCGGCTTGATTATTAGTAAAGGGAACATCCGGTTCTGTGAGAAACCGTAAAACATCCCGCTTATAATTTTGAAACCGCAATAGCAAATTATGACCAACTCGTCGTTTCACCCGTCCTCTATTACCTTTACGGATTAACGGTGGTTGGAAGGAGTGAAAATCAAGCCCTCGTTTGAGAATTTGCTTATACAATTAATAAAGACGAGCAACAATATCTTAGGAAATACCTTTGGGATAGCGATGTTTATAATTGCAAGCTAACAGTAAAACCTTTTTCATCGACTTCGCCCAAGATTCATGCTCGATTTATTATAAGGCTTTAAGTTCTCTCAGATAATGTGCGTTACACAAGGCGTGATTCACATCTTCGAGTTGATAATAGGGATTCCAGTGGTCGCGAACTACTACGAATTAGTTGGGTTGCGATCGCTGCTCCTATTATTTAAGGATGAACAGGTACATTGTAGAGGAAGTGGTATCCAAGAAGGCAACTCCCTCACGAATTACGAATTTTTCTAAAATTGCTGCAAGAACCGCAAATCACTGGCGTATAAGCGGCGAATATCATCGATTTGATGTAATACCATTGCAAACCGTTCCACACCAAAACCGGCAGCAAACCCAGTGTAAATTTCTGGATCGTAACCCACGGCTTTAAGTACATTCGGATCGACCATACCGCAACCCATCACTTCCAACCAGCGGCCATTCCATTGCAAATCTACCTCAGCGGAGGGTTCCGTAAATGGAAAATAACTAGCACGGAAGCGAATTGGCAACTCGCCAAACATTTCTTGCAAAAACACCTTAATAGTGCCTTTGAGGTCTGTAAACGTCAGTCCCCGATCGATCGCTAAAAGTTCTATTTGATGGAATACCGCTGAGTGAGTGGCATCTACATTGTCTCTTCGATAAACTCGCCCTGGAGCAACAACCCGGATGGGTGGTTCTTCTTTTTCCATGTAACGAATTTGTACTGATGAAGTATGAGTCCGTAGTAGATTGCCATCTGGCAGGTAGAAGGTATCCTGCATATCACGGGCAGGATGGTCAGGCGGAGTATTCAGAGCTTCAAAATTATAATAGTCGGTTTCCATTTCTGGGCCTTGAGCTACGGTGTAGCCCAAACCGACAAAAATATCCAATGCCCGATCGATGATTCCGTTCAGGGGATGGATGCGACCTTGGGGACGATAAAATCCCGGCATAGTGACATCGAGAGTTTCAGCCTCTAGCTGGGAGCGAATTTGTGCTGCTTCTAAAGTAGCACGTTGCTGGTCTAGACTAGTTTGCAGGGACTCCTTGACTGTATTGGCGATCGCCCCAATTTTCGGTCGTTCCTCTGCACTCATCTGCCCCATGCTTCGCAATAGCGCCCCTAGTTGCCCCTTTTTACCCAGATAGCTAACTCTGAGTTCCTCTAGTTGTTCTAGAGTGTCGGCGGCTGCGATTGCTTTTTCTCCTTCCTGCCGCAGTGCTAAAAGTTGAGCCTCTAAATTATTTAAATTATTAGTCATTAGTCAATAATCAATAGTCATTAGTTTAAAGCCGGGGACTGCTCGATAAATAACCTTACCAAGTATGCCATTAATGAACCAAAGGCAAAAGTCAAAACTACACCTCTTTTTACCAGTTTAGAGGCGATTGAACATGTGAGTCGGTTTTTTATTCTTGGCTTGTGACATCAGGCATTGACAATTAGCCTATGACTGTTAACTATTGACTATTGAACGCCAGTCGCCTAAATCGGGACAATGCCACTTGCTAAAACTTTGGCAACCAAAGCAAGCCAGTGGCTACCCTGCTTCAGCGCTGGCTCCTTTTGACTATTTGCACATGAAATTACTCATTAGCAATGATGACGGTATTTCTGCTTTAGGTATTCGTACCCTAGCAAACTGCTTGGCAGAAGCTGGTCATGATGTAACCGTAGTTTGTCCCGATCGGGAGCGATCGGCAACTGGACATGGATTAACAATGCACCAGCCGATTCGCGCTGAAATTGTCGAGTCACTTTTTGATCCCGCAGTCAAAGCTTGGGCGTGTGATGGTACTCCCTCAGACTGTGTGAAATTAGCGCTGTGGGCTTTGCTAGAGTCGCCCCCTGACTTGGTACTTTCTGGCATTAATCAAGGTGCAAATTTAGGAACCGAAATTCTCTATTCTGGCACCGTTTCCGCAGCCATGGAAGGCTTGATTGAAGGTATTCCCAGCATAGCGTTGAGTCTTACTAGCCATACGTCCAAAGACTTTCAACCTGCTGCTAAGTTTGCCAAAATTTTAGTAGACCAACTCGCAGCAAAATCCCTACCTAATTTGATGTTGCTCAACGTTAATGTTCCTGCTGTCAAGTGGGAAGAAATTATTGGAGTGATGTTGACACGTCAGGGAGTGCGGCGCTATGTTGATGTGTTTGACAAGCGAGTCGATCCCCGTGGTAAAACATACTACTGGTTAACTGGGGAAGTGATAGAAGATGTGGAACCTCCAGAAGGCTTAAATCTCCCACATAATGTGCCTCTCGACGTGCATGTCATCCGTAAAAACTACATTAGTGTAACGCCTCTGCAATACAATCTTACCTATGCCAACGGACTAAATCAATTGTCTGAGTGGGGATGGGGAGATACAGAGTGGGGAAGATGAGGGAGATGAGGGAGAGAAAACAGACGCAGCTACGTGGAGAGTTGTACTGAAATATTCCCCGTGTACCTGTGTCCTGCCCCTGCTCCTCCACTTCTTGCTTAGTCCCCAGTACCCAGTACCCAATTTCCAATACCCAGTTAAATGCATCACAGCAAAATTTAAGCTATAAAGTAGTAGCACTCTCGATATTACGGATACACGTACTCTGGGAAAATTTTGGGCAACTGCCTTACAGTACCTCACCTGTGTGTACACAACTAGCTAAATAGAGTATGCTGTTTTACCAAAAAAACACCTTCTACTAAACGTGGTAAGACAGCATAAACTTAACAAAGGAAGTAACATTTTTATTGTCGATCGCCCGCTCAGTCCAGTAAGCAACACCCATGTCCAGGATAAAAAACCAATTTACCGTACAATTTTGGGGCGTTCGCGGGAGCATCCCCAGTCCAGGACCACACACCGTCCGCTATGGCGGTAACACCCCTTGTATTGAGATGCAAGCGGGCGGTAAACGCTTAATTTTTGATGGTGGTACGGGACTGCATGTTTTGGGGCAATCTTTATTGCGCCAAATGCCGTTAGAAGCTCATATATTTTTTACCCACTCCCACTGGGATCACATGCAGGGGTTCCCCTTCTTTGTCCCAGGATTTGTCAAAGGCAATGATTTTCATATTTATGGTGCGATCGCTCCTGATGGTTCCACCATAGAACAGCGCCTCAATGACCAGATGCTCCACCCAAATTTTCCGGTGCCCTTGCAGATCATGCAGGCAAATTTGAGTTTTCACAACATTAAACCTGGGCAACCAATACATATCAATGACATTACCATAGAAACGGCATCCCTAAATCATCCCGGTGAAGCTATAGGATACCGAGTCAACTGGCAAGGTGGTGCTGCTGTTTACATTACTGATACGGAACATTTCCCAGATCGGCTGGATGAAAATGTGTTGTGGCTAGCTCGCAATGCGGACATCCTCATCTACGATTCCACCTATACTGATGAGGAATATCACTCACCAAAATCCCCAAAAATTGGCTGGGGACATTCTACTTGGCAAGAAGCGGTAAAAGTGGCTAAAGCAGCTAATGTCAAGACTCTGGTAATTTTTCACCACGATCCCGCTCACAATGATGACTTTTTGGATTGTGTCGGAGAACAAGCGTCTGAGAAATTTCCTGGTGCAATCATGGCACGGGAAGGAATGGTGCTTCAGGTTCCCACCTCAGTTTCCCTATCAGAATCTTTTCCTGCAAGCAAATTTTCTGTGTAAAGGTTGCAATCGAAGCGATTCTCGATTTTAGATTAGATTGGTGATCGAGAGCTGTTAGCGCGACTGACCTCACAGTTGTGCCGCAATCATAGGAGGCAGGGGGAGCTGAGGGGGACAAGAAGGACAAGGAAGAGAATAATAACTCCTAACTCCTAACTCTAACTTCGCACTCTCCAGACACTATGTCCTCCTCTAGGCGACTAACCGTAAGATAGCTTGTAGCTGACAGCTAAATAAACCTAAAATCCCAGAATCCACGTGCTAAATTTGTCTCAAAATGGATGTTCTGTGTGGGTTGCTTCCTCGACTGAAGGGCTGCTAACACCAACTGCTGTTGCTCTTGGCAAATTTGATGGTGTGCATCTTGGCCATCACAGAGTCATTCAACCAGTTTTACACGCTGGCGATCGGTTATCGGTAGCGGCGCAAGGTCTTGTGCCCGTACAGGAGTCCAATGACAACCAACAACTGACAGCTGACGAAGGACAACTGACAAATAAAGAACGTACATACTCGACAGTTGTCACTTTTCATCCCCATCCACAGGAGTTTTTTACGGGGCAACCCCGTGCTTTATTAACACCTTTGGATGAAAAAGTTCAACAATTGCGATCGCTTGGTGTCGAACAACTAGTACTACTACCCTTCGACAAAGAATTATCTGCTTTGTCTCCCGAAGATTTCGTAGAAAAGATTCTAGTGCAACAACTGCAATGCCAGCGAATTAGCGTTGGACATGATTTTTGTTTTGGCAAACAGCGCCGTGGTACCGCTAGGGATTTGCAGTTACTTGCCGCCAAGTACGATATCCCCGTTACCATCGTTCCCTTACAAACTTATACAGACAGCGCCCCCACCCAGGAGATTCCCATTAGCACTTCATTGATTCGGCACTCTCTCGAAAGTGGCGACATCAAAAACGCCAACTTACTCCTAGGTCGCCCCTACAGCCTCATTGGTGTTGTCGTTCAAGGTCAACAACTGGGGAGAACTATTGGTTTTCCTACTGCCAATATTCAATTACCACAGGACAAGTTTTTGCCCCGTAAAGGTGTCTATGCTGTCCGTGTTTCTATTTTGAGTAAAACATCAGATGAAACTGTACCTCAGCCTCAAAACTTGGGTGTGATGAATATAGGCGATCGTCCCACAGTCAATGGTACTTGTTCATCTGTGGAAGTACATCTGTTCGATTGGTCTAATGATTTGTATGGTAAAAAATTGGCTGTGCAGCTAGTCGAATTTTTGCGACCCGAAGAGAAATTTCCTTCACTAGAAGCCCTAAAAACACAAATTCAACTTGACTGTACCGTTGCTAGAAAACTTTTAAGTGTTGACTGATGACTGTTAACTGATGACTGTTGAGTGCTGAGTGGGAACACTGTAAATGGGGGTATTGGGAATCAGGTATCAGGGATTGGGAAGGATTTTTCCCAATCCCCAGTCCCCAGTCCCCAATCCCTAGTCTCCAGTCCCCAGTCCCCAGTCCCCAGTCCCCACACTGCATGAGAGAAAAAATTGACGCTCTAACACAAAATCTTGCTCGTACCATCGTTGGTAAAACTGATGCCATACGTTTAGTGCTAGTCGCGCTGCTAGGTGGTGGTCATGCTTTACTAGAGGATGTCCCAGGAGTTGGCAAAACTCTCCTCGCTAAATCTCTAGCTCGTTCGCTAGATGGTAAGTTTCAACGGTTACAATGTACCCCCGATTTACTGCCAACTGACATCACTGGTACCAACATCTGGAACCCAAAAAGCGGCGAATTTAGTTTTATGGCAGGGCCAGTATTTGCCAATGTGCTGCTAGCTGACGAAATCAACCGCGCCACACCCCGCACCCAGTCGGCTTTGCTGGAAGTGATGGAAGAACATCAGGTGACAGTTGATGGTGTCTCTCGTACAGTTCCCCAGCCTTTCTTTGTCATTGCTACCCAGAACCCCATTGAGTACCAAGGCACTTTTCCTCTGCCAGAAGCACAAATGGATCGGTTCATGTTGTCGTTGAGCTTAGGCTATCCTTCTGCTACAGAAGAACTTGAAATGCTGCAAAATCTTCAGCATGGTCTGAATGTTGGCGATTTGCAGCCTTGTATTACCTTGGCAGAAGTGGCTCAATTGCGTAAACTTTGCTTCCAGGTACGAGTGGAGACATCTTTGCAACAGTACATACTGGAATTGGTACGGGCAACGCGGCAAGATGAGGAAATTACTCTAGGTGTTAGTCCTCGCGGTAGTGTGGCATTACAACGAGCTACTCAAGCGTTAGCTTTTCTATTAGGGCGTGACTATGCCATTCCCGATGACGTAAAATTTCTTGTACCTCATGTTCTTTGTCATCGCATTATCCCCAGAGGAGGACGGGGTGCCAGAACTGTTATTGAGCGATTATTGCGATCGCTTCCCATTCCTTAAAATAGGGCTGAATATAAACTTCAGGTTCCTTATCCTGCCTAGATTTCGGCGTGTTAGGATCTCCTACAAAACGAGGTAGCAACAGATGAAAGCGATCGAAGTTACTGGCAGGATTGACGCTCAAGGAAATATAGTTTTAGATGAGCCGATTCAGAACCAGCTTGAAAAGAGCCTTGCAGCAAGCAAAAATGGGTCAAACTAGACCAATTAGTGAGCTATAGGACAGAATTTATACAGAGTGATGATGCGGTTTCAATTCGGTTCTCCGATGAGTTTGAGGAGGAACTTTAGAGATTCTCAAAGATATTTCGCAATATTCGCTCTGATGTTCAACCGATTATTGAGCAATTGCGACAAGAAATCTTTGTAGGAGATAGAATTGCGGGCATTGGTGACGATTATATTATTTATAAGGTAAAGGCTCGCAACAGTAATATCCAAAAAGGTAAGAGTGCTGAATACCGATTAATTTATCAAGTCGAGTCTTATACAAGTAGTTTGCTACTAACAATTTATTCCAAGTCTGATCGAGAAAATATTAGTGCTAATTAAATCCGAGATATTATAGCTAATTTGTATGGTGAGTAAAGTTAAAAATACCAGAATATTATTCCTTTGGTAACCTGAGTTCGGGTTAAGCAGATGGAGGCAAAAGCCATTCAAGACGAAGGCTAGGCTTCTGAGGCTGATGACAATAAGCAATCAATCCACACAGAACATTAACGCAAAAATTCACAGGACTACGATGTCTGGAATGTTCAATTTGGGAAATGTTTTTGAGTTGGTCGTTAATAGTCTCAATAATCGAGCGTTTACGGGACAAAAGCTTGTCGTGAAGACGCATCAACTTATTCTTCATGTTGCGGCGTGGTTTAGCAAAAAATTCAATACCGAAGTCTTGTAAAAGTTGAGAGGCGA
>LXQD01000305.1 GCA_003326215.1 Nostoc minutum NIES-26 | reverse complement strand
AAAACAAGCATAGGCATATTTGCTCTTGGATAACTAATAATTCTTTGCGACCTCCACCAGCCGCATTAATTCTAATTTTCTGACTCTCCTGTTTAGCTTTGATACCTTGGTGTCGTTGTAAGGCGCGATTTAGCAGTAATTGCAATTGTTCGTAACTAATCCCTAAAATCTGTTTTGTTCGTAGTGGATACTTTTGGATATAATCAAAAACCATAACTAATTGCGAAAAATGGTAGACACTCAATTTAACGTTTTACCATTTTTCTTTTCCTAAGTTAATATTTCGGACAAGTCTATTTTATCCGCAAACCTGTGACTGTGGACGAGTTGCTAGCACGGGTGCGATCGCTCCTGCGGCTGAAGCACAGTATCGATGAACGTGATGAAATTGCCCGTCAGCGAGAAGATTTTGTCTCCCGTCTCACCCATGACTTACGCACTCCTCTAGTGGCGGCCGATCGCATGTTAATGCTGTTTGGGCAGGGTGCTTTGGGCACTTTATCACCACAAATGCAGGAAGTGATTACCATCATGGCTCGCAGCAATCTCAATTTGCTGACTATGGTCAATACTTTACTAGAAGTTTATCGCTTTGAAGCAGGCCGTAAAACCCTTGCATTTCAACCAGTTCATCTGGCCAAGTTGCTAGAAGAGGTGGCTGGAGAACTGGCACCCCTAGCACAAGCCAAAGCACTGTCCATGAATCTAGATTTTTCGGAGGAATCAACCACAACCACAGTTATGGGCGATCGCTTAGAATTACATCGTCTATTCACTAATCTGGTAGGTAATGCTATCAAATTTACGGAATCTGGTTCAGTGACTATTCGCCTCACCGCTGTATTTTTGAGTAGCAAAATTAGGAATCCTGAATTGTCTTTGCCCTCTACAATCAGTGACTACATTACGATTGAAGTTGCGGATACAGGCCCGGGTATTCTTCCTGAAGAACAAGCCATCTTGTTTGAACGATTTCGTCAAGGCAGCCATAAGAGTTCTGGCAGTGGCTTAGGACTGTACCTTTCTCGCCGCATCGTAGAGGCACATCACGGTACTATTATTGTAAATTCCGAGTTAGGTAAAGGTAGTATATTCATTGTTAGCCTACCAATCAAACAATGAGGAACTTCTAAATGATGATTTATGTAACCAATAAGTTGCAGAAATCATCATTTAGAAATCCAACCTAATAATTAAATTTTAAGCTATTAAATTTCTATATTTTCAGTAAATTAATATAGTAAAAACATTACAATTTAATTAAATGATAAAAGTTTTTGTATTGTAGGCTTAGAGTTTTTACTATTGATTTAATATCTACTTTACTAATCAAGTTTGAAGTGTGTTTTCTTAATGCTCGGCGTTAATTTTTGCTAAAGATTAGCAATAACCTTTACATTGAATCTAGCCGCCGACGTAATTGGCTGCTGAAGGCATCAATGACTGTAACTACTACTAGCAGCACCAACATCATGGTTGTGGCTTTGGTGTACTCGAAACCGTCAATGTAACTTTTCAACTGAAAGCCAATACCACCCGCACCGACTACACCCAACACAGAAGCAGCACGGATATTGTACTCAAACATCCAAAAGGTATAACCTAGTCCCAGTGGCAGCACTTGAGGAAGAATGCCATATTGGGCAATTTGTAGCTTAGAGGCTCCCGTAACTTCCAAAGATTCTAGAGAACGAGGATCGACTGCTTCAATTGCTTGCTGATAGAACTTGGCAAGGTAGCCAATGGTGTAGATTCCCAAAGCTAAAGTACCAGCGGGCGCGCCTAATCCGGTGGCGGCAACAAAAATTAGCCCAAGAATAATCGAGGGGACGGAACGCACAGCATTTTGCAGTAAATTAGCTAGCGATCGCAACCAACTGGGAGCAACGTTGCTGGCACTAGCTACAGCAATGGGTAGAGAAAGAATTGCCCCAATGGTGGTTCCCCAAAGAGACATTTGTACAGTTTCTATTAGTGCCTTAACTGCAACATCTAAAACAGTGAAATCGGGAGGGAATAACCTAGAAATAAAATCGGTGATATAAGGAAAGCTAGATTGCAGCAACGCAAAATCGACTTTCAGACCTTGCAAAGCCCAACCATAAACCAAAACAATAATTAATAGGATGAATAGAGGACTAACCCAAAAGTAACGGCGTAATAATTTTGAATTAAACAAATAATTCATGATTTGTATATGCTCTCAACAATTGGCATCCACCAATAGGCAAAATGTTTACCAAGATTAATTTCTTCATTTTCAATTATTAATTGCTTACTCAACTGTAAACTTTAGCAAACTGAGTTTGCAAATTATCACAAAGTCCTTCGTAAACAACCCGTCCGGCATCTAAAACAATCGCTCGTTGGGCATACTTTGCTGCTATTCCCAAATCGTGTAAAACTGCCACAATCGTCATGCCTTGCTGGGTGTGCAACTCAGATAAAGTCTCCATTACCTGTTGAGATGCTACAACATCCAATCCTGTGATGGGTTCATCGGCTAAGAGAATTTGCGGCGATTGAATTAAAGCACGGGCGATCGCTACTCGTTGTTGCTGTCCTCCACTGAGTTGACTGGTTTTTTGATCGGCTAGCTGTCTTAAGCCCAACTTTTCTAGCAAATCTAATGCCAACAGGCGATCGCTTTTGGGAAATCCTAATAGTGTTTGCCAAGTTGTTCTCATTCCCAAGCGTCCGCACAATACATTTTCCAACGCCGATAATTGCCGAATCAAACCACCACCCTGAAACAACATACCAACATCGCGCCGAATTTTTGGCAGTGTTCGGGGAGTGATGGGCACACCATTAATCTGAATTTCACCTCGCACTGTTGGCACCAATCCAACCAGCGATCGCAATAGTGTTGACTTCCCCGCACCATTCAGTCCCAGCAAAACGACAAACTCACCTCGTTTTATCTGGCAATTAATCCCATTGAGTATAGGACGATTCAAAGATGCAGCGTAAGCTGTCTCTAAGTTGTGACATTCAATAACAAAATCACTCATCCTACAACCTCAATAATTGATAAAAGTTAGGAGGCAGGAGTTAAAAAGAGGATAGGGAGTGGAGGAGATAGGGAGAATCAAGAGTAATTTTTGTATAATCTTTTCTTCTCCACCCCTCTGCCCCTCTGCCCCCCTGCTCCCCCTGCTTTCCTATGGTGCTATGCCAACACGCTGGAGGGCTTCACGGATTGGTGCTAAGTGACGATTATGATCGACTCTTACCAATTCAGTAGAGTTGTACAAGTTGCTGAGTAGTTGGTTATTTTGTGACTGATTTAACTTGAGGAAGGCGTTGATGATTTTTTCTCTGTCGGTAGCAGGAACATCATCATCAATGGCGATGCCGTGGGCAGGTACGCCGGAGATTTTATGCAGTACGCGCAATTGATTCTTTTCTGCTGCGGTAATATACGGAGGGTTAAGAGCATATTCAGATACAACTGCTACATCAGCCTGACCCCGTACCACTGCTTGCAATGCTTTGCTGTAATTGCCACCGTAGGCAACTTGTCCAAAGAACCCATCCAAGCGATCGCGATCGGGCACGAATCCCTGTTTTACCAACTCGCTGACGGGAAAAATAAAACCTGAGCCAGAAGTGGGGGAAGTAAAGGCCATTCTTTTGCCCCGCAGTTGTTCTAGGGTTGCTTTAGGAGTATTTTTGGTTGTGAGGTTACTCTTGTTGGGAACAACAAATATTGAGTTGTAAGTGTATCTTCCCGAATAAGTAGGGCGGACTTCGGCTAAGTACAGCTTTGCATTTGCCAATTGTTCGGCTTTCAAAGCCGGACGACTGCTTAAGAAAGCTGCATCAGCCCGATTCGCTCTCAAAGCTTCTACAGCAGCTGTATCATCACCAATCTGTGCTTTGACTGGAATTCCTAACTCTCTTGATAAAAAAGCTCCTACGGCATTTGCTTTATTTTGCAAGTCTGCGGTATCAGAACGACCGGGAAATACAACTGTCAAAGTATTCAGCTTTTGGGCAAGTAAGCGTGATGCCTGTTGATTAGCGGTGGGGTTAGCGATCCTCGCTTGTACACCCCCAACTGTGCTGACCGCTAAACCCGTAAGCGCTATCAATGCCCCGCCAGCACCCAACAAGCCCTTTTTACTCACACTCATTTCCAACTCTCCATTAGGAACAATTCGCAGTATTTTTGCAAATTAATTTCAACTATTATCTAAAAAAGATTTATAGCTTTTAAGTGCAAAAGTCAATATAAATTGTGTGAAAGCTCGTTGAGAGTGCTGACTATTCGCAGTTAACAGTCAAAAACTTCAAATCTTCCCAATCCCCAACCCCCAATTTATTTCTTGGAGTTTCCTTAATTGTTTGAGGTCAGAGAATATTACTATATAAAACAATACTTTATGAATCTTAATAATGACTGGAACTACACAGCCGCTTGCAACTATAGCTACTTTTGAAAAACTTGTGTGGACTTGGCAGGGTCAAACCCTCTTACCTTCTGCCCTACCCTTTGAGAATGCTTTCAGCAAACGGGTTCGGCAGTCGCCCAGACGCTACGTGAACGAGCGTCTTTGACAGGAGAAGACTCGCGCAATGCTTGCGCTAACGACGGCAACCCTTAGGGGTGACGCTCGTGATGCTTGATGACTTGCTAACGCTGCGCTAACGGCTGTTTCTCTACTTGGGGAGACCCCAAGACCGGACTGCCTCACTGCCAAGACAGTAGCTGTCTCACCTCCTGCCTCCTGCCTTGTCATAACGATAAATATTTACGCCGACCTACTTAATGCAAAACAATACAGTAAGCGATCGCCAAATTCTACTAGAGAGTTCTAAAATCAACATTAAGTTTGATTAGTAATAACGCTCTTTAGTGAAGCGTGATAAAGTTTTTATTAATCACAACCACATAGACAAAGCATGAAGCGTAACCTAGTTTTTATTAGTTACGGCGAGAGAGACAAAGGATGGTTGGAAAAACTCCAGGACATGCTCAAACCAACCTTGCGGGGAGAGAAAATTTTAGTTTGGGATAACACACAAATCCCACCAGGTTCTCTAAGGGACGATGAAATTAATAATGCCTTAGCAACTGCAAAAGTAGCTGTGTTAATGGTGAGCGCGAATTTTTTAGCATCTGACTCTATTGCAGAGTCTGAACTACCATCACTACTAGCTGCTGCTGCTCAGAAACACTTGACACTTATTTGGATATATTTGAGTGCTTGTGAAGTGCCAAAAGAGATTAAAGCTTATAAGGCAGCGCATGATACTTCAAAGCCACTAAATCGCTTAGAACCAGCAGAGCAAGACCAAGTATTGCTAAGTATTTGTCAGATAATTAAAAAAGCAGCAATTGCCCCAATTGACTCTACTTCATCTAGACAATATCCAGAAGTTATTAATAAATCAGAACCATCAAATAAGCAGTCTAATCCAAAGGTTTCTCACCAGCAACTGCGACCAACTTCTTCCCAACGACCAATTCAGACACCAGCAATCAACAGACAAAAAACGATAGCAAGACCACCTATTACTCGACTATCTATTTCAACAGTTGATAATGCTGTTGCTGTTGGTAAAAAGATATGGTTTATCCTATTACCTCTTGTAATTATCTGGTTTTTTGTAGGAGCAATTAATCAGTCATTTATTTTAAATATTAATAGTACTCAAGTTCTCATTGTCCTGATTATCTCGGGTTCCTTAGGAGGTTTCTTCAGCGGCGTAGCTGCATGGATAGCATGGTGGCGGATAGCAGTAGCCCGTCGTTCAGTTCAATGGGAACAGGCCCTGTTGTGTTCAATTATCGGACTTATTGGTGGGGCTATTGGTTGGGCTATCATAGGAAATACTTTAAATAATCAAGGTGGCAATCTCCGAGAGTATGGACACGTTTTCGGGTTCTTCTTTGGCCTAATTGTGGTAGTTGCAATCCTTGGGTGGCTTAGTCTCAGACCCCCTAGAACCTAGACTAAAAAACAGTGTGTACAAAAATTTTATTAGTATAGAAAAACTTTATTTTCATAAATTTTATCTAGTGCTTTGGCTACGCTCATCGTATGGGTACAAACTCGTAGCCAGTAGCAGGGTTTTTACTAGGGCGAACTTCTACTAGTTGAATTGAACTATTGCGATCGCCAGAAGACAAAAATTTAATAACTCCAGAAGCACCATTTGCAGAAAAGTTTGATGCAGAAAGCGCCTGTTGAACACCAGAACGAGTAGGATCGCGCTTAAGTGCAGCTATTAGAGCCTGTGTGGCATCATAGGAAGTGGCGGTGCGCCAATTGACTTTACCTTGCCAAAGCTTTTGAGAACTGGCAGAAAAATCTGATGCGGGATTGCCGTCAATGTGCCAAGCTACTGCTACCACCAAACCAACTCCTGCTTCACCACCATCTGCCAAAATTTTTGGTGCATAAACATCATCTCCCCCTAAGAGGCCTAACCGTTTTTGATTAGCCTGAATAACCAGCAGCACTTTGTCGAGCATCCCAGTGTTTGCTGCTAACATTAGTACCTCTGTTTTCCTTGCCAGGGCCTGTTCTATACTCTTACGAGCACTAAAACTAGGAGCAGATAAGTCAAACTCTAACTCTTTGTCAACTTGTCCTCCATTGGCTAATACTTCCTCAATAAACTTAGACTTGAGAGACATGCTGTATTTACTTTGGGAATTGAAGAAAACTGCTGCTTTCTGCTTTTTCAGCTTAGTAACCATGTGCTTGGCTAATTCCTTTGCAGCAATGGCATCATTAGGAACAGTGCGAAAAACATAGTGACTGAAGTCTGAAAGTGTAACAGCGGTACTCACAGGAGAAATTGTCACCAGCTTTCCAGCATCGTACTCTTTACCTGCTTCCAAGGTAGAACCACTAGAAAAGTGACCTATAACACCTAGCACTTCAGGATTGTTGACTAACTCTGAGGCAATTTGCCGAGCTATTTTTGGCTCATCATCATCGTTGGCAACGATCACTTTGAGTCGTGTTCCATTAATACCGCCAGCTTGATTAACTTCATTTTGAGCTTGAGCTACCCCACGTAAGATTTCTAAAGCACCGTTTGCATCGCTACCAATGGGTACTGTTACTGCGATCGTATATACGTTTTGATCGCTCATTATTCGAGCGTTATTCAGATAAATTAAAGTTTCAGGCGCATTTCTGTATTCCTGGATTGCTGCCTCGAATTCAATAGCAGCTTCTGCGTATTTACCTGCTGCCATTTCCTCGATTCCTTTCTTTTTTGTAGCCTGGAAATCTTGGTTTTGAATACCCGTTTCCTCTTTTGGTACCAAAATTTTATTCCCAAAGCTCAGCCGCTCTTCCACAAAGGTTGAGTTAGGAGTTATTTCAGGCGTTGCTATGGAAGTTGTTTCTGGTGTTGCTATAGGAGTTGTTTCTGGTGTTGTTGTAGGAGTTATTTCAGGTGTTAAAGAAGGATTAGGAAAATTATTTGAATTTGATAAGCTTGTGTTTTCAATTACCTTGACAGATATAGCACTAATGACCATAACTGCTGAAGCAATTGCTATTGGATAAAAATGGTTACTAAGTTTTTGCATAATCTATTTCCTAACAAAGTGATTTTAAATTTTCACTTTTCAATAATTTCAAATAAATGAAACAGAATCACAAAGATAAATGCTAATGCTCCAGAAAAAATTGCTAACATAACTATCACTAATAACCCTGGTTGTCCTGCTTGTAAGACCCTCTCAAATGGAATACTACGCGGCAAAAATAAGAAGGTAATAACTGATGAACCTAGAGCAATTCCTAAAAAAGAATATTTTTCCAATGATGGGCTATTTTTAGCAAAATATCCAAATATGAAACCTGTTGAAATAACCAGCCAGAATGTAGTACCAAGCCACACTGTTCCTAAAATACTGATTAGGAAGATAGCCAACAACCAATTGCCAGTCCCTAGAATTGCTGCCTGACGCAGTAATTGCATATAGTTTAACTGTGAGTCTTTCTCTGGTACCGATGACCCTAGAAATGAACGTTCTTCAAAATGTGGAGTTTCTAAGAACTTCTCGGAAATGCCAGTTGGTTGGGGTTCGTGAATTGGGACTACCCTCACCTGTAACGAGTCTTGCGCTAGTTCGGGTTCTTGAATTGGGACTGCGTTTGGCTGTGAAGAAACTTGCGTTGGTTCAGGTTTGTAAATTGGAGTTGCACCTGGCTGTAACGAAACTTGCGTCGGCAGAGGTTCGTGAATTGGCACTGCGCCTGGCTGTGAAGAAACTTGCGTTGGCAGAGGTTCTTGAATTGGCACTGCGCTTGGCTGTGAAGAAACTTGCGTTGGCAGAGGTTCGTGAATTGGCACTGCGCCTGGCTGTGAAGAAACTTGCGTTGGTTGGGATGTAATGACTACTTGCCCTGACGGAGTTGCTACCGAGTTAAGTGATGCTAGCGAAAATCTAGCTAGTAGTGGTTCAAGAGCTTGTAAAGCTTCGGTAGCAGACTGATAACGGTCTTTGAAATGGTAGCGAACCATTTTACCAAGGATAGCTGCTAGCTCCTCGCTAACTTGGGCCCAGGGTTGCCAGATTATCTCTCCTGTTTGAGAGTCTTCCTGAAACTGACTTGGATTTAAACCTGTTACTGCTTGGATGCCAATGATCCCTAAAGCATAGATATCGCTGTTGGGGCGAGGGTTGCCTCGCCCTTGTTCCGTTGGCATATAACCTGGTGTACCAACAGCAATAGTGACATTGCTGTTGATCTGACCTGGTGTCAATATCTGAGTCCTAATTTGTTTGACAATGCCAAAGTCAACCAGTACGAGTTTATTGTCTTGGCGTCGTTTAATGATATTGTCAGGCTTGATATCTCGATGGATGACTCCAAAGCTATGAACAAATTGCAGAATGCTTAAGACTTCTTGAAGCATCTGACAAACTTTACTTTCAGACCAACGTTGACCTGGCTGAAGTTCATCGATCAGCGGATAGCCATCAATCCAATCTTGAACTAAGTAAAATTCCTGTTCTTCTTCAAAGTAAGCTAAAAGCCTGGGAATTTGGTCATGTATGCCTAGTCTTTCCAGGGTTTGAGCTTCGGTAAGAAACAGACGGGTAGCATTCGCCATAAAGTGGGAATCACTACTGGCAGGTGTCAGATGTTTGACAACACACACAGGATTGCCAGGTCGGCGTGTATCTTCAGCAATATAAGTCTGACCAAATCCGCCTGTTGCTAAGGTGCGAACTATCAGGTAACGATTATCTAGTAAATCGCCAGGTTTAGGTGCATTCATAATCATTTTGGCAACGTAAACAATTTATCATCAATTGATAGCTACAACTGTTTTGTTCGGCTAGGCAACAGACTCTTTGTTAGCGGGATTGGAGTAAGTTAAAATAACCTGATTTTCAGGGTCTAGACCTATCTTGAGTTGATCCCCATCTTTGAGAAGATGTCCCTCTCGCGAGTCAATTGGTCTATCGTCGATCCAAATACGATTGGTGCTAAGTTTTGTACCGTCACCGTCGTAGATGCGATAGTTTTCTCCTTCCTTGTTTAAAACGGCATGATGCCAGGAAATCACATTCCATCCTGAGCCAGTCAGGTCTATATCTGACCAGTCGCGATCGCGCCCTATTCGGTAACTATCCCCTTGGAGATTCAATTTCAGCATCACACCTTGTGGATTTTTCAGTTCTACATAGGTGGTTTGCAGACTCATCAAGGTTGCTGGGCGGTACATGTGGCTGACGCGAGATGGTGTAATAACCTGTAAGGATGGGCTTTCTACCTCTTGTTCAATTCGAGGTTCTTCTACTGCGTCAGGTGTTGGATATTCTGCGTATTCTGTAGATGCAGCTGCGTTAGAACGACTTTGTTTTCGTAAATTGACAAATAATAGTACTGCCGTAGTACCCGCTAGAAAGCCACCAATAGCTACTAGCCAAGGGGTATAGTCAGTTTTATCCCAGTTGTCTGCAATCTTTTGCTCGCTGTCACGAATAAGCTGATCTATTTCCGAGTGTTGCGGAAAAAGTCCCTTAACCGCTTCAAACTTTGTTTTTGCTCCCTTGTAATCTTGCTTCCAGTATAATTCCAAACCCTCACGGTAAAGGCGATCGATCACGCCTTGTTCGTTTACAGTGCCAGATCGTCTAATGGATTCCTGAATTGCACCTGTAGGTATAGCAAAAGGAACGAAAGCGCCTTTGTCTTTATCTGTACCAGCAAGTGTAATCATGCCAACCACTTCACCTTGATTGTTCAGTACAGGACTACCTGAACTTCCTCCAGCAGCTTGTGCATCAAGTTGGAGAACTGAGGCGTTATTTTGTAGCTTTTTATTTTTATTTGATATTTTACCCTCATTCACCGAAGCTTCAAATATTGACTGCGTTTTTAGCTCAAAACCAAGATCCGCAGCAGTTGGATATCCAATTACTAATACATCATCCAATAACTGAACTTTATCAGAATCTCCTAACTTGAGAACTGGCGCATTTTTGGTTTCAATCTTAATAATTGTAACGTCCTGATTTCCTCCAGCTATACCTAGCTGCTTGGTTTCAAAAGGAAAAGGTTCTTCGCTGTTTGCCAGAAGTACATAGTTATAAAACTGAAAATCCCCATCATTTTCCACCTTCTTGTATATTTGTCTCTGTATGTTTTTCTCATCTACTTTTGGATAATCAGCCTTTATCTTTTCAGCTAATTTATTTGAAATGCCCTCTTTACATTTGTCTTTCCCATCTTTAACCGCTTCTACTACATGTGCGTTAGTTACTATGTAACCATTAGGGTTAACAAAATAGCCCGAACCCACAGCACCATCTGTAAAGGAATAATATTTATTATTGTATTTATATTTACCAAAACAACCAGCACCAATACGTACTACAGATGGCTTGGAAAACATTCCTAATTTCTGGTTCCAGCTTGGCTGGGAGTTTTGAGCAAAGGCCATTTGAGCTTGAATCAGAGCAGGAGCAATGAAAAAGGCGGCAAGCTTTATACGCATTATGTCTATCCTCTGGATGTGATGGCGAAAAACGCTATGATGCAATCTCAACAGCCGAGTCTAGCTTTACGGGAACAAACACTTAGTTCTTTGTACTTGTGTAATACAACTGAAATCATCTCAGCTTTATTACATTAAATACTATGAACTTATCCCACTACTCTAAAAATCCCTACTTCTTTGTCAGAAAATGTGCTTGAAAAGCTTGATTTTTCGTTTTTAGTTATCAATAAGGTTAAGCTTTTTAGCAGAAATTTTATTAGTGGGATAGGTTCATGTAGAAAAAAAAGCTAAAATCCTTTAGTAATTACATACACTTAAACTCGGCAACAAGAAACTATAGCTGACACAGACTTTACAGCACCAAAGGATATAAGTTTTGACTATTATGGCTACAGCAGCTTACTTCTCAACTAAAAAGGTAAATAATGGTTTATTTACCTGTAATTTCTCTATTAATTAGCAGCATGATTATACCATGTTCTTTACTTTTGCATTCCAGCCTATCTTGACAAGACCGTATATTTACATAAATTTAGATTTATTCTAACTTGCTTTACTCAACTCGAAAGTGCAGAGTAAGTAGTTCGGCGTAAATAGCCTAAATATTTTTTGTAGTTAGGATAAGTCAGGAGGCAGTAAGAAAAAGAATTTTAGCATATTTTATCTTTGTTTATATAGTTTGATTTTTTTTTACCGACTTACTTAGTTTCAAAATCGCATTTTGTCCTCAATCATTTGAGGTCAGAGAATATTACTATATAAAACAATACTTTATGAATCTTAATAATGACTGGAACTACACAGCCGCTTGCAACTATAGCTACTTTTGAAAAACTTGTGTGGACTTGGCAGGGTTATAAAATTCAGTATACCGTCATGGGTACGGGACGACCTCTGGTGCTAGTTCACGGTTTTGGTGCTTCCATTGGACATTGGCGCAAAAATATCCCAGTTTTAGCAAACGCTGGCTACAAAGTTTTTGCCTTGGATCTTTTGGGCTTTGGCGGTTCTGATAAAGCGCCAATTGATTACAGTGTAGAAGTTTGGGTGGAACTGCTGAAAGATTTTTGGGCAACACACATCCAAGAACCTGCCGTGTTTATTGGCAATTCCATCGGCGCATTGTTAAGCTTGATAGTACTGGCAGAACATCCAGAAATTGCTGCTGGTGGTGTTTTAATTAACTCGGCTGGTGGGTTGAGTCATCGTCCCCACGAGCTAAACCGGCCTCTACGCATTGTAATGGCAGCTTTTAACAGAGTAGTACGATCGCCAATTACAGGCAAATTAGTCTTTAACCGCATCCGCCAAAAAGCCCAAATTCGCCGTACTCTCTACCAAATTTACCGCGATCGCACAGCCGTAACTGACGAATTAGTCGATTTACTTTACACTCCCGCTTGCGACCCCGGAGCGCAGCAAGTCTTTGCATCTATCCTGACAGCACCCCCTGGCCCCACTCCAGCGGAACTATTATCCAAAGTCGAACGTCCATTATTAATCATTTGGGGTGCTGCCGATCCCTGGACACCAATTGCGGGGGCTAAGATTTACGAGGAGGCAAGTCAGAATGGTAAAGAAATCCAAATTGTTCCCATTCCTAACGCCGGTCATTGTCCCCACGATGAAGTTCCAGACATTGTTAACGCCCAGATTATCGATTGGCTAGACCAACGTTGACTATGATTTAGAGGTGTATGGGGGAGATATATATAGAAGCAAATTCCTCCCTTACACCCTTCTGATTCAAAGGAGTAGAAATATAGCTAAACAATCTGGGTAAGTAAATCTGAATTTTTTTATTGCACCTTGACAAAATCAGACTCAGGTGGTGTGTAATGGAGCTTGATGTGCGTAAGAAAGGGGCAATTCCCTTAACTGAGCATCCAGATTTTTCTGAGCTAGGCTATGAAGTTATCCGAGAACTAGGACGCAACCATGAAGGAGGACGTGTTACTTACTTGGCTAATGTCTGCAACTCCACTCAGCAGGTAGTGATTAAAGAGTTCAGTTTTGCTGATGCAGGTGTTGACTGGTTAGGTTTGAAAGCCTATGAACGCGAAATTGAAATTTTGCAACGACTTAATCATCCGCGCATTCCCCGCTATGTAGGTTCTTTTGAAACGTCAATAAGTTTTTATCTAGTGCAAGAGTATAAAAACGCTCCGTCTTTGGGGTTACGACGCAGTTTTAATCCAAAAGAAATCAAGCAAATAGCTCTGTCAATCTTAGAAATTTTGGTTTATCTGCAACAGCTAGTCGATCCAATTATCCATGGCGATATTAAACCAGAAAATATTTTGGTTGATGAGCAACTGAATGCTTATTTGGTTGATTTTGGTTTGGCTCAGATACAGGGTACAAAAATGGCTTTCAGCAGCTTGGCAGCAGGCACCCCAGGTTTCATGCCGCCAGAGGAACAGTTGGGGCATTCCCTCACCCTGGCTTCAGACTTGTATAGTTTAGGGGCAACACTGATTTGCTTACTCACTGACACCCGTTCTGTTGATATTGCTAAATTAGTGGATGATAATTATCGGTTTAACTTCCAGAAATTAGTTTCGCAAATTAATCCGCGTTTTAAGTCATGGTTGATGACAATGGTGCAACCCAACCGAAAATATCGCTATGCCAATGCAGCTATAGCTTTAGAAGTAGTTAAGCTTATTGAGGTTACGGGTACTGCCACAGCGATAGAAACTTTCATGACTGCCATAAAATTTAGAAAGCAAACTACTATGTTGGTACTAGCCATTATTGGTATGTTTGCAGTGGCGGCAACAACTTTGATACTCTCCCAGCAAGGTGGTGTAGCGCAGCAGTTACAGGAAAGCCAATGTCAAGGTTGTAATCTGTAACCTAATTGTTGACTTCCAGCAACCCAGACGGTGGAGTGATTTCAATCCGACGAGTTTGTAAGTCTACCACGGGTGCGATCGCTTTCACAAAAGGAATCAAAACAGTTTTTTGTCTTTTCTCCTTTGCCATTTGTCCTTGTTCACTAGCCAATGACTGGTGTAACTCCACTTCCAACAAATCATTACCAGCGGGAATCACATCTACCACCACACCTACCAGTTCCCCAGAGGCTTGCATGAAGACTTCCAAACCAATCAAATCGCGGACGTGATATTCATCTTCACCCAACTGTGGGCGATCGCTTTCTGGTACCATCAACTTACAACCGCGCAACTCTTCTGCTTGGTTGCGAGTTTCCACACCAGCTAATTTGATGACATATAGGTTTTTGCCGTCCTGGTAACGTCCTGCCAACAATTCTATGGGTTGCGGTTCTGTCTTACCCGGACACAATAACCAACGTTTTCCCGGCACCTCAAATCTTTCAGGGAAGTCTGATTCAGGATAAACCCGTAATTCCCCAGACAAGCCTTGAGGTGCAACAATTTTACCTATTTCGAGCCATTCATCGGGATTGGTCATTAGTTATTAGTCATTAGTCATTGGTCATTAGTCATTAGTTATTCTCCACGTCTGTTTATCTCCCCCTGCTCCCCCTGCTTCCCCTGCTTCCCCTGCTTCCCCTGCTTCCCCTGCTCCCCCTGCTCCCCCTGCTTCCCTTGCTTCCCCTGCTTCCCCTGCTCCCCTACTCCCCTACTCTGTCACTCAGCACTCACTATGCACTCACTACCGCTCGCTGATAAACTTGTTCAGCCACTTTTGCTAAACGTTGCATCCCAGTGACTATCTCTTCATCGCTACCGGTAAGGCTAATGCGTACACATTGGTGCTTGTGCTGCCACTCTTCCTGCAAACCGGGGAAGAAGGTACTACCAGGCACAACAATTACACCAACTTGCTTAAGTTCCTGGTACAACTCCCAATCAGTAATTGGTAGATCCTGTAGCCACAACCAAGCAAAAATTGCGCCTTCACCACGATGGAGAAACCAAGGTAAATTCTTGGGCATTGCCTCATCTAAAGTATTTTCTAGAACAGTGAACTTATTCTGGTAAAAGGGACGAATCACTTGTTCGGCAATTTGTACAAGCGCCCCAGAATTTATAGCACGAGCTGCGATCGCTTGCCCATAGCGTGATGAATGGAGACTAGCATTTGTCTGAAATGACTCTAAAATTTGAATCAGCCTTTCATGCCCAATAGCAATACCAATTCTTTCTCCTGGTAAGCCTGCTTTGGATAAACTCGTACAATGGATGATATTTTCCCCAAATATCAGTGACATATCAGTGAAATTCAAAGCGGGGAAGGGAGGGGCATAAGCTGAATCAATTAAAACTGGCACATCGTAAGGCGCAGCTAGGGCAGCAATTTTTCTCACTTCTTCATCGGTGAGGACATTGCCTGTAGGGTTACAGGGACGAGAGAAGATGACGCAGCCAGTGTCATCTGTAATTGATAGTTGGCTAAAGTCGGGGCGATACTTAAATCGATGGGCAGAGGAATCGATATCTAGAGATGGTTTGTAGGCAATTAAAGCTTCTGGAACCAAACAGATACCACCATAACCGGTGTAGTCAGGACTCAGAGGCAACACAATTTGCTTGAGTTGGCCGCTGCTGGTGTAGCCACCAAAGCAATTGGCAGCGTAGAAATACAGGGTTTGACTGCCGGGAGTGATTAAGATGTTACGCTCAGTTAAGTTTAAACCATAGCGTTTGTTAAAGTCGTTGGCGATCGCTTCAATTAATGGCGCATAACCCTGACTTGAACCGTAACGACAAACTACCTCACCATATTCTGAACTAGCCAGCAAATCTGCCGTGCAATCTCGCCATAACTGCTCTACTTCTGGCAAAATCAATGGGTTGCCCGCACTCAAATTAATTAATTCCTGCCCCCCATTAGATTGCAACGTTTCGATAATGTCCTTCATAATTGCTCGCACACCAGTTAGGTTGGACATTTGAGCGGCAATTTTTGTCAGGGCAGGGTTCATAAGCAGTGCCAAAGTAGAGGTAACAGAGAGGTTGATACAATTATGAGTTGATTGCAGCAGATTGATATCATTTTCAAGGTCTGCCGCCTGTAACTAATGTACCAATCTCACAATAAAATGCAATTTTATAATTAATTTGCAAAAAATTTCCACAACTACTGTTCGATATAAACTCATTGAGGGTAGGGAGTGGGGAGATGGGGGGACGCGGGGATGAGGGAGACAAGGAGAGAAGTCGCAAGGAGGAGCCACTGCGTTGGACGGCTTTGCCGACTTGTAGACGCGCTCTGCGCGGCTTCCCGCAGGGTAGCAAGTGGCGTGGTTTCCCTCCGGGCGAACTTCTCCTATGGTCGACGCTACGCGAACGGAGGGACAAGGGAGACAAGGGAGACAAGGGAGACAAGGGGGACAAGGGGGACAAGGGAGACAAGGGAGACAAGGGGGACAAGGGGGACAAGGGAGACAAGGGAGACAAGGGGAAGAATCATAACTCCTGCCATCTGCCTCCTGCCATCTGCCTTCTGCCTCCTGCCTCCTGCCTACTGAAAACTGACAATTAATGCAGGAGAATTGACGCGTGGAAGTTAAAGCAGCAGTCGCTTACGGCGCGGGTAAGCCGTTGACTATTGAAACCGTTCAACTATCGGAACCAAAAGTTGGGGAAGTGTTGGTCGAAATTAAAGCCAGTGGAGTTTGCCATACAGATGTCTTCACACTTTCTGGTGAAGATCCTGAAGGTTTGTTTCCGGCGATTTTGGGACATGAAGGCGCTGGTGTGGTAATAGAGGTGGGTGATGGTGTCACCAGTGTCAAACCAGGCGATCGTGTGATTCCTCTGTATACCCCAGAATGCCGTCAGTGTGAATATTGTCTAAGCTTTAAAACGAATCTTTGTCAAGCGATTCGCGCTACTCAAGGACGCGGTGTCATGCCCGATGGCACTAGTCGCTTTAGTATCGATGGGCAAATGATTCATCACTATATGGGCACATCTACCTTCGCTAACTATACGGTACTGCCAGAAATCGCCGTGGCTAAAATTCGGGAAGATGCCCCATTTGATAAGGTTTGTTACATTGGCTGCGGCGTAACAACGGGTATTGGTGCAGTCATCAATACAGCTAAGGTAGAACCGGGTGCTAATGTCGTGGTGTTTGGCTTGGGTGGTATTGGCTTAAACGTCATTCAAGGAGCGCGAATGGTAGGAGCTAATATGATTGTGGGGGTAGATATTAATCCCAATAAACGCGCTTTGGCAGAAAAGTTTGGCATGACGCACTTTGTTAATCCCCAAGAAGTTGAGGGGGATTTAGTCCCTTACTTAGTTGATTTAACAAAAGGTGGTGCTGATTATAGTTTTGAATGTATTGGCAATGTAAAAGTTATGCGTCAAGCATTAGAATGCTGCCACAAAGGTTGGGGTGTAAGTGTAATTATCGGTGTTGCTGGCGCTGGTCAGGAAATTAGTACTCGTCCGTTTCAATTAGTGACTGGACGGGTTTGGAAAGGTTCAGCATTCGGTGGGGCTAGGGGGCGTACAGATGTCCCGAAAATTGTTGATTGGTATATGGAAGGTAAAATTAATATCGACGATTTGATTACCCATGTAATGCCTATTGAAAAAATTAATGATGCGATTGATTTGATGCACAAAGGTGAATCAATTCGCAGTGTAGTGACATTTTAATGTACTAAGTATTAGAGCCGATCGCTATTGTTCTTCCATGCAAAGCGATCGCTTTTATCCCGGCAAACCTGCAACAGATGATTTCATAGAATAAGAGCGTCCGATTAAAATATTGGTATGAGTACTTTGCTGTAAAAGAAAATTAAGATTTAGGATTAGCCAAAGCCCTGCGAAAGCCAGTCTCAACGTTGGATTTGTCCCCTTTAGCTGCACCATAGCAGACATGAATGCAATTATTTTGACCTTTTATTTATGACAAAAGCTCTTACCAAGATGACAAGAGCTTTTGTAGTGGATTAGATACATTTACACAACAGAACTTCAGTTTAGGCTTCCAGGGGAGGCGCTAAGAAACGGAAATAGCCTTCCTCAAGGCTTAGGTTTGAAACTCCTTGTAAAACTGCAACTAGATCTTGTCTACCTCGATAGTTAAGATATATTGCTATTCCTTGTGGTAATCCCACTGGAGAGGAATCTAGAATATATTTATCTCGAGATTCTATCTCATATCCCTGTGATAGTTGGATAACATCCTCGTTGCTGTTAAAGTCAGTAATGATTGCATAATCATTGATAGGGTCTTCTACAACAGAGCCAAGTGGAACATATAAACTGTCAGATTCAACTCCCAGAATAAACTGATCTGCCCCTGCACCGCCTGTTAATATGTCAACCACAGACTCACCAGTATAATTAAAGCCATTATCACCAATCAGCACATCATTACCAGCACCACCATCCAAAACATCACTTTCATAAGCTCCTACTAAGGAGTCGTCACCAGAGCCACCAATTAAGGTATCGTCATAAGGCCCCCCGAATACACTAATATCATCACCAAGCAATGTGTCGTTGCCTGCACCGCCATCTAAAAAATCATTTTCGGTGCCTTTTAGTAAGTCATCACCACTACCACCATACAGGAAGTTATTTCCTCCTGTTTGATATCTACCTAGCAGCACACCACCATCGAGAGTGTCGTTACCAGAGCCACCATACAGATAATCGTTTCCTTCACCACCGTCTAAATAATCATCTCCTGAGCCGCCATCTAGTGTGTCATCTCCATATAAATTATGAAGTGTTATGACATCATCAAACCAAATTGAATCACCACGTAGGATGTCATTTCCTGCGCCACCTATAAGTAGGTCATTATTATTATTGATTTTGTTGTAATATTTCTCGACTATATCTTGGATATAATCCAAACTAGAACTGTACAATATGGGGTCAGAAACCCCTTCATAACCGTCATAACCACCTAACAGAAGGTCATCTCCAGCACCGCCAATTAAAGTATCTCTGCCTGCACCACCCTCCAGAAAATCATTACCAAATCCACCTCGTAGAGTATCATCTGCGTTACTGTAGGTAATAAAGAAATTCTCAACCTCCTCTCTAACATAGGTTGGGTCAAGATCGTCGTAGTTGTTATAATTAATAAATAAGGGATCGACATACGGATCGCCAATTAAGGTATCGTTACCGTTACCACTATCAAGCCAGTCTTTACCTTCACCACCATTAAGCTCATCGTTTCCTGCTTTGCCTAATAACAGGTCATTTCCTGCTAAACCGCTAAATGTGTCATTGTCATTAGTTCCCGTTAAAGTATCGTTATTGGGAGTACCAGTGATAGTCGCCATAATTGTCACCTGCCTTAAAATGCTATGCTTGTAGCGAAAATTACGCTTCAATACTCAAAAAGGCAACTGTCTCAGGGCATATATCTGCTACCTAGAATCCTGTTAGTTAAATGGCAGTCTTTTTACAACATTCACTGAAACACAGAGAAATTCTGTTGCTGCCCAAGTTTGACGATCGCATTCAACTGCGGTATAGTCACCAATCCCAATATCGAGTGCAAGATAGATATGTATTTACCGATTCATCAGGCGATCGCAAATAGTACGGCGGGAACTACAGGTTGGACTTTCACCAAACCCCAAAGCGGTGAAATTTTTTCATTGGGAGTGCCTTATGAAAGTATTCATTGCTAATGAATTTTCTTCTCATATGTCTTGTGACAAAATTGGGATGCTTCCCTCAGCACTTATGCCTGATACTTCATTGGAAACTGCTATAGGATAACTATATATATTAATGATCCCCTGAATCATTTTTATTCATCCCTCATACTCGTTCCTCATGAATGCCACTCTCCAATCCCTGATTCATGCTGTGGAAGAGGCAGACTCTTCTACCAAGATGCTAGAAGCTGTGCAAAACTTAGCAGCGGCTCGTCTAGAAGGAGCCGTTCCCACTTTAATTGCTGTCCTGGGTTACAACAATCCTGGGGCAGCTGTTGCAGCTGTGGATGGGCTGGTGCAAATCGGAGAACCAGCAGTGTCTGCTTTGCTAGAGCAACTAGACCGACATAACTATTCTGCTAGAGCTTGGGCAATCCGTGCCCTAGCAGGCATTGGCGACCCCAGAGGCTTAATAACCCTGTTAGGAGCAGCAACAGCCGATTTTGCTTTAAGTGTCCGCCGTGCGGCTGCCAAAGGTTTAGGAACCATGAAGTGGCACTGGTTCCCAAACGATGAGCTACTAGAAATTGCTCAAGAAGAAGCTTTAGAAGCCCTGTTATTTGTGGCGCAACAGGATGAAGAATGGGTAGTGCGATATTCAGCCGTTGTAGGTTTACAATCACTGGCAGTAGCGATTTCTGACACCCATTTAGATTGGCTGTTGCAAATCCAAACTCAGTTTGAGCAGATGGCGAATAACGATAATAGTTGGGCGGTTCGCGGTCGTGTCTTTTTGGCGCAGCAGCAACTCCAAGCAATAGATCGAGAGCCGCAACCTGTTGACGACCAACCTTCTCCTCTGTCCGCAATAGATTGGCACTTGATTATGGAGAAACTATACGATCGCCGGAATCAAGAACGGTTAGTGTTCCCAGAAGGCGATCCGCGCCGTTATCGGGAACTGGCAGTAGCGATCGCTCAAAATCCTAGCGATTCTTAACGCTACTCAAAAAATGGAAACTACAACTATTAACACTGCTCAACAAGCATTCGACTATCTTGCTCGGGGATGGGCGACAGGGAATTTTCAGCCTTACATCGATATGCTTAGTGATGATGTGAGCTTCTGGCTGCCAGTTGGTACACAGCGAGACCAGTCCTTTAGTTACGAAGGTAAAGAGCAGATTATTGCCAGACTGCGGACACGGCAAGCAGCAGGCGATCGCCTGATATTCAGTCCAGCAGATCGAATCACCAGTAACGATACAACCATCACATTTGAGTTTGAAAGTCAAGGAACAATTCGCAATCAGCCTTTCAGAGGACGGAATGCTATTTCCTTCGACGTAAAAAACGATAAAATTTCCAGCATTAGAGAGTATTTTGGTGATATCAACTGAAATGGGCAATGGGTATTAGGTATTTAATATTGAGTATTAAGAAAACTCTTGCTCAATCCCCAGTACCTGCGAAAAAGGTTTGCCCGCTGGTAACGCAATCTGAGAAAATCTAATACAAGTATTTAGCAATCGCATTTAGGAAAATAACGGATATGGCTGAACCATCAGAACTCACGGCAACAGATGAGCCGATAACGGCTGAAGAACTGACAGAGATTATTGCAGAACTAGAGGAATACCGGGAACGTCTGGTTAACGATACCCTGGCAGCAGCACAACGGGCTAAGATGCAAAAGTCAAAAGCACTCGCTCAACTAGAGCCTGACTTAAACAAAATCGATGGCACTCTCCAAGCACTCCGCAATCAGCAGGCTGTGACAACAAGTAACTAGTAAGTCACAGCGAAAATAAAGCTACCATCTGAAATAAGTAAAAAGCTGACAACATCAGTGTTCTTTCTTTTTACTTTTACCTTGTTGTACTAGTACTGCACGGCGGAAATAGAAATTAGATATAACAAAAACTCAAAACCCTGTAACTCAAGAGGGTTTTTGAATTTTGCGAAAAGTTGCGTGCGGGGGTTCCCCCCGTTGAGCAAACTTTTCAAGACGAATTTTGAATTCCGTGAAGCGGTCATAGGGAATTTGTGATGAGTAACACGCTCAAGTTTGAAACTCAGTCTGGAGACGATCCGATCTTGCTAGCTCAGGCACAGAACGATGCCCTGATTAAGATGGTCAGCGAGCAAATCACGTTGGACACCTTCGATCCGAATGACCAGCAACTCCTGAAGAGGATGGTGGTTGAGGGTCTAGGCGATTCACGAGGTCTAGTCAGGCTACGTTTTGCAGAAACACTCGGTGAAATTGGAGAACCAGCGACCCCATTCTTACTAGAAGCACTGGCAAATCACCCCAACCCAGTCGTGCGGCGAGCTGCTGCTAAAACTCTAAATCTGATTGCTGACCCGACAGCTGTGCCGGGATTGCTCCACGCTTTATTAAATGATGAAGATACCGTCGTCAAAGGTTCAGCGGCCGGAGCATTGGCCAGAACAGGTGAGGCAGCTGTGCCAGCATTGCTAGACATCTTAGCATCGCCAGAGAATCCCGAAGATACCAAAGGTCAGGCAGCGTGGGCGTTAGCATTTATGGGTTCTGAAGCAGCAGAACACTTATATAAAGCGGTGAATTCAAATTCTGTGGATGTCAGGTGTGCAGCAGTGGGTGCGATCGCTCATGTCGCTCAAGAACAGTCAGACGAACGGGCGTGCAAAGTGTTGGTATCCTCTTTGACTGACCCAGCCAGCGTAGTTCGTACAGAAGCCGCTGCGGCATTAGCTCAGCTCAACTATCCTCCCGCAGTCCCCCATCTTATTTTGGCGCTGCGAGATACCAATGCTGAAGTGAGAACGGCAGCAGTGACTTCCCTTGGCAAAATCGGCGATCGCAGTGCGCTTGAACCTTTGCAAACTACTCTCAACGACGAACTCGAATCAATCCAGCGACTTGCCAAATTGGCAATTTCTCAAATTGAGAAACAGTAGTAGGGACTGAGAAATAGGACACGGGGACGCGGGTATATAGGGATGCGAGGAATTTCTCACAAACACTCTCCGCGTCCTACATCTCCCCTTCTCCGTATTTCCTTAACTACTTCTCAGTTCAAATTTCCGTAAGGGGACGGATGCTGACAATTTTGCCGCCTAAGCGAGAAATGCGACGCATTTGCTCATTCATACGGTTGTAGGGCACTTGAATCAAAACTGTGCTGCTATTGCGAATTGGATAGCTATTTTGTTCGGTTTGATCGCTCTGCCGTAATCCTTCCACTTCATAGACAAAGGTACGGTTATCTGAAGTTGAGCTAGAAGCTCTCGTTAATGCAGATTTTCCAAGCATAAGGGCAATGTCTCCTAGTAGAGATATTATGGCAGTTTTTAATTATGTGTAATCAGCTCGTCGCTGACTGTTGACTGTCAACAGTTAACAAAATTATTGTGCAAGTGTCACACTTGCTACCTTACCTCCCTGCTTATTAATCTGCTGGAGAGTGTTTGATAATTGGTCGTAGGGAACGATAAACTCTTTATTGCTGCGACGAACCCAAGGATATCTTGGTAGAGAAATCCCCGATACTTCTATCCGATAGAGACGACCGGAGGAACCTTGTGAGGATCTACCAAAGGTACGGTTAGGCATCACACCTTGCTTCGAGGGGCGGTAAGCAAAACCTTCAGTACTACCAGAAGGAGCGATGACCGCAGAGGTGCTATTTTTTGCGAGTTCAGCCGCCAAACGAGAACTGGTTCCTTCTAACTGGGAGCGATCGCTATTAGCATAACCCCGGTAGAGACGAAACATGCGGGTAAATCCAACAGTTTTTTGACCTGCCTGAGTTGAAAAACCGCGATAGTAGGGCACAATATAATCGCCGAAGCTTGCATCGTACTCAGCAGAGTCGATATAAGAATCAATATCTGCCTCAAACCCATGATTTTGATAGCGATCGAGATGCTCAATCACTTCTGACTCATCGTAGGGGGAGCGTCCCAGCAGGTGCTTGAAGTTTAATTCAATCACTCGTGTTTGGAAATGTGGGTAAAGGAACTTAGTCTTATACAACTCAGACTTAGCAACGGCGCGGACAAACTCCCGCACAGAGAGTTGACCGTTAAAAAGTAGAGATTCAAGACTTGTCAGGCGTTCTGCTGCCATCAGATGGTCGTTGCCCAATACCTGACGATAAACTGCATTAATCACAGCTTTGCCATCTTCTACTGTCCAGTTTGGACGTAGTTCAATCGGTCTAGTTTCGCTAAAGGCGGCAGTTCCTAGACGTGAAGCCGCAGTTGTAATTGCCACTGGCTCTTCTCCTTGTACGTTTAGACTTTGTCAACCAATTTTTGATTTTGGACTTATGATTTTAGATTGACCCCACGCATGAATCCGCTTTGTTTAAGGATTTTAGGTAAGATGCGTGGATTTATTCCATAATTGAAATCAGTCGCTCTGAAAGTTTTGAGTAATACCCGAATTTTGCATTATTCAATTCAAAATCTAAAATCCGTCTTGTAAAGTTTGTTACGGAGGGAAACCCTCCTGACAAGTTTCCGCAAAATCTAAAGTTCGGTCAACTTTAATATTATGAGAAATAACATGCCCAGAACCACAGACTATTGCTCATGTAACCAAATGTAGCATCAACAATATTCTGTTGTTCTGGGCTAGAAGAAACCCTTAGCTCAGGGCATTGATGGCATAGTCAATGTAAGAATTGGCTTCTACAGCAGGATCGCCGCTCAGACCGTGGTTAGCTTTGATGTGCTTGAGCGCTTCAATATACCAGCTAGGAGACAACTCAAAGGTTTTGTTGATTTCAGCCAGTCCACCGATGAGATAATCATCTAGAGGCCCTGTGCTACCTGCAATCAAGCAGTAAGTAATTATACGAACGTAATAGCCAATGTCCCGCACACATTTGTCCTTACCAGTCTGGGTAGAGGCATAGTTAGCACCTTGGGTATTGGTAGTGTAAGGAAACTTCTGATACACAGCATTCGCTGCACCATTAGCTAAACTCTGAGCTTTAGAACTTAGTCCTTTGGCAGCTTCCAAGCTAGCAGCAGCTTGACGGAAGCGGCCAAAAGCAACTTGAAGTTCTGTGGAACTGAGAAAGCGTCCTTGAGAATCTGCGGTCGATACTGCTTCTGTTAAAGGAGTTTTCATGTTAATATACCTCTCAAAAATCTTGCAAAATGGTTGTCGATTTTGTGAATTCTAAAGACTAGTGGTCTATGACACTAACTTTGCAGCGTCTAAAATTCTTTGCTATGCCACTGCTGAAGCAGCCCGGTCAAAGTAGCTGCCCAATTCGGACATCAGTGAGCTACAGTCACCACGGGTAACTCCATTAGGGTCATTAGCGATCGCGATCGCAGCTTCCTTCATCTTGCTGACCCCTGTAGCTACAGAACCACCAGGAACACCCAAAGCTAAATAAGTTTCTTTCAGACCGTTCAAGCAGCGATCGTCTAAAACACTGCCATCACCTGTAAATACAGCGTAGGTTACATAGCGGAGGATGATTTCCATATCTCGCAGGCAGGCTGCCATCCGGCGGTTGGTGTAAGCATTACCACCCGGTGCAATCAACTGGGGTTGTTCTGCAAACAATGCCCGCGCTGCATTAGCTACAATTGCAGATGAATTTGAGGTGATACGGTTGACAACATCCATCCGCTTGCTACCTTCCGCTACCAGATTCTTCAAAGCATCAAGTTGAGAATCGTTTACGTATTCGCCGCGGGCATCTGCCTGAGCAACCACTTTAGTAAAAGCGTCTAGCATTTCAGAATCTCCTATTTTGATATGAGTGAGATTGGTTTCAATAACGGTTCGATTAAAGCTCACAAGCTTTCGGCAGTCGAAAAGGGAAAGGGTTAAGAATTAACTTGACACGGGAGACAACGATGATAATTTTGCCTCCTAAATTCTGCTTTCTGCCTTTTACCTTTCTCCAGCCCGAAGAGGTAAAGAGTAAAGCAGGAAAAACAAGCATTATCTCTTTTTTCCCGTCACCTTATATCTTTAACCGAACAGTATTGAGGGTGGTTCAAAGGCTGGCATTGATGAGGAAATTGAGCTGCGAGCATTGATAAATAGGCAAACAAAACTTTGAGGGGATACAAGGAGAGTTCAGCCCCTAACGCTATTTGCCGATTTAGAGCAACCCACTGCACAGCCCAACAATTAAGATAGATATCCATGACTACCAATTTCCCAATACTCATAGAGTTTGAGGGAATCTGAACCCTGACCAGAAGTCAAGAGTTCAGTGCCTTTTGAACCTCCTTTGATTAAACCAACCTGTTTGTGCAAATCTTGTGCAATTTAAAAAGCTTTCTTACTAAACTCAATTAAGAAATATGAAGGAGGCAGGAGGCAGGAGGCAGGAGGCAGGAGGCAGGAGTTAGGAGTTATTTCTTCCTCATCACCGCGTCACCGCGTCTTCTTCATCCCTTCATCCCCCTACCTTCTGCCTAATCAAGCAGCACAGTCAAACAGCATGGTAGTCATGTAGCGTTCTGTCCATTCCGAACCAAAGGATTTTTCTAGAACCCGTCGAGTTTTATCATTCTGTTGCTGTCTTGTGCAGTAATTTCGTTGCCCTGCAATTACCTGGGCAACCTCAAGGTGCGAAGTTAAGGGAGTTGTTTGACTGGCAATTTGACAATGCAAGATTAAAAATTCCCGAGTTCGTCCCAGAAAAGCCTCTTCTTCCTGAGTGCCGACTGGGCGCACAAATAGACAAAACTCTGAAAAAATATCACCCCACTGCGGCAAAGCGCGTGGTTGAGAAAACTCTATGGGAGAAAGAGCTGATAATGCAGTACGGTAGCTTCTGGGCAATGACCGATCCGCAGCGATTGGAGACAAATCGGCGATCGCTGCACTAATATTGTCTCGCCCTCCCACCAAATCCGCTCCAAAAATCGGCAGAGCATATTCAGGATTGGGAAACATCACGCAGTGGAGGATATCCAGCGAATTGCCTACCTGAGCTAGTTCCAGGTGAAGCTTCCGAAACTGCGGTGTTTGGTAGCAATGATTTTCAATGACCAACCGTTCCCCTTCTAGACAACCCTCAACGTAGCCTAAATCTTCTGGAACCTGGTAGGGGGATAAATCCAGATACTCTTGCCAAATTCCTTCAATACAATTTGCCAGCTTGTGAATTAGGGGATGCTGACGCGATCGCAGCGACTGCATAAACTTAGTCATACGCTTCCATCCAAGTAAAGTCAGGACTTACGCAATAAGTCTTAAAAATGTTGATACCTTACATTGGCGTATAGTCTGTGCAAAATTTGTGCAAGATAAACTCACGACCAGCCTCGACGATTGTACCTGCCGATAGCAATTGTTGCCAGACAGTTGAGTTCGAGCCAAACCTGTAAAGTATCTTTAATTATGTCCACTCACTTACCAGCAATATGCAACAGCTATTTCCCGGAGAAGTATTTGCCAATACTGCTGATTTTGACGCAGGCATTCGCCAGCTATTGCCTCGATATGACGAGATGCTGGAGATAACTACTCGTTGTCTGCCGTCCACAAGTCGTCGCATTTTAGAACTAGGTTGCGGTACAGGCGAAGTTAGTCTCAAAATACTCAACCGCTGCCCAGATGCCCAAGTAATTGCCTTAGATTATTCACCTCGAATGCTGCAATTTGCCCAAGATAAAATCGCAGCTGCTGGCTATCAACAACGATGGATTGGTATACAAGCAGACTTTGGCGACTGGGCAAACAATCCACAGGAATTGGATATTGCCGATAAATTCGATGCTTGTATCTCATCATTAGCAATTCATCATCTCCAGGATGAGATGAAATTGAAATTATTTCAACGCATTGCCGCTAGCCTTAGCCAAGATGGTTGTTTTTGGAATGCAGACCCCGTTTTACCAGAATCCCCGACCTTAGCAGAAGTTTACAAATCAGCGAGAGAGGAATGGGCTGCCCAACAGGGAACTAGTTTGACGGAGATTCGCACTAAGCTCGGCACTAGCAGTACGCAAGGATACTCTAGTCAAGACCAACTCGCTACCTTGAATGCCCATTTACAAATGCTCACAACAGCCGGATTTAAGACAGTGGCAGTACCTTGGAAATATTACGGTTTAGCCGTGTTTGGTGGCTGGCTTCACTAATGCTAAGTGCTGAGTTCTGAGTAAAGAATTGTCTCTCTTGTCCCCCTTGTCTCTCCGTTCGCGTAGCGTCGACCATAGGAGAAGTTCGCCCGGAGGGAAACCACGCCACTTGCTACCCTGCGGGTTGCGCTTTAGCGGTACAAGCCGGGGAACCCGTCCAACGCAGTGGCTCCTCCTTGCGACTTCTCTCCTTGTCCCCTCTTACTTCCCTGCCCTTGAGTTGAAAATGCTGAGTCAAGAAGTAGGATTCAGCACTACTGGCAATTTTATTGCATCAATTTATATAACAAATCAGTAACAAATAGTACAATTACCCTTGACAAGAACTATTATATAAAGCTAATAGCTGGTTCTTTGACGGAGGTTTTGTTGACTAATGGAAAAATTGAGGCTGAAACTTGCAGTATTCAAGCTTGTTTGATGATTTTTGTCATGTTGCAGCATTTAATTACCCTATGAGGGTACTGTCCACCCTCAACAGACCTATCCGACAATAAAGAGTAGAAAATATCTTCAATAAGATCGGGTGTATACCATTTGCATTAGTTTTTTGCTTCCTTCAACAGAAGAATTCGTGCTGCTGTTTGCCATTACTTAGTTTGCAAAGGAGAATAACTTGGATGGCTCGAAATAACAAAAAATCGTCTGGGTTTAAGTGTGAGCATCCACCAATCAATAGATGCCCAATCTGTTGTATCGTCCCGCCCCACATGCTTGAAAACGTTGTCGTGAATGGCAACCCCCAGCAGCGTAGTTGGGCTTTTCATACATTAAATGTTTCTGCACAGCTTCGCGGACGAAGAGACATCGTAGGTGCTATCTCATTTGCGCCTTCCCCCGGTGAGAAGCGCCGTACCATCTACGATGCTAAGAATGGGCAGCAACTGCCTGGTACAGTGGTGCGTCATGAGGGAAGTTCTCCTAGCAGTGACGAAGCAGTAAATGAAGCCTATGATGGTGCTGGTGCTACTTATGACTTATTTTATGAGGTATTCGATCGCAATTCTATTGATGACAAGGGACTGCGTTTAGATTCTACAGTGCATTATGGTGTCAAGTATGACAACGCCTTTTGGAACGGCGACCAAATGGTTTATGGAGATGGCGACGGAGAATTGTTTCAACGCTTCACCAAGTCAATTGATGTCATTGGGCATGAGCTAGCTCATGGTGTAACTCAGTACGAAGCTGGTCTACAATATTACGGCGAACCTGGGGCGTTAAATGAATCGTTTTCTGATGTCTTCGGTTCTTTGGTCAAGCAAAAGGTAAAAAACCAGACAGCAGAAGAAGCAGACTGGATTATTGGTGAAGGTTTGTTAGCACCAGCTGTTAAAGGTGTTGGTATCCGCTCTATGAAAGCTCCAGGAACAGCTTACGATGACCCTGTACTGGGAAAAGATCCCCAACCAGCTCATGTAAAAGATAAGTACACTGGTCAAGAAGATAACGCCGGAGTGCATATCAACTCAGGTATTCCTAACTATGTTTTTTATCTAACAGCAGTTGAGATTGGTGGCTATGCTTGGGAAAAAGCTGGCAAAATTTGGTACATAGCTTTACGCGATCGCCTCCGTGCTAAGGCAGACTTTAAAAAAGCTGCCAATGTCACTATTCAAATTGCTGGCGAACTCTATGGTGTCAGCAGTAATGAGCAGAAAGCAGTGCAGAACGCTTGGCAAAAGGTAGGAGTTCTTTAGAGACGCGATTAATCGCGTCTGTACAAGAGCGAGAAGTTAAGAGTTAAGAAATAAAAATTCACAATTTTTAACTTCTAATTCTTAACTCCTAACTTTTATACGTATTCTTTGTTGTTGCTAAACTGGGAGGTGATAGTTCTCACCTCCCAGTCTTTGTATTTCTCCTACTAGACAACGCAACGGAGAGCAAAAAATGCGAATTTCGTTTGAACGTACAGGCGGTTTTGCTGGGATTAGTAAAAAGACAACTGTTGACACAGCTACTCTCCCACCAAAAGAAGCTAAAGAATTACCTCAACTAGTGGAAGTTGCTGATTTGTTCAAATTACCCGAACAAATTGTCTCCTCTAATCCTCAGAACGATCGCTTTCAGTATAAGTTGACGGTGGAAGACAATGGTAAGCAACATACGGTGACTGTAAGTGAAGCGGCATTACCAGGAACTTTAAGACCTTTAATTGAATGGCTAAATACTAAGGGACAAGGCAGATGAGGGACCGAGGGGCATAGGAGAAAAGACTATACGCAAATTACTCTTTATTCCCCTATCTCGTCCACCCCTCTGCCCCCATCCTCTTCTTAACTCCTAACTCCTGTACAGACGCGACGCCAGTCGCTACAACGGGGGGAACCCCCCTACCCTTCGGGAACGCTAAGAGCGAACGGGTTCACAGTTGCCTGCGGAGGGAAACCCTCCCGCAGCACTGATTCACCGCAACGCGCTGGCTCATTAATCGCGTCTGTACTTCTAACTTTTTACAAAACTTCCCAAGCTGCTCCTTTATAGCCATATTCAAAAATCTCAGGATGCAAAATTTCTGCCAAAATTTCTAACGAATCTACTAATCGCGGTCCTGGACGGTTGAAGTAGGAATTTCCATCAGTAATGTAGACTCTACCAGCTTGAGTAGCGTGGAGTTTTTGCCACTCTGGACGTTGAGTTAACAACTGGGCTTCTTGGCGAGTGCGATTTAAATCAAAGCCGCAGGGCATAAAAATAATCACATCTGGATTGCTTACTATTAAAGTCTCCCACTGCAACTGAGGGGAAGGCTGACCTGTAACGCTAAACAGTGATTGTCCTCCTGCTAAGTTAACTAATTCGGGAATCCAATTAGCACCAGTCATCAAAGGGTTAGTCCACTCAATACAAGTAACTGCGGGAATTTCTGTTAAAGAAAGTCCTTGGATTTTTTGTTGACAAATCTTAACACGAGCTTCTAAGTTTTCTAGCACTTTTACTGAGTCAACATCAAAGGCATTACTTACTCGTTCAATATCATTCCAAACATCTTGGAGAACATTGGGTTGTAAGGAAATAATCTGAGGTGAACTATGAGTGAGGCTAGCAACTGCTTTTTCAACTTCTGAAAGACTGACCGCACAGACATCACACTGGTCTTGAGTGATGATGTGAGTGGGCTGTAATTGCTCTAAAACATCTGTTTTGATTTGATAAATGCTGAGAGCAGATTGCAGTAAATTGTTTACCTCATCGTGAATGTCCTTGCTGGGAGCATTGGAATTTAAACGTGCTTGGGTACAAATAGGGCGATTTTGAATTTCTGGAGGGTAATCACATTCGTGCGATCGCCCAACAATTGCATCAGTCAACCCTAATGTAGCTAAAATCTCTGTTCCACTGGGAATCAGGGAAACAATTCTTACACTGCTATTTGTCATTGCTCCACTCCACAACAGTTGCTATTACCTCAATTCTTACAAACTTTCACCTTTGCGGTATCTTTCTGTAGAGGAATGCCTGGGTGTTCTGAGAGTCAGTCTTCAGCAATCTATTGTATGTATAAAGTAGCTTGATTTTTGTCGCCTTTTTGACGAATTACTTTATAAATAACCAGGAGAACACGTAAAATAATTAACGTTATTCCGTTTTGTGACAATTACATAGAGGTTAGAGCCTTATGCCTAGATTTCTTCTTTAAGAGTGATGCAATATTTGTGTCTTTAATGTTATTGGAATGAAAGTATAAGTGACACTATGACATTACCTCTTAACTATAGTTTCAGATGGTTCAAGCTCAAGAATTTTTGGAGGCTGTGTGTATTTTACAGACGTATTTTATAGATTTAGCTATATTAAATTTATTGTTAAAAAATCGTAAAGAGTTAACAATTATTTCTCTTTTATGTAGATATGTAGCTGTAAGAAGGCGCTCTTGCTAAGGAATTCACCACTTTGTCTCTTTGTTGTAGCAAGTGGCGTTTTCCAACACCCTTCAGGTTTTCCCTGAATGGCGCTTGAAGAGTACGCCAAAAGCGAGTCAAGAGACATTCATTGTTGGCTTTGGATGTGGCGTTTGTAGCACTGAGTAATTTAGGGGATAAAGTTGTAGAACTAATTGATGGTTCGGGAGTTTGCCAGACGCTTGTTAGCGTAGCATCTCACGCCACTTAGGAGAAGGCTTCCTAACGCTGCGCTAACGACGCAAAGCGGAGCCACTCTGGTCTTGGGGTTTCCCCAAGTAGGGGAAGTGGCATCCAAGACGGCAACTCCCTACAAAGTAGCCTTGACCTAATCACCAAACTAAAAAAATAATGAAAAAAAATATACTTTCCGGTTGAGGAAAACCCTGTGAAGTAACTGTAGTTATAAAAGGCACTTTTACTTTCCCCATAGACCTACAAGGTCACGTAGTTTCTTAGCAGGGGCAACAAATGCAGGTGATGGTGGTTAAAGATATTACAGAACATAAGCAAGCTCAAGAGGCTTCGCAGAGTAAAGAAAATGAGCGGCGAAAACATAGCCAGACATTAGTGCAATTAGCAAGGAAAAAAACATTCCAACAAGGCAACCTGAATGCGGCATTAAAGGAAATCACAGAAGTTGCGGCTCGGACACTCTCAGTACAGCGAGTCGGTGTGTGGTTGTATAATCAAGATCGGTCGGCTATTGAATGCATCGATTTATATGATGCGAGTCAAAAAGAGCATATCTTTGGTAGGTCTTTATTGAAAGTAAATTACCCAGCTTATTTCCAAGCTTTGGAAGAAGAACGCAGTATTGCAATACATGATGTTATTAATGACAAAAGAACCCACGAGTTAGCCGCCTCTTATCTTTCTGTGTTTGGCATCACTTCCCTGCTCAATGTACCAATTTGGCTAGAGGGTAATTTGGTGGGAGCAATTTGTCATGAACACTTTGGCGATATTCGACAGTGGACTTTAGAGGAAGAGAATTTTGCAGGCTCGATTGCAGATTTCGTCACATTAGCAATAGAAGTGTGTGAGCGAAACGCTGTACATAAAGCACTGCTAACCAGTGAGGCGCAATTTAGGGCGATTTTTGAGCGTTCCACTATTGGCATCGGACTGATAGATATGAAAGCCCAAATAGTGGATATTAATCCGGCGCTGTCTCAAATGCTGGGCTACAGTTGTCAAGAGTTATGTGGCAAGCGTTTCATAGATTACATTTCACACCAGAGAGGGGATTTAGCACTTTACAGGCAACTAATTTCAGGAATGCAGGCAGATGCAAACCAGCTTGTAACCAAACATAGGATTGAAATAGAAAGACACTTCTTGCATAAAGATGGGGGATTAGTTCGGACTCACCTGTCTATTTCTATGATTCCAGGTTGTAATGGCGAGCCTGAGTTTTTCCTGGCGATGATTGAGGATATTACTGAGCGTAAACAAACAGAATCGAAACTACGTGCTTCTCAAGCAGCAGCAGAAGCTGGCAGTCGCGCGAAAAGTGAATTTTTAGCAACCATGAGCCACGAACTGCGAACGCCTCTCAACGCAATTATGGGCTTATCCCAGTTGTTGCAACAAGAAATGGTTGGCTCGCTTAATGAGAAACAGAAAGAATATATAAGTTGTATGTATAGTAGTGGCGAACATCTACTGGCAGTAATTAACGATATCCTTGATTTATCTAAGGTGGAAGCAGGCAAAGAAGAACTGTCTCTCATGCCTTTATCAGTGCCAGAGTTATGTAATTATGTTTTATCGACAGTCCGCGATCGCGCTGTTGAAAAAGGATTACTATTCACCAGTAAAATTCATCCAAAAGCTGATATTTGCATTGCTGATGCACGGCGTATCAAGCAGATGCTACTGAATCTGTTAACTAATGCTGTTAAATTTACCCCAGCTGGTCGAGTATCTTTAGAAGTTAAAAAAGTACCCGAAGGTATTACTTTTACAGTTGCAGATACCGGTATTGGTATTGATTCAAATCAGTTTCAATTTTTATTTGAACCGTTTAAACAGCTGGACAGTCGGTTAAATCGTCAGTACGAAGGTACAGGTTTAGGTTTAGCCTTAACACGCAAGTTAGCGCGTTTGCATGGTGGAGATGTGACAGTTGTATCAACTCTAGGAGAAGGCAGCGAGTTCACTTTGTTTTTGCCAGACCGAATGGATGAGAAAGAGCGAGAAGATCAGGGAGATCGAGGAGTAATATCATCCTCTTCTGTCCCGATCGCCAAAAAACGCATTTTGCTCGTAGGACAAGAAGAAAACGCTGCCATATTTTTGCAAGATTATCTTCAAATAATTGGCTACCAAGTTGATTGGTTAAATAACGGAAACAGCTTTTTAGAACAGGTGCGAACTCTAAAACCAGATTTAATTTTGTTGGACGGAGATTTAGTTGAAGGTTTTACTAGTTGGGATTTGCTGAAACTACTAAGAAAAGAACCCGATCTGCAACAATTGCCTGTGGTGATGACAAGTGCCAATCAACCTGCTTTGCAAAAAGTTAATGATTTGCAAACTGGTGCTAATGAATATCTCCTGAAACCAATTCGTATAGCTCAATTAGAAACAATGCTCAGGGAATATTTGAAATAATTATTAATGGATAATTTTATCAGTTAACAAAAAATTTACTATTTATATTATTAAAATTATGGAAAATTTTTCCTCATTTCTACATGAATAATACCAGCTTCTTCAAATGCTTCTCCTACTGCTATAGTTCTTCCTGAAAAACTGATATCCTATAATTGCTTGAATTGCAGCAAATTCTTCTGGCAAAGCCACAATTTTAATAATTACATTCCTCATCAAAATTTCTCTGTTGACTTGTGGGGTTCGATTATACAATAAGTAGGGCATACACCCTACCTACTGATTTAATCCGCACCTTCAATTGGTGCAAAACCTTGACGTTGAATATTCTCCGTCACTGTGCGCGGTTCCAAGAATTGCAGCAGATAATCAGGCCCTCCTGCTTTAGAACCAACACCAGAAAGTTTGAATCCACCAAAGGGTTGCCGTGCAACAATTGCACCTGTAATAGTGCGGTTTATGTACAAATTTCCGACTTCAAACTCTTCCTGCGCTTGCTGAATGTGCGAAGGTGTTCTGGAATAAAGTCCCCCAGTCAAGGCGTAGTTAGTACCATTAGCGACTGCTAATGCTTCCGGAAAATCTTTTACTCGAACTACCGCCAGTACTGGGCCAAAAATTTCTTGTTGAGCAATTACGCCATTTGGTGGCACTTCACTAAATATAACTGGCCCGATAAAATATCCCTGTTCCGGTGCTGGTAACTCCAACGCCAATTGTGCTTCTGCCTTACCCTTCTCAATATACTCGCGGATGCGATCGCGGGCGTTAGCATCAATCACTGGCCCAACTTGGGTACTGGGTAACTCCGCCTCGCCAATATTTAAGGATTTTGTCGCCTCCACCAACCGCCGCACAAAAGCATCATAAATCGGTTCCTGTACAATCACCCTTGAGGCGGCAGAACATTTTTGGCCGCTGTAACCAAATGCTGACTGTACCACACCGACAACAGCTTGGTCTAAATCAGCACTTTCATCAACAACGATCGCATTCTTGCCACCCATTTCGGCAATTACCCGTTTCATATGTCTTTGTCCGGGTTTTAGTGTTGCCGCTTCCGCGAAAATTCGACATCCCACTTCCTGAGAACCAGTAAAAGCAATTACATGAGTGTCAGGATGATTTACCAAGTAAGCACCAACTTGCGAACCCTTCCCAGGTACGTATTGAAAGACACCTTTAGGAATGCCAGCTGCTACCAAAATTTCTGTCAATTTCGCTGCAATTACAGAAGATGTTTCAGCGGGTTTGAGGAGAGTACAATTGCCACTAACCAAAGCTGCAACAGTCATACCACAAGCGATCGCTAAAGGAAAATTCCAGGGAGAAATCACTACAGCAATTCCTCTTGGCTGGTAAATATAACGATTGGTCTCACCTGCAACGTCGTAATTTACACCTTGTTCTAACCGTTCCATCTCGTCAGCATAGTAACGGCAGAAATCTATCGCCTCAGAAACCTCTGCATCTGCTTCCTTTAAAGGCTTGCCAACTTCCAAAACTATCCAGGCGGAAAGTTCGGCACGGCGTTGTTCCATCAAATCGGCGGCTTTTCGCAACACAAGAGCGCGTTGTGTTGCTGGTGTTTTGCGCCAACCAGGAAAAGCCGCTTTTGCAGCTTGCATTGCTTGTTCGGCTTGTTCAACGCTAATCAGTCCAACCTTGCCAATTACCTCACTGAAATTAGAAGGATTAACAGAATCAACACTTTCCTGAGTGTTAACGTATTCTCCATTAATCAATGGCAAATAACTTCTACCAAATTGTTGCCGAACAGATTGAAAAGCTTCAGCAGCCATCTTTCTTTCTTCCTCTTCTGCATAATCTGTGTCCGCTGCACCAGGGAAATGATTAGAGACGCGATTAATCGCGTCTGTACAAGAATTATTCGCCTCTTGGACTACAGGAGGCGCTAACAGTTCCTCTAGCGGTCTATTTTCCAGATTTTGCCGTAAAAAAGAACTGTTAGCTGTATTTTCTAACAAACGGCGAATTAAATAAGCCATCCCCGGCAATAATTCCCCATAGGGACAGTAAACTCTGACGCGATAACCCCTATCAACTAACGCCTTCGCTAATTTATCGCCCATCCCATACAGGACTTGCATTTCAAAACGACGGCGAGGCACATTTAAACTTTCAGCTATGGCTATGGCACGGGCTTGCGATCGCACGTTATGGCTACCAATAGCAGAATACACATATTGATGATTCTCTAGCAATAACTGAGTTATCACTTCAAAATTAGCATCGCTTGCGGCTTTATCGTTGTAAACTGGCTGCGACCAATGTTTCTGTACTGCTTTGATAGTTTCTTGATCCCAATATGCGCCTTTTACCAAACGAATTGTTAAAGGATAACCACGCTGTTTTAACCAAGCAATTAGGTCTTTAGCATCTTCTTCGCTATCGCGTAAATATGCTTGAATTGTGATGCCAATATCTGTACGTTGCCTAAACTCTTCTTCCAGCAATAATTTTTTGAGAATATTGAGAGTTAAATCTTTATAGGCATACTGTTCCATATCAAAATGTACAGCTGCGCCCAATTCCTTAGCACGACGTAACAGAGTGCGAATGCGATCGCTAACTCGCTCCTCACTACCTTTAGCATCTAATGGATCGAATTGCGAATAAAACGCCGTTAATTTCACAGAAACCTGGACTTTTGGTAGCGCTTCCCCATCAGCTTCATCAATGGCAGGAATTGTTCCCCAACTCTTCGATGCTTCTACCAATTGTTGCATCAATTCTAAATAGCGTTCCAGATAAGATTGCGCTTCAGCTTCAGTAATCACCGCCTCACCCAATAAGTCGATGGTGAAAGCCATTTTTTCTTTTCGCAGTCTTTCAACTGTCTTAATGACTTGTTTAATATTTTCCCCAGAAATATATTTATGAGCCAGTGTTTCTACCGCTGTGCCAACGGTTGTAGCGGCAACCTGTCCTGGCATTGAGTCAGGGTTAGCAAAGTTTAATATTCCCTTCAAGGCTGCTGGCAATTCTACAGACTCGTCTCCTAAATATTCTTGTAAATGTGCAGCAACTTCTGATTTACTGTGCAATGCAGGTAAAGTGTCTATAAAGCGAAATAATTGCACCCGTAAACCTGGGTTACTCATCGCCCAAGCGAGTAATTTATCATCCCAGCGCATTTGATCGCGTAAAGAACCCAAAAAAGAGCGATTTTCTTGAGTTGCTGCTAGAAGTTGTTTAGCAATTTCTTGAGTTTTAGCTTCGTAGGTGCTTGTTTTTACTTGTAATACCACTGATAGTAATCTCCTTAATTTTGGGGACTGGGGAATTTTAAGAGGCAGAGGGGCGGAGGGGATGGGGAGCAGAGGAGAAAGACTTGTGGCAAATTTTCCCTTGTTCCCCTGTCCCCCTACTTCTTCTTATCTAATACCCAGTCACCTTGAAGTCTGTGTTTTCTATTGTGACTCTTTCATCTTGCTGGCACCACATATAAAACATAGGTATATTTACGTTTTTTCCTAGAGGATTTTTGCAGAAACTGTAAAATAGCATTACGGTGATGCTGGCAAAGTTGCCAATGTCAGTCTGTACACCTTTATAAGAAGTATTTTTAATGTCGTTAAGTCTAAATTTTTGTAAAAATCTAACTTTAGTGTCTTTGGTAAAGACTCTTAGTACAGCATTTCATTAATTTGTAGCGAATAATTTGCGTTTCTCTGTGTTTCTTTGCGTTTCAATCTAAACTCTCAATTGGTCTTGAATTTACGAAATTGTCTACTTAGAAAGCATTTCATTAATTAATAATTTGGAACAGAAATATGACCCAGTTAGACAAAGCAGTTGTACTGATTACTGGTGCAACTGGTGGGTTTGGACAAGAATTGACTCGACAGTTATTAGAGGCTGGTAGCCGACTAATTTTAACGGATCTAGATGAAGCTGTTGTACGCGAACGAGTTGCGGTCATTCAACGGCAAGTTCTTACAGGTGATATACTGGCTTGTCTGGGTATCGATCTCTCTACCCGTGAGGGATGTGAAAACCTTTATCATCAGGTGAAAGCACTTAATATTCCTATCGATATTTTGATTAACAATGCAGGTATTGCCCTCTTTGGTCGCATGGATGAAATTCCCAACGAGAGATGGGAACGTCTGATGCAAATCAACCTGCTAACACCGATGCGATTAAGTGCCTTATTTGCTACTGATATGATTGCCCGTCAACAGGGGCACATCGTCAACATTTCATCATTAGCAGGCTGGTGGGTATTACCTGGATTAACTCCTTACTCAGCTAGCAAATTTGGTTTGCGTGGGTTCAGTGAAGGATTTTTCCATGAAGTAAAAGACTACAATGTAAAGGTCACGGCTGTTTATCCCTTTTTTAGCCGTACCCCAATTCTTCAGTGCGAACGGTTTGGCAGTTTAGGCAAGAGTAGCCAAGACTTTCTCAAACATGTGGCAACCGACCCGGCTAAGGTAATGCGCGCCACAATTCAAGGAATTATTCATAACAAATTGCATGTCTTTCCCGATGCAACAGCTAAAAAAGCCCATCTTCTCAAACGATATTTTCCTCAGATAGTGAACTGGATTAATGATGCATTCGTCAGGAGATTGAAAGGTGGTCAAGGTAAGTAGCTCTACTAAAATTCAGAAGATAATCGATACTGCTGACAAACATCTAATTATCGGGGCTGGTTTTGTTGGATTGGGTATGGCTCAAGCACTTAAAGCTGCTGATATCCCATACGATCAAGTTGATGCTAGCGATAATATCGGCGGAAATTGGTATCACGGCGTTTACGAAACTGCACACATTATTTCGTCACGCAAGATTACCCAATTTACTCATTTCCCCATGCCAGATAATTATCCTGACTTTCCCAGCGCCCAGAACATGCTGGATTATTTGAACGCCTTTTGCGATCGCTTTGATTTGCGCGAACAGATTGAACTGAATCGTACAATTAGTTATGTGCGACCAGTTGAAAATAATCTTTGGGAAGTCACTTTTGCTGATGGAGAACAGCGAATCTACAAAGGAGTGGTGATGTGCAATGGTCATCACTGGTGCAAACGTTTTCCCAAATTTCAGGGAGAATTCAACGGTGAGATTATTCATTCAAAAGATTACAAGCATCCAGACCAACTGCGTGGAAAGCGAGTTTTGGTGATTGGGGCTGGAAACTCAGCTTGCGATATAGCCGCAGAAGCAGCCCGCGTCAGCGCCAAGTCTGTTTTGAGTATGCGCGAATCAGTTTGGTTTATCCCAAAGACATTTGCTGGCATCCCAGTTGCTGATTTACCGGCATGGCGATCGCCAAAATGGTTGCAACAGCTGACAATTCTGAAAATTATACGTCAGGCTTTCGCTAGCCATAGATTTGCTGGAGTCTCAGTTCCAAGTCTACCTCAATGGCGATCGCCACAATGGTTGTCGCGGTTCACAGTATATACAATCATCCGTCTAAGTTTCGGTAGCCACGAAGATTATGGTCTATCCAAACCTAAACATCGAATTTTCGAGAAACATCCTACTATCAATAGTGAAGTGCCCTATTACCTCAAGCATGGCAGAATCACTCCCAAGCCTGCTGTAAGTCGCCTCGATGGCTGGGAAGTGGAATTTGTAGATGGTAGTCGAGAGACATTTGACCTCATAGTTTGTGCAACAGGTTACTATGTTGCTTATCCATTCCTACCTCCAGAACTTCAGCGCGTTGAAGGGTCGGTAGTCAAATGTTACGCAGACTCGTTTCTTGATGATTACAAAGGACTGTATTATGTCGGTTGGGCACAAGTAAGAGGTGGGGTTGGTTCGGTAATTGCAGCTTACGGCCCAATGTTCTGTCGATATCTCAAACTCCAGGATGAAATTAATGTGCCTCTTGGTTTAGTGTTCAAAGAAATGGGACACAAGCTACCAAACACTCATCTTTCCGATCCACAGGAATTTTTTAATCAATTAAAACTTACCGATCTGTCATTTAATCGGCTTGTGACAAAAGCACGCCAAATTGATGCCCAACATCCTAGCTTTCGTAACCAGCCACTCCCTCCTTTGCCAAGTATTCAGCAAATTCAGTCTTTAGTGAGATAAAAATAGCGGTGCAATTATTTTGTCACTGGCAACATACACTCCAAGGCTTTGGAGTCGATAGAGTAGCAATTGAGCAAGGCTTTACTTGTTTAGTTGAGGCTTATTCTACTGGCGATCGCTACTACCACACACTAAAACACATCCATCAAGTCCTCAGCACAGTTGATACTTTGCAAGCCTATCCTCAAAACCTCGCTGCGGTGAAACTTGCTGCCTGGTTTCATGATATTGTGTATGACACTCAGGCTAAAGATAACGAAGAAAGAAGCGCGAACTCTGCTTGCGATCTGCTAAGTAGTTTGGGAATTCCAACAAATACTATAGACACTGTCAGCCGTCTCATTCTTAACACTAAATATCACCAAGCTGCTGCGGATGACTATAATAGCCAAGTCCTACTCGATGCAGACTTGGCGATTTTAGCTGCTAACCCAATTCAATATCAAGAATACGCCTATGCAATTCGTCAGGAATATGCCTGGGTATCAGAAGCCGAGTACATTGCAGGTCGGAGGCAGGTTTTAGAGCGATTTTTGCAGCGCCAACGTATCTACTTTACGCCCTTGATGTTCGAGGTTGCGGAACAATCTGCCCGCTATAATCTTCAAGGAGAAATTCAAACTCTTTCAGATTTAAAGCAAAAAACTAGGTTTATATTTGGACAAAATACACAAGCTTATGACATATAAAAAAAGCATTTCCAGAAAAAATTAAGAATAGATAAAAGCCTCAAAAGCAATTCCAGATAAGTTTCAATACGGTATTAGAACAAAGATTAAAATCAGTACAAAAATTACAAAAATTATTACATAGACCAATATAACAATAACAAGCTAATATTAAATAAGTCACGAAATTAAAACATAAAGGTAATTGCGTTATTGCAAATTAAATGTTTTACAGCTTATCCTATAGATAACCGTATCCCCTTGATACTGAGATAATGCCAGCAAGGTTACAAATAAAATATGAAGATTGCTCCCCGTTAGGACGGTTAATTCTTCAACATCTTGAAGAACAGGGTATCAGTATGAACCGTCTCGCAGAGTTGTCTGGAATTCCTCAACCCAGGCTGAGAGGAGCCTGCTTTAAAGGAACCTGTCCCACGCCTGAAACCTTGAGGAAGCTGGCTAGAGTAATGGATATGCACCATCTAGAACTTTACACACTAGCTTACGAAGGAAGAATTGAGAAGCTCCCAGAAGATGCGAATGATAACTCTCTAGATGTCCTGATGAGAGAGATGTTTGAGACTGCTAGAGAGATGGGATTAACTCCTCCCACAATTCGTCCTTCTAAAGCTAAAATCCGCAAAGCACTGATGGAACTAGGCTTTCGCACAAAGGATGAGGAAAGTGCTTGATAAGCGTTTGTCAGTTGTGAGTCAGTGTGGTCTTGGGGTCTCCCCAAGTGGAGCATCTGGCGTGGTTTCCCCCATGAACAACTGACGTTAGCGAGTCTTTGAGCGTCGGAACGAGCGTCACCCGTTCGGCGAAGCCGTTCTCGTTCGCGCAGCGTATCCCCTTGGGAGAAGAGTAGGGTCAGTAGGCAATGGTCAAAAGGAGTTATTCTCCTTGTTCCCGCGTCTCCCCTACTCTGTATTTACACTAAAGAATACAATTGAAGCTTGGAAGTGGGAAATCGTTGACTTCTCATCTCCAAGCTTCAAATTTTGCAATGTCCCCATGAACTGAACAGGGATATGCCTAATTTATGCCAGACAATTTGCGATAAGGTACAGACTGCTCAATATTAATATTCTGCGCCGAGATTTGTTGAGGTTGATTACCTCGTGGATTTATGCTCTGCGCCATATCGAGGAATAGAGATGGATTACCTGCTTTAGCCTGCTTGTCTTGAGGAACGTAGCTGCGAACGACGGTTTGCCATATAACTTGTGGGAAGCCCAATTTGCCGCGATAGTAATCATCGTAGCGTGGAGACTTGATGTTGAAAGGCAGTTCACCTTCTGCTCGTCCAGGTAGAACTCGACGACGCTGGTAGGGAACGGTGTCGTACCCAAAGGCTTCTAAATATTCATCGCTGTTGAGTAAGTCATCGACAAAGCCTTTATTACCCTTTGTCGCAACAACAATTGACCAAGCAAGCTTTTCCCGGTTATCGTAAACGTCACGACCGAGGACTCGCTGTACTGTTTGCTCAACAAAGCGATAGTTGCTGTTGAGATCGTAGAAACTACGCTTGTATGTATTAGACAGCAATAAGCCACGAATGAAGTCTCGAACAGTGATTTGACCACTGCGGAGTTGGGACTCCAAGAAACGTTCGCGATCCGCAGCAAAGGCATGGAAGAAAATCTGACGATATGCCGCTTCGATCAGATTGTCTAGTTCCGTAGAAGAAAGCAGGTTTTGTGTGGAGTAGATCCGGGGTTGCTCATCCCCAGGAACTTCGTACCCGACAACACGCTGATTCTGAGAGGATGGAGAATACTCTAAAAGAGGAATTGCCACGCCGAAAAAACTTCCTTTCTTTACAAAATATTTTGCATAATTACTCACAATCATACGGTTAAGGGGGACTTTTATTCGATTTAGTTTAATGAAGCGTTACATATGTTAATTTGATTTTCATTTTCAAGGGATTGGGGAGTTAAGAGTCAGTGGTCAGTTGTCAGTAGTTAAGAGTTATTTATTTCTTCCTTTGCCCCTCTGCTCCCCTGCTCCCCCTGCTCCCCCTGCTCCCCCTGCTTCCCCTGCTTCCCCTGCTTCCCCTGCTCCCCCTGCTTCCCCTGCTCCCCCTGCCTCTTTGCTTTACCCTAGTCCTCGCCAAAACGCCAAAGGGTCTTTAGTAGGACGGCAGTTGGGATAAGACCGCAAGCTAGCTTCCATACCAGGTTGACAGGAAGGAGGTGCGATCGCTAGTCCCAGGCACAGATGAGCTAAAGATTTAGCAAACTCCTGATGATGTCCAGGAGAACCAGCATGAGCATGGGCATATTCGTGCATAACCAATAACCACCAGTCTTCTGGCAGCACTCGTCCCACATCAATCAGGATAGTAATTGGGTCTGTTTGCAGATTACACAGACCATCAATCCCAAAGGATTGAGCGAAGGGAGCCGCTAATATCTGAATCGCACACTGTTCCCACGGGTGAAAACAGTCATGGCAAGCTTGGAGATAAACGTTGAGTTTAGTGTTAAGCGCATCAATATGATTGCCAACCCAGGTACAGATAGGAATGCGGTTGTCTAAGTCATAAACCACATCCACTATCCCTGGGTCTAAAGCCAAGCTGCGAACACCATACAGGTAATCTAACCCACGGGTAAATGGATCGGTGCTGGTTGTCAGCAGCAATTTACCAGCCAAAGAAGGAAAAAGATTTTGTCGGTTCAATAGCTTTTTGAATTTGCTCGGGGTTAAGGTTTGAGAGACCAGCTACATCTGCATTCGAGGCAGCCTCTGAAACATCTGCAATCCGGAATTCAGTACAGAATGTAGCAGTACTGAAACCGCCAAACCGTTTCACAGTACTAGTCCGCATCCGGAGGCTGGGGCTGGCAAACCAAAATCGTTCAATCGAACTCATGGTTTCGTATTCGGTCGTTAAAACTAACCCATCCTCTTCATCCATGTGATAGCGACCTGCTACAGGGACAATTTCGGCATAACCTCGCTCCCGCAGCAGCGTTCCTTGTCGACCATCAGCGGTATCTGGTAACAGTGCAAACACAGTCGAACCTGTGTGGTTTTCTTCTTCTCTATCCCATCCCATTGAGCCTTGCCAAGAAACAAAAGCTCCACCGACTGCCAAGCTAGAGTCAAATTCATGGAGTTGGCAAATCTCAATTATTTTAGGATCGTCAGCGGTCAGAACTTCGATCTGAATTTCGGATTCACCTTTTTCAGAGCGTTTGAAGGCCAAGTGATGTGTGGTGCGTTGCGATCGCCACCGCCCAGTACTGAGTTGAAAAAACTCCATTGCATCCATAAATTGAAATCTGACTCCTATCGAGGATATTTTCTAGTGTTCAAAATTGAGTAACTCTACCTTCTACATCATAAAACTAGGAGGCAGAAGTCAGTTGTCAGTTGTGAGTCAGTGTGGTTTTGGGGAGCCACTGCGTTGGAGAGCCAGTACGTTGCGAAGGTTCCCTCCGTTGAAGTAACTGCTGTCAGATCTGCCGACTTGTACTCCTTCTCCGATGAAGACGCTAGCGCGAACGCAGAACCCGCAGGTAGCAAGTGGCGTGGTTTCCCCCATGAACAACTGACGTTAGCGAGTCTTCGCCCAAGGGGCGGCGCTAAAAGCGTTAGCGAGTCATTGAGCGTCACGAGCGTCACCCGTATTGCTAAAGCAGAACCCGCAGGGTAGGGTCAGTAGTTGGTTATTTCTTCCTCCGCTCCCTTGCCCCTCTGTCCCTCTGCCCCTCAGCTTTCCTACTCCTTCAGATACCTTCATAATCTCCCATCTTCTAGATGCTTTCTCTAGATACTACTTGTATAAATTGAATTAGTGGGGTAGTTTTATTCGGAAACGTCTAAAAGCGGCCACTTGTCAAGTATGTGTTACTTTTGTTAATCTAGATATAGAAAGTTGAACGAGGCATGTTGCGAAAAGCCGGAGGTAAAAACTATGGATATGCCAACAGGACTCAGCTTAGAGCAAAAATTTAACCTCAAGGTCTACGAAGAGCAGGTTAAGGGGTTAAACCAACAACAATCTCAGGAGTTTCTTCTAGAGGTTTTACGACAACTGATGATCAAAGAAAACGTAATTAAGCATCTGCTCAAGCAAGTTTAGCCGTATCCTCATCGACAGGCGCAATCTACCTTGTTTTGCTAATCCTTATTGTTTGAGTGTTTTATAGAGGATCTTGATTGTCTGTAATATGCGTTTGCTTGGGGAGCCAGTCAATTTTAAATATGAAATTGTCAATTTTGGATTAGAGGAAAAACCTAAAATTCAAAACCAACACGGCCGCTGACTTCCCTAAATTGGGTGTTTCATCGATCTAAATATCTGAAAATCGTTATTTTTATTGCCCTCAGTCAGAAGACTCTGATTGAGGGTTATTTTGTGAATGTTAAGGATTGTTGCTTTGTTTTTCATAACTGAGACTGAGGTACCCCTCATCTTTTATGTTCTATATGTCTTGTCAAACGACAGGCGATATCCTGATTTACTAACAAGGAGAGCTCAATGGTTCTTGATGCTTTTTCTAGATCTGTAGTCGCAGCAGATGCCAGCACTGCTCCTATCAGCACCAGCGGAATTGGAGAACTGAAGAAGTTTATTGCTGAAGGTAACAAGCGCTTAGATGCAGTTAACGCGATCGCTAGCAACGCTAGCTGTATCGTTTCTGACGCGGTAGCTGGTATAGTTTGCGAAAACCAAGGTTTGATCCAAGCTGGTGGTAACTGCTATCCCAACCGTCGCATGGCTGCTTGCTTGCGTGATGGTGAAATCCTCCTACGCTACGTTACTTATGCGTTACTTTCTGGTGATGCTTCCGTTCTCGACGATCGTGCTTTGAACGGTTTGAAAGAAACCTATGCTGCTTTGGGCGTACCCACCACCTCCAGCGTGCGTGCCGTTCAAATCATGAAGGCTAGCTCTCTTGCTCACATCAATGACACCAACACTGAAGCCGCAGGTGGTAAGAGATTCCGCAAAATGGGTTCTGCTCAAGGTGACTGCTCCGCGCTGACCGCTGAAGCAGCTAGCTACTTCGATCGCGTTATTTCGGCTCTGAGCTAGTCCTCATCCCAGTTATGAGTTAGAAACTTTAACTCAAAACTCAAAACTCAAGCTTCAAAACGATTACCGAGACGTTCTGATAACATCCATTCGGAGATATAAGCATGAAATCAGTTCTTACCACCGTGATTGCGTCCGCTGATGCGGCTGGTCGTTTTCCTACCAGTTCCGATCTAGAATCAGTTCAAGGTAGCATTCAGCGTGCAGCTGCTCGTCTAGAAGCTGCTGAAAAGCTAGGCAACAATCTCGATCAAGTTGCTAAAGAAGCTTACGATGCTTCTATCAAAAAGTATCCTTACCTGAACAATTCTGGCGAAGCTAACTCTACTCAGGTTTTCAAAGATAAGTGTCTGCGTGATGTCAAGCACTACCTGCGTCTGATCCAATACAGCTTGGTAGTCGGCGGTACAGGTCCATTGGATGAGTGGGGTATTGCTGGTCAGCGCGAAGTATATCGTGCTTTAGGCTTGCCAACTGCTCCTTACGTTGAAGCATTGACATTTGCTCGCAATCGCGGTTGTTCTCCTCGCGACTTGTCTGCTCAAGCGTTGGTTGAATACAATGCTCTCCTCGACTACGCAATCAACTCTTTGTCATAGTCGAATTGCTAGACTTGTAAGTTCGTAACAGGGTAGAATCTGCCCTACAAGCCTGAGGACTCTTGGCGTGTTGCTTTACCTAGTAAGGTTGAGTACTGGCAAAGAATCCCCAGGCTTGTTTTTATGTAGAACTAAAAGTGTAGGGGTTTAGGGAAACATAGTTTTCATCTAAACTTTTGTTATACCAATTTGAAAAAAGTAAAGTCACAGATTAAATCGAGTTTCTTAATTACAAATTACGAATTGATATTATTCCTCTTACTTTCACCTACACTTCTATACCCCTACACCCCTAATTTTATGGATAAACGCTTCTTTAATATTTTCAATCTCACAGAAGACCAAGCTATTGCCATTTTAGATACGCCTCAAGAACAAGTGAATGAGGATGATTCTCGCTACATTGCCGCTTCTCATTTGGTAAACTTTCCAACGGAGCGCTCGATTAATGCTTTGATGCGAGCGGTACAGAAAACTGACCCTTCACTAGATAACCGCATCGTACGACGGAAGTCGGTGGAAAGTTTAGGGCGGCTACAGGCGACGCAAGCTTTACCCGTAATTCGCACTTGTCTGGCAGATGAAGACTGCTATACCGTGGAAAATGCAGTTTGGGCGATCGCTGAAATTGGCACTCAAGACTCAGATATCCTCGAAGAAGTAGCTCAACTGCTGGACAAACCAGGACAAACTTATCGGGTGATTATTCATACGCTGACAAAGTTGGATTACAAACCTGCTTTAGAGAGAATTCGCAAATTTGTAGACGACGATGACGCACCTACAGCAAGTGCAGCGATCGCGGCAGTCTGCCGTTTTACGAGAGACTATACTCACATGGCGAAGGTAGTGGCGATGTTGCAACACCCGAATGTACTTGCTCGTCGGCTGTCCATCCAAGATTTAATCGATGCCAAGTATTACGACGCTATTCCCAACATTGCGCGGTGTCCGGTATCTCTTGTCTTTCGGCTGCGGGGGATACGGATGCTGGCAGACGCTGGAATTCCTGAAGGAGCAATTGCCTTTGCAGATATTCAACCTTATCTAGAGCAAACATTGCGCGACCATCCTAATGATTTGGAATTGGTACATGTCTACGATCGATCGCCCGCCTTGCCATTTCTCATACAGCAATTGTATGAAACAGACTTTGGGCGCTGCTATCTAGCAACCAAGACCATTCTCGAACAGTACTCAGAGGATGCACCAGCTGCACTCTTTGCCACCTATGCAGAAGAAGCTAACAACGACTATGGTGCCCATTTCCATGTAATGAAGCTGTTCGGCTGGCTCAAACATGCCCCTGCCTACGATTTGCTCGTTGAAGCATTGCACAACCCGCAACCCCAGTATCAAAAATCCCGGACAGCAGCAGCGATCGCTTTGAGCGAACTCGGCGACCAAAGGGCCATTCCCGAACTGAAAAAAAGCCTGGAAACAAAAATCTGGGACTTAAAATATGCCACATTAATGGCATTAGAGAAACTCGGCGATACCAGCGCTCACAAAATCGCTGCCAACGACCAAGACTGGTTGATTCGTGCAAAAGCAGGAAAATTATAAAGAAAGCGGAGGAGATAAGGGGACGCAAAGACGCTGGGACGCAAAGACGCGGAGAATAATTATTGCCCTCTGCCTCCTGACAACTGACAACTGTACAGATGCGATTAATCGCGTCTCTACTAATGACAACTGACCACTGACAACTTATGACTCAAGACCATCTTTTTCAACAACTAAAACATCCCAATCCCCACTTGCGGGAACGAGCTTCGCTAGAACTGGCAGAAACCCGCGATGAAACTACCATTCCTCGACTGATAGACATTTTAGGAGAGGAAGACGTTACTTATCGACGGGCAGCTGTTAAAGCACTGGGTGTCATCGGTCCAGATGCCACAATGCCGCTAGTTGAGTTATTGCTGAGCAGCAAGAATGTCACCATTCAAAGCAGTTGTGCCAAGGGACTAACCCAAATCGCTGTCAACTATCCTGACGTTCCCTTCCCTAACGAAGCTTTGCAAGGATTAAAGACTGCACTCCATGACCCAAACCCTGTTGTCGGTCTGACATCCGTAATGGCTTTGGGTGAGATTGGTGTTCCCGGTCAAGACATTTTAATAGAGGCTCTGGAGACAACAGATAACGTGGCGCTGGCAGTAGCGATTGTAAATGCCCTCGCTACCATTGGTGATAGCCGGGGAGCGGAGATACTCACAGCTCTTGTTAATGATGAGTCTGCCGACTCCTATGTACGAGAGTCAGCCACTAGTGCATTATCTCGTTTAGATTTAGTTAGAAATAATAGCAGACAAAGCCCGTAGAATTACATAAGTAGTTTGGATTCAGTTGCGATCGCGTGTGTGTGTCGCTTGATGTATCTGCTTTTAAAAAAAAGAGGTGATTTATTTTCGCTGTGCTGTACTAGTTGGCTTGTGAAGTAGTTATTTTTGCGACATGTTGGGGAATTCTAAGACTGTAGTTCAAAAACTGCAACCTTAGAATTTATGAACAATTCCCTTGAGTCCTCGATAAACGCTATCAATATACCTTTGGAGCGGGATATATTCTTACGCACATTAATTCGCGAATTATCTGGTACTTTACAGCAAGTAGTTGGATTAGAAGAAGCCTCTGGATTTATTAGTGTAGTTGGGGAAAGGATGGGTAGGCAGATTAACCAAAATTATAAGTCTGCCTTGGAAGTTTCAAATCTTTCCCCTGAGCAAGTCGCAGCTGTTTTAGTTGATTTGAAAAGACGAATTCAAGGCGATTTTTATATAATTGAGCAGAACGAAGAAAAAATTGTATTTGGTAACCGTATCTGCCCATTTGCGGAAAAAGTACGCGATCGCCCCGCCATGTGTATGATGACCTCAAATGTTTTTGGGACGATAACAGCTAACAATCTTGGATATGCCAAAGTAGAATTGCAAGAAACCATAGCACAAGGTGCTGCTGGATGCAGAGTGATTGTTTATTTAAAAGTTACAGAAGAGTCAGAAGATGCAGAAGGTCGAGAATACTTTAGAGGACTAGAAGCATAGTAAACTCTCAAATTAGAAACCTATGACTCCTGAACAGTTTCTTGAATTTGCCAGAGTTTTACCAGAAGCATTACTAATGGTAAACGGTGATGGTCAGCTATTAGCTGGCAATCAACCAGCAGCAAATTTGTTGGGATTACGCCGTCAGGAATTCAAACAAAGAATGCTCTTTGATTTAGTCATTGAACCTGCCAACGATCTAATCAAGTATTTGCAAGCTTGTTCAACCAGTAGAGCAATGATTCTTGGCACTCTGACTATACGCAAAAATGATGGGCAAACATTAATATGTCGTAGTCAGGGTGCAGTTATTCAACCCTTGTCTTCTGAGTCATCAGCTCTGATTCTCCTACGTTTGGAAAATCGTGCTACCACTAGTAATAATTTTGTCCTTTTGAATAAAAAACTAGACGAATTATCTAAAGAAATTCAAAGACGTAAACAAGCAGAAGAAGCTCTCTCAAAAGCAAACGAAGAACTAGAAATTCGCGTTCAAGAACGTACAAAAGCTTTAAGACAAACATTAAATGAGTTACAACTTACTCAAGCTCAGCTGATTCAAGCTGAGAAAATGTCTAGCTTAGGTCAGATGGTTGCTGGTATTGCTCATGAGGTTAATAATGCTATTAACTTTGTTTATGGTAACCTTTACTATGCTCAAAAGTATATTGAAGAATTATTAGAATTAGTAAAACTTTATCAAAATCATTTTCCTAACAATCACCCAGAAATTCAAAATAAAATCGAAGTCATGGATTTTAATTTTATTATCCAAGACTTTGCTCACATATTTCAATCGATGATGACAGGAACAAAGCGTATCCAAGAAATTGTACAGTCATTACGTAACTTCTCTAGGTTAGATGAAGCAGATATTAAGGAAGTTGATATTCATGAAGGAATAGATAGCACTTTAATGATGTTAAAACATCGTTTAGAAGCTAAAAATGAGTGTCCAGAAATTATAGTTATTAAAGAGTATAGAACAATTCCTAGAGTAACTTGCTATTCTAGCCAAATTAATCAAGTATTTCTGAATATTCTTGCCAATGCCATTGATGCACTAGAAGATTCATATAAAAATTCTAGTTTATCAGTAATCAATTCCCAAGAAGCTGGAAGTCAAAAATTATATATTAGTAGTCCTAAAATTAAAATTGCAACTGATTTTATAGAGGATAATTGGGTTACAATTAGCATTCAAGATAATGGTTCCGGAATCGATGAACAAGTCCGAACAAAGTTATTCGATCCATTTTTTACTACTAAAACTGTTGGCAAAGGTACTGGGCTAGGTTTATCTATAAGCTATCAAATTATAGTGAAAAAACATAGCGGACAAATTAGCTGTTTATCTACTCCGGGAAAAGGCACAGAATTTGTAATTAAGATTCCTATTAATTGCTTAAATAAACGCTAAATACCTCTGCCTTCAGCCCTACCCTGCGGGAACGCGCTTGAGCGAATGGGTGACGCTCCTTTGTCGCTAACGGCACTTGCTTTATGCTGACGGCACTTCCTACCCTGCGGGAACGCGCTTGAGCGAACAAGTCGGCAAAGCCGACGGCAGTTACTTCAACGGAGGGAACCTCCGCAACGTACTGCCTCCCCAACGGAGTGCCTTGGGAACCCGTCCACCGCAGTAGCTCACCTTCTGCCTTTCTTCGATGTCAATCCTTCGTAAATTGACGAAGGTATTGAAATAAAATACAGAGTTAGTTATGAGTAACGATACATTTTTTCCAGAATCGTTGCCCTTCCCTTATATGTCTAAGCGTTCATCCTCTCGGCAATCATTACGAACTCGTAACCAGAAATCTGGTTCCACAACATCAAACCATCGGCAAGAAGAGCAACAGCTACTCCAACCCGTTTTTGAGAAAGCTTGTGATGCGATCGCCGTCACGGATAATTTAGGTTGTCTGTTAGAGATTAATGCTGCTGCTTGCCAACTATTTGGTCTATCCCGTAAAGCACTGGTAGGAGGGCTGTTAACTGATTTTACAGATGCCGACTTCAACTTTGAACAAGTTCGCTTGAGTGTGCAAACTGGGAACCAACAAACTGGCGAACTGTATCTGTTGCGTCCTGATGGCATTCGACGAGAGGTAGAGTACACCTTAACTTTGAATGTAGTTCCCCATCGGCATCTCGTAATACTGCGAGACATTACTGACCGTAAAGAAGCTGCACAAGATGAGTTATGGTGTCAGCGCCAATGGGTTGAGTTGTTTTCGGAAGTCACCCTGAAAATTCGGCAATCGTTGCAGTTAAAAGAAATTCTGCGGGCTACGGTGACAGAAGTGCAACGAATTTTGCAAGCGGATCGGGTACTAATTTATCAGGTTTTTCCAGATGGAACAGGTAAAGCTATTAGCGAAGCCGTTCTGCCAGAATATCCCCAGATTTTAGATTTAGAGTTTCCTGAAGAAGTTTTCCCACAAGAGTATCAGCAGTTATACGCCCAAGGACGCGTACGGGCGATCGCAGATGTACACAATCCAGATGCAGGATTGGCCAATTGTTTGATCGAGTTTATCGACCAATTCGATATCAAAGCCAAGCTGATTGTGCCAATTCTGCAAAACCTGAATTCCCATCAACAGAATGAATCGAAGTCTCAGAATCAGCTTTGGGGATTGTTGATTGCCCATCATTGCGATCGCCCGCGATGGTGGGGGGATTTTGAACTGGAACTGATGCAACAACTAGCAGATCAAATTAGCATTGCTCTGGCTCAGGCGCAATTACTGGAAAACTTGGAAGAGATTGTCGAAGTTCGCACCGCCGAACTCAAAGACGTAAATCGCAATCTACACCAGGAAATCAACGATCGAATGCAGGCAGAAGAAGCCTTACGACGGAGTGAAGAACAATTGCGCCTGATCACCAACGCGCTGCCGGTACTAATTGCCTACGTGGACAAGCGACAAAGATATCGCTTTAACAACCAAGCCTATGAAGATTGGCTCGGACAATCCCTAAGCGAGATTCACGGATGCCATCTTCAGGACGTATGGGGAGAGGACTGCTACCAACGAATGCACAGTCATGTCGAGGCGGCACTTTCGGGTCATGTCGTTACCTACGAAAACGAAATCGCTCTGAGGAATGGCATTTCTCGCTCAGTTAATGTCACTTACATTCCCCATGTTGATGAGCAAAATACTGTCAAAGGCTTCTTTTCTCTGGCTAGCGATATTAGCGATCGCAAAGCCATCGAACGAATGAAAGACGAATTTATCTCTGTTGTCAGCCACGAATTGCGGACTCCCTTAACTTCGCTACACAGCGCCTTAAAAATCCTCGCCACGGGGCGATTGGGAACTCTTTCAACAGATGGACAGCAAATGTTAGAAATTGCCGATGAGAACACAGAACGGTTAGTCCGCTTAGTGAATAACGTTCTGGATTTACAGCGGATTGAGTCGGGCAACTTCACAATGGAAAAACAAGCCTGCAATGCCGCAGATTTAATGATTCAGGCCACCGAAGCCATGCAGCCGATGGCACAACAACATGGGGTGACTTTGGTAACACAGCCAGTAGACATCTATATCTGGGTGGATTCAGATTATATGGTGCAGGCACTCACAAATTTACTCAGTAATGCAATCAAATTCTCATCACCCGGTGGCACTGTGTGGTTGACAGTTGAGTTGCTGCAACAATCTGAAGTTTTGTTTTGCGTCCAGGATGAGGGACAAGGCATTCCTCAGGGCAAACTCGAAAGCATCTTTGAACGATTCCAACAAGTTGATTCATCAGATTCACGCAAAAAAGGAGGGACAGGTTTAGGGCTTGCTATTTGCCGCAAAATTATTGAACAACACGAGGGTAGAATTTGGGCAGAAAGTACACTTGGCAAAGGTAGTACCTTCTGTTTCACATTGCCAGCTTTGCATAGCTAAGAGACGGGTTGCTATGACTACAAAACGGGTTTTGATTATTGATGACGAAGAAACTATTCAAACAGTAGTGCTATTTGGCATCCGTATGGCGGCGGGTTGGGACGTGTTTACCGCTAGTTCAGGGCCTAAAGGCATCCAAACTGCTCAAACCGAACAACCTGATGTAATTCTGCTGGATGTGATGATGCCCGATATGGATGGTATCGCTACTTTTAAAGTACTCCAGTCACATCCAGAAACTGAACGCATTCCGGTGATTTTTTTGACTGCCAAAGCACAGACATCAGAAAAGCGGCAGTTTAATGATTTGGGTGTCAGTGGCGTGATTACTAAACCCTTTAACTCCCTTGACTTACCCGAACAAATTGCCAGGATTCTTCATTGGTAACTCTAAGCTTGAAGAAAGGCAGGGGAGGTAGGGAGGCAGAGGGGCAGGGGGAGCAGGGGAGAGAGTTTGAAGCTTTTACCCACAATCAAAATAATGCAATTTGTAGGCGCGACAGCTTATCAGTTGAAATATGGACAAGAACGAACAACTAATTCTTCATTCATGGGCAGTGAATGCCAAACCGTGGACTCATGTAGTTCGTGAGAAGCAAATTGACAGCCGTGTTCTGGTGACGGACTCCGCTATTTTAGAAGCCGTAATTGAACTTGAACCAAGAACATTCTTGGATATTGGGTGCGGTGAAGGGTGGTTGTGCCGCGAACTCTTCGCACGCGGGTTTGATGGGTGGGGGGTTGATGCCATTGCCGATTTTATCGAATCATCACGGTGTACGGGCGATGTCCGCTTTCTTGTATCTTCATACTCGGATCTTGTGTCACAGAGATTTGGCACTATAAACCATTTCTCATGCTTCATCTGCAACTTTTCAATTCTTGGAGAACGCGCTCTTGGCGAGATAGCTGAAGCAGGTCAGAGTCTGTTAGAGTCCAAGGGCAAAATAATCATTCAAACACTTCATCCGGCGATCGCTTGCGGTGAATTTCCATACCAAGATGGGTGGCGGGAAACTTCATGGCAAGGACTCGGAAATCAGCCGTTTTCTCCTGCCCCTTGGTACTTTAGAACAGTTGAATCATGGATTTATGAGTTTCATCTCAGAAATTACCGATTACTGAAGTTACAGGAACCTTGCCACCCTACAACCCAGAAACCAGTCTCAATTATATTTATCTTTGAACGGCAGTAATCTCGAACATCAGGCAGTAAAGAACACTTCAAAGATGCAGATAAATCTTCTTTATCCTTGGCTTACAAGAGGTGCGGCAGCTTAGCAATAAAACTGTAGTTAAGATAGTAAAAAACACAAAAGCCACTAGCACTAGTTTTTCATACCCTTGTTTTAAACACATTAGTATTCTTAGCTTGCTGTGTCTTTAGGGGCTTTCTAACTTCCTCACCCACAAACAAATGGGTTTCCCGGAGGTATTCGTGAAAATATTACTTGTAGAAGATGATGAGTCACTAATTGCGGTGTTGACAAAAAGCTTAGTGGCAAATCACTATGTCGTGGATACGGTCAAAGATGGTGAAATGGGTTGGACATACGGTTCAACGTTTGAGTATGACCTGATAGTGTTGGACATTATGTTGCCCAAATTGGATGGGATAAGTTTATGCCAGCGCTTCCGAGCGGAGGGATACACTACGCCAATTCTTTTACTTACTGCTCAGGATACAAGTACGGCTAAAGTCAGGGGATTGGATGCAGGTGCGGATGACTATGTGGTTAAGCCGTTTGATGGTTTAGAACTGATTGCCCGGATTCGGGCATTGGTTCGACGCAGTAGCGTCAGCCCCTTCCCGTTATTGACTTGGGGAGATTTACTCTTGAATCCCAGCACTTGTGAAGTGACCTACAATGGTCAACTCCTAACCCTCACAACCCAGGAATATAGGTTGCTAGAACTCCTACTTTGGGATAGCCAGCATGTATTTAGTACTAGCGAGATTTTAGACCGATTATGGTCATCGGAAGAGTTTCCGGCTGAGGCGACGGTGCGCTCTCATATCCGTCGATTGCGCCAAAAACTTGTAGCAGCAGGTGCCCCTCCAGATTTCATTGCTACAGTCCATGGACGAGGATATTATCTAAAAGCACCTGGGCAGGAAACGAGACTCCAGCCTGATTTACCTTTAGTCACAGAAACTCAGCGAGCAGCTCATCCCTTGATAAGCCGACGCGGGGACGCGGAGAGAAGTTGCGTGCGGGGGTTCCCCCCGTTGAGCAAACTTCGGGGGACGCGGGGACACGATGAGGAAGTCGGAGTATTGGATACCACTTCTTTAAAGTCGGCAGAACCCAAGGGTGAATTGGCTCAGGTTTGCGTCGAATCCGTTAGCGCTAGCGGTAGCTACGTTCGCGCGGTGTCTCCGTCAGGAGAAGGAGCATCACTTGCCCTAACCGTTAACTTAGTGCCATTCGAGCATGGGGCTATGAGCGATCGCGACTCTGACCAGCAGGCACAATACCAAACATTCCTCAATGAAACTTGGGTAACTAATAAACCAAAAATCCTCGAACAATTAACAATACCATCTCAAGCAGCTAGAGAGTTACAAGCTGGTTCAATCAACTGTCAACTTCAAGAACAAGCTCAACAAATCGCTCACAAACTGGCGGGAACTCTAGGAACCTTTGGACTGACAAGCGGAATGCAACTGGCACGCCAACTAGAGCAGTTGTTAGATAGCCACAAACCTCTACAACCGCAATCTGCTGTGCTAATGGAGACTTTGATAAATGGCTTACAACAGGAAATTCAAAATACTACCACACTCCAGCATCAGTCGCCCTCTAAGCATTCACCTTTGTTGTTGGTTGTAGATCGAGATTCTCACTTCACTCAATCCCTGGTGAAAGTGGCGGCAAGTTGTGGAATTCGCAGTGCGATCGCACCTACGATTGAGGTGGCCAGAGATTGGTTGGCTTCTAAGTCTATATCTGATGTCGGCAGTCAATTTCCTCAGGCGATTTTGCTCCAGCTACCCTCAGTTCAATCTAGGTCAAAGACAGAAACTACAGATTTCCGAGAGTGGGTGCAAACCCTGACACAGCAGTATCCCGATCTGCCAATTTTGGTTGTGGGGGCAGAGGGCGAGTTAACAGACCGTCTGGAAGTAGTACGTCGGGGTGGGAAACTCTTTTTAGAACCATCAGTTGACCCAAAACAAGCGATCGCCGCTGTTATGCAATTGCTGAGTGGTTCAGACATGGGGGCAAAGGTGATGATTGTAGATGACGATCGAGATTGGTTACGTACCCTACCGACACTGCTTAATCCTTGGGGATTTAAAGTTACTACTCTCGCAGAGCCTCAGCAATTCTGGACTGTATTGCAAGCCGTCATGCCTGACGTACTAGTGTTAGATGTAAACATGCCGCAAATCAATGGATTTGAACTATGCCAAGTTGTACGAAGCGATCCGCGTTGGCAACAGTTACCCGTGTTATTTCTGAGTGTGCTGACGGATGCGAAAACTCAAAATCAAGCCTTTACCCTAGGTGCCGATGACTACCTGTGCAAGCCAATAATGGGCGTAGACCTCGCTAACCGTATCCTCAATCGCCTGCAACGAGTGCGAGCATGGGCAAGCCCCCAGTATGTAAACTAATTCGTAGTTGAAGAATATGAGTCCTTTGATTATCAAGGGAGACATAAACGAGAGGACAATCATTACTTCAGAGCAAGAAATTTTAATCCTGCGGCAATAATTACGAATTACGAATTATCAATCACGAATTATTTTGACATACTGGAATTTCAATCCAGAATTCCGTTCCTAGACCTGGTTGCGAATCACATTTAAAAACACCATTGTGCTTATCTACCACAATCTGGTAACTAATTGATAGTCCTAAGCCAGTGCCTTTTCCAACTGGTTTAGTGGTGAAAAACGGATCGAATACTCTCGCCCTCACCGCTTCTGGGATTCCTGTACCATTGTCAGTAATGTGAATCACCACGCTCTTAATAATGCTTTTAAGTTCTCCAACAGTGGTTCGGATGGTAATTTGACTGTGATGAGGTTCTACTACCGATTCCTGGTGATGTTCTAGAGCATCGATCGCATTGCTCAAAACATTCATAAACACCTGATTCAATTGTCCGGCATAACACTCTACTAAAGGCAAATCGCCGTATTCTTTGACTATTTGAATGTCGGGATTGTCTGATTTTGCTTTCAAGCGATGTTGCAAAATCAGTAGAGAGCTATCAATACCCTCGTGAATATTCACAGCCTTCATTTCCGCTTCATCAAGGCGAGAAAAATTACGCAAAGACATGACGATTTGTCGGATGCGATCGACCCCTATTTTCATGGAGGCTAAAGTTTTGGGCAAATCCTCAATGGTAAACTCTAAGTCAATCTCTTCTGCATGACGAAAAATTTCCTGGCTAGGGTTGGGACATTCTTGCTGGTAGAGTTCTAGCATACTGAGTAAATCTTCAGTATATTCGTTTACATGAGAAAGATTGCCATAGATAAAATTCACTGGGTTGTTAATTTCGTGGGCAACACCCGCTACCAGTTGACCTAAACTGGACATTTTCTCAGTCTGGATGAGTTGGGTTTGAGTTTGTTGTAAATTATGTAAGGCTTGTGCCAGTTGGTCTGTCTGCTTTTGAGTCTGTCTGAGTAATTCAACTTGTTGAAGGGCAACTCCAAGCTGATTGGCAATCTGAGCAATGAACTTAATTTCTGAATCTTCCCAGTAGCGAGGTGCGGAGTTTTGATAACCTGCCAGCAAGCCCCAGAGTTGTTGCCCGATAAGTATTGGTGCGATCGCATATGCCCTTGCTTGACATTGCTCCAAAAACTCAATGTGACAGTCAGAGTGACCAGCCTGATAGATGTCAGCTACTGCAAAGGTTTGATTGTGGCTATATCGCCCACCTTGGGTTTCCTGCAAATAGCTATCTTGCCAAACTGTATTTTTATTTCCATCTACCAGTTTTACCCAGCCTTCACCGACAAACTCAGCAATAAATTCACCACTCCAATCTAGGTCAAAGCGGTAGACAGCCACACGATCTGCTTGCAGCACTTTACAGACTTCTTGGGTACTCGTCTGAAAAATTGCATCCAGATTCAGAGACTCCCGCATCTTGGCAACAACTTCAAACAAGACTCGCTGTTGTTCTGCTGCTTGTTGTAAATCTAACGTCTGCTGTTTTGTTTGGGTGAGCAACCCGGCTTGCTGGAGTGCAACTCCCATCTGGGCAGCAATCTGACTGAAAAAGTTAACTTCAAAGGCTTGCCATTGTCGGGGGCCAGAATGTTGATAAGTTGCTAGCAAACCCCAAAGTTTTTGACCGACAAAAATAGGGGCCAAGATAAAAGCGTGGATATAAAACTGCTCTAAATTATCAACATGACACTGAGTAAAGCCCATCTTGTAGATGTCATCTACGGCAAAGGTTTCATTGTAGCGGTAGCGTCCTCCCTCTGTGTCTTGTAAGTAGGTGTCATTCCAAACCGTATTGATACCTAATTGGGATTTGTTTAACCAGTAGGGACTAGCAGCCTCAAAATCACCGACAAATTCACCACCCCAATCAGAGTTGAACCGATAAACAGAAACGCGATCGCTTTTCAGAAGTTGACAAACCTCTTTGGTGGTTGTTTGAAAAATAGTGTCGGTGTCTAGAGACTCGCGAATTTTATCAATGACTCCAAATACAGCCTGTTGTTGTTCAGATGTTCGTTGCAGTTCAATGGTGCGCTTGTTGACTTGATGTTCTAATTTTGTATTGAAGGCTTGTACCTGCTGGTATAGTTCATACTGCTGAATTGCTGAGGCAAAATGTTTACTGATTTCTCTAGCTAGTTCAATTTCTTCAACCGTCCATTTCTGAGCTTGAGCCTTTTTAGATTCTCGCCAAACTTCAAATGAACGACGTGGGTATACTTGCCTGCGATCGAGATCAAACTCACCTGCCCACAGCGTCTCTGTGTCTATTTCATTGCGGAAAATACTTAAATAGCCGATTAACTGCTGACGATACTGAAGCGGAATCATCAAAATGCTGCGAATTTTAGTTGGTTGAAAAGCAGGGTGTAAAGTTCGCAGAGATGGAGTTTGATATAAGTCGGAAATTGCCCAAACATTATAGTCATTAGATTTGTAATATTCCTGCCAGACGTTATACTGCTCCATCAGCGGATATATAGTTTTTGCTGGCATCACAGGTTGTTGTCCACAGGTATACAACTGGATACAATCGCTGCCAGGAATCAAACACTCGGCTATATTTTTAGCACTCTTATGTTGGAGATTAAAACTTTCGTTTTTAATGCACAACCTACCGCCAGCGCCATCAAAAGCAGCTACGGCTGCTTCTAAAGCTGGCTGTAGCACAATTGTGGGTAGTGAATGCAATAGATTAGCAATGCGGTTAATAACAGCTTCCCGCTCAGCTTTTTCGCGGGTTTGAGTCAGAAGGGTACTTTGAGCGATCGCTACTGAGAGCTGATCTACCACCATCTGTACTACTTCGAGTTCATATTCTTTAATCGAACGTGACTCAGAATTATGAGATACCAGTAGCCCCCAGAGTTCATTTTGATAGAGAATAGGCGCTACTAAAGAAGACTTGACTCCCATTGCCTTCAAGTATTCGACATGACAAGGGTCTACAGGGCGATAACGGATATCCTCTGAGAGAATTTCTCCATTTTCCAAGTCATGCAGATGAACTTGACCAATTTCTTGAATATCAACATCGACAACAGAACGTACCCTTGCCTGGATAAACAGTTCACGGGCATGGGGTGGAATATCATCAGCTGGAAAATTTAGCCCCAGTAGCGACGGTAAGCGATTTTCATGAATCGACTCAGCAATGACTTGACCACTTCCATCAGCATGAAATTTGTAAATCATTACTCGGTCAGTTTCAAGTAATGAGCATACTTCCGCTGTTGTCGCTGTAATAATTTCCTTTAACTCTAATGTTTGACGGATACGATTTGTAATTCGGCGCAGTACGCTTTCTCGATCGATACCTACCCGCAAATTTGGTTTAGCGTTCGGGTTCATTGCTTTTAATTAAATTAATTTCAGAAAAATAAATAACTAGTCATTCATAAATCTAAAAACATTTTGAATTTTAATTAACTACTTTGTCTTCAGTAAAACTACGGGCATAATACTGCTCGCTAAATTTATTTGTTTATATAAGATTAGATTTATAAAATTAAAAACTCAACCATTGCTAAAAGCAGATCAAACTTTTTGATAAAAACTATAGGCTGGTTATTAAATAATTTTGGTTCTTCCGCTAATTTTATGGCAGAAAACAGAATTGAATAGATTTTAATAAGTACAATTTAACGTAGTTGATGGCTCAAGTGTAGACATTACAAGAGCTTACAAAAAATTAAATATGAGTAAATACGCGCGTATGGGATGATATAAATTATACTATAATAAAATTTTAGGCGATCGCTATGAAGTTTCCTGTAGAGGAAATCCTAAATATTCCGGAGATGAAAGTGTTAGATTGTCAAGAAATTGAAGGCATAGGAATAGTTATAACGATAGAGAAATCTGTCAACTATTGTAGTTGCCCAACCTGTAGAAAAATAACCCAAAGTATACATCAAAATCATTGGAGAATGATTCGTGATTTACCTTGGGGTGAAAAGACAGTCTTATTAAAGATAAACCGTCGCCAATTTAAATGTAATAAATGTAAGAAAGTTTTTAGTGAAAGATTAGATTTCGTTCATAAAAACAAAGGATATACTAAGAGACTAGCGGTTGACATAGTCCAACAAGTATTAGATAGCAGCATTCATAGCGTGGCTGAAAGGAACGATTTGAGTGATGAAGAAGTGGAATCAATGTTAAAAGGACAAGCATCACAAATATTAAATATAAATTTAAGTCTAGTAAAAAGATTAGGAATAGATGAAATAGCTTTGGTTAAAGGGCAAGGAAATTATTTACTAAGTTATCTGGCTCTATATCTCTGACCTTTTCCCAATATTCTACTCTGAGCTTTTGGACTCTTAGAGTTGCTGCTTGACTACTCCGCAATGTTTTTTTTACGATTTAATCCCAATTTTTGTAAGGCGCAGCACATTGCAGTTCGACTCACCCAATTTCCCGTCTTCAATGCAAATAATTCACATAACTCTACTAAAGTTGCATCCTGATTCTCTACAACCAGTTCTCTTAACTCTACTTCCGCATTTGTGAGATGACTAAACTGGGGTTTATCTCGCTGTTTAGGTTGTAAATTCCCCTCAACTTGTTGTTGCTTTACTAGCTTTTGGACTAGACTTTTGCTAACAGCAAATCTGATTGCCACTTGACGAATTGATATTTTCTCCTGAATATGTGCTGCAACTATTTTTTCGCGCAGATCGATTGAATATGCTTTCATAAAAAGATAATATTTTTATTCTTACTAACTGTACCCCCATAACAGCAGGAAATGCTGTAGTTCTAGTGATGTATCCTGGAATTTTTGTAAAGCATTGGGGTGAAGAAGCGAATTTTTGATTTAGAGGATTATTAAGTATTTATTAAATGTTTGCTTAACTGTCTTAACTGTCCTTGAATTCTCATAAAAATTTTGAAATACTATAAGCGTGAAGTGTATTGAGAGCGCACTTCAAGTGGTTTCCACCAAAGCATTTGTCAAGCTAGACGCTTTAACTGGAGTTTAGACTAGTTCGCGGTGTGACGACGAAAAAATAAGGGGTGTGCTTGAACACAGGCCCCCTATTAGCAGAAGCTGAGAAAAGAACCACCAATTCTCATCTGCCAATATGAACCGTGCCAAATTAGAGGAGTTTCGTCAAGCAGCGTACAGTTATTTAGGAAGAGCGCATGATGCAACATTTGAATTAATGGATGCAGTATTGCTGACTCGGAACGCATACAGTTTGGCAGATTTATCGCTATCACCAGCATTTAGACGTAAGTGGCCAAGCATCTACGAAGCATTACAA
>LXQD01000304.1 GCA_003326215.1 Nostoc minutum NIES-26 | reverse complement strand
ACAAGTACTGCAAGATTTTTTTGATTCAGTTTGTAAGATCATTCCTATCCCATCATGAATCCGATGTGATATAACTTTCACATCTTTTAAATCAAGAAGCTCCGTTAGGATTTTAATATCTTGTTTCCTGACCATAACTGTAAATACAACAAAAATATATTTCTTGTACTTAAAGTTAACAGCAAATATGCTTTATACGTCAATTACATCAAATGTTTTATTGATGTCTGGATGCTATGGTTTTTATTTATTTCAGCTTTTAACTAACAATTTAGCATAACAAGTACTGAAGAACCATATTAGTTTTAAATTTTTAACTATAAATTAAAAACTCAATAGAATGAAAATAGATTTTTAATTAGATTAAGTGAATTAGTATCCCGGTGAGTGCGTTCATCAAAAGTTTTGACGTAGCGACCGCTCCATATCAATATGTTCAAAAAGTAAGTACAGAATCTAAACTTTTTTCATTACTTGGGATAAATATAGCGTCGCTAACACTAGGGGCAAACTAAACCGTATTGAGTGGTTGGAATTGATACCGTTAGTGAACTTCACAATTCACTGGAAAGGATAAGCTAACAGTGATTAAATTCTTGAAATACTTTGTGCAAGAAATGTTTAGAGTTACATTGTCAAGTTATTCTGCAAAAAACTTGACAATTTTAGGAATATAAAAAAAATGAGATTAACTCTGTCTTACTTACAGATTTACAAAAAAAGAGCGATCGCGCCATTATAGATACGTGCAAAAAAAAATAAGTACCGAATCAATTTTTGAATTCGGTACTTACAACTTCGTCAAAATGATGAAATGTAATTATTCGCGCTCACTAAAAATAGAAGAAGAGCGATCGCTAACTACCCAACAGTAACGGAGTCTGGCTTTGAATTTGTAAGTAACGATAAAGCCGATTCAAGGCGTTTATATACGCATAAGCTGCTGCCACCACAATATCAGTATCAGATGCTTGCCCCGAAAATATCCGCTCTTGATGTCCCATACGAACTGTCACAGTTCCTAGCGCATCAATTCCTCCTGTTACCGATTGCACGGAAAACTCGATAAGTTGATTGGGAATCTGCACTAGTCGATTGATTGCCTGATACACAGCATCCACTGGCCCGGTGCCTACAGTCGCATCCGTGAGGATTTTACCATCGGGGGTGACAACTGTAATTGTTGCAGTTGGACAAGTACAGTCACCACAAATCACCTGGATGTGTTCGAGTTGAAAGCCACTTTCTATTTGAATCTGGGTTTCATCTCGGACGATCGCTTCTAAATCCCAATCTGACATTTCTTTTTTCTTGTCAGCGACTTCCTTGAAGCGATTGAAAGCTTTGTTTAAATCGGCCTCACTCAGTTCAAATCCTAATTCCTTCAGTCTGGTACGGAAGGCATTGCGTCCGGAGTGCTTGCCCAAAACAATGCGATTTTCTGGTAAACCGATGGCAGCGGCTTCCATAATTTCATAGGTTTCGCGGTACTTGATGATTCCATCTTGATGAATTCCCGACTCATGGGCAAAGGCATTTGCTCCCACAATCGCTTTATTTGGCTGAATCAGCATTCCCGTTAATTGCGAAACCAAGGAGGAGGTTTTGTAAATTTCCTGGGTTTTGATATTGGTTAAAGGTGCATCACAATCAACTGGACGATTAAAGTAAGGATTAAAGAAGGGTTTGCGAACTTGTAAGGCCATGACAATTTCTTCCAATGCTGCATTGCCTGCACGTTCGCCAATACCATTAATCGTACACTCCACCTGGCGTACACCGTATTCGATGGCTGCTAGGGCGTTAGCTGTAGCTAAACCTAAATCATTTTGAGTGTGGATGGAAAGAATCACCCGCTCGATATTGGCAACGTTTTCTCGAATCCCCTGAATCAGATTGCCAATTTCTTTAGGTGTGCAGTAGCCAACGGTATCAGGAATGTTAATTGTAGTTGCACCAGCGGCGATCGCTCGCTCCAAAACCTGATAAAGAAACTCTGGCTCGGTGCGGCTGGCATCCATCGGTGAGAATTCTACATCATCTACAAAAGACTTAGCATAGGCAACCATTTCTTCGGCGATCGCTAACACTTCACTACGAGACTTTTTCAACTGATATTTGAGGTGAATATCGGAGGTAGAAATCATTGTGTGGATTCGAGGACGTGCAGCGGGTTTCAAGGCTTCGGCTGCTGCTTGAATATCTTGGCGAATGGCTCTAGCCAAACTACAAATGATTGGCCCACCTGGTATCCCTACTTGTTCGGCGATAGTTTTAACAGCTTGAAAATCTCCCGGACTGGCAACGGCAAATCCAGCTTCAATCACATCGACACCTAGTAGAGCCAGTTGATGAGCGATCGCTAGCTTCTCTTCTACATTTAGGGTTGCGCCTGGTGACTGTTCGCCATCCCGTAGCGTTGTGTCGAAGATGATAACTCTGTCTGCTTGCGATCCAATGCTCATACTGTCTCCCGTAGTATTCAGGGAATTATTGTTTATTACTTTGGATATTGTATACAATTTTTGGATATTGTATACAATATAAAATATGAACTTAAATGAATTAGCAGTAAATGTGCTGCAACAACAACGCAGTACCCCCGATCTAATTGCTGATGCTTTGCGGGAAGCGATTCTACAGGGTATTTTTCAGGAAGGACAATCCCTCAGACAAGATGAAATTGCCACTCAATTTGGAGTCAGTCGCATTCCTGTACGCGAAGCACTCAAGCAGCTAGAGGCTGAAGGATTAGTGACGCTGCATCTCAATCGCGGTGCAATGGTATCGGTGTTGACAGCAAAAGAGGCGCAAGAAATTTGTGAGATTCGTAGCGCCTTGGAAGTAAAAGCGATGCAGCTGGCAATACCCAAGTTAAGTACGCCAGATATAGAAAAAGCTGCTGTAGTTTTGGAAGCAAGCGACCAAACAACCGATGCAGGTTTATTAGCGAAACTTAACTGGGAATTCCATGCCACACTCTATGCCAGTGCAGAACGTCCGCGACTGCTGACAATGATTAAAAACTTGCACGTCAATTGCGATCGCTACGTCCGCGTACAATTGGCACAAATGGATTACCAAGAGCGATCGCAAAAAGAACACTATCAACTCTTGGACGCTTGTCATCAGCGGGATAGTAAAGCGGCCGTCCGGTTGCTGAAACGCCATATTGACACCGCAGGAGAACAGCTAGTTGCATACTTGCTACAAAAAGCGTAAAAGCGGCGATCTGCTATAAATATTTCCTACGTAACTGCTAGAATTCTCTGTTTTGGATTATTTTTAGCTAATTCACAGAGAAAACAAGTTGTGTAAAGAAATTACTTTCCATATACCGTCACCATAATTTGACGCTGGCGGGGTTTAATGTCACACTCTAGGTGAAAGATTTGCTGCCATGTACCCAAAATCAACCTACCATTTTGCACAGGAATCGTAAGCGAAGGGCCTAACCAAGTAGCTTGTAAGTGAGAATGTCCGTTACCATCATGCCAAGTTTGCTCATGTCCGTAGTCGCGGCTAGGGGGAATCAGTTTATTCAGGATTTGCGGTAGATCCTGTTGTAGTCCAGGTTCAAATTCAATTGCCCCAATTGCCGCTGTACTACCGATGTTAAATACATTTACGATCCCCGCCTGAATTCCCGATTTTTTCACGATTTGATTTACCTTATCAGTCAAGTCGTGCATTTCGCCATTTTTGGTAGAAATCGTAATTTGCTCCTGATAAACCATAGAACTGTAAAGTGTAAAAGATAAAGGATGAAGTGGGGACTTTCTGATTTTTTCTCATATTCAAGCTTCATCCCCTTATAGGTCAAGCAACTTCATCCTTTATCCTTCACCAGTAGTTAGCGAATCTCTTCTAAATCGACCCACTCGTCATAAGAAGAGTCGTAACCGATGTAATGGACATAGTATTGCTGACCTTGGATGTTCTCAATGGTTGCAGAATACCAATCCTCTTGGTCACCATCCCAACATTTTACCTTTTGACCGACTGCAAATCCGCTGCCATCAGATGAACTAAGAGCGCGAGTCCGAATGTCATCCTCGCCAACCCACTCATCATGAGATGAACCATAGCCAATGTAGTGAATAAAGAATTGGTCATTTTGGATTTTTTCAATCGTTCCCTGATACCAATCGGCATCATCATTATCCCAGACCTCTACTGTTTTGCTCAGTGCATATTCACTGCTATCAGAATTAACAGCAGATGAGACATCCTGGACGGACTTTTGCGGTTGTTGTTGAATTTCCTCTTTTACTAAAGCATATGCTCGCAAAATCAAGCTGCGAGCTACAGTTTGAATTCCCGTATGCTCGTAGTAATTGGTAGTTTGATCGAGGAAGGCTGCCACAAAGTCCAAATTATCATCCGCAATCTGAATAAAACTACCCAGACTCTGAGAAATCGATTGCGGGGTTACGCCTGTCTTGGATACTAAGTTATTCATCCAGCCTTGCACAGAGTTAAAACCCTGCGCGATAAAACCAAGTTTATCAGAGGGATTATTGCCTGGAATAAAGTTGTTAACGGCTGAAAAGACAGGATTTTGAGCTACTACACCAACATCCGCACCACTAATAATTCCCTGGATTTTGCTGAGGAAGTCTGGACCTAACGGCAGAATTCCGTCTATGCAAACTAAAGCTGCCATCCGCATCAAGGATGCATCTTGATAGTTGTTAGCGAGAGTACTGGCAAACTCTTGGGGGTTAGGTTGGGGAATGCCATTCAATTTGCAGAAGGCAATGATTTCGATCGCGATTTTCAGTACTAAGTCAATTGATTGAGTTACGTCGGCTTTGGGAGTAATATTGCTTAAAAAAGAGAGAAAGCCGATTTTTTCACCAACTTTGTTGGCTAAAGCTGCCGTTGCCATAGCTGTATCTGCTTTATCGAGTATTTGATAAAGCTTGATGGCAGACTGGTAGCCTTGTTGGGGATCTTGATATAGAGTAACAGCGCGATCGCGGATTTTCTGCATTACATTAGCATCGGTTTCTGCGGTGATGGCGCGGATAGTATTGTCAAACCCTACCAAATTGTTCCATTGTCCTGGTGCGACATAATCGAGAGCCTTCAACACTTTGACAGTAATATTGTCAGCTGGTAACTCGTCAACTAACTGAATTATTGATTTATCCATAAGCTGGTTTTAAAACCCAACATCGTGTTTACAACAAAGTTCAGCTATATCCACAAGGAACTAATACCCGGACACGCTGAACCTTATTGATAGAGTTCCCTGACTGAATGAAAAAGTAACTTACTGGGTACTGGGAACAAGGGGGACAAAGAAAATAATTCCTGCCTTCTGGTTTGTGACCACTAACTTATCCCAAAACTCAATCCCCAATGCCCAGTTTCCAGCCTTAAGTATTTGTCAGCACAGGAGACCAAGCAATTGAGCTTGTTTTAAATAAAGTAGAACAATCAATAACACGAGGTATATCTATTACCCCTTGACGATCCCAAGAAGGATAAATGTAATTCTGTAGCCAGCAAGTAAGCTCCCAAGAATACTTATTAGATATCTCATTTAATAGTGCGATCGCACTATTTCGTGACAAGAAACTGATTTCTTCTCCATATAAATCTAAGGGAAAAGCCAGAGTCTGTAAAAGGCTTTCATATTTAACACTCGTTTTATTCTTATCTTCACCAAAACAATAATTAATAAGAGAAAAACCAGCAATATTTAAATCTAATCCATTAGAAGCAAATATAAAAGTCTCACCATCTTTCTCAGATTCATAATCACTAGGAAGCCAGAAATCTCTACAAAAAAACTGGTAGTCGTTAGACATAATCATCCTATATATTTTCAAAATATTTAAGAATAAAAAAGGTCTCATAATGGTAGACTGCTATCAGTAGTATTTACCAATGAACAGCATTACGAGTAAATTTGATTTCTGAAATATATCCAAAGCTGCAATGATGCTAATAGCATCACTTCATACTTTGAGAAGTCAAGTATTATGTTAATAACATCACTTCATACTTTGAGAAGTTGTGATTTTTTTGGTTCAATACAGCTAGGACTTGTGTATTAATAATAGTCCTAACCTATGGATTCCCTACTATTTGTATCGAAAGCTACTTATTAATAGTGAATCCGGTTGTCATCCAGATTATGGAATATCACACTTATCTTTTACTTTAACTTTTAGCGAGTCGCTCATTTAGGGAATCAATGAAAAATCAACAATGAACAGACATATTATTATAAATAGCATAATTACTACCTGTAATTTTTAAATTTTTTTCAAGACGATCAAAAATTCATCTTTGTATAAATTGCTTACATTATTTAGGCACAGTATTTTCAAAGTGTTACATTATTGTGACTTTTTCCGGTATTCTTGTAACTCACTTCCAGACTAGGTTTTATTCGACAACTGCTAAATTTTCACCAAGCATTGGTAGTGTTCTACGCATATGACACCCAAATCAAAGTGTATCGAGATTTACCTATCTATGCTTTGGGAGGAACATCGGTCGAGTTTATAAGTTGTACGAATCCTCTCGTGCAGAATCTCCAGATACACGTCGGATATAGTCTTATTGATTGGAGAAAGGTTATATATTTAGGTAAGCCAGGCGATCCCTGGCATAAAAATCGGCTCGAATTGCTAGAGCAGATAATAACAGATGTAGACTGCAATAACCAATAGACCTGCAACAATGCTTTTGTAGCGATGTTGTACTGCAATTAGTTGCTGCGAGATATTTTTTTAGAGCAGGTACTAAACTGCAACAAAACAGCCAGGAGCAATTTCCTGGCTGGTGATAACCAATGAAACTTGTGGTGATTTCTAATGAATATTACCAAACTAAGAGAGCAACAACTAATAAATATGAAACAGATATGAAACAGTGTTTTTTGAACCTATGTCACAGGATAAGTCGTAATTCATAATTATTATCTGCTCCCCGCAATCACGAGTTACAAACTATCTCTTAGGAAATCGAGCGCCTGCGTTCTAGAGAGGAATAAAATGCTAGTCAATGAACATCAAAATATTATGCTCGCAGCAAGCATAACATCATCGAGATGATGTTATGGATATGTCTGAAAGAGCATAGCAATTAGAACTGGTTTTCATCAAGACTATTCTCTTCTTGAGCCGCATGTGGCAGTATAGAGCGGTCATCATCTGGAATTCTTGTAGGTACACCTAAACGCTTACGAACTTGTTCCTCTGCTTGATTTCGGTCTTTGCTATTGTCAAACTGACTTGCATCCAACAGATATTTGCTGCGTGCTGCTTCATCTCGGGAAGGCATATAGCCATTCTTCCACTTGTACTTAAAGTTCATGAGCAAGCTATATCTTAACTACATGCTCAAATTTAATTCATTTACTGTGTTTATTGCCTCTAGCGCTGGGCAGGTAGGTAACAATTAGTTACCATTTTTTTTCGTCAATCCTACTATTTATTTTTTACACCATAGGTAGAGTTCATGTTCAAGTTGGGAAAAGTGATATCACTAGCGGATTCATTGCTGGGATTGCAATCCGCTGGAAAAATAAAAAGTTGTTTTCCGAGTTGCACCGCCTTCCGATGAAGCGCGATCGCTTCATCCAAAGTATGAAACATAATTGGAATCCATCTGCCGCTGTAAAAGTAGACAACGACACGGTTCATTTTGTACTCATCTACGGGGAATGGATTTTGCCAGATCGAAACCACGCCGATACTACTCCTGATGTAATAGATTTATTGATGAAAAATTTATTTAAGCTTTGATTTAAATTTTTACTTTCCTTAACACTTTCCTGCTTCTTGCCTAGGATGGATAAGCAAATATACTTAATATTTACTTAAGATTTTGGTTCTTTAACTTGTTTTGATTTTGTCTAACTGATACGACTACACTCTCATAGGGAGTAAAGTAAAGTTGGAACTTGTAATACATAGTCTGGGCGATCGCTACCTTGCAAATAGCAACTCAGACTTGTACCCAGCAAAGGCAAGATAGTCTGATGGCAGAACGTATCAGAGGTGGTTGTATGTGCGGGGCTATCCGCTACGAATGTTCAGCAGAACCAATAGCTATGGGGAATTGCCACTGTCGCGATTGCCAACGGGCTACAGGAAGTGCATTTGCTGCGGCGCTCCTCGTGCCATCTAGTGCAGTCACTATTACCGGAGATGTAAAATAGTACGAGGTTACAGGCGAGCGCGGCAGCATTGTCAGACGTGGTTTCTGCCCAATCTGTGGGGCGCGGTTATTTGGTAAGCCACCCATACCCGACCTCATGAGCATCATGGCAGGGAGCCTCGACGACCCAAGCTGGTTTCGACTTGGGGTAGGCTGTTATATAGTTAGTGCCCAACCTTGGGATTACATGAATCCGGATCTACCCAAGTTCGTCAAACTGCCGCCGATGTAACGATCGATTCGATGAAGGCAAACAGATACCAGATATTTCAGCCCTAGTAAGTGAGCTAAAACACATCTAAATTGCACAGTTGTTGACCGCTGACAGTCAACAGTCATCTCTCAATTAACATATTTGTCAAATTAACTGTTAATTTTTAAGTTGTTGGAGTTTATAACTAAAGACTACTAACAACTTTATTTAAGATGCTGGCTCTTTTAACAACAATCCGAGAAGCGATCGCTAATTGGTGGTCGGAGTTCACCCTCCAGACCAAGCTTTTGGCTGTCGCCACTTTAGTGGTTTCGTTGGTGATGAGTGGTTTGACCTTCTGGGCTGTGAATACAATTCAGCAGGATGCGCGGATGAACGACACTCGCTTCGGTAGCGATCTAGGACTGCTGCTAGCTGCCAACGTTGCCCCCCTCGTTGCTGACCAAAATCTCACTGAAGTTGCCCAATTTTCCCAACGCTTCTACAGCAGCACCTCTAGTGTGCGTTATATGCTCTACGCTGATGAAACTGGGAAAATCTTTTATGGAATTCCTTTTTGGGAACCAGAGGTAGAAAATTCTCTCACCATTGAGCGGCGAATACAACTGCCAGAAGATTACTCAGGCGATGGTGAAAAGCCGATGGTACGGCAACACATGACCCCAGATGGGTCAGTCACTGATGTATTTATTCCCCTAATTGTTAATAAAAAATACCTCGGTGTATTAGCGATCGGTATCAACCCCAATCAAACCGCAGTCATTTCTACAAATTTTACCCGTGATGTCACGATCGCCGTTTTCATCACGATTTGGGTAATGGTGATTTTAGCAGGAGTGATTAACGCTTTAACTATCACTAAACCAATTAAAGAACTGCTGGTTGGGGTGAAACAAATTGCTGCTGGTAACTTCAAACAGCGGATTGACTTACCCCTAGGAGGCGAACTGGGAGAGTTAATTCTCAACTTTAATGAAATGGCAGAACGCTTAGAAAGTTATGAAGAGCAAAACATTGAGGAACTGACAGCAGAAAAAGCCAAGTTAGAAACATTAGTTTCAACCATCGCTGATGGTGCTGTCTTGATTGATAACAGTATGCAAGTGATTTTAGTCAACCCGACAGCGCAGCGAATTTTTGGCTGGGAAAGCGAAGAAGTGGTAGGCAGTAATGTTTTGCATCATTTGCCCTCGGCGGTACAAATGGAGATTGCGCGTCCCTTGTACGAAATGGCAGCAGGCGAGTGCGAAAGTGCAGAGTTTCGTATTCATCTGAACCAATCAATCAAGCGCACCATTCGCATTCTCTTGACTACAGTACTCAACCTACAGCGGGAGAGTATTAAAGGTATTGCCATAACCGTGCAAGATATTACCCGTGAAGTAGAGCTGAACGAGGCCAAAAGTCAATTTATCAGCAACGTTTCTCACGAACTACGAACGCCTTTATTTAATATCAAATCTTTTATTGAAACTTTGCACGATTACGGCGAAGACTTGAGTATTGAACAGCGACAAGATTTTCTGCAAACTGTCAATCATGAAACCGATCGCTTGACTCGCTTAGTTAACGATGTTTTGGACTTGTCCAAGCTAGAATCTGGTCGCAATTATAACTTTGATGGAGTAGATCTGGCGCAGGCGATCGAGCAAACTCTGCGTACTTACCAACTCAATGCTAAAGATAAAGGCATTGAACTAATTCAGGAAGTCGCCCCCAGCTTGCCGCTTGTCGTGGGTAATTATGATTTGTTGCTGCAAGTATTAGCTAATTTAGTTGGTAATGCCTTGAAATTCACTGAGGCGGGTGGCAAAGTAGCAATTCGTGCCTACCAATTAGATCCCAAGCCCAACTCTCATAATCAGTCTTCTCAAGTGCGAGTAGAAATATCGGATACCGGTATTGGCATTGCCCAAGAAGACCAACAGGCAATTTTTGACCGCTTCTTCCGCGTCGAAAACCGCGTTCACACCCTAGAAGGTACTGGCTTGGGTTTATCAATTGTGAGAAACATTATGGAAAGGCATCGGAGTAAAATGCATCTGGTAAGTGAAGTTGGGGTGGGTACCACTTTTTGGTTTGACCTAACACTGTTTGATGAAGACGCATCAAAAAAAGTTGTAGCGCCTACAGCTGAACCCTCCAAAATCCCAACAGCTTAAAAGGGATTAGGGATCGGGTACTGGAAAGATGTTCAAAAATTTGAGAGCGGTTAAAGCAGAATTCCATAATCTTTCCGTTTTTTACCCAATCTCCAGTCCCTAGTTCCTTTTACCGGTCAACAACCATTTGCTAAATTTAGGAAATTTTTAGATACAAGTGAATGAATCAAAATCGTCTTGAACTGCTTGAGTTAAAACTACGCACACAAGCTCTGAATGAACGCAAAGCCGCTCTAGATGAGCTGGCTTCATTTCCCGCTGAAGTCGCTGTACCCCTATTCCAAAAGCTAGCTCAAGAGAAAGACGTTGTGCTTTGTCGCTTTGCGGTGATGGGTTTGGGCAACCACCGGACTGACGCTTCATTTCAAGTTCTACAACAAATCTTAGAGCATAACCAAGATGGGAATGTGCTATCCGAAGCGGCGAATTCACTTTTTGAATTTGGTGATGTAGCTATTCCCTTGCTGCAACAGCTATTTAAGCGGTCTGACAACTGGTTAGTTCGTCAGACAGTGATTTCTCTACTGATGGAAACCAACAATCCTGAGGTTTTATTAGCTGTTGCAATACAATCTTTGGAGGATGAGACACAATCGATTCAACAAGCTGGGATTCAAGCTCTTGGTCATTTGTTGAAATCATCCTTGAAAAATCAGGCTTTGGTGCTGTTAATAGAACTTGCACAAGATTCCGACTGGCAAAACCGATGGCAAATAGCGATCGCTCTCCAAGGCTGTGAAGATCCTCAAGCCCAGCAATTAATTGCCAAGCTCCAGCAAGACGAACATTTTCGCGTCGCATTACAATGAATTAGCCTTACTCTGTCCCTGCTCGCTCTTCCGCTCTCTTGCCAAGCTATCAATAGCGTCACCCAAGGCAGTAGTAAGACTTTTGCGGGTTTGGGCGTGGTTGTCTTGCTCCGTTTTCAAAGCTTGCAGCAGACGATCGCGTTCTTTGGTGACTGCAATCAATTTGGCTTGCAATTCTTTTACAGATTGGATTTGTTGGATTTCTTGTTGGATAGCTGTCGTTGTTTTACCATCAACCAGTATTCCTGCCTCAATACCTTTGAGTTTCTGAATTTCTACCTTGAGGGATGCGATCGCCTGTTGAGATAGATGAGCATCTGTGCGCCGTTGCTCTGCTTCTGTGTTGTAGAGTTTGCGCCATTTTTCTGCGCTTTCCCAAGCAGCATCGCGATCGCGTTGCTGTTCTCCTAGCTGCTGTTTAAGTGCCTGAATTTCTGCCAACCACTTTTGTGTTAAAACTGCTGTTTTATCAGTACTTTCAGTCATTTTAATACTCTTTTATAACTACCACCGTACTAATTTTGGGTATTTGTCAATTAAAAACGTAAATCTAAATACGTTGTTAAGAGAACAAAACTAACATCATCAAACTAAAAACTGACGATACCATTTTTACAAGAAATAATGGGAAATTTAAAAGCCCTCCAGTAACAGACAGAAAATATTTTCTGCTTGTTACCTCCTGATACCAATTCTCTAAAATCTCATTACACTCAATCTCCCCGTGTCTTTCTGGCGATCCGAATCATGCGGCTTAAAGGCACATTAGCTTACCACCACCGAAAGTTTGGTAAAAAAATTAATAAATATAGATGCGATCGCCACTGAAAATCTGGCAAATTATTTGAGGAAACTAACCAGCCGTAGCTAACAATCATGGGACAGCCTCGTTTTGTCGGCTTTGTTCGTCATCTAAATTGGCGCACGCTCAAGAAAACTTTTGCCAGGACAATGGAAAGGCGACTTTTGGGACTGGCTTCGGAAATTGCCTTCAACGCCATACTATCCCTGTTTCCAGCAATTCTCGCCGTACTCACAGCCATCGGTCTATTTGAAGAATCGTTGCAAGATACCTTTAAACAGCTGGCGAATCAAATCAGTCAAATCGCACCCGAAGAAGCTTTGAAACTAATTCGTGATTTTGCCACCAGAGAAATTACCAACTCTAAAAACAGAGGTTTATTTTCTTTGAGTTTTGCGATCGCTATTTGGACTGCTTCTGGGGCCATAAGTACTGCCATGACTGCCTTCGATCAAATCCATCAAATTCCCCCAGAACGGACGCGTCCCTTTTGGAAAGCCAAACTTGTCTCCCTCGGATTAACAGTCGGTACAATTTTGCTGTTAATGGTGGCTTCTTTCTCAGTATTTATTAGTGACTTACTATTGGGAATGGTGGTGTATAAAAATGGTTCTTTAATTTTCTTGTTGCATCTTTGGCTGTTGTTACGTTGGCCTTTAGCTTTAGGTATAGTTGCAGCTGCGTTCGGCTTTGTCTATCGCTATGGTCCCAGCGTGTGGAACTCAGGTACGCCGATGATGCCAGGGGCAATTTTAGCAGCTGTTTTCTGGGCAATACTGTCTGCTTTGTTTCGGACTTATGTAGCGAATTTCGGCAACTACAATAAAGTTTATGGTGCAGTGGGCACTGTGATAGTTTTAATGCTGTGGCTGTGGATGAGTGCTGCTGTCATGCTAGTAGGCGACCAATTGAACGTGACTGTCGGTGAGGATATGCGCTCAAAAACAGACAAAAATTTGCTGAAAAAAATTAATTAATCAGTTAGAACGTGACAGTCATCAGTTCATCCTAAAACAAGCGATCGCCCTCATGCCTAATTCTTCACGTTTTTCTAATATCGATCCTAGCGCTCATGTACCTACTTTAAAACGGCTGCGTCAGCTGAGCCGCCTTCTAGATAAAGTCATTACTATTCCCGGAACGCCAATTGCTATTGGTCTAGATCCAATTCTAGGATTTATACCTATTGGTGGTGATTTTTTAGGGTTTTTACTTTCCAGCTACATCATCGTAGAAGCGGCACGATTGGGAGTACCGAAAGCTACTTTGGGCAGAATGCTCTTGAATGTTATCATCGATAGCTTAATAGGTGCTATTCCTGTAGCAGGAGACTTTTTTGATTTTGCTTGGAAAGCAAACGAATATAATCTTAAGCTTTTGGAAGAACACTTTAAGTTTCCCTACTAGCAGAAAAGTGTAAATACTTAGTTGGAATTTATAGTTTTAGCTAACTGCCATTGTCATATTAGCCTTACCATGCTAATAATTGGAATGCTGTAGTACGCCTTAACTGGGAGCATCCCAAATGTGTAAAATCGTTACTTGTCATTGCGAGCGGAACGCAGTGAAGCAAAGCAATCGCAAAGTACAGATATTGCGATTGCTTCATTCTGCTTCGCTTCATTCGCAATGACAAGTAACGATTTTGGTAAAATTGCAAAATTGGGATGCTCCTCCTTAACTGGCGTTTAAATAAGTCATTGATAAAGGAATGAAAGATTGGTGGCAAGCCACTTTTCCTAAAGGGCGGCAAAGTCTAATTATTAGCGATGCTCATGGGTATCCTGTTCAAATTGCTTATGGTGAAAAAGGTAGAGGTAAACCGTTAATTTTATTACATGGTATGGGTAGCTGGAGCTACAATTGGCGTTATAGTATTGACCCACTATCTAAATATTTTCGGGTAATTTGTTTTGATGCCAAAGGCTATGGTTTTTCTGAGAAACCATTGTCTCGCAGAGAAAATAACAGTCATCAAATCATTGAATTTGAGAGAATCATTCAGGCATTATGTGATGAGCCTGCGGTGATTGTAGCAGAATCATTAGGAGGATTAGTTGCTCTTGCCCTTGCTCAAAGAAATCCTGATTTAATAGGGCGGTTAGTAGTAGTCAATGTACCTATTTTTGCCAAATATCTACCTCATTGGGCTATGCGGTTGCTTGCTCTAACTCCCTTGGAAATAGTGCAAGCAATTGACTATTTGCGTCTGGCATATCTGTTTGCGCCTCTATTTAGAGAAATTATGGCAATAGAGAGGCGTGGAGAACTATTCGACCCATCGATACTGACACCAGAGGATGCGTATTGGATAGCTTACCCGTTTATTGAGTTGCCTGGTACCATTGCCAAAGTTGCCGAAGAATTACAAATAGCAGCACAGGAAATTGATAATTGTCAAGCTAATAAGCCAAATATGCTCAGTAAAATTCAAAACGATCTGAGCGCTATTAAGTGTCCTACATTAATTTTGTGGGGCGAGCAAGATGGTTGGTTTCCGGCTAGCCATGGTAAAAAACTGCATCAATGTATCCCTAATTCCAAGTTACAAATTCTGTCTAACTGCTGTCATGATGCTTCAACTGGTTCTTCAGAGGTAGTGAATGCAGCTGTTTTGGAGTTTCTACAAGATACAAGTTTTTTGTAAATTTGCTGCTTTAACAGCATTTCTAATTACGAATTACGAATTAGTATAGGGTAGTGATTTTGCCCAATTGCCATAAAAAAAGAGTGGGAGGAGGCATACCAATCGCCTCCGATCTCCCACTCTGGCATTTGCCGCTGTAGCGTTTAGGAATATATGCAGACGTTGCCCGTTATTTAGGGGGCTAATGGTACGTCAACGACAACGCCCGCAAGCATTTAAGATTCCCTTTGCGACAAATGTCAAGCCTGATGATTAATATTTATTTGCCTAGATAAATAGTTTGTAAATTATTGGTAGATATATGTTGTTTGTCATAGAAAAATATTCTAGACAATGTTGAACAAGTTAGTTTTAATCTTGGTAGCCCCTGATAACAACACCCTTGAAGTCGTTTATCTTCTACAATTTAACTTAGTGAATCTGAGTATGGTTGCCATTTTGGCAGGTTTTTAAAATTTTAAAATTGCTTATTTATAACCTTTTAAAAACTATTAATTTGCTACAGACGATGAATTACAGGGAGTGGGGAGTAGGGGGAGATGAGGGAACGCGAGGACATAAAGAATAATCCCAATTTAAAAAATGATTGGGACAGATGGATTTACAGAACCCAGATACAAAAGGCGATTCTCAATTCAAAATTCAAAATGGTATAAGTAGAACGGCGTAAATATTTGTAGTTGGGATGAGGCAGAAGGCAGGAGGGAAAAGAGTTTTAGCCTCGTTTATCTTTCTTAACATGGTTGTGTTTTTTCCCACCGACTTACTTAACTCCTAATTCCTAACTCTTAACCATTAACTGACTATTGGACACTAATAAGGGTACGGTAATTCCGTACCCTTATTAGCTAAACGCTTTATATGAGAGCTTTTCGTATTACGCTGATATTAAGAACTGCGTAAAATTGAAGACAAAGAATTCTGTTTGCGAATATCCATTAAGTCAGCTAAAGATTCTTTGCTTTTATCCAGTGGATGCCTGTGTTCTGGGGGCAGAACTGTTACCAGAGGCTTTGTTTTAGCTTGCATTGAAACAAAGGGCTTCAGTGGTTGCAACGGCACAAACACTGGCGGATTCTTGAGAGTCTGCGGTTCCAATCTTTGAGGACGGCTTGGTGTCACACGTGTAGGATAGCGGTTGATTTGTTTGCGGACTTTTTGATGCTGCGTTGGACGGTTAAGTAATCTGAGAATTACCAAGCAACCACTCCCACAACTGAGGGCGATCGCAATCACCATCCATAAAGGTGTAGGATTGCTAGTCTCAGAGGGTGTTTTGATTGGGTTTTCAACTACAGCTGGGATTTCTTCTGGTTCTACCTGTTCCGCGTTTCCAGCATAACCTAGGCTATACAAGGCCAAGGCAGCACTCCCTAAAAGCATTGTTAACAACCCAGTTAACAACAATAAAGGATGCTGTGTAAGCAGATAGATAAAAATGTTCGAGCCACCTATTAGTCCCGACTTACTGTTTGTCAGTTCTAACGTTGGCCCTGTCATTTGGGTTGACTCATGCTGTACGCTCTGACTATTTTCCATGTTTACTTTCAGATTTGTACCCCTCTAGACCATGATTGTACTAAAAGAGCCAGCTATGAAGTATCCGTGGGCAGATTTTCGATTCTAGTAGCTTTTCTGTGCCACATATGCTACAGAATCTTCTGATTGTTCCAAAAATCGCTGCTTTTGGTAAATTTATGAGGGAGATGGCTCCGCTTGCGGAAAGGGGAAGATCCGTCCTTTTCCCTTTAACATTTACCTTTTTCCCTGTCCAAAGAGCTTTTGACTGCCTCAGCACTATTTAGAATGTCTTTCGAGAGCAAGTTGAATCAATCGGTCTACTAATTCTGGAAAGGATATTCCACTATAAGCCCAGAGTTGGGGGTACATACTGGTAGCTGTAAAGCCTGGTAAGGTATTGATTTCGTTAATTAATACTTCTCCTGTAGCTTCCACATAGAAAAAGTCTACTCTTGCTAACCCAGCTGCATCAACAGCGGCAAAGGCTTGTAATGCCATATCCTGAATTTGACGGCTTACAGCATCTGGTATGGATGCGGGAATGTGTAAATCTGCTTTACCTTCAGTATATTTAGTTTCGTAATCATAAAAATCACTGTCAAAAGTAATCTCGCCGACGACGGAAGCTTGGGCTTGCTCGTTGCCTAAAACAGCGCATTCTACTTCTCTCGCAACAACTCCAGCTTCTACAACGATCCGTCGGTCATAACCAGCAGCGTTATCTAATGCTGTTTCTAATTCTTGGCGCGATCGCACTTTGGCAATACCTACTGATGAACCCAAGTTAGCAGGCTTGACAAAACACGGATAGCCTAATGTTGCTTCAATATCATCACAGAGTTTAGGAAATACACAAGGATTTGACCAAACTTGCGCTCTAGTTAACGCCTTGTATTTTACCTGCGGCAGTCCCGCTTGTTCAAAGGCCATTTTCATAGCAATCTTATCCATACCCATTGCTGAACCTAGTACCCCAGAACCAACAAAAGGAACTTGCATCAAGGTGAGTAACCCTTGAATTGTACCGTCTTCACCATTTGGGCCGTGGAGAATGGGAAACCAAACATCTACTTCAGCGACTTGGGAAGGTGATTGCCAACGACTTAAGGCTTGAGCTTGAGGGTTAGATGCCAAATTATTTTGTTCTTGAGGTGTTGAGTGTTCCGATTCCAAGAGTGGAATGCCAGAACCTAGAACCTGTTGAGGTGTTTCTCCTGCCAACCAACGTCCATCTTTTTGGATGTAGAAAGGCAGAATTTCGTACTTACTAGCATTTTGCTCTGCACTTAAGGCTTTAGCGATCGCCCGTGCTGAACTAATCGAAACTTCATGCTCACCAGAACGTCCGCCAAACAGCAAACCCACCCTCAGCTTAGTCATCTTTAGTACCTCTAAACTTCTCAAGCAGCTAGCGTATCACAACCTGCTAAAGTTGCTATATTTTTACTTGAACTCAGGTATTTTCAATAGTATGAGAAACATAAGGAATAAGACATGAGGCATAGGGAATAGAGGGATAAAGTGAGACAGCGCTGCGGAGAGAAATTGCCATAGCGTAGCGAAGCGCGAGTCTTCTCCCCTTGGGAGACGCTAAGAGCGAACGAGCGTCACGAGCGTCGGAGGGTTTCCCGGCATAAAGCAAGTGGCTCACCTTCTGGCTCCTATCTCAGCACTATTGACTCCCGCCTTCTGGCATTAGAACCGCAACAATAGTGATAGTCAGACTTTCACCATTCCTGATAAGATGCTTTAATGTCACAAAAGCAACACAACCGTCACACAAAACCCGGATGGTCTTTAGACAAACGAGATCCAAAGTTCATCCAATCTTTAATGCCTCTAATAGGCTTTTTGTATCACTACTATTTTCGAGTTCAGACTAGTGGATGGCATCATATCCCAACCCAGGAAAAAGTCTTACTTGTTGGCTCCCACAATGGAGGACTCGCAGCTCCTGATATGGTAATGATGATGTATGACTGGTTCCGACGATTTGGTGTGGAGCGACCAGTCTATGGTCTGATGCATCCCAAGGTTTGGCAAGTTAGTTTGCCATTGGCACAACTAGTTGTTAAGGCTGGAGCGATCGTGGCTCATCCTAAAATGGCTTACGCCGCTTTGCGCTCTGGAGCTAGTGTACTAGTATATCCAGGTGGTGCAGAAGATGTTTTCCGACCGCATCATTTGCGTAATAAAATCTATTTTGCGGGACGGCAAGGATTTATCAAGTTAGCGCTGCGGGAGAATGTGCCGATTGTGCCTGTAATTTCTTGCGGTGCCCACGATACGCTGATTGTGCTGGCTGATTTATACAAAGTTGTGCAGCAACTTCACGAGTGGGGGATGCCTTGGCTGTTGGGAATCGACCCAGAAGTTTTTCCGATTTATCTGGGGTTGCCTTGGGGATTAGCACTTGGCCCGCTTCCTAACATTCCATTACCTGTGTCTATTCATACACGAGTTTGTCCGCCGATTGTATTTGAACGCTACGGTAGAGAAGCAGCTAGCGATCGCCAGTATGTCAATGAATGTTATGAATCAGTTGTTAGTCAGATGCAGCAAGAGTTAGATTGCCTAGTAAAGCTAAGTGCTGAGTCATAAATAAGAAACAAGATTTTAAGGTTTAACGAATTCTCTATTGGTTTGCGTTATTAACGTTCAATCCTCTCTCATGCCAACACCAAAATACTCTGTTCCTGTGCATCCACAAACTGATTAATCATAGCGTAATTGTCCCGCAGAATCTGTATGATTTTGGAGGTTGGACAATTACCAATACGGAGATAGATAAATTTTGGAGGATGACCGTATAGAAGACTACGCTGATGGAAATCAGAGTCTTTGGAAACTATAACGAAATCATTTGCTCTAGCATATTCCCAAATTAGTACATCATCACTCTGAATCAGTGCCAATGTTTTAACATGCACGGAGCTAGAATATAGATCCGTAATCTGGGCGATGATTCGGTCGGAGAGGTTTTCGTCTAGAAGCAATTTCACAGAGATGCCACAAATAATTTTCTCTCGCGATCGGCAGCAAAAGCAAGACAAGCTTTAATATCTTCGGAAGTAAGTTCAGAAAAATCTTCCAGAATTTCTTGTTCCGTCATGCCACCTGCGAGATATTCTAAAATATCGTACACTGTGATTCGCATTCCTCGAATGCAGGGTTTACCACTTCTTTTACCTGGTTCGATTGTGATGATGTCGTCGTATTTCATGAGTTACCCTAGAATCAAGTACAACAGGCAGATTATTGCTCACGATACTTGCTCTGTAGTCTTTGCTTTGCCTCGCTCCATGTGGTTAACTGTGCAGACACTTGCGAAGAAACACGCTCACGCACAATTTCCAGATGCCATTTAGGAGCAGGTACATTTTCAGGTACAGCGAGTATCAAATCCCAGAGTTGCTGAACATAATCAATTTGTTGATCCTTGCTCAATTGCTCAAATCCAGTTGGAAGAGCTAGAGGTTCGGGGAGAGACATTAGTTTGATGTCAACGAGTTGGTCATGATCAAGATTATAATTGCTGTCCAAGAATAGTAACCAAATCAACACAGTGGCTATTCTTGGTCATGAAGATAACTCTTTGAGTTCTTACCACCTCAAAAATCTCAGAACCTAGGTTGATTAGCGGATGTCTAACCAAGGATTGTAACTAGCAGCAGCGTTGGCTAACCGATCATAAATTATCTTCTGATAAACTCCTGATGCAAAGACAATTGGGTTACTGCTGTATATTTTTCCCCGAACATCTTCTAAGAATAGAGCACAATAAACATTATTCTTCCAATATTCATTGACCAGATTTCTACCATCCTCAGGAAGTTGTGAAATTTCCCGTGACTCGAACACTACAACTTTTGTGGAATTGGCAGGTACTTCTGATCGACTTTCTGGATCTTTCATAGTTAGTTCCAAATTCACATAGGTTCCTCTTGCAATATAAACTCTTAATATCGCAGGAACTTTAATAGAAGTATTGAGACGACCAGAATTAACTAGAGAAATCGAGACAGAGAACCTTGAGCGATTATCGACTAGCTCCTTTTTAATTTTATTAACAGCTTCCTTTGCATCCTGTATATTAAATAAAGGTGGTTGCAGCTTACGCTGTCTTTCTTCAAGCTTATCTATCTGTTTTTTCAATTCTTTCTTGAACTCCTCATGTTTTTCTTTGCGTTGCTCAGGCTCTTTGAATTCGTCTGGATTAAATAACCCTAATCTTGTTGGAAAAAATACGGAAGAAACAAAATCTCTAGCTTCCTTTGCCGAAAACTTCTCTGGTTCAATATCGCTTAGATCTGCATCATACTTTTTGAGTTGTTCAATTTTTTGAGGTAATCCATCAAATTCTTTTTTCAGGCTCTCAAAGAAATCATCCAGTTCCTCAATCCCTTCTAAAATTGCTGGCTCTCTTGGTTTGATATTGAAATCTCTGCTATTACGAGGAATCGGAAGCTGTGGAAACGGCGTCGCTCTGTCAGCTATTTCAGACAATCGAACAAGATCCTGGTACTCTCTAAGGTCAATTTGAACCTTATCCGCTACATTACGTTCAATGGAATTGATCTCTACAGATAGCCTAGAGCTAGTAACAAAATATTCTCTCCATATAGGTATTCCTATAGCTATTACGGAACTAACAGCTAGACTGACTAGCGGTACATAGTTACTTGCCTGTGACAGGATTAGCGCGAGGGCGTAACCAATAATTATGCCAGATAAAAAGAAAGAAACTATTTTGAGCCATCGCATAGAGTTGAAACTACTTGCTCGCACAGAAGTCTCTCCGAACAACTACTTTTTCTTTCAATATCAAATTAAGCCTACCACTACAACTTGATACTGTGTATTAACAGGCACTCTATGCTTATGTGTCACTGATAAATTGAGCAGTATAAGTCGTTATTATACAGCAAATTACCGTATATCCACCCTATCTGTAATGATATCAAGATTGTTTCCGTATACACCTTATGCTATCCAGAATTTTTCTAAAAAAGATTCCATATGAGGGATTTTTACCAAAAGTTTCTGGATATCATTCTATAATTGCCTGATAAATCAGCACTCAGAAATTTTCTAGACTGTTATAGCTTGCCGTACCTCAATTGGTTCACCAGTCAAGCTAAAAGCACGAACTTCGGTAATTTTTACCTTTACCAAGTGCCCTTTCAGTTCCTTGATGTCGCCAGTGAAGAATGTGAGACGATTACCACCTGTACGCCCCATGACTTGAGTTTTATCTTTGGGGTTTTGGTCTTCTACCAGCACTTCTTCAATGCGACCAAAGTAACGTTGCGATCGCTCGGCTGCTTTGATGCCCACTAAATGATTTAATCTTTGTAGGCGATCGCTTTTTACTTCTTCACTCAACTGGTTTGTCCACAAAGCTGCGGGTGTCCCCGGACGAGGTGAATATGCTGCTGTATTCAACATGTCAAAGCCAATATCTTCCACCAGCTTTAAAGTATTTTCAAACTGCTCTTCTGTTTCCCCAGGAAAACCGACAATCGCATCGGCACTAATTGATGCATCTGGCATATATCGCCGAATTGTATCGATAATCCGGCGATATTTTTCGTGAGTGTAACCCCGTGCCATCGCTTTTAAAACTTCGTTATCTCCTGATTGAAAAGGAACGTGGAAGTGTTCGCACACTTTGGGCAATTCCGCACAAGCCCGAATTAGTCGCTCAGTAAAATAACGGGGGTGACTAGTAGCAAATCTTAAACGCTCAATTCCTGGTACATTATGCACGTAATAGAGTAAATCTGTGAAAGTGTGCAGATGCCGACCTTCTGGTGTTACACCAGGCAAGTCTCTACCATAAGCATCAATATTTTGACCTAAAAGAGTTACTTCCTTATAACCTTGTCGCCCCAATTCTGCCATTTCAGCGCGAATAGCTTCCGGTGTACGGGATTGTTCTACGCCGCGTACATTGGGAACGACGCAGTAAGTGCAGCGTTCATTACAGCCATATATCACATTCACCCAAGCAGTTACTTTGCTATCCCGGCGCGGTTGGGTGATATCCTCCATAATGTGAACTGGCTCGGTTGCCACAACTTGATTACCCTCCAAGACCGACTCTAGTAAATCTTTGAGACGGTTGGCGTGTTGTGGCCCCATCACTAAATCTAATTCTGGGACTCGCCGCAACAGCGTTTCGCCTTCCTGTTGGGCAACACAACCAGCAACAATCAATGTTAAATCTGGCTGCTCGTGTTTGCGCTTTGCCTGTCTACCGAGGTATGAATAAACCTTTTGTTCGGCATTATCTCGAATCGTGCAGGTATTGTAGAGAATCACATTTGCATTATTTGGATCTTCTGACCACTCAAAACCCATATCTTCTAAAATGCCAGCCATGCGTTCTGAGTCGGCTTTATTCATCTGGCAACCGAAGGTGGTGATGTGGTAGCGGCGTTTAGAAGCGATCATGGGCAATTATGCTTAATCAGCGTAATGTTATATAAGCTTTATTTCTATTTCTATTCTATTAAAGTATAGAAAAGACTACTTGATGGAGTAGGCGATCGCTTTTATGGTTCAAGTAGAAGAGTAGGATTTTAGGAGTAAACCTCTGTCTTTGCAATTCGTTACCTTTCCCCCCTCAACTTCTCAACCTCCGGTCGGCTTAATAGTTACTTTGCACGGTTGGGGAGCTAACGCTGAGGATGTCGCATCTTTATTACCTTTTTTCAGATTACCTGAGTACCAGTTTATCTTTCCCAATGCACCTTATCCTTATCCCTATTCCTCTATAGGGAGGGCGTGGTACGACTTGAGGATGGAGAATATGTATCAAGGTTTAGCAGAAAGTCGGCAACTGCTAATAGATTGGTTGCAATCTTTGGAAAGTACTACTGGTGTGCCTTTATCACGCACTATTTTGAGTGGATTTTCTCAAGGTGGAGCTATGACTTTGGATGTGGGATTAAACTTACCCCTGGCCGGTTTAATAGTCATGAGTGGGTATTTGCATCCAGATGTAGAAACGACAACTAAAAGTAGTTTTCCGCCGACTTTAATCATGCATGGTAGAAACGATGAAGTTGTGCCGCTGCAAGCTGCCTTAAAAGCACGCGAAACTGTGGAGTCTCTGGGAGTTGCGACAGAGTACCACGAATTTGATATGGGGCATGAAATTAGTCCACAAATGTTAGAGGTGCTACGAAATTTTGTTGTAAATGCAATTGGCTAGTCTCGGTTGCAAGTTTTTTACAAATAAAGGTAAAAATCCTGAAAATTTTTACGAAATCCATGCACTCGAATGAGTAATATAGATTGGGTGGCTGCGCCAAGCGCAACTTAACCCATGCTGGGTGCGAATGCTGCATAAGGGAGGGGCAAGCATTATGAAAACTCTAAGCATTTCCAAGAAAGAAATTGCTGCCATGACCGCGGCAGAGGTGGAAGAGCTGGCTAATCGTCTGGAACTTGATAATTACAGCAATGCTTTTGAGGGTTTAAATGATTGGCATCTATTGCGAGCGATCGCGTTTCAGCGCCCGGAGTTAGTTGAACCCTATATCTACCTCTTAGATTTAGAACCCTACGACGAAGCATAGTTAGGAGTTGGGAGTAGAGACGCGAATAATCGCGTCTGTGCAAGAGTTAGGACGCGATTATTCTCTTACGAGAAGCCACTTTTACGAGTTTATACGCGTCTGTGCAAGGGTTAGGAGTTAAAATTCCTAACTCCTAACTACTCACTCAAAACTTTTTGTCATGCCTAATTCCCAATCCAAAAGCGAAAATCTCAAGAATAGGGTTCTTATTGCTGTGGGCGGCGGTATCGCCGCCTACAAAGTTTGTGAGGTGGTTTCAACTTTATTTAAAGCTGGGGTGGAAATCCGAGTCATTCTCACCCGTTCAGCACAAGAATTTATCACGCCTCTGACTTTAGCAACCCTATCTCGTCATTCTGCTTACACAGACGATGATTTCTGGCAACCAACTCACTCGCGTCCGCTGCATATTGAGTTGGGTGAATGGGCAGATGTGTTCGTAATTGCTCCTTTAACTGCTAATACATTAGCAAAGTTAGCTTACGGCATGGCTGACAATTTGCTCACAAATACTGTACTGGCTTCTACTTGTCCTATACTTTTAGCACCAGCCATGAATACAGATATGTGGGAACAACTGGCGGTGCAGCGAAACTGGCATCAGCTACTGACAGACAGCAGATACCACGGAATGAGTACAGCATCAGGGTTACTAGCGTGCGATCGCGTTGGTGCTGGTAGGATGGCAGAACCAAGAGAGATTGTAACTCATATCCAATCGCTGTTACACACTGGAGGGAAGCGAGATTTAGCAGGTAAACGGGTGTTAATTAGTGCTGGGGGAACGCGAGAGTATCTTGACCCAGTTCGGTTTATTGGCAATCCTTCCACAGGTAAAATGGGATTGGCTTTAGCCCAAGCTGCACTTCACCGGGGTGCAAGCGTTACCTTAGTGCATGGCCCAGCAAATTGGGATGTACCATTAGGAGTGCAAGTGATTTCCGTAATTAGTGCAGACCAAATGCAGCAGGTAATGTTGGAATACTTACCTAATGCTGATGTAATTGTTATGTCAGCCGCAGTAGCAGATGTAAAGCCCAGAGATTATAGTACGGAAAAATTACCTAAGCGATCGCTTCCCCAAGCCTTACCCTTAGAACCCGTACCGGATATCGTTGCCCAACTCGCACAACTCAAACAACCACATCAACGTTTAATTGGGTTTGCCGCACAAACAGGCGATATAGTCATACCAGCTCTAGAAAAGTTGCAGAATAAAAAGTTGGATGTTATTGTTGCTAATCCTATCGATCGACCTGATAGTGGTTTTGGCAGTGACAACAATCAAGCAATATTTTTAGATTGGCAAGGGCATAAGGTAGAAATCGCACCTTGTACTAAATTGCAAATGGCACATCATTTATTTGATTTTGTCATCACATAAGAAGAGAATAAATCGCGATCGCTAGCAAAATATATTGCTAATACAGATAAATCAGATAATATGAAACACTAAAAGCAAACATAGTTAAAAGGATGGGAATCACATTACTAAACTCTAGTTTGCGTTTCTTAAAAATTTCTAATAAAGATATTGGAATAGTCAAAGGCCAAAAGATAGTTGTGATTATAAACATCACAAAAGATAAAAACTTCTCTTCTGGAGAAGAGCTAGGATGTCGCAGAGAAAATCTTAGCCAGTTGCTGAAGAAATAACAGGATATCAGTACATAACTAATAATCAAAGTTAATTGTATCTGATTCATTGTCAATACTCCTTCAGATATTTGACGACTCATTCAAAATAAACCAAATGAAGTTATTACACAACTGGCTTGATAGCAATCTATATACCTGACTTTTCATGGAAATTCTCCTTAAGGCTGGGGGATAGCGAACGAAGCTCGTTCTGACTACACCCGACACTTCATACCGTCCGACTTTCCACAGTATGTAAAAAAGTCAGATTTAAGATTGCCATATCAATACGATAAATATTATGCGAAGTCAGAAAACACATAAATCAGTAATTATACTGTTCGTGTAGGTTACTGAATGAGTCACTAAAACATTCATACCTGAGACCGAGACAAAATCATGGGATATTTTTTCCGAAGTCCCAACGCGATGGTTTTGTCTTAATTTTGCGCCATTTGGTTATTGGGTTCTACCCGATTTTGATCTGCGTCCTCTTGGCGAGGTTGATTAGCACGTTTTGTCTGATGCGGGCGAGGTTTTTGATGCATATACTGTAGTTTGTCATCAAATATCCACTGTCCATTATGAGGTCAGGGTTTGAGACGCGCTAACCCTGATTCATAAAAGAGTCAAAATCAAATAAAATTAGAAAACTCCTGGTGCTGTAACACAAGGAGTTTAAAACCTGATATATGGGAAAAAGTAGAACCTCGTTGTTTTACAACAGGGTTTTACTTTTCAAGATTAAATTCTCTAATTCCCAAGCCATATAAAGTCGAATTTTCCTGGAGCAGTTTGCTCAAATTTAAATCCTGGCGGTTGAGTTTCATTTTGGTACGTAAGTTCAGCTTCATGTGTGTTGTTATTCCACTTTATGTACACAGTGCCTGTAGACAAATAATCGTAGTTTGGCTCTTCTAAGCGTAAATAAACGCCAGTTGTTAGAGGTGGGAAATTTGGCTTATCTGTTGGTAAAGTACCTATAATACGATATTCATCATTCCCATCATTTGTACGGTCTGTTGATTCTCCGACCTGATCGGTCTGACATTTCAAAGACAAAGCTTTCCCGGCTCCAGATCGATCAATTAATCGAAATGCCACCACCGAATTAGTCGTGTTAACAACCTGAAATTTAGAAAGACCTTTTATATCAGAAAGGTCTGGGTTATCCGTTTCCCACTCTCGATATACCCCAGTCCCATCACAATGCTGCCAAGCGAGAACTTTAACGAGTTCTCCAATTTTAACGGACAAAAATTTATCATTAAGTTCTGAGTTTCCATCGTCACAAGGTGCTGCATATTCTTGATCTATTTCATATGAATGAGAAACACCTTGATAGTTTTTTTGTTCAAAAAAGATTGCCCCACTATTAGACATAGTATTTACTCCATTGTGAAAAAATGAAGGACTCTGACTATATATATGCAGGTTATTACTTTCATTTTTGCTGCATACTTTATTGAAAGTATGCTTAAGTAATTTATCTGTAAATTAGATAAATCACAGCTTTTATGTGATGAAAATCACCTATTTGTACTGTAATAGCATAAATTTAGGACTTACGCATTGACAGGAAAACCCAAATATGGAGTATGGATTCCAGGGATTAAACCTTGATTTTTCGACCCCTTTTAGGCGATCGCTATTTATCCAAGGATGATTTATAAAAGCCTGAAACGTCGTATTTTCGTTGATACATAAGATAATCAATTTGTACAGTGCGTAAGTCCTAAAATTATTACAAGCTAAGATTCTTGAGATTGAGGTAAATATTCTTCTCAATCACATTCTGTTTAAGAAAAAGATGCTTGCTATTGTTGTTGGAAGGAAATATTTGCAATTGGACTCTTGAAATAATAGTGCGCGTTCGGCAAATAATACGGCTTGGTTAAGACTAAAACTGAGTTAGCTAAGTATTATTGTGGAGATACAGTCGTAAAGAATGTAACTCAAAAAATCTCATTGATATCTCTTAAGTAGGAGGAGCAATTGCAGTTTCCCTCAGACATACAGAAGCTGCGATAGCTTACCCCGCCTCCATAATGACCTGGAAGCGGCTTACTTTTACTATTTGGATTCCCAGGCAAGTGAAAGCTCTAGGAGGAGCAGGGCTGGGAAGAGGAGGGGCGACAGGGATGAGTTATTGATTAGCGTTTAGTCTTGGGAATGATTCTGAGGGAACAGGTAAGCGATCGCAGCCCAACCAGATACAGTGATTAAACTAACCAAAAATGTAGCTATAACAAAAGTAGACATACGATAGCTAGGTACTAGGTATTGGATATCGAGGAAGTTCAAGGACAAAGGGGAAAGAAATCCTTTTTCCCTTTGCCTTTTTTAGTCCCCAGTCCCCCTTCGGGTGACGTTCGCAAGCTACGCTATGGCAACTTCTCTCCGCAGCGCTGTCTCACCAGTCCCTTTCAAACTAGCAATTGGATATGACGCAAATGCAACCGACTTGTGACAATTGTTTGTATATAAACAGAGGTGTAAGGGACAATAGGTTTTTATTTGCCCTACATCCTTATCCCCCAGACCCTTAATTAAGCCAAAGGCAAGAAAAAACGAAACTTACTGCCAATTCCCATCTCGCTTTTTACCTGAATCTGACCGCCTTGCAACTCAACCAAACGGCGGGATATAGTTAAACCAATACCAGTTCCTCCAGAATAGCGATCGCGCGATTGATCCGCTCGCCAAAAACGCTCAAACACATTTGGCAGATCCTTCGGGGCAATGCCAATGCCTGTATCGGCAACTTCAATCCAGAGTTTAGATGCTTCACTCCAAGCACGGATAGTAATTGTCCCTTTAGTGGTGTAACGCACTGCATTACCAAGCAAGTTGACTAGCACCTGTTCTGTACGGTCAATATCTGCCAATACCAGCGGCAATTGTAATGGAAATTCTGTACGCAGAACGGGGCCATCTTCCAACAGCTGGTCGGTAAATTTCTCTACTAACGACTCTAATAAGGGATACAAATTCACTGGCTGTATATTAATAGGCAAATAACCAGCTTCTGCTTTGGAAAGTTCTTGCAAATCGTTTACCAAACGTTCTAAGCGCCTAGTTTCCTTTGCTAGCCGTTGATAAATTTCAGGAGATGGTTCAATTTCTCCGTCAGCTAGTTCCTCTAGGTAACCGCGCACAACTGTCAGTGGTGTCCGCAGTTCATGAGTCATGTCTCCAATCAGTTCCCGCCGCCGTGCCTCTACTCCTTCTAAACTGGCTGCCATGCGATTAAAACTAGCACCCAATCGATTCAGTTCTGGAATATCAGACAGCGGTAATCGCGCTTCCAAACGACCGGCAGCAAACTTTTGTGTAATTTGTTCCATCTCGGTCAACCGCTGCATAATCCGTTTGGATACCCAATAACTCAATCCTCCCGCTGCGGTAGTACCGACTATAACTGACCAAAGCGTGCTGCGTTGCCAAGCAATTTCAAAACCCTGAACTAATTCAGTACGAATATTGATTAATCTCAACCCCCTACTTTCTAACCTTTCCAAGTGCAGCACAAAAAAGCGGGGAGAAGAAACTTTGCTAATAATGACAAGACTAATTAATCCTACTATCATCACCACTAAGTGGGATAAAAATAGGCGTGATGCCAAAGGCAAGGACTTTGTCCAACGCCAGCTCGTTTTCGTCATAGTTACACTACGGGGGAGTCTTCAAATTTATAGCCCACCCCAACAACGGTTTTAATAAAAGCGGGATTAGCAGGGTCAGGCTCAATTTTTTTTCTTAATCGAGCGACATGAGTATCCACTACCCGTTCATCGCCAAAAAAATTATCACCCCAAAGTTTATCAATGAGCTGAGTCCGGTTCCAAACTCGACCAGGATTGCTGACAAAAGTGCTTAACAAGTTAAATTCTAGGGTAGTCAAGTCTAAAATTTCGGGTTCTTGGGAATCCATTTGACGACTGGCAGTGCGTTGCTCTACATCCACGATAAAGTGTTGGGTACGATTTACCTGATGTTGTCCGCCTTGGCGGAGGCTACGCCGCAATAGCGCCCGTACCCTAGCAACCAACTCTCTAGGGCTGAAGGGTTTAACCATGTAGTCATCAGCACCAGTAGATAAACCAATCACGCGATCGATTTCCTCGCCCTTAGCTGTGAGCATCAAGATATAGGGGTCTTTTACACCAGGTTTCTGGCGAATTCTGGCACAAACTTCCAATCCATCCAACCCAGGAATCATTAAATCCAGGATGATTAAATCTGGTGGTTGCTCCTGAAACATCCGCAAGGCATTGACACCATCGCGGCTAACGCGACAGAAAAATCCTTCTTTTTCTAAAGAATGTTGGATTAATTGAGCAATTTCTGATTCATCCTCAACAATTAAAATATCCATCGCGATCGGGATTTAAATAAACGCAGAGTTATTTCCTGGCTTGTCATTCTACTCTATAAAAGAAGGCAGAGGGTCAGGAGAAGAGGAAGACGCGAGGACGCGTGAACACGCGGACGCAGAAAAAGAACTCACCGTGTCTCCCTTGTCTCCGCTTCTCCCTTCACGATGGGGATCTAGACGTTGGAATTAGACAGCGCCCGATAATTGTATCCTGGATGGGAATCCTTTTGGATGTGATGCTTGATGCTATCAATGTCAAGGAAGTAGTCTGCAACATCAATTAAGCTGTCGCTGGTCATTGTTCGCAGACTCACAACTTCAACCCTAGCTCCTTTACTGGTGACAGCATCAACAGCATAAGTTAAATCTCCATCTCCACTGACTAAGACCGCAGTGTCATAGTAGGGAGTTAAGGTGATCATATCGACAGCAATTTCTACATTCAAATTCGGTTTTTTGGAATTATCTGCTAGCTGGACTTCTTTGGTAACTACACGATAACCATTGCGACGCATCCAAAATAGAAAACCCTGTTGTTTTTCGTTGGGGCGTGGACGCGTAGGAGTTTGCCGTGAGACATCAACAGTAGTGTAGAAGAAAGCCCGCAACAGCCTCGAACCAGCTGTTAAACGACAAAGCAATTTCAGATAGTCGATTTCAATGCCTAGTTGCAAAGCCGCATGAAATAAGTTTACACCATCAATAAAAATAGCCACCCGACCACGATTTAAGTCATTGACAATGGAACTTTCAGCCCTAGGCTCTTTTTTTTTGGGAGCTTCACATTTGATACCATTTTTTATCAGGATTTTCTCTGACAAAGGTGTTTCTTCTTCAAGGCGTTTATATGCGTTTTTTGCCTTGGTGAAAGTGGTGATATTCATTGACTCCTCTGGATTTTAAATCTGGAAGGGCTTTTGGGCGAATTGGCAATTATTCATCTGTGCTGATTTCTCAGCTCAGCAGTAAATGGTATGCAGCCACTTGCTGCAAATACACTCAAATCGTGTTAATTGGGCAGATTCCAAAGTTAGCGCCCCAGAGGTTTGAACTCTTATCAGGGCTGGTTTTACGAGATATTCCCTTTGCCTACAGATATGCTGCTCTTTAACTACCCCTACAGCACGTTAACTGGCTACAGAATGCTAACATTTGGGTACAGGCAGCTTATTGCCAAGTTAGGGGTAGAGTGAGCCATCGGCATCTATTTGTATTGTACATCTATAATGTGAAAATCCTTCATTTAAGGCTTTCTTTGTATATTGTTATGTTGATGTTCCCTGGCAAAAATTGTTAATATGGTTTTAATATATAAAGCAGTTTATTAATTATTTTTTAATAAAAAAAAGTAGAAAAACTATCAAAAAATATCCAATTTGTAGTGGTTGCAATAGGGAAGCTTAAAAAAAACGGGATTTTATGGGAAAAGACCGCCGCGATCGCCTGCATCTGAGTCTAGAAAAATGTCAAAGCCTAGAAGCGCTCGCCTGCTGAATTTGTAAAGTATTTCAGTAAAATACATCACATATTTTTGTATCCATAATTCACGACATTTCCTGAGTTTTGTTGTTGGTAAAGCTGACTTGAAAATAACTTTACTAACAGTCGAGAGCCATGATTAGCTTAGTTTCTAACATTATAGATTGAGTCACAAATGCAATTGGTTTGGACTGAATAATATTGCATCAAACCTTAACCTAAATTTGTACTATTTTTAACTCAATCTTTGCTTATGCCATATGCCTTAGTAAGAAGATTGTGAGGTGAATATGGTAAAATACGGTAACTCTATCGAGATTTTGATGTATAAAGTTCGTCAACCTAGAGCCAGAAGCCAGATTAAAAGCACTCACAAGTTGCTATTCCCTACATTCAGGAGCGTAGATTCATGAAACTGCAACCTCCTAAATTATTCTGAGCCGAACTAGCTGCTGGCAAAGTAGAAAAATTAATTATCTACGTCCACAGCATGATATCTGCATTTTTTCTTTGATGTTTTCTGACTGAACGTGAGGATGATAAATGCTTGAGGCTATCGCTGTTGCTTGGCTATTACTATTTTTTGGTGATTTATTGTCTACTTTTTGTTACCACGTACCCGAGCATGTTTTTGGTAGCCTCCATCTAAAAACGCACCACTCTTGGAAGAAGGATTTCCGCCACTACGCTATTTTGACATTTAATCCCCAAGTTCTTTTAGATGGTATCTTGGGAGCCTTACCTTATCTACTGATGGCAGTAGTTTTGTGGTCTTTCTCTCCTATCGGCGTTATTTCTGGACTACTGCTTGGTCAGTTTCATGTATGGTGGAGACACATCAGTGTTTTAGGTTGGCAAACTCCAAAACTTGTGAATGTTTTGTGCCAAGTTCTATTCATCACTACTCCTGAGAGGCACTGGTTACATCATCACAAAACTAATCTCGGTTTCGGTGATATTTTCACATTCTTTGAACAACCAGCACAAATTTGGCTGCGCTGGCTAAGGCTGCTAAGGCTTCATCTGCGTTACTCTCGCATCTCACTGGGGTAAGCAGCATTTGTAAAAGTTTTAACTAAATACTTTTTGAATTTACTCATAGAATTAGCGATCGCTGCTTCTATGAGTAAACTATCTATGCTAATTCATTATTTGTACTGCATTCGGTTTGGTTGGCAGATACAACACACTTGCAAGTCTGATTGCAGGCTTTGTTGATGCAGGTATCGAAACATCCATGCTGCAACTCAATTCCTTTGCCTAAGAAATAACTCGTTTTGACCAAGAAGTTATGTCCCGCGTCTAACAGTTGCAAAAGGTATAGGTAAATTCTATCAAAGCTACTGTTGTATTGGTTGTATTGACTCTATGGGTGCAGAACCAGCACCACTATTTATAGGATTTGTAGGTTGTTTAATATCTGATGGTGAGGCTGAATTTGGAGTGTCAGTAACCATAGGCATCAATGGCTTGGCATTTCGCATTCTTTCTGGTGTCCAATAATCTTGTATTTGCTCATTTGTTTGAGTGGTATTTTCCTTTTGAAGGTTAGTATCCTGTGTCTCCATATCTACTGATTCTCCTCTAGCAATATAGGAAGTCGATATTATTCCTACTAGGCTGGCAACTGCTAAAGTTGACATCCATTTTTTGAATTTCATATTTCCTCCCTTGTAATTAAATTACAGACTAGGATTTTTTAGGAGCTAGAAACCATGTGATTGTGTCAGAGGAACTGATAGCGAACATATTGTGTTAATTATTACTATCTTTTTAGCATTTCATTTTGCTTATGCTCCTTCATCTTTATTTTACATTTTCTCAAGTTAAGGCATAAGGTTGTGTTCTCTATGTTGTTCAACAGCCATGCGTTTTGCCATGAATTTTGGGATTTTACACCAAAAATGTCTTTTGTTAGTAATTACCCCTAATTTCTTAGGCTAAATAAAATTAACCAAATAATACTAAAATCTTATAATAACTTCATCATAAATTCATATAAAAACCTACATACTGACTGAAATTAACTGTATAAAGCTACTCGCTGTCAGGAGCGAATTTACTATATGCACAAGTCTATTGCTGTGTTCAACATCTCTGTGTTGGCTACTTCTTTAGCCATCTCGCAAACACCTGTATTTGCACAACAGGCAGAACTATCAACACCGTATCTAGTTAAAGAAGCTCCTAGTGTGAGTCCTAACAGTACGCAAAATGTTTGGACTTCTGAGAGGCTGAGAAACGCTAAACCTCTACCTTTGCCCATATCGTATAACGGTGTTGTCACAGGGCAAACAACTCAAGTTACAGGCAAACCGCAAGCAGGCCGTGGGGCAAAACCAACAGTCAAAGTCTCTGTTAATCAGGAGCCTCTATTTACGCCTAATGACCTTGAAGTTCAAAGCGACCAAGTTCAGCCTAACAATGTTGGTACTCAAAATGCCCGTTTTACGAGTTCTCGACTAGTTCCTCTATCGGCTGATTTGTCCTATCCGTATGTAGCCTCAGGAAAAATTTTCTTTTCCAAACCTGGTGGGGGTGATTTTATATGTTCTGGGGCTGTCATCAGACCAAGACTTATCTTGACAGCAGGTCATTGCGTTCACAGTGGAAGTGGAGGAAATAATGGTTTCTACACTAACTTCCTCTTTGTTCCTGCTTATAGAGATGGTGCTGCCCCATATAGACAGTGGTCTTGGAGTCGCGTTATTACAACAAGCACTTGGAGTACTGGTGGTGGTGCAGTTCCTAATGCTGCCGACTATGCAATTCTCGAAGTCTCAGACCAATCATTTAGCGGAGTAACTCGCAAAATAGGTGATATTGTTGGCTACTTCGGATATAAAACTCTCGATCTTCTGCCTAATCACGCTACGTTGCTGGGATATCCAGGTAATCTAGACAGTGCTCAAAAAATGCATCAAGTGACAGCAGGAAGTTATGGTAGTGGAGGCAATAACACAGTCTTGTATGGTTCTGACATGAGAGGCGGTTCTAGTGGAGGGCCTTGGGTGCAGAATTTTGGTGTTGTTGCTAGCGGACAAGTCGATGGTTCGGATAAAACTCCCAATCAAATCGTTGGTGTTACCTCATATGGTCCAACAGCAGTGGGACCACTTTACCAAGGCAGTTCAATTCTCGATAGTCGATTCACCACTATCTTAAACACCGCCTGCGCTTGGAAATCTGGCAACTGTTAATGTAAGTTAGTTCGACGGGTGCTATATTGACCTCTTCCCCAGCCCTCCTACAAAGAGAGGAAGGTAAAAAGGTGGTTTTTCAGTTGTTCCCTCTCGGCCTTTTGGGAGAAGTGGGTTGGAGAGTTGAGGTTCATCGAATTCACTTAACTATTAATTGATTCTTGTAAAAATTGTGTTGCTCATAGCGCTTTCTAAAGCAAAATAAAGTACACCTAATTCACGGAAGCAAGAGGATTTCCAGCAAAGAAATTATCCAATCTTGTAGAGGGATTAGGGCATTGCGGTGAGTCCAGCATTACAGGGGGTTTCCCTGCATAGGTGACTGGACTCACTAGACTGCCTCCTCGACCCTCTTAAGGAGAGCAAAGAGCAACTCACCGCTGCTAAACGGGGAGAAGTTGCTGTTAGTGTTGCTTCTGTTAAAGTTTTGAGTACCAGGGTAGCATTGGATGTTACTAGCAAGATTTTTGAGGTAACAGGCGCACGTTCTGCGGCTAACAAGTACCGTTTTGACCGTTACTGGCGGAATGTTCGTACACACACCTTGCACGATCCTGTTGCTTACAAAGTGTTTGAGGTTGGCAATTGGGTATTGAACGAGCAGATACCAACATTTACACTTTATACATAAACGTAGGGACTTTCAATTAAAAAATATCTAATTGTGTAGTATGTTGGCGATCGCATCTAACAACAGATCGCATTTATGCTGATAGTTAGCGATAAATTCCTGGATGTGTTTATCTAATTTACCTGTAGCACAGTAACGGGCAACCACATGGCTGACAAACGGCCGTAGTTCAGGGTAGTAGCAGTTTCTTCAGCAAGTACAGCGGCACAGGCAGCAGCTAAGTCTGCGTAGGGAAAGAGATTGGGATCGGCTAGACCGTAGGCAAAGCTAACAGTGATAATCTTGGTTAATATCAAGTCCGGCCAATTAGTTATGATTCCCGAATCTATGCAGAAACCCAAAAACCCTTCCCCTCTGCCCCTCTGCCCCTCTGCTGCCTTAATGATAAGTCTTTAACCGGACATGATATAACTCTGTGCAATAGGTCGATGGTGCGATATCTTTTGCTCGTTGAGCGAACAAATCAGCAATTTGGTAAACAGACATTGGTGATGGTGCGATCGGGCAATTATGCTTAATTATCTAGGAAAATGTATTGCAGCGATTAGTCGCTTCTAGTCGCTCAAGCAAGTAAGAAATTAGACTTGACAAACATTTTCTAACAAGGTTGCCGAAAAGCGTAAATATCTTCGATCGCTTGTACCCAACCATCAGATACAGATTCGAGGATGCGATCGCCTTTTTCTCTAGTTGCAGTTGTCGCATCGCCGATGACTCCGCTTTTACTGATATCCCGCGTCACCCAAGCTACAGGTAGTTTACCTTCCCAACTCAGTAGACTACTTTCTGGATGTTCTGGCGGATACTCGACAACGGCTTTCTCCAGCTTCACCTGTTCCGGTAAAATTGCCAGCATAATACTGGTTTCCGCATCTCCAGCGTGCATTCCTAGTTCAGCTTCTTTTGGAGTCAGCAATTCTTTAGTGATATTAGGCACGCGCCAAGTAAACAGTGGAAACACCAAAAAGTCATCATACTTAACGTGTAAATCTCGCGCTGCCATCTGCATAACTTGGGGTTGTCCCCCGTGGGAGTTCATCAACACCAATTTTTTAAACCCAGCACGGTAAATACTTTCTCCCACTTCCATAATCGTTGCCGTCAGCGTTTCCGTGCTTAGGGTAATCGTACCAGGAAAGTGCCAATGCTCGTTTGATTTACCATAATATAGGGTGGGCAATGCATAGACGGGAATATCAGCATCTAGCTTTTCTAAAGCTTTTCCCAGCACCCCCACACCGATAGCAGCATCGACAATCAGTGGCAGATGGGGGCCATGTTGTTCAATGGCCCCTACTGGTTGGATAATGACTACATTTTCCTTATTCGGCATTGTCTGGATGTCAGTCCAAGACAGATAAGGGAAAAAGCGTTCTGGAGGAATAAAGCTGTGCATTGTACTACTTTCGCGCCATTTTCATGTTACAGCGATTGGGGATTGGGAACGAATTTAGTTCACCAAAATAGTTTTTCTTGCTGATACCCATATATTCAATCTCTAGTCATCAGTCAAATTACAAGCAGTTAAAAGGACAAAACTCATGGTTGACGAAAATGGATCGGTTCGCACTCTGTCAGTTGATATTGGCGGTAGTGGTGTCAAAGCTATGGTTTTGGATATCACAGGAAATCCTCTAACGGAAAGGGCGCGTGTAGATACACCCCAACCAGCTAAACCGGAGGTTGTGATCAATGCAATTACAGTGTTAGCAGCAGCTCAAGGCGACTTTCATCGGATTTCGGTAGGGTTTCCGGGTGTGGTGCGCTGCGGAGTCACGGAAACAGCAGTAAACTTACATCCAGATTGGATAGGGTTTGACTTAGAAACAGTATTGTCAAACCGTTTAAACAAGCCTGTACGAGTAATTAACGATGCAGATATGCAAGGATTTGGGGCGATCGCAGGTAAGGGTGTAGAATTAGTCGTCACCTTGGGTACAGGATTTGGTTCGGCTTTGTTTGTGGATGGTAAATTAGTGCCGAACATGGAAATGGGACATCATCCATTTCGTAAGGGTGAGACTTATGAGGAACAACTTAGGCGTGCAGAGTTAGAAAAAATTGGTGAGAAAAGATGGAACAGGCGTTTAGAAAAAGCGATCGCATCTTTGCAAAGGCTGTTCAACTATGATTATCTTTACATTGGTGGTGGTGAAGCAGTAAAAGTAAATATCCAGCTACCTTTAAACGTGAAACTCATCCCTAATGTCACTGGTTTGTTAGGCGGTATTGCTTTGTGGCGGGATCAAAAAAGTTGATATTCTCCCACCACTGTATTCGGAGTACCGAATAAGTAGATAAACAAAAATATTTACAGTCATTGCGAACATTATGCTTCGCTGCATTCGCAATGACATTGTGTAATTAATTATGTTTAACTACTTACAGTGGAGGATTTTAAGACTCACCGAAACAGTGCTGAGTAAAAAAGTAAAATTAATTGCACTCAGCATCTTTTAAATCAGTTCTCTCACTTTATCTGACACTGCTGTGAAGATAATCTTCTCGCGGTTAGGCTCACCTCTAATGAGAGATTCAGCAAACTTAGCCGCTTGATTTAGGGTAATTTTAGGCGGCAAGGGTGGCTCATGGGGGTCAACGATCGCCTCAACAATTACCGGCCCTGGTGTAGCAAGTGCTTGGTCAAGAATATCGCCACAAGTCGCGGGGTCATCAATGGTAAAGCCAGTTGCACCGCAAGCACGAGCAAAAGCAGCATAGTCCATCGGTTGCAGTTCGCAGGCGTATTCTGGATTGCCCAAGAAGACCATCTGCTCCCACTTAATCTGACCCAAGGTGTTGTTCTTGATGATGACAATTTTGACGGGCAGCTGATATTTGACACAAGTTAAAAACTCTGCCATTAACATTGAAAAGCCACCATCCCCGACAAAAGCAACGCACTGTCTCTCTGGATAGGCAATTTGGGCGGCGATCGCGTAGGGAAGACCGCAAGCCATTGAGGCCAGTGTTCCCGATACTGAATGCATTTGACCCTGCTTAGCTGGAATTTGCCGCGCCCACCAAGTTGTATTTGTACCGGAATCTGCGGCAACGATCGCAGTGTCAGATAAACGTTTGCCCAGTTCCCACGCAACTACTTGGGGTTTCATGGGCTTATCCTGCCGCGTACCCCTCTCTTCCATTAACTTCCACCAATCTTTCATCCCAGATTGAGCTTTTTCTAGAAAGCTCTTATCCTCTTTAGGTTCCACTAGCGACAGAATTGCTTGTAAGGTGCGACGGCTATCACCAACTAACCCCACTTCAACGGGATAACGCAACCCAATTCGCATAGGGTCAATGTCAATCTGGACACCTCGTGCTTGTCCCGGCTTTGGTAGAAATTCCATATACGGGAAAGATGTACCTACCATCAACAGAGTGTCACAGTCTTCCATCGCCTCTTGGGATGGCTTGGTTCCAGTCAACCCAATTCCACCTGTAGTATACGGGCTAAAATCTGGTACAGCCGCTTTACCCAACATCGCTTTAACAATTGGTGCCCCTAGCTTTTGTGCCAGCTGTTCCAATTCAGTTGTTGCTCTTAAAGCCCCACGACCAGCCAAAATTACTATTTTCTTGCCAGCATTCAAAACCTCAACGGCACGCAGCAAATCATTTTCACTGGGCAGTTGGGCACTGTGCGCCCTCACATCCGATGTGTGATGGAGAACATTGTGCATAGAATGCTTTTTAGTAACCTTCTCGGTCTGGAAATCAATTGGAAATGTGATGTGAGCCACACTCCGGTAGGAGATAGCAGCACGGCAAGCCAAATTTGCAACAGTCTCGATATGGTCAGGCCCCATCACACGAGTGTTATAGACGGCGACATCCATAAACACTTTGTCAAGGTCTACATCTTGCTGGGAGTGAGTATCAATCAAATCATGGAAGTGTTGACCTGTAATTGCCAACACTGATTGACCATCCATCTTAGCGTCATAAAGACCATTAATTAGATGCAGACCGCCAGGCCCTGATGTCGCCAGACAAACACCCAATTTACCTGTGTATTTAGAGTAGGCACAAGCCATAAAAGCCGCCGCTTCTTCATGGCGCACTTGGATAAAGCGGATTTTGTCTTGGCGCTGGCGCAAAGCTTCCATAACGCCATTAATTCCATCACCAGGTATACCAAAGATAGTATTGACACCCCAATCAATTAAAGTGTCAACTAGAACATCGGATGCTGTTGTTACCATTTTTAATTTCCCGACACTTTACTGCTGTTTAAACGCGGTATTGCATTTACATCAAGTTTGTGTAATTACAAAAATTGTCCTGAAAGGTTTTGTTTTATATTGAGATTAATTTATCTAAGCTGCATCTGGCAGTTGGGAGAGACTCAGCTTGACGAAATTCATCCCTGATACCGAGTTCATTCAAAAGTAGTAGGGAGGATGAGGGGAATGAAGAGCATATCACTTCCCCATTTCTAAATGCTATTTCTAACCGCTGATTTATAGAAGACTTTGATTGCTTACAAATAATGACTTACCAAACTAAATATAGATATAACGACAATATTCTTAGGCATATTTATCATCCTAATAAAATTAATTTAGCTAAACAAATATATAATTTGGTTTTTATATAAATCACTCTTAAAATAGTGTTTTTTTAGAAATTAAAAGTATTTTAAGAAGGAATTTCATGAATTTATTAGCACAAGATTTGCCAGCACCAGAGCCTTCTACAAACGCAATTCAAGAAACTCCATTGCCAGGCACAGACTCACTAATTGCACATGACAAAAAGAGCAGTACCTTGGCATTTTCGCGCTAGCAATCATCGTCGTTGCTGCTGTGGGATTTTTTAGTCGCATTGAATCCGCTATTGTGTTAGCTCTTGTTCTAAGCGCCCTTTCAATCGCTTTGTTTTTATTTATATAACAAATCTGTCATTAGTTAGCGGTCATAAGAATATTAAGAAAATTCTTATAAATCAAGAGTAAGGCATCATACGATACAAGCCTTAATAAATTAATCATGCTTTTGTCACAATTTTGCAATAACTTTGTCAATATGATGTGTGATGCTAAAGCTCTGGGTTAGGAAGGCTCACTCCATACCAAACCCATACACCAGAGTCTACTGAGGAGAATCACCATCAGGTACAAGCCCTTATGAGGATGACTCTTCAAATCAAAGTTGCAAAATCTCACATAATTCAAAGGAACAAAAAGATGAATTGGAAAGTACTCGCTTGCCTCCCTATTCTGATAGCTACTGCCGTGCCAGCTTACTCTTTAACTAATAATAAAAGCCACAATCCGACTACTGCTGCCCACGTTGCTCAAAATACCCAGCCAGCTAACACCATGAAAAAGGCTAATACTGTGCAAAAGCTTCATGCTAAGCACAAGTCTAATAACATGGCCAACCATAGTACCGTACTGAGAGTAGGTAGCAGAGGAGAAGCAGTCAAAAATGCTCAGAATGTTTTAAAGCAGCAAGGATTTTATACTGCAAGCGTGAATGGTATCTTTGATAACAAAACACGTGCAGCAGCGATCAAATTTCAGAAGTCTAAAGGATTAAGAGCAGACGGAATAATTGGACCCCGGACTTTGGCTGTTCTAAAATAAAGTTATTTACTCAACTTTTTCACTGGAGTCAAGTAATCCAGTGAATACACACCAGGAACTAAAATTAAGCAGTAAAGCAAATTATTCTTGCAGACGTGCAATCACACAGTGCATAACTTTAATTTCATTGACAATTCGCTCCAGTTCTATAAATAAGGGAGTTTGTTCTCGAACGGCTTGTAACGTCGGAGTTAAAGTGTTGGCATTTGTGACAATCTCTGATAATCGAGTAGTATGTAGCTGTTCAATTTGGTCGTGAATTGCTTCGAGATAGCCATCCAACGCTGGTAACGGTTGGGGTGGCTGTCTTTGTCGAAGTGCATTTGCTAGGTTTTCTAAAACTTGGACAATGGTATCAGTAAGTCGTTTGAGTTCAGTAAATTGGTACTCGCCGCTAAATTCCCGCAGATGTTCTGCTAGAGTTGTAACTGAACTGAAAAAGCCACGAATGTATACCATCAGCGTCATTACAGGTTCGATTTCTCCCTGAACGTGACGAGGTTCGCTGAACAATCTTTGAGCCGCCGCAGCAGCGTTGACGTTCTCTAGTCCAGCTTGATGGCGTAGCATATTGATAGAATTACCAGACGCATCCTGTTCTGGATAGAGATATTTAGCAATAACCTGTTGAAAGTAGGCAAGATTGGCTCGAATTGTCTTTTGCAGTTGTGCAGGAAGTTGCTGTCGTTCCCAACGGGGGAAAAGTAAATAGCTGCCAAGCAGTGCTAAGATTCCCCCAATCAGGCTATCAACAATACGCCATACTCCTACCTTCCAGCCACCTGCACTAATAACGTCGAGTAGCAAGATGATGGCAGGAGTAAGTAGTATGGTGAATATACTGTAGCTTAACGATCGCACCGACATAGCAGCAAAAACGAGCAGCAGGAAACAAATTGCGATCGCCAATGGATTCTTAATTAGTAAGACCAAAGTAATGCCGATGATTCCACCCAAAATCGTACCGATGACCCTTTGTACTGTTGTCTCGGATGTTCCACCAAAGTTGGGCTTAAGTGCGACTAAAGCTGTAAGGGTTATCCAGTAGCCTCTAGGTAATTGCAATACCGAGGCAAGTAATTCAGCGAGCGTTGTTATCAGTGCAAGGCGCAACGCGTGACGAAACAGAACTGAATCAAAAGTGAAGTTATTCTGCAACGTATCAATAATTGCAGAACGCTCTGACTGGGCTGGGGGGGAAATATCTCGCTGGTCAATGCGGCATGGTTTTCCCTGTCTTAAATCTGTAACAATATCCGCATCAGTATGAATTTGCTGTGCCAGCTTTGTCAGACTAGTTTCAATCTTCTTCAGGTTGACTAGTTGGGAATAAACATCTGTCTGGACATGGCTCGTTTGATTGAGAATTTGAGAGCGCAGAACTTGCCACTGGTTTCCCAGTGCCTCAACCGTCCGATCCAGATCCCGCAGGTGAACTGAGTTTTTTCCTTTGGCGATTGCTTCTGACAACATTTGTAGAGCAATTGCCAACTGTTCTATCGCTTGCTGAATTTCTTTCTGTAACCGAGAAAATAGTTGACCTTCAGATGCGATCGCTAACAGTTCGTTCAATGCAACAACAGAATTGACAATTTGATTGGCATCCTCAATCAACACGAGTAAGTGATTTTCCCGCAGGTTAGCTCCTTTTTGCCTAGTCCACATGGCTGTCCAGATGCTACGGGCAGATGTCAAATCCTGAATGATAGTATCCTGAGCTTGCAAAAATCGCTGTGCCCACTCCTGACTATCCTGGGGATTTAATGCTCTGTGGCTTGCCAAATCCACAAATTTTCTCAACGCTAGATAACTGTTAGCGACTATCTGTCTTACAGGTACGTCAGGACGCACTACCCACAGTCCTGATGACAAGACAGTTGTCCATATTCCGCCAGCCAGACAGAGCGCACATTGCTGGATAAGAGTAGATAAATTGGAAAATGAAGCAAATTTAGCAAGCGCGATGACAAACATAATCGAAGTCACCAAGCTGACAGATGCAGCCACACTGCCATACAAACCCGCTAAGCCTGCTATAAATATCACCAAGAACGTCGCCGGAACAGATAACCAGAGATTACTGCTAACCAGACTCGCGATCGCGAACACCACAGTCACCGCAATGGTAGCAGCTATCATCGCAATCACTTTCTGGCGATAGGTTCCGTCAACATTTACCATACCAACAAACCAAGCTGCCATAGTTGCGATCGCACTTGCAGCAGTATGACCAGTAATGATTCCAGCTCCAATAGGGACACTTAGTATCAAAAGGCTACGCAATCCGGAGAAAATGGCGGGCTGACCTGGCTTGAGTTGAAACTGCTGCAACAACCAACTGAGAGGACGTTTATCTGTTGATGGCATTATTAGGCTGGCGACTGTAAATGAAAAAAGTAAAAATAAATCGCCTCTTACAGAATTTTAGCCAGATAAGTAGAAGGCAGGAGGTGAGCCACTGCAAGTCGAAGCAAGCTACGCGTCAGCGGACGTACCCGAAGGGCAGGAGATTGAAAGTAAAAATTTAATCTTCCCCACTCACTGTTCATGCATTTTGTTTTGATATTGATTTTCGGATAATTTTTACTGTCCAAAAATTAGAGCATCCAGCGAATACGCACTAGGGGCTAGTGAAGTAGATACAATATGTTACAGGACGCAGCCATCACTCGAAGTCTCTGAGTTTCCAAAGCGATCGCCAGGTTTTATGAAACGAGAGCCATCCAGAGATTCATTGCTCAATTTACTATTACCGCTAGCACTCATCTTGGGGTTAGTTTTAATTCTGAGTTTGAATGTGGGAGAAGCTAGAGGTGAGAGGGCGTTAACAAGTCCTCTGGAGACGTGGCTCAAAGTCATTGTCGGTTATTTGGCAGCAGCGACAGAAATTGCAGCAGCAGTTGTAATTGGCGGAGCGGTAATCCGAGGTATTACTAGTTATCTGCGATTGTTGTTTGCTCGTTCTAAACAACATTTCGATGCCACAGAAGCAATTCGTCTGCAATTGGGACGAGTACTGGCATTGGGGCTGGAATTCACTGTTGCCAGCGATATATTGCGGACGGCAGTAGCACCTACTCGCCAAGATATATTGAATTTGGGAGCGATCGTCTTGCTGCGAACCCTACTGAATTATTTCTTGGAGCGCGAGATTCAGCAGGGGGAACAACGCCGTTTGCCGGAGCCGGAGATTGATAGGAGTATATGATGAAACCTCACCGTTCCAGCTTAAAACCCTTGGAAGGTGCGAATCGATCGCTCTGCAGCCGCCTCGATTGGAAAAGTGAATTGGTATTAGCAACTGCCCCGACAGTAGTCATTGCCTAAACCAGAAAAGCCAGTTTAAATCGGACTTTTTTAATTACGAATTACGAATTAGTATTACTCCATACCCCGTTGCTTGAACATTTCCATTAATTTCCGCTTGCGGGCGTGGCTTTGTACTAGTGTTGCCCGATAACTTAACCAGTCTGCTTTTCTCCCAGATTCCAAATAAGCAGCGCGTGCTTTCTTTAACCATTCAACTGCATAATAATAGTATTCTGCTTTACCCCGATCTATAATTTTTTCAGCACGGCGACGGGCATTAGCAATCACCCAATCAGGATTGTAAGGGATGGCAGCATTCATGACTCGGTGTATTAACTCAGAATAATAGGAGCTGAGTTCTGTAACGATCGCAATGGCATCGTCTATTAACCCTTCATGCAAAAAAATATCTATCTTTGCTGATGCTGTTTCCCAACCTCCAAAGGTGCGGATGGTTTTCAACAAGTCAATTTTGACACTTTCCCAGTTGTCTCCAGCAAGTTCTTCTATCTTTTGGTAGTCAAAAAATGAAGGCTTTACTTGGAAAGCAGCTTTGGTTGCTGATAAACCGGCTTCACGATTATCCAATTCCAGCGCTAAATCACTTGTCCAAATTCCCAATTCATACTGAGAATTTCCTGGTAACTTTAATCCACTTAGGGCTATGTCTAATGCTTGCTGCAATGAGCCTTGCTCCGCAAGTGTTTTAGCTAGGGCAAAAGCTTCTTCGATTGAGTTCATCTCGGTTTGGGCAGCCTCAATTGCTTCTTCTACCCTGCCTAACCTACCCAGCATTGTCAGATATTGTTGAGTTTGCCCTTCAGCTGACGCTAAATACAGGTATTCTTCGTAACGTTCCTGACGTTCGAGGATTTTCAGGCGAATTAGTGCTAAATCATCAGCGTAATCTGGGACTTCTCCCTCCCAAACTCCCCTTTCAGTGATATTTCCTTCTAGAACACTCACCAGCGCTGGTTCATCCCAGCCTTGGTGCAAAGCCTCTAAACTCATGCCAAAATCAGCGCTCCACTCATCTTGCCATGCTTCTAAATTCACCTGGATATCAACTTTTTCTTCTGGGGTAAGTTCAACGCTGAGAATGGCTTCACACCAAGCATGATTTAATTCACCAACAATCTCATCATTGTCACCACCATATTCTGCAACATCGTCCCAATTTTCTACACAGGCAGAAGTTATCGCCTCCAAAATAGCGATCGCACTATAACCATCTCCCCGTTCGCTAAAATCTACAGCAGTTTGGATCACGCTGGGCAATTCTTCACTAATTGGGTCGTCCTCGTAGCCATCTTCCCAGTAGCGCACTGCATCCCGAAGAATTTGGCGTACCTGCTGCCCAAACGGCTTGCTATTAATACTAGTCAAGCGTACAGGTTTGACGCTTTGTTGCTTGGTAACAGCATCGATTGTCCAACTGACATGGTGATCGATAGCCTCAATCAACTGTGGGTATCGGGCTACCAATTCTTGCACCAGTCTTTGGGTTTGCAGATGATCGAGGGAATCAAGCAGTTGTTCTAGAGTGGGGCGTTGCTCAATAATTTCTGGCTGACGCACGCAGACGAGTATCGTCGCTACAATGTGTTTACACCAACCGTCAAAGTTGTAAGCACAGGTGCAGTTTGCTGAAGTTACACTTTGCTCGTCAAAACTTAGACTGACGCGATAAGGTCTAGCTTCACTACCTTCAACTTCTGCTTGAAGCTGATGACTACGTTGGGTAAGGGCAGTGACAGCACCTGCCTCATAATAAACCTCACCCCGTTGGAAAGATTTGGTGTTGGCATTACGGCGGATGGTGAATTCACTGATTTTGGGAATAGACATCGAGCGATCGCCTGTGAAAATCCTGTACGTGAATGAATTTTATATCCAGCTTAGGTGTTAAGATAATGCGTTGCAAGGGAACTCAAAGTAACAGAAAATTCCTCATGTAGTAGCATTTGTATTTTACGTCACTAATTACTTAATTCTTGACTCAGTTTATTTTTGATCGGAGTAGATCGTTGTTCCAACTAACATGATGCTCTTCAATAAATAAAAGGACTATTTGTAACCTGACCTACATACCATACTTTGCCAATAAATTTATAGTTGTAGTATTAAATAAGATAGGTACATATTTTTTACTATAATAATACTCAAAACATAAATCTCTTCACCTGCTAACGTAAATCATAATTTGATTTAGCAACTCTTAAATATGAAGGGGGTTGCATTGATTGCTTGTCAAGTTGAGAATAAATATGCGAAGCACACGGGGAAACTAACGTGAGTCATGGATTTGATTACGATTTAGTGATTATAGGCGCTGGCGTAGGCGGACATGGCGCAGCCCTACACGCTGTCAGCTGCGGTTTGAAAACAGCAATTATCGAAGCTGCTGACATGGGCGGAACCTGTGTCAATCGGGGCTGCATTCCTTCTAAAGCGCTATTGGCAGCAGCTGGACGTGTGCGGGAATTACGCAATGCCCACCACCTAAAGTCGCTGGGAATTCAAATCGGCAGTGTGGATTTCGATCGGCAAGCGATCGCCAATCATGCCGGCAATCTAGTCTCGAAAATTCAAGGCGACTTAACTAACAGCCTCAAACGACTAGGAGTTGATATCATTCGGGGTTGGGGGAAAATAGCTGGAAAGCAAAAAGTGACCGTGACTGGCGATGGCGGTGAAAAAACCATCACAGCTAAAGATATTATCCTTTCCCCTGGTTCAGTCCCCTTCGTGCCTCCAGGCATTGAAGTAGACGGCAAAACCGTCTTTACCAGCGACCAAGGCGTGAAATTGGCATCTCTACCGGAATGGGTGGCGATTATTGGTAGCGGTTACATCGGCTTGGAATTTTCTGACGTTTACTCAGCTTTGGGCTGTGAAATCACCATGATTGAAGCCCTAGACCAGTTAATGCCAGGATTTGACCGCGATATTGCCAAACTCGCCGAACGAGTGCTAATTACTCCCCGCGACATTGAAACCAAGGTGGGGATTTATGCCAAAAAAGTCATTCCCGGTTCTCCGGTGGTAATTGAGTTGGCAGATTTCAAAACCAAAGAAGATTTAGATGTCATCGAAGTGGATGCTTGCCTAGTTGCCACAGGACGTATCCCAGCAACGCAAAACCTCGGTTTAGAGTCTATTGGCGTGGAACTAGATCGGCGGAATTTTATCCCCGTCGATGACCGTATGGCAGTGCTGAGTGCAGGTGAAGTTGTACCGCATTTGTGGGCAATTGGCGATGCCAACGGCAAAATGATGCTGGCACACGCCGCTTCTGCTCAAGGCATCGTCGCGGTGGAAAATATTGTCGGGCGATCGCGTGTGGTAGACTATCGCAGCATCCCCGCAGCCGCATTTACTCACCCAGAAGTTAGCTATGTAGGTATGACAGAAACCGCAGCCAAGGAATTGGGTGCAGCTGAAGGCTTTGAAATCGGTACAAGTAAAAGTTACTTCAAAGGCAATTCCAAAGCTTTAGCAGAAAACGAAGCCGACGGTATAGCAAAGGTTGTGTATCGCAAAGATACAGGTGAAGTCTTGGGCGTTCACATTTTCGGATTGCACGCCTCAGACTTAATTCACGAAGCCTCAGCAGCCATCGCCAACCGTCAATCAGTGAACGCCCTCGCTCATTTAGTTCACGCCCACCCCACACTATCAGAAGTGCTGGACGAAGCCTACAAACGAGCCGTTATTTAGGGAGTAGGGAGCAAGGGAAGCAGGGGGAGATGAGGGAAATAATCAATCCCCAATCCCTAGTCCCGATTGCCCCTAATCCCCAGAGGGGGCCCCGAGTTCTCCAATTCCCAATCCCGATTGCCCCTAATCCCCAGAGGGGGCCCCGAGTTCCCCAATCCCCAGTCTGCATCATGCAAATCCGCCGCCGTTCACCAAGCCCAGCTATTAATGTATCTATATTGCGCTACCAAGTTGCTTTGCCCGATGCAGCCCCAAATAATATCTTGGAAGAAATCGTCTGGCATAAAGAAATCGAAGTTGACCAAATGCGGGAAAAGGTACCTTTGCTGGAATTGCAGAAACAGGCACTCACAGCACCCCCAACTCGTGATTTTATTGCGGCCCTACAGCAAGGTAAGACAAATCCAGCGTTGATTGCGGAAGTTAAAAAAGCTTCCCCTAGTAAAGGTATTTTACGAGAAGATTTCGACCCAGTAGCGATCGCCTTATCCTACGAGCAAGGTGGTGCAAGTTGTCTTTCTGTATTGACTGATGTCAAGTTCTTTCAAGGTGGCTTTGATAATTTAGCTAAAGTTCGCGCTACCGTAGATTTACCATTACTGTGCAAGGATTTTGTTATATATCCTTACCAAATGTACTTAGCTCGCGTTCAAGGTGCAGATGCTGTTTTGTTGATTGCAGCTATCCTCAGCGATCGAGATTTACAGTACTTCATCAAAATTGCCAATGCCCTCAATATGGCAGTTTTGATTGAAGTCCATAGTTTAGCAGAACTTGACCGTGTACTAGCTTTAGATAGTGTATGTTTAGTAGGAATTAATAATCGTAATTTAGAAGATTTCTCTGTTGACTTGCAAACTACTTGTCAACTATTAGCAGCAAGAGGAAAGCAACTACAGGAACGGAAAATACTGGTTGTCAGCGAATCAGGATTACATAATTCAAATGATTTGAGTGTAGTGGAAAAAGCAGGTGCATCCGCAGTTTTGATTGGAGAGTTTTTGGTCAAACAACCAGATCCAGAATTAGCGATCGCCAATCTCTTTTCTAAATCTTCATCTGTATCTACATCAAGCCAATAACCAAATATTTCTTTATTGTGTAACAATTCATTAGCAAGAGACATATTCTCTTGACTACGAAATCCCACATTTTAAATCTCAAATTAACTACATGGAGCAAATTCCTCTACCTTCACCTGTCCACTACGAACTTCTACTCCAACTCTTAGAAAGACAAACTATGTCAGCAGTCAGTCAAAACCCTGATTTGCGCCGTCAGGTAAATCAACTAATTATTACCCTCCGCAAAGCGGCAGTGCAACAAAAACAACTAGAAGAAATTTGCCAGTTTTCCTCTGTAGGAGTAGACCATCGTTGGTCAATCAATCATCATAACGCTGAGAAAGTTGTTACTTCCGATTGAAACAAAGCAAATTTAAAAGTCAAAAGTCAAAAAATCTTTTTTCCATAACTATACACCTGTTAACAGATGACCAATTACTTTTGCCAACTGATACTAGTTGGATAAATTTATCATGATTGTCTGAGGGACTTCTAAATAAACAATATCTCATTGTAATTGTTGATTATTGAACGCCAGTCGCGACTCAACCCTTCTCCTAAGGTCGCCGCCGCGAGAATGGGAAGCCCGCCCCCAAGCTGGCTCCTGTTGACTGTGCACAAAATCAAGCGGGATAATTTATTTGTGGGATTTTAATCCAAAAACTCTGTCTTGAAATCCTAAATTGTTGTGACAACCGACTACTAACAAAATTAAAAGAGCGAGTTGATTCTTTAACTCGCTCTTTTAATTTGTATTTGAATGAGTAGAAATGGTAAGAGACAATTTTCTTATCTATCAGCCTTGATATAAGGCATGGATGTGACATAATTCAATTCTCCTGCACGAGCTACTCATATCTACGCCGTCTCCAGCCAATCGTAAATTCGTTCTAACTGTTCTAAAGTGATCAACCCGTACTGCCAAAGAATCATTGGTAAAGGTCCAGGATCTTGCTCGCGGTGTCGCAGAGCAACCGCTAGCGATGCTGCGGAAATTGACAAATCTTCTTGCAAAAAATGAATCAGTCGAGAATATGTTGATGGTGACATTTGTAACTCACCTCCTTGCCTATTTTGTATTGTCATATATCGATTTACCATTACTCAGTAACCCGCAGCTAATATTTCATCTACGACCAAACGATGACCGGATAAACACCTCTACAATTTTGCCTAATATTCCTCAAAAAGAGTGGTTTTATCTAAAAAAATAGGAAATCTCAGCTTTAGCCTTACTTATCTGCTTAGTTCTTAAGCTACAAGTTAGTCAAGTCAAATTGGTTTCACCTTTTTTACTTTAGTGTTTTATTTAATTACACATATAGTAATAAAGATTCCATAGCCTATAGTCTCCTATGAGCGACTATTTATACGTACACCAAAAGGAGGATCTTTGTGACTAAACGCTGTGAACTGTGATTTTACATTAGAAACAGGACTGTTTCCTATTTTTGACATGATATTAAATAGTAGCCTCACAATTCAGTCTTTTACATCTACTTGATAGTTTTTTTACAAAAACATCATGAAGTAATATTCTCTCAGTGCCTACAGGAGAAACCATTCCAATATTTATCTCAGCACAGCTACGGTTACTTAAAATTCAATTTTGACGCGATCGCCATTTTGCAAGTTTAATTCCTCAGCTCGTCCAGAACGCAGTTCAATTACCGTATCGATGGGTACATTAGGGCCATAAGTAGGGCAAGGCTCACTGGCACAGGGAGGTGCAGAAGCTTGAATATACTTCACCATCCCATTTTGCAAAAAGACCATATCTAAAGGAACTGGTACATTCTTCATCCAAAACCTGACTGGCTGTGCCGAAGAAAACTTAAATAGCATCCCCCGATTATCTGGTAAAGCTGGTCGATACATCAATCCTTTTGCCTGCTGTTCCGGGGACTGTGCCACTTCTAACTGAATCGTCGTACCGTTGGGAACTATTGCCTTTGCAGAAATCGGTAGCGTTTGACCAGCAGATGTTTCCAATGGAGTGCTTGGGGTTGTAGCAGGAGATTTAGCGTTTGTTTGTATGGAACAGCCCATCAACAAAATCCCCAGCATCAAGGGTACTAAACTTAGCCAACGTATCATACAACTTTTGATTTTGTAATTTAGATTTCGATTTTACAGAATTTGGGCCAGAAAGCCTACGGTTTTTAGTTGTTTTATTTGGGACTGGGGGTAATGGGGATTGAGGATTAGGGAATACAAATTGAGACACCTAGCAGTAACTTTGCTAATAATCTGCCTGTATCAATGCTGTGTGCCTTAATTACGTTAGCGTAGCGGTAGCGAGTCCGCGAGCGTCATTACAAATTAATATTAAGATTCTCTTAATACGTAGCCTACACCTCGAACTGTTTGAATAAGACGCTTTTGACCTTCATCTTCGATTTTTAGGCGTAAGTAGCGAATATAGACTTCAATCACATTCGACTCACCCATAAAGTCGTAGCCCCAAACATTTTCTAGGATTTGTTCGCGGGTTAAAACTTCACGAGGATGTTCCATTAAAAACTTTAATAGTTCAAATTCCTTCATTGTTAAGTCAATAGCTCGGCCGTTGTGTATGGCGCGGCGGGTCGCTATGTCTAATACTAAATCTCCAAAGCGTAATTGCTCTGTTGTATCGATATCAGGTTTTAAATAAAGGCGAATCAACTTCAAAAAGTCTTCTGGGCGGTAAGGCTTGAGAATGTAGTCATCAGCACCAGCTTCTAGACAAGCTACGCGATCGTCAACTGTATCTCTTGCCATTAGTACTAGCACTGGCGATCGCATACCAGCGCTTCTGAGATTTTTGCATAACGAGAGTCCTGATTCGCCTGCGAGCATTCGGTCTAAAACGATTAAAGCAGGTTGGCGATCGCGGCAGTATTGTAAACCACTGGTCGCATCGTGAGCTAAAATCGCTTCGTAACCTGCTTCTTGCAAATCAAAAGAAAGCTGATTTGCTAGGCTATCATCGGTTTCAATCACCAAAACACAGGGACTGTGAGCAACTGTCATAACAATATTTAGGATGTTGGATTTTGGAACCAGTTCGCTCTAATTGAGCGAACTGGCGCGATTATACAGACCTTTGAGAAAAAATCTGTACATCAGCTAGAAGTTTAATTGCAGGTTTTTAGGGATGGATAAATCCTGAGTTGAGATGTTGATTAAGATTTTTTAGTAGATTCAGGTATAACCTATCCAATTCTCCAATGCAATTTTAATAACTAATTCCAAATACCAGTCCGACACCAGCAATTCTGGAAGGAAATCAGTTAGTTAGCATGAGGATGGAAGTTAAAGAGGACGCGGAGAATCACTACTAACTTCTACCTCCTGACAACTGACCCTTACGGGTGACGCTCCTGCGTCGCTAACGCTACGAAGATCGGCAGTTGCTTCAAGTCGGGGAACCCGCCCAACGCACTGCCTCACAACTGACAACTGACTAAGGCAATTCTACCGAAGTGGGTTTGGCTATGTGCGGCAGACCCCAACCTAGTTTTTCTCGCAAAATGCGGAAAAATTCTGGCGGTTGCAGACGAATAAACCGGACACTATATTGCGATCGCTCCAAATATACCCGATCCTCTGGGAAAACATAGCACCCTCCGTTCCCATCTACCACCATTACTAACCGAGGGATATTGACTGGGTAGATGCTAACTGGTTCCGTATCTGTAAATACTAACGCCCTGGAAGCTAAAGAATGAGGACAAATGGGTACTAACTGCAACACAGGTACACCAGGAGTCACAACTGGTCCACCAGCACTTAGAGAATAAGCTGTAGAACCAGTTGGTGTAGAAACGATTACACCATCTGCTGCAATATCTACTGGCGCATGTCGCCCCACTGCAATTTCAAAATGGCACATAGATGTCAATGGTTCTCTATGTAAGACCATTTCATTCAAGCAGAGGGCTTCCCACAGTACTGACTCTCCCCGCAGTACCTTAACTGTGAGCATCGCTCGTTCTTCAATTTCATACTTACCTGCCATTACCTGTTCCATTGCTTGGGGCAGTTGGTTCAGGTAGGCTTCCGTCAAAAATCCCATGTGTCCGGTATTCACTGTTAGTAGTGGGATGCCGCAAGGTGCGACCTGACGCGACGCTGCTAAAACAGTGCCATCTCCTCCTAGTACTACTGCGAACTCCATTTCTGAGTCAAAGCCAGGGGGCGTTAGACCATCAATTGGAGTGTGGCATACAGGACTTTCTGGGGTAGAGTAGCCCAGTATGCCACCAATACTCGATGTAATAGATACATTCCAACCAGCTGCGGTTAGCTTATCTTTTAGCTCGATAGCGACGCGACTCGCTATCGGTTTCACGTCATTGTAGATAATGCCTGCTTTCGGCACACTTAAATATCCAAGATTAGGCGATGCTCTGTCTTATGTAATCCTTACATATTTTGGACAATGTAGTCATTAGTCCAGGGTTAAAAGTCTAAAATCTGTTAACGGTTAACTGTTGACGGTTGATCGCTAACCACTGACTATTGACTATTGCTATTGACTTTTTTAAAAGGAGTCTTTTTAGTTTTCTCCTTTTTGGTTTGATTTTTCTCATAGTCTAGCTCTTTGAGCTTTTTCATAATTCGGCTGAAGTACTCTTGCAGATAGCTTTCGAGAGTGGTGGTTTGTTGTTGGTCTAATCCAAAGACTTTGTATACCTCATCCATTGGGGCATTTAAAGGTTTACCACTTGCCAAGACTTCGGTAAACTCTAGTCTGTCTGCTACATTCCACCCCCACTGAAAGAACCGGATAATGCGGCGCACGGAACGTAGTAGGTTGATTGGCATCCGCGTTATTCTAGCTTCTTTGCCAGACAAGCGTTCGCATAGACTAATGATTTCCTCAGCACTCCAAGCGCGAGTACCTACAACAGGGAAAGCTTGTTTTTCCGTCTCTGGCACACTCAAAGCGCGAATTGCAAACTTCGCAATGTCTTGAGTGTCCATATAGGCGATAGGCGAAGAATTACCTGTCACCCAAACTGGTTGTCCTTCTAAAATGGGGATTCCATATTGACCGATTAACCCTTGCATAAAACCAGCCAATCGTAAGATGGTGTAATTTATGCCGGACTCAGCTAAAAAAAGTTCCGTACATCGCTTAATTTCCATCAGCGGTACTTCTGGATACTTGTCAGCATCAAGAATAGAAAAGAAGATAAAACGCTCTATACTTGCAGCCTTCGCTGCTTGGATTAAAGCTACCTGACCATCCCAGTCGACTTGCTTAATGGTTAGTGAATCCGTAGCACGAGATGTTGCAGCGTCGATAACTGCGGTTACACCTTCCAGCGCTCCTGTCAGGCTTTGAGGGTCACATAAATCTCCCCGTACTAATTCTGCACCCCATTCTTTGAGAAAAGCAGCCTTCTTAGCACTCCGGACAAGACAACGTACCTTATACCCCTCATCGATAGCACGACGAGCCACTTGTCTTCCTAAGGTGCCTGTAGCACCGACGATTAATAATGTCATTAGGGCAGTAATAATTTTTTAAGTTTTATGACAAGAATCTTAACAGAATTGTCTCTGTTAACAAAAGTTTACATCTTTTTTAAGAAACTCAATTAATACAGAGATACTAGCGGAAAAAGCGTAGTCCGTTTTCCGGACACGCTATTTTTCCAGAGAGGAAAGCCTCTCATCTATTGAAACCACCTTGCCAGAGGGATTATTCCTCTGCACCCTGAATTTTCAGCAATAAAGCGCCTAAAGCCCAACCCACGAAGATTAAACCGAAAGACAACAAAGCTGCATTTAAAATTTCGCCGCCCATTGGTATGTTTCTCCTTTGCGAATGATTATTTGCAATTTTTCTAAAGGTTGCCCTTTAGATTTTCTGTTTTTTGGACTTTACTAGACTAGACTTGATTGCTCAAATCTAATTTTTGATAGTCCTACGATCCAGGTATTTGAGTTTTACGTCCACCAAATGCCTTAGGCAGATTCAGGTAAACTAGGTCTACCAGAAGCTTTTCAGCAAATAGCTACTGTTGAATTAGACCTGTGTAAATAATTCTAAACCAGTTTTACGGTCAATCTTTAGTTTTGAGGGACTGGGGATTGGGGAACTCGGGGCCCCCTCTGGGGATTAGGGGCAATGGGGACTGGGGACACAAAAAGATCGGGGATATTTTATATATGTATCAAATAAATCAAAATAAACTAGTAAATTTACAAGATAACCATAAACCAAGGTTGGCGCTGACGCTGGGAGATCCGTCAGGAATTGGGCCGGAGGTGATTTTGAAAGCTTTGGCAAACCCAGAAGTTACTCAAAACTGTGACGTGACAGTGGTAGGTAATCGAGATTTGTTGTTACGCACTTATAACCAACTGAGTTTAAATGGAAATTTAACACCTTTGGTAAATCCCGATCGCCTGACAGTCATTGATGTACCCTTAAACAGGAAGATTGAGGGTGAGATTGTCATTGGGACGGGTAATGCAGCCAGCGGTGCGGCTAGTTTTGCCTACATGGAATATGCGATCGCCCAGACACTTGCTGGTAAATTTGATGGTATTGTCACAGGCCCGATCGCTAAATCTGCTTGGAAAGTCGCAGGGTACAATTATCCAGGGCAAACAGAACTTTTGGCAGAAAAGTCTGGAGTCGATCGCTTTGGGATGTTATTTGTAGCGCGATCGCCTTATACTGGTTGGACGCTCCGCAGTTTGCTTGCTACCACACATATACCCTTGCGTCAAGTAGCCGATACGCTGACACCGCAGTTGCTGACAAAGAAATTAGATTTGCTGGTGGAGTGTTTAGAAAAAGATTTCGGGATAATTAAAGGGAGAATTGCGATCGCAGGTTTAAATCCCCACAGTGGCGAACAGGGACAATTGGGAACTGAAGAACAAGATTGGTTAATTCCGTGGTTAGAAAAAGAACGGCAAAACCGACCGAATTTTCAACTAGATGGGCCAATTCCGCCAGATACGATGTGGGTTAAACCGGGTCAAGCTTGGTATGGTAATTCTCAGATTCAAAGTCCAGCAGATGGGTATCTGGCACTTTATCACGATCAAGGGTTAATTCCCGTGAAGTTGATGGCATTTGATAGAGCAGTTAATACTTCCATTGGTCTGCCTTTTGTGAGGACCTCACCAGACCACGGGACAGCATTTGATATTGCAGGTAAGGGAATTGCTGATGCTACGAGTATGCAAGCGGCGATACATTTAGCTGCTGAGTTAGTTAGTCAAAGACTGACTACGAAAAATTAGGACTTGTTTATTGTTTTAATTTGCTTTGAGGGATTAAGTCATGACTCAAGCCTTACGCAAACTAATTACATTCGATGAATTCGTTGCTAAATATCCAGATAACACAGGGAAACGTTATGAACTACATGATGGAGTAGTAGTCGAAATGCCTCAACCAACAGGCGACCATGAAGAAGTAGTTGGATTTTTAGCCTTTGAACTGACTAGAGAGTGTATTCGTTTAAATCTTCCCTATTTTATACCCAAGACAGCACTAGTCAAACCACCTGAAAGTGAATCTGCTTATTCGCCAGATATACTGTTGTTGAATCGCCCTAATTTAGTAAATGAATCTCTATGGAAAAAAGAATCTACTGTTAGTCAAGCAGCATCTACTCCTTTAGTGGTTGAGGTTGTCAGTACCAACTGGCGTGATGATTATCATAAAAAATATGCTGACTATGAAGAAATGGGAATTCCTGAATACTGGATTGTAGATTATGCTGCTTTAGGCGGTAGAGAGTTTATAGGCAAGCCCAAACAACCTACAATCTTAGTTTGCTGTTTAGATGAAGGTGAGTATCAAATTAATAAATTTCGAGGAGATGACCGTATCCAGTCCTTAATATTTCTAGAGTTAAATTTGACCGTACAACAGATTTTTGAGGCTGGAGGGGCAATTACGAGTTAACAAATATGGAAGTACAACCACGGGAGATTAGGACTTACCTCACAGTAGATGGAAAAAATCTTTTTGATGAGTGGCTTAATTCTCTAAACGATAGAAAAATAAAAGCTAAAATTAGAGCCAGACTTGACCGAGTTGAAGACGGGAACTTAGGAGACTATAAGTCTGTTGGAGACGGTATTTTTGAGCTGAGAATTGACTATAGTCCAGGCTACCGGATCTACTTTGCCCAAGAAGGAAAGACAGTTATTCTGCTTTTATGTGGTGGCGATAAAAGTACCCAAGAACAAGATATCAGTAAAGCTCAAGAATATTGGCAAGACTATAGGAGTAGAAACGATGCCTAAAAGTACAAGTTATCACGAAATACTAATTGAAGATTTAAAAGAGCCATTAGAAGCAGCATCATATATTGAAGTTGTTCTAGAAGAAGGCGATCCTATAATGTTAAGCAAAGCGCTTAGAAATCTTATAGAAGCGCAAGGCGGAATTGATAGGTTTTCTTCTCAAGTTCAGCAATACTACCAAAAATTCGACCAGATGCTATTAGAAAAAGGGAAAATTGAATTTGATTATCTGAGTACCTTATTAGATGCATTGGGGTTACAGCTTGCAGTCAAAGTTAAATCAGCTTGAGAACGTTTCTAGCTGAAGGTAGTCTCAAGCGATCGCTTCCATAAATTATCCATTTATTTTAATTTATGTGATTTTAACAATTATCATTAAAGCTATTTTTTTACACATTTGATAAGAGGTTGTTTTTACTTAGCCAAGTAAGTTTTAGAAAAAAGAAAAAAGCAGTTTTTAACTGCTTTACTTAAAATTGACGACTTTTTTGTAAGCCAAATCTACTGTTAGCTAACCAAAGCTAGCTTGTCAGTATAATCTTCAGCTTCAGGAAAAGGCTCTGAATTACAATCCAACTTTGATTGAATATCTTGTATGATACCTTCCCAATCTGCGTTGGGATTCCACTCCCGGCTAATCCTAGTTTTGGTTGCTGGATCGTAAAGCCGACAGAACACAACGTTTTCTTTTCCAGGTGTTGCAGCAAGAATTAGAGGCTTAGAAAAGTCTTGCACTTGTGATGCAGCTAGCAAAAATGTTTTAGCAAAGTTTGTTTCAATACCAGTTCTCACAACATAAAGTTCATCAGCACTGACATGAATATTTAACCTCTTGTTGTCTCGACCTCTGAACTCTTTTGTGGTCACTCGCAATTCAGTCACATATCCAGTTAAACCTCTCTGCTGAACAGGGATCTTTCTGTCTTGCTGGTTATCGTAGTGATACCAAACATATTTTTCTCCATCAATTTCTCCCTGATTAACGTACAAATAAACAGGTTCACGAGGATTACATAAGCCTAATTTAATTTCAGAAACCATTATATATTCTCCAAATCTTCTTAAGATTGATTCTTATTAAACTACTATTGACTAAATGTCACTTATCTTTAGTAGTAATTTAAAAAAAATAACACTAGGTTATAAATTTTGACATCGGTAAAAATATTGGTGCGAATATTCTTTTGATTAAGTTAGACGATCGCAACTACCTTGATAGCTACGTACCGATGCAGAAGAGATATAAACTATTCCCGAACCTATACCCCACAAAAAACAATAAAGTACCTGAAAACTATACTGGTTAATCGCTTCAAGTCTTGAGTACATTGTTAATATCTATTAATGGGCTGTTTATTAAGGATGAGATACTAATCTATGCAGTATTTATGTAATCTCAAACTAATAGCCCAAAGCCCTCACAACAATTATTTAACTAAATATTAAATTTGAGACACCAATGTAGAAGATATAATGCATTGACTTCCTGGCTCTGGCTATTTCTAATTCTTCTCTTCACGGGTTCTCTTCATGCAGTTTAGAAGACCAAGCAATCAATAGAAAGTGAGACAGGGAGACAAATAATGAACAAAACATTTGCAACCATTGACGGGAATGAAGCTGTCGCCCGTGTCGCTTACAAATTAAATGAGGTGATTGCCATTTATCCCATCACCCCCTCTTCAGCAATGGGTGAATGGGCAGATGCTTGGTCAGCAGAAAATCGTCCCAACCTCTGGGGCACAATTCCTAGCGTCGTCCAGATGCAGAGCGAAGGTGGAGCTGCTGGGGCTGTGCATGGGGCATTACAAACAGGTTCCTTGAGTACCACCTTTACGGCATCTCAGGGGCTATTGTTGATGATACCTAATCTTTACAAAATTGCTGGTGAACTAACTAGCGCTGTGGTTCATGTTGCCGCACGATCGCTAGCTACTCACGCTCTGTCAATTTTCGGCGACCATAGTGATGTAATGGCAGCTCGTGCCACAGGCTTTGCGCTGCTGTGTTCCGCCTCGGTGCAGGAAAGCCAAGATTTTGCCCTCATTGCTCATGCAGCCACCTTAGAAACGCGAGTTTCATTTATGCACTTCTTTGATGGCTTCCGTACGTCTCATGAAGTGCAAAAAGTCAAGCTTTTGTCAGATGAAGAATTGCGATCGCTCATTCCCGATCGCCTCATACTTGCCCACCGCGATCGCGCCCTGACCCCAGACCGCCCAGTATTACGCGGTACAGCTCAAAACCCTGATGTCTACTTTCAAGCCCGTGAAGGCGCTAACCCTTACTACAATGCCTGTCCCGAAATTGTCCAGCAACTCATGGAGCGATTTGGCGAACTCACAGGAAGGCATTACCAAATTTATGAATACCACGGTGCTAGCGATGCCGATCGCATCATCGTTCTCATGGGTTCCGGTTGTGAAACCGTACATGAAACCGTAGATTACCTCAACGCCTGTGGGGAAAAAGTGGGAGTTGTGAAAGTGCGACTCTACCGCCCCTTTGATGTGCAACGGTTTGTGGCAGTATTACCAGATAGTGTAAAAGCGATCGCAGTTCTCGACCGCACCAAAGAACCAGGTAGCGCTGGGGAGCCGTTGTATTTGGATGTGGTAGCCGCTATTCATGAAGCGTGGGGAGATAAAAGAGCTGGGGGAGAATTCTTAACTTCTAACTCTTGTAGAGACGCGATTAATCGCGTCTCTACTCCTAAAATCATTGGTGGTCGCTATGGTCTTTCTTCTAAAGAATTTACGCCAGCGATGGTGAAGGGCATTTTTGACAACCTCGCCCAAGCACAACCGAAAAATCACTTTACTGTTGGTATTTATGACGACGTTAGTCATACATCTTTGAACTTTGATGCCAACTTCTCCACCGAACCCGATAACGTCGTTCGGGCAATGTTCTACGGGTTAGGTTCTGATGGTACTGTTGGAGCAAACAAAAACTCAATCAAAATTATTGGTGAAGAAACCGACAACTACGCTCAAGGTTACTTTGTCTACGATTCTAAAAAATCCGGCTCAATCACTGTCTCTCACCTGCGCTTCGGGCCGCAACCAATTCGTTCCACTTACTTAATTGACCAAGCTAACTTTATTGGTTGCCATCACTGGGGATTTTTAGAAAGAATTGATGTTCTCAAAGCTGCGATTCCTGGGGCGACTTTACTACTCAATAGTCCCTATGATGCGGATACTGTCTGGGAATATTTACCCCTGAAAGTGCAGCAGCAAATAATTGATAAACATCTGAAGTTCTACGTTATCAATGCTAGCCAAGTTGCCCGCACCAGTGGCATGGGCGGACGAATTAACACGATTATGCAGGTGTGTTTCTTTGCCTTAGCGGGTGTCTTGCCACAGGAAGAAGCGATGCCTGCGGCGAGCTACGCTAACGCCAAAATTAAACAAGCAATTGAAAAGACTTACGGTAAGAAAGGTGCGGAAGTTGTCCGCATGAACTTGCAAGCTGTAGACAACACCCTAGATAACTTGCATAAAGTAGATGTTCCACAAACAATCAACAATCTAAAATCCAAAATCCAAAATCTAAAATTGTCTGATGGTGCGCCGGAATTTGTCCAAGAAGTTCTTGGACGAATCATGGTATGGGAAGGTGATGACTTGCCTGTTAGTGCGCTACCAGCTGATGGTACTTTCCCCACAGGCACAGCCAAGTGGGAAAAACGCAACGTCGCTGAAGAGATACCTGTGTGGGAGCCGGATGTCTGCGTGCAGTGTGGTAAGTGCGTGATGATTTGTCCCCACAGTGCCATTCGCGCTAAAGCTTATCAAGCCAGTGAATTAGTTAATGCACCGCCAACCTTTAAATCAATTGATGCCAAAGATAAAGACTTTGCCAATCAAAAATTTACTATTCAGGTTGCCCCAGAAGACTGCACAGGATGCGCCATCTGTGTAAATATTTGTCCTGCCAAAGATAAATCTGAGCCATTGCGGAAAGCAATTAATATGGCACAGCAGTTGCCTTTGCGGGAACAAGAACGGAAAAACTGGGATTTCTTCTTGAATTTGCCCAATCCCGACCGACGGCAGTTAAAACTAAACCAAATTCGTCAACAACAATTACAAGAACCTTTGTTTGAATTCTCCGGTGCTTGTGCTGGTTGTGGTGAGACACCTTATTTAAAATTATTAACACAGTTGTTTGGCGATCGCTCTGTCATTGCCAACGCTACAGGTTGTTCTTCAATCTATGGCGGTAATCTCCCCACGACTCCCTGGACGACGAACTCCCAAGGACGCGGCCCGGCGTGGTCGAATAGTTTATTTGAAGATAACGCCGAATTCGGTTTTGGTTTCCGCCTGTCGCTGGATAAACAAACAGAATTCGCTACAGAATTGTTGCAACAATTAAGCAGTGAAATAGATGAAAACCTCGTTCAGTCTATACTTAATGCTGAACAAAAATCTGAAGCTGACATTTGGGAACAGCGAGAAAAAGTAGCGTTGTTACAGCAGAAATTAGATCAAATCTCAACTGCCGAATTAGACCCCAATCTAAAATCTAAAATCCAAAATCTAAAATCGCTTGCTGATTATCTGGTGAGGAAAAGCGTCTGGATTGTCGGTGGTGACGGTTGGGCGTATGACATTGACTTTGGTGGTATCGACCATGTACTGGCTAGTGGTCGCAATGTCAACATCTTGGTTATGGATACCGAAGTGTATTCCAACACAGGCGGTCAATCTTCCAAAGCCACCCCACGAGCCGCAGTGGCAAAATTTGCCGCCAGTGGTAAGCCTGCACCTAAAAAAGATTTGGGTTTGATTGCCATGACCTACGGCAATGTCTACGTAGCCAGTGTAGCTCTTGGTGCGAGGAATGAGCATACTCTAAAGGCATTTTTAGAAGCAGAAGCTTACGATGGTCCATCACTGATCATTGCTTACAGCCATTGCATAGCCCACGGCATTAATATGACCACAGGGATGAATCACCAGAAATCACTGGTAGAATCAGGTCGTTGGTTGCTGTATCGTCACAACCCAGAGTTGCAAAAACAGGGTAAGAATCCCTTGCAATTGGATATGCGATCGCCTACACAATCAGTAGAGCAATCAATGTACCAAGAAAATCGCTTCAAGATGCTTACCAAAAGCAAACCCGACCTTGCCAAACAATTGCTAGGACAGGCGCAAGCAGAAGCAGATGCGCGTTGGCGGATGTATCAATATCTAGCAGAGCGTAAAATACCCGAAGGCAACTCTAACAAATAAAGATGCATTAACAATGTAAGTCGATACAATAGCATTGCAGGTTGATGCATTAATAATGCAAGTCGATGCATTAACGGGTTCTTGGCAACTTTTGGTGATCTCGGTTGGGGGAAGGCAGAAGGCAGAGGGCAGAAGGCAGAAGTCGGAAGTCAGAAAGATATAATTGAGATACTTCAAACTTCGTTCCATCAAACATTTGAGGGATAAGCCTCATCTCACGAGATCGGTCAAAAACTTATGAAAGTGGTATTCGTCAGGGTGCGCCAGAAGCGATTCACGTTGCAGACCGTTTTCACTTATTGCAGAATTTGGCTGAAACACTTAACCAAGTTTTCGCAACACATCATCAAGCTCTCAAAACCGTCGATGAAGCAT
>LXQD01000303.1 GCA_003326215.1 Nostoc minutum NIES-26 | reverse complement strand
TCGCCTCTCAACTTTTACAAGACTTCGGTATTGAATTTTTTGCTAAACCACGCCGCAACATGAAGAATAAGTTGATGCGTCTTCACGACAAGCTTTTGTCCCGTAAACGCTCGATTATTGAGACTATTAACGACCAACTCAAAAACATTTCCCAAATTGAACATTCCAGACATCGTAGTCCTGTGAATTTTTGCGTTAATGTTCTGTGTGGATTGATTGCTTATTGTCATCAGCCTCAGAAGCCTAGCCTTCGTCTTGAATGGCTTTTGCCTCCATCTGCTTAACCCGAACTCAGGTTAGATAGGGATTTTCTTTTTATAAGAAGCTCTTAGTGTTTCCTTAACTCAAATCATTGCAATCCTCTTCATAATGACAATCGATTAATATGCTGTGGCTATAATTGCAAAATCGAGGAGGATAGAGTGAACTTATCAAGGCGTAAATTTTTCACCTTAGCAGGCACGGGAACAGCTGGTGCTAGACTGCGATCTCCATTGCAAGCTTTCTACACTAAGAGAACTTTAGCAGCCAGCCCCTCCGCTCCCTCTGCCCCTTAAACTTCGTACAGGTTTAATGCTGCTAGGAGTTCCAAAACAACCCCATTTGTCCACCCAAAGCCGACTTCATTGGAGCTGTATCCAAAGCAGATTTCGTCAGAAACCTTGGCAGAACAGCGTTCAACATCGTATTTCTCGACCAGAGTGCCGTGACGCTGGAATTCCTCAATGACCATAGTAAGGAAGTTGCGGGCAATACGATCGCCCTCGTCATGATACCCATAGCGGTAAAGACCCTGGACAGCAACCATCGTCAGCGGTGCCCAACCAAAAGGTGCATCCCACTGGTTACCAGTGACGCGAGTACTGGTAAAGATTCCTCCTGGGGCTTCAAACAAGGAGAGATTTTCAACAACGCCCTGGGCTTGTGCATCTGAAGCTATCCCCAGCCAAAGGGGATAGAACGTGGTGGCAAACTCATAACGGCGGCGTTTTCCACTTTGGAAATGATAATCCAGATAAAGTCCCTTTTCTTCATCCCAGAGACACCGATCGATACGATCGCGGCGGATATCTGCGCGATCGCGCCATTGCTTCACTAGTTCTTCGTTCCCTAAAATATTGTATATTTGTGCCAAATCCTGTTCCATTTGATAAAGCAAACTGTTAAGGCACACAGGAGCGTAGTGGAGAATGTCAATACTGAAAGGGCCAAACCGATTGGTGATATCAAAGCCGGACTCGCGCATAGTGCGATCGCCTTTGTAAAACAGGCGAGTCAGTTCATCATTCTCGCGATCGTAGAACAGAGTGACATCATAATCCTCAATTTCAAACCTTTGGTAGTACTCTTTGACGCGATCGTAGTGGCTGCGTCCTTCCTCATCCCGCTCGGAAAACAAGACTTCCGGGGCAGGGCCTTCGCCAAAAGCATAAAATCGGGACAGACCTGTGGCGGGATTCAAGTGGGGCGGCACTACCCAGTAGTAGTAAAACTGCTCTAACATTGGTAAAGCTGACTTGAGCCACTCTTCATCCTGGGTATGTTGGAACAGCGCTAGCACCATCATACTGAGAACGGGGGGCTGCGATCGCGACAGCATGTAAGTTCGGTTGGCATTGAGGATAGTGCCGTAATGCTGCACCTGATATAGCAGTTGATCTACTTGGCTTTGTGCCAGTTCCGATTCTCCATCTCGCAACAGCCCCAGTAATATAAAGTAGCTGTCCCAACCATACATTTCGTTAAAACGTCCGCCAGGCACGACATAAGGCCCTGGTAGGTACAGCAACCCATGCTCTTTAATCGCTTCAACTTCAGTCGGTAGAGTGCGAATTTCAAGTTGTTGCATATCCTTTGCAGATAGCGATCGCTCTAGCACAGACTGAACGTTGGGACTTTCTTCTGAGGGCGAAATATATACAAGCCAGCGACTTTCTTTTTTGTGTTCTAGCTTGGTATCCTTTGCAGATTGCAACAAGTGTTCGTGCGATCGCGTTAACGTTTTCCAAGTTCGTTTAATATATGCCCGCACAGCATCAATCTGCGCGGTAGTGAATGGCGATGAAGTGTTTGTAGATTTAGTAGTCATAATCTTATCTTTACTTAGGAAGCAGGAAGTAGGGGAGATGAGAGGGATGAGGAAGATGAGGGGGGTGTGGGGACGCAAAGACGCAGGTCTTTTGCCTATTGCCTTCTAACTCCTACCTCCTACCTCTTGTACAGACGCGATTAATCGCGTCTCTACTTAGCACTGACTAACAGTGCAACTGGAAAATGGGCGAGGGCTGTACCGATAGATAGCGTTCCTGTAGCCTGTAAGGTTTGCTCGGTTAAAACGTTTTTCCAGGTTGAGGTAGTGCCACTAGGTAATTTTAGGTGTGTATCTTGCCACACCGATTCGCCTAAGGGATCGTCTCCAGGCTGAATCAGGCTAGTCAAAAAGCGCGGCGCGATCGCGATCGCTGTTTGATTGCCTTGTCGCCGTGCAAAAGCGATAATGCGATCGGCATGGGTTCCTTTGATTTCTAACGGCAGATAGTCACCTTCTTGGAATAATGAGAGATAGTCTGTTCTGGCTTTGAGTACTTGAGCTGTTAAAAACAGTTTGATTCTGCCGTCGGTTTTGCGATCGAGCAATTCTTGAATCAGTCCCAGAATGTCGGTTTTAATCTGTTCTCGGATAGCGCTTAAATAAGCATGTCGCTGCTCAAAATCCACGGGACGACGGTTGTCTGGATCGACTAGACTCAGTTCCCAAAGTTCTGTTCCCTGGTAGAAGTCAGGTACGCCGGGTGCAGTAGCTTTCAATAGAGTCTGAGAAAGGGAATTGAACATCCCATAATAGGCAATTCGCTGCTGAAAGGGGCGAAAGGCTTCTAGAAATTGCCCAGATATTGAGGGATCTAGTACTTTCTCAATAAAGGAGGCACATGCTTCTTCGTACTCGCTATCAGGACGCAACCATGCGGTATGGACTTTTGCTTCCCGAATCGCTTTAATCATGTAATCCTTCACCCGTTCCACTAAGGACGATTGTTCGCGATCGTCAAAGGGAAATGCACCTACCAAAGTTTGATATAGAAAATACTCATCGTTGCGGTCGGGCATTGCAAACCCGTGGCGATCGCTACGACGATCTTGGTTAAGATAACTCCAGGTGTTCGCTTGCTGTTCCCACTCTTCTGGAAGTTCCGATAACACATTCAACCTGGCTCGTAAATCTTCGCCGCGCTTGGTATCGTGGGTGGCTGTGGCGTTCATTGTATGAGGCCAAGTTGCTTGGTGCTTTTGGTTAAAAGCATGAAAGTCAGCTACAGAAATCCCAAAATGACTGGGATTACCACCAACTTCGTTGAGCGATAGCAAACGGTTGTAAACATATAGCGTAGTATCTTCTACGCCTTTGGCCATCAATGGGCCGCTGTATTGCTGCATCCTTAAGACAAAGTATATCCACTGCTCGCGTTCTGTCTGGGTAAGAGAGTCATCGAACTCCAGCAACATCACCTTTTCAATAAAGGTCAGTTCATTTTGCAACAAGGGTACTTGTTCTCTAGCTTGACGAATTACTTCCTGGATGCAAGCGCGATCGCTATCTGAAATTCCATCGGAGGTGATGTAGGTGCGGTAAATAGGAAACAGCGTTAAAATTTCAGCGATCGCTCGTTTTAGTCCATTCAGGGTAAAGTCATTGCCATAACGATATTTACTGGAAATATTCTTTAGCAAGACGGATAAATTATCAATGTCACCTGCTAAATTTTTCTCTAGTATGAGATGCTTTTTCTCCTTTACCAGAGATGCATAATTGACTGGCGAACCAATAAATGCATGGTAAATTTTATCAAACCAAGATTGAGTTTTTGTTTGACATAACACGCCATTTACATAGTTCAAAAAGTCATATCCAGATGTACCTTGAATCTGCCAATCTTCTGGCAGGTCTTCGGTGAGTTCTAAGATTTTTTCGACTGTGATGTAAACATCACCCATCTTTTCCCGCAGCCTTTCTAGATATTGAAGTGGATTATAAAGACCATCGATATGGTCAATTCGTAAGCCAGTAAATTTACCTTCTTCAACTAACTTTTGAATTAGGGAATGGGTGTTATTAAATACGCGCAGTTCTTCTACTTTCACAGAAATGAGTTCGTTGACAGTAAAGAAACGGCGATAGTTCATTTCTTCCGCCCCAACTTTCCAGAAGGAGAGACGGTAAAATTGCTCTCTTAATAATTCATCTAATAAGTTAAAGCTATCCGAATTACCTACCTCACCATTGAAGATTTTCAGATTTTCCTCAATGAATTCGTGGATGGCATCATTTGTATTGTAAAGTTCCCAGATTAATCCTTTGATAAACGCGATTTGGTCTTGTCGCTGTTTGCCAACAACCTCCGAAGGCACATTTTTGAGGATGTAGAGAATCCCCAATAACTTGATGAAATCGGGATGATTGCGTCCTAGTGTGCGCGTGATTTTGCCCAGATTGTAGGTGAGAAATTTGGTGTAGGACTCTAGCCGTAACGGCAATTTCAAACTGTAATAGTTGACGGTTAAACCAGTTTGTGAATATTGCAGTTGAATATCACCCTTTTCTAGGGATACTCCATAGAAATCTCCTAGCAGCGGAGCGAGAATTCGCTCTTGGCGATCGCCAAACGGAACATTCCAACTCAGGTCGAAGTAATCGGTATAATCGGAATCTGGGCCGTGTTCCAATACGTCCATTAAGTAGTGATTTTCGCTACTATATGCCATGTGGTTGGGCACAATATCTTGTAACCAGCCCATCCCCAAGGATTGTAGTTCGCTGACCAATGCCTCAAACTCTTCGGTAGTTCCGAGTTCTGAATTGAGTCGAGCAGCATCTACTACATCATAGCCATGAGTACTACCAAAGCGTGCCTGAAAAATCGGCGAAGCATATAAATCGGAAATGCCTAAATCTGCTAGATAAGCTGCGATCGCTCTAGCATTTTCAAAGCCAAATTGAGGGGTAAATTGAATTCGATAGGTTGTAGTCGGGATTCGCATGGATTTGTTTCTAGTCAAGGGAAGATGAGGGGCAGGGGAGCAGAGGGGCAGAGGAGGAAAAATTGCAACTGCCTCCTGTACAGACGCGATTAATCGCGTCTCTCCTAACTTTCCAATTCATATAGCACTAAACTAGCGGGTTGGAGTTTAAGTTCTTGCGCCGCAGACAGATGTTCGGGTGCTTGAGAACCAGGCCCGTTCCATGATGTATCTGCTGAGTCTAATACTTTGCGAGCATTTTGCTGACTTGGCAGGATTACTGTCACGGGAGAGGAATTGAAATTCAGCACAAAGATTAGTTCGCTAGATCCGCACCAACGCCGCACTATAACTAACTGCTTTTCTTCATCGCCAGTGGCTTGGATGAAGTTGCGGTCTTGATTGAGCAGTGCGGGATGAGTTTTGCGTAAATGAATTAACTGGCGATACCAATCCAGCAATACTTTATGTTGACGTTCGTTGCGTAATTCCCAGTTGAGTTTAGAACGTAAAAAAGTTTCTGCTGATTCGGGATCTGGTGGGTCTTCTGCGTAGTGAAAGGCTTTAAACTCTTGTTTGCGTCCGGCGCGCACGGCTTGAATTAAATCGGGGTCGGAGTGACTGACAAAGTAAATGAAGGGTGCGGTTTCGCCGTATTCTTCTCCCATAAATAAAAGCGGTAAGTTCGGCGACAGCAGCACAGCACCAGCGGCTAACTTCAGTCCTTCAAATGAGATACGATCCCAGAGCCGCTCGCCTTTCATTTGATTGCCGATTTGATCGTGATTTTGGATACATACCACAAACTGTGACAGCGGGCGATCGCGGCAGGATACGCCATGAAATCGCTTCCGATGGAGAGCATACTTCCAATCGTAAACAAAGGTATCTGTATAAGCTTTTGCTAACTGGGCACATTGCCCGAAATCCTCATAATAGCCTTGGCGATCGCCTGTTAAAAGTGCGTGCAATGCATGGTGAAAATCATCGCTCCACTGGGCATCGAGTCCGTATCCACCCAGTTCTGGCGGACGAATTATTTGTGGATTATTCAAGTCACTTTCTGCAATTAAGTGGCGTTTCCATGTCTCTTTGTGGGAGAAATGATGCACCGCTTCCGCTAGTTCCCATAAAAAGTGCTTGGCTCCCAGATCGTAAATTGCCTGAATGGCATCCAGCCGCAATGCATCAATGTGGAATTCTCGCAACCAGTAAAGCGCATTCTCGATGAAATAGTTTCGCACACATTGACTGTGGGCATCGTCAAAATTCAGCGCACTACCCCACGGTGTCTTATAGGTTTGAGTAAAGTAGGGCGCGAACTGAGACATATAGTTGCCTTCCGGGCCAAAGTGGTTGTAGACCACATCCAGCACAACAGCAATGCCGTGTTCGTGGCAAGCATTCACCAGTTGTTTGAGAGCCGCTGGGTTGCCGTAGGAACTTTGCACCGCAAACGGGTAAACGCCATCATAGCCCCAGTTGCGAAATGCCAAAGCAGGCTCAATATGGGTGTCGCCTGGAAACTGAGCGATGGGCATGATTTCAATGGCATTAATTCCCAGTTCCTGCAAATCCGGCAAACGGGAAATTATGGCAGTGAAGGTTCCTTCGGGTGTGAATGTCCCAACATGGAGTTCATAGAAAATCATCGACTCCAATGGAATACCAGTCCACGTCTTATCCGTCCACTCAAATTGATGCTCGACAACTTGAGACGGCCCATGGACACCTTGAGGCTGAGACTGCGATGCTGGATCGGCAAAGGCGTTTTCATCATTCAAGACATACCGATAAAGCGTACCTGGATACACATCATTCACTTTCGCCTGCCAGTATCCCTCTGTTAGAGGTTTGAGCGGCATTACCTGCTGCTGTGGCGACAAAATTTGCACCCCGACGCTATTTGATGTTGGAGACCAAACTGTAAACTCACATTCTCCGTTACCCAAGTAGTGAGCGCCAATTCTCACGCCGTGTCCCTCCCGTTAGATAATGTGTTATGCCGAATTTTGGTATGGTCGTCAATGCACTTTATTGCAAAATGTTTACAAACACACCAGATAGCATCATGGTTGTTCTACCGGACAATTGGCTAGCACCCGGAGGCGTATTTTTTTCTAGTGTTACAGCAATGATTAGTACAGCGATCGCGTGTTCCCTAACTGCGTCAGTTGGTACTGCGATCGCTGCATCACTTGATAACTAAAATTTATGACAAAATAGTTTTATTGTCCTACAGCCAATGCAATCAGCTACAACCTATGGTTTCTACCATCAAGCGCCGCTACAGTTTGGACGAATATCGCGCGCTCGAAGAAAAAGCGGAAGGACGCAGCGAATATCGAGATGGAGAAATCGTACCCATGCCCGGAGGAACGCTTAAACACAGCCGCATCGGTGGTAATATTTTTGCCTTTCTCAAGTTTCTACTGCGTGATACTCAATTCGAGCCAATTAACAGTGATTTACGGCTGTGGATTCCTGAATATCGACGCGGAGTATATCCAGACATAATGATTTTTGATGGCGAACCGCAACTGAACGGTGACCGCTTAGATGAAGTTTTGAATCCTACCCTGATTGTTGAAGTACTATCTCCTTCCACCGCAGATTACGACCGACAAAACAAATTTCGGATATATCGATCGATTCCTGGTTTTAGCGAATATTTATTAGTCGAGCAGAATGAACCTTTTATCGAACGCTATAGCAAGCAAACCCAAGGTTGGTTGCTCAGTGAATTTAACAGCTTGGAGCAGTCTATTTCCCTAGAGTCACTAGGGATTGAATTGCCGATAGCGGAAATTTATCGCGGCGTTGCTTTTGAGTAAAATAGCTCTGGCTGAAAGAGGCGATCGCTTTGTGTAAAAGGGTGTTTGAAAAGTTGTGAGAGGTAAAAATCTATGCCAAACGCCTCACCATGATGCGAATCATAGCAAGATAGATAAAAGTCTCTGAGGTTTGCGCTAATAGTTCATAGTCTTTGTTCAAACGCCGACAGCCAGTCAGCCAACCCAAAGTTCTTTCTACCACCCAACGTTTAGGCAATAAAACAAAACCCTTGTGTTCATGGGGTCGCAGCACAACTTGTACAATCCATCGGTAAAAATCCATCACCCAGTGCATGAAGGGATTGCCATCGTAACCACCATCAACCCAGATAGTATTCAGGCGTGAAACCTGATTTCCCATCTGTTTCACCTTCTGAAGTACTTGTTCACCGCCTGAGCGTTCGTCCACGCTAGCGGCGCTGACCAACACTCGCAGTAATAACCCCAGGGTATCTACTGTCAAAAACCGCTAGCGTCCTTTGATCTTTTTACCAGCATCATATCCTACATCTTGATTAACCCTCCAAAAGCTATTACTGCTGCTGCCCATAAAGAGCGCCCGTATTTTTTATCGCCTTTGGACTTCTGGCGATCAATAGACTTGTCCGAAAACTCCTCGCGCCAGATTGTTCAAAGCTTTGAGACTAAGCTTTGATATCTTCGTAAAAACGTAGTTATAAGGGTTTAAGATAGTTAGTTATAGTTTAGAGGCATAAAAATTAAATCCTTGTTTTTCAAAATTCCTTATTATTCCTAATAGCTAAGTTGGGAAAATTAAACTACCAATCCTGAGTCTAAATAATCCCTTCGGGTTCGCAGTCGCCTGCGGAGGGAAACCCTCCCGCAGCGCTGACTCACCACAAACCGTTAAAATAATTTGTTCATAAGTATCAAGCTTTCAGCGAAATCTTTGTGAGGCTATGCAGAATATTTTGAGTAAGCGTATCAAATGCTCAATAAATATCCGATTACTAAATAGAGCTTTGTTTTCATCTTTTTGCTGTTGAGTTAATTCTCATTTCGCTTTCATTTTGTGAGGAGTAGTGATATTTTTGCCTCCTTGAAAAGCCTTATCACCTGAAAATGGTTGCGACTTATCAAATTTTTTCTGAGACTTACGGAACAAGTTTATATCGGCTGTTGGTCCAGGCGTACCTACTTCTATATCAACAATATCTTTACCTTCTGGCAGACCAATCATTTGATTTTTTAAAGTATGGTCAATTTAACGTTTTACCATTTTTATTTTCCTAAGTTAATATTTTGGACAAGTCTAATTTATTGACCCTGACGTTGATGCTTATGAGCAACGGTATCGAGAGCGGGTAGTTAATAACCTTAAAAAAAAGCTCAGGCTTTTGGTTTAGAACTTACCCCCATTTCTGACCCGACGCAATGTGTTTCTTGAGAGTTAATTAATGGCGCGTTTTTCGCTCCCGCAAAAAATGAAAGAAACACATTCCAATTCAAAACCCGAAATTTTTACTGGGTAAGGGTTATAAAATGTGTTTCTTGAGAGTCTACTTATCCTCTCGCACAGGCAATGGCATATCCAGAATCTCCATCAGCAAATCCAGACGAGAGGGACGCGTTAGCAGTGGAACAAGATTTGGCAAGCTGTAATAGTCGCCCTCGAAAGTAAACGTATCTATAGGTGCTTGCTGCTGCTTCAGTTGACTCTCAACCCAGTTGTAATGAGTACCCACACGGACAATCACCACATTGGGCATTATCGCCAACTCCCGGCAGTAGTTCTTGTAGACTTCACCGAAGTAAGGAGCTGCATTTTCACCTTCATCCGTCACCAGAATAATCTGGTCAACTACCTGCTTCTTCTTCCGCATTGCTTCCAATGCACAGCCGATACTAGTACCACCGCCTGCGTTGATGTGCTGGAAAGCACGCTCCCAGTCAGTCAACTCCTTGCCCTTTGCCGTAACAGTGTAAGGAATGGTGTCGAAGGCGTAGACAAACAGTTCTGCCTGAGTGATACCAGATATTAGGGCAGCGAGTTGCTTACCAATTGCGATCGCATTTTCCATTGAACCAGACTTATCCACCAGTAAGGCAGTTGGACGAGCGATCGCACCGCGCTGCTTCACCTGCTCGTTGGTCACTTTTTCCAGTCGGGCAACGGTGTCTGCGTCGAAATCTGCTGTGTCTGACGCAATCTGTGCTTTGAATGCTGAGACACGCCCACTTTTAGAAGCCTCCTCCAGCTTGGAATCAATCAGCTTCTTGACTTCTGGGCGATCCATTGCACCTCTGGTCTGGAGAGACTTGAGGTTATTAATCGCTTCCTGAGGAGTCATGCTGTCGATTAACGCCACCAGGACAACTGGTGTGAGTTGCTTGATAGCACCAATTGCGATCGTATATGGAATCTTGAACTCTACAATCAGCCGTGCCTGTTCTGCGGCACTTTCTGCCTTAGCAAGCTGCTTTAGCATATCTGCTAACGAACCCTCTGGAGGAGTATCGCGGAACAGAATCGCATTTGCTCGCTCATTCGGCTTGATGTGCAGCGAAGCATACAAGTGCTTCATTGCTTTGCGACCCCGCAGCGCAGCGCGATCGAATAAAGCCGGATTGCTCTCCCGTGCCTTCAGGTAACGCCGCACCGCAGTCCTAGCCGAACGAGGCAGCTTATTTTGCTGCTGCTTCATGAAATCCACCACACGAGCCACCTGATAGGGTGGAAACTCTTGCAGCATGATAAATCCAGCATCTCGGTGTTCATTCAAATTGCTAGTTAGCAAGTGAGCAACAAACACTTCCTTGTGGTCACGAACATCACCATGACGCTGATACCAAACTGCCAGGTGTCCGTAGAAGATGGGATCGAGTTCAACAATTAACTTGTGAATTTCTGCGACTTGCTCAAGCTTGCGGTGAGGAGTTGTGAGCAAACTGTTGAGCATTTCCAAGCGCAGGTCACGTTCTGCGGTATTCATAGGAACCTCCTCTAATTATGATGGATGAGGAGGCAGATGTTGCACGCGGGGTGATAAAGTCACCGCGCAAGTTGTAGAAGCATTTTGTTTAACTTGTGCAGAGTTATGTAAGCTTCTGCGATCGGGGCGCGGCAACAACTGCCAAGTAAAAGGGATTGGGGATTGGGGAATGGGAAAGAGCGCGGAAAAATTATCGATGCTCTTACTCTCTAAAAGTAGTAGCCGCGTAAACTGCCATCATATCTGCCGCTATTGCGACAGCACTTTTTGAAAGCAGCAACCAGAACCACAAGGACATAGGTCATTGTTACCTAGCTTTTCTTGTAGTTCCTTGTCGCCATGAACAAAGCGATCGCCACGTTTAACAGCTTTTTCAGATGGGTAGCCACGACGACGTTTACTAGATGGTTCAAAAGCAGAAATATTCAGGCTCTCGATCCACTTTGATGTTGAAAGAATTAATCTTCTTCATCGTTTTCACCTCCATTTCTTAAATAAACATCGGAACTAAGTCAGAGAAACAACGGCTCCTGTCTCCTCTAGCTGCTGCTTGAGAATTTCAGCCGCTTCCTGATTTAATCCTGCCTGCACCACTTGAGGAAGGGAGTCCACAAAGTCTTTTGCCTCTTTCAGTCCCAGTCCAGTCACCGTCCGGATGACCTTGAGTAAAGCAATCTTTTTGTCTGCTGGAACCGACACCAACAAGACATCAAACTCCGTCTGAATCTGCGGTTGAGTCTCATCTTCATCTCGTTTGTCAATCCTAACGAGTTTAGGTTTAGAAATATCAACATTGAAGGTTGTTTCAATCTGCTTCACCAATTGAGTGGTTTCATTGAGAGTTAGAGACTTGAGTTGTTCTAAAATTTCTAGGGTTTTCACAGACATAGCAACCTCCAAGAGTTGCAGTTAACTCATAGTTGAAATGAATAAAATCACCTCGTGCAAGTTGGAAAAGCTGTTGATTCACACACGGGATTTGAACCCGTAATCGCTTGATCTTCAGTCAAGTGCCTGTTCCAATTCGGCTAGTATGTAAGCTTTTTCTGTTAGGGCACGAAGTGAAAATTTTAGTTTTTAGAAAGTTGATTTAAAATAAATCGAATTTCCTTTTTGTTACACTGCTGTTTACTGGCAGCATAAACTTTTTGACCTTTAGACATTGCAGCAGAACGGTGAATCAGACCTTTGAAAACATCCATCACATAATCAGTTTGCGGTGGAAAATCTGCAAAGGTAATGAGATACCAAATTTCGTTCAGCTTGTGGTATTGATGATAATTATCAACGATGACAACATCCGTTTGCTCTGGCTTTTGCTTTTGCTTTCGAGGCACTTTCTGGACTGCACAAAGAATACCAGTTTGAGGATGAATATAGAAGCGATCGCGATAGCTTCCATCTAACCGAATTCGATACCATCGGTAAGACTTGCTGTAAAGCTCACTATCAATGATTTCCACATACCTCTCAACGTAATCCCACACATGATCGAGAACATGTTGTCCTGCCATTGTGTTGGTCTTTAATCGTTGACACAGTTCGCTATAAACGTCATTCCAAGGCTGTCCGACTTTTGAGCGCAAAAACCTACGCAGAGGGCCGAGATGATCTGAAAGATGCTTTGACTTATTTCTAGCTTTAATCAAGTAGGGATTTAACAATCCGTCCTGACTTGCTTCCGCGGTAAGTTTGTGCAATTGCTTTTTAAAACCCTTCAGCTTTTTAAGGCTAATTTTCATCCCACCGCGAGGACGTTCAATCACAATTTCGCTCAAACGATGTTCGCTCATATCTCACGTTGTTTAAATATAGTTTTACTGATTGAGTTGTAATTACATATGAGTTAGCAAACATCATCGAACTCACCTCCAAATAAGTGATTGAGTTAATGTTATAAATCAATCGGATTTAAGTAATTGGAATTCCGCGCAAGTTAGCAAAGCAGTTTTCACAATTGCCTTTACCATTTTGGCTACGCTCCCATCAAAGGGAGCGACAGGAATTGAACCTGCATATCCGTTACCGGATAGTGTGTAGGCTTTACAAGTTAGGGCGCGGAATAAAATCTTAAAATACTCCGTGCAAGTTCAAGAAGCTTTTTACAACACGGTCGCTCTTACCAAAATATTGGCAGTGGGCATACACGCTAAATCTGCGAGAGACTTAGAAATCATGCTTCGCTAGCTCGATCGCTCGAATTTTGCTACCTTAGGGCCGTTATCAATGTGTATGTATGCTTCTTGTGTTAGGGCACGGATGATTAAGCACTTTAACCATAAACAGCTTCAGGTCGAACGATCAAATCGCCACTAGGACGGCGATCTACTATGTAAGCAGAGAGGCGATCGCTATTCACATCTAAATGCCGAGCAACGCGTTCCTTTACTGTTACATCATTCATACCTGTTGTAATTCCCAGTTGTGTTTCTACAACATCAACAGAACGTCCTTCAAATCGAATATGAACCATCACAATCACCTCTTTTTTTAATTACGAATTACGAATTACGAATTACGAATTATGGCGTTGCATAGTTGCGGGATGATTTAGCAACTTCTAAAATTCTCCCCCTGCTTCCCCTGCATCCCCTGCTTACCCCAATTCATCCCATTGTTATGCAACGCCCGAATTATTAATGGATCTGATCGGAATTGAACCGATACCCTCCCTGTGAGAGTTGCACTCACACCTCGTGCAAGTTGAAAAAGCTGTGGTGACACACGCAGGAATCGCACCTGCAACTTATCGTTTTAGAGACGATTGCTCTACTATTGAGCTAGTATGTAAGCTTTTTCTGTCAGGGCACAAGTGAGATCCGGGATCTCTACCATTAGAGCTACAGACCCAAGTTTGAATGGTTGCGATGCTCTGATTGAGGCGATCGCAACTTTAATCAAAGTCAAGACAAGTGGAGCCGTCGGGAATTGAACCCGACTCCTGCAACCGTCCGTTTGTTGGTTTCGGAGCAGTCGAACGCCAATCGCGGCCCCAAAAAGTGATATCTATGCAGTTGTCAAGGTTCTGGGAGGTTTTGGTTTTGCCTCTTGGAGAGGCTTTCGTGTTGATACTACATTTATAATACATGTAATACATAGTGTCAAGGGGATACTACAAATTTTTTCGGGAAGTGAGAGGGCAATTGTTAGTTAGTGGTTGTATTGCCCTCTGTGTCTGAGGTTTAGCGGTTATGCCAATGAGGAGATGTGTAATTGGCTCTCGTTCCATAGCTTGTAGACAAAAAACTCTGCGCGAGCGCTCATCATAGTAAGAAACATCCCTTCATGAGCTTCGGCACTGTCAGCAATCCAGCTACCCCACAAGCTGACTTCTACAAACTCGTCATCTACTGGCATTACAGAAACCTTTGAATTGGATTCCTGCCACAGTGCTGCTTCTAGATGCGCCAGTTCGGGGATGTCCGCAGGCAGCAAGAAGGAAGCACGACCGGGTTCGACATGGAGGGTTTGCCCCAGACGCATTGCTAAAATGACTCGTTGGGCGATTAGCATTTCCAGCGAAGTCATCACCCGCTCCATGTACAGTCCAACCTCGGTGTAATTTAGTTTCAACATCTGCTTCTCTCCAATCGTTTTGTTGGCGTTAGTGCTGAGTGAAGATACTCACTCGAAACTCAGCACTCAATACTCGTTACTCACTGTCCTGCCCTTTCCAGAACTGCTCTGCAAAGGCAACAGCAGGGTGAATCGGAGCCTTGGGTTTACTCTTGAGCGTCATAGCGATTTCGTGTAACAAGCGATCGCTTTTGGTGGAATTACACTTCTCGCAAGCTGTCACCACATTGTCCCAAGTGTGAGTTCCACCTTTAGAACGGGGAATGACGTGATCGATCGTCAGGCGTTTGGTGTTACCACAGTACTGACAGGTGTGGTTATCGCGGCGAAATACTTCTCGACTTCTCACAGCCGGAACTTTCCAATGCCGCTCAGGATTGCCGTTGGTCAAACGAATGTGTTCGGGAATCTCTAGTACGACGCTAGGAGAGCGCACTTTCCATAGTTTCGTACTGCCAAACTCCAGTGATTCGGCCTGACCCGTAACCAGTAGCACGATCGCCCGTTTCAGGTTGATCCTTGCCAGGGGAAGATAGTTCTTGGAGAAGACAACTACTTGGTTTTGCAGTATGTGTGGTTGCTGACTTTGTTGTTGCGCTGGCATAATAATCCACTCCTCAAAAAATAATCCCCGCTTCTGATAGCCAGGAGCGGGGGTTTGGGGATACACTGTTTGCCCTATATTGGTGTCAGGTTCGCCCTGCACCTCCCGCTCTTACCGATCGATCTGGATTGAGCCATCCAGCAATAGCTGTAAACTTGCTCTCGCTGGCTGATTTAATGCCGACAAAACGATACGCACCCTCAAACGCGAACAGCACAGATTCTCTACCTAAACTCGGATGGAGTTGGCATGGCATTGTGCTGCGTAAGGTCGAGGAGAGAAGGCGTATCATGGAAATTTTGTAGTACTTATATTACAATATTTATATACTACATTTGTAGCATTAAATTGTCCACCTTTTTATTTAATTCAGGTAGACCAGATATGGATACACGTAAACAAAGTTCCATTACGGAAATGCAGGTAACGAGTATCCGACTGGAAGCAGAGTTAAAAGAACGATTGCGTGAGATTGCAAAAGAGCAAGGGTATCAAGCACTAATACGAAACCTGCTCTGGCAATACGTTGAGCAACAAAATGCCCTCTCTCGTAAAGAATCATCCTCTCACACTCCGCACCTTTCTCTGTCGGATATTCGAGCTACTTTTGCAGCGATCGCTCAACAAGAAGAACAATGTGCCATAACAGGTCAATGTATTCGACCGCGACAGACCATGTGGTTGGGATTGACTACCGATGGCAACCTGGTTCCACTTGCCGCATTACCTACTTGATTCTAATTTGGAAGGGAGGGCATTCTTCCCTTTCAAATTACTGCTAACGCTTTAGCTGCCCGTAATTTAGCAGGAATGATACAACTAGCAGATACTCTGTGAAAGCGATCGCTGATAGTGATATAAATGCACTACTAAAAGAGAACTGGGCTAAATCTATCGCACTTGCTTGGCGTTCAATTCAAAGCCAGCTTCTAAACTTGTTAGAAGATTTGGAATAGCTGCGTTTGAGTTTATATCTGCAACTAAACTAAGGAGAGAATTATGTTGAAATTGTTCAATAAGAGATTTCTAACATTAGCAGTTTTGATGGCAAGTTCAGTTACTGGATATATAAGTTGCGACCTACCAGCATTAGCAGAATCAGAAGCTTGTGAATACTGGGAAGTAACAGCTACATCTATCAATGTTCGAGATAACAATAGTACTCGTGCTAAAATTATTGCCACCTTACCTAAAGGAGCAGTGATTCAACTTCATGGTTGGTCACAGGATGGAAAGTGGGCTGATATTTCTACACAACAATATCAAGGTTGGGTATTCGCGGATTATCTAAAATGCTATGGCAACTAACAATGAGCGCGTCATTGAGTGGCTAAAGCCTGCAATCAGATACCGATAGAGGAAGACAAGTTTTGCATGTAGCTTAGTTACGGTCAACAGTTTGAGCGGATCAAAGTACACTCCTTGACCTTGAAGCATCGCTTTTTGCTACGTCGTATCTTCCCTAACACACCACCAGGTTGCCACCAAGGAGAAGGAATAACGATAGCGTTATGAGTGTTAGGAAGCTTGATGAGTGTATTTGAAATACTAGACATAGAATTTTTGGAGAATGTTGTTATCAAAGAGAACAAGTCATAGGAATTTCGCGGGTATTGCTACCCGCGAAAGTATTGATTGGGAGCGTATCCAAGTAAATATTAAAAAAATATAAAGAATAATCAAAGTTTAGCTGTTCTTTATGTTTGTTTTAATTTTCTACATATTTTTTTACATAAAAATCAGCTTTTTATGAGTCTGAGGCTTAACGCGTCCGACATGGGTGTGCGAAGCATCCGTATCGTAGGATCTTTAGTTTGAGAAGATGGGAGTACACTCATCTACTCTGAACCATCTCTTCTTACCACGGGGCATCTTTACTAACACACGACCAGGTTGCCACCAGGGAGAAGGAATAACGATACCGTTACGACCATTGGGGAGTTTGACGAGTGTACCCGGAATAATAGACATAAAGTTTTCTGAGAATTATTGTGATTAAAGCGAACAAGTCATAGGAATTTCGCGGGTATTGCTACCCGCGAAAGTATTAACCAGGAACGTATTTAAAGAATTATTAACAAAATCTGAAGAATAATCTAAGTTTAGCTGTTCTTTATATTTTCTTTTAATCTTTTACATATTTCTTTACCCAATGAGGCTGCATTGCAATGTCTCTATCTGGTTTAAGAATACTTGGATCTGATTCATAAAGAAAATCTTAAGGATACCCAATTTATTGCTGGGCATGACTTTCAGAGAATAAACGCTTGATTCGCCCAAATTCCTGAAACCCTTACGAGACAAAAACTTTACTCTAGTTTACAAATTAGCTCTTACTACTTACTGTAATACTTAACTCAAAAACAGTTTTCAGACCGATCGCTTGGGTAAGCTGACAGTTACCTTTGTTCCTATATCTGCTTGACTTTCTAAAGTAATCTCGCCACTGTGTAACTCGACACAAGCTTTTACAATTGCTAATCCCAAACCGAGTCCGGGAATAATGCCGACATTACTCCCACGACTGAACGATTGAAATAAGCATTCTCGATCCTCAACGGGTATCCCGATTCCCTCATCTTTGACATCAAAGATGATGTGCGAATCGTTCCCCATCAAGTGAACTTCGATGTGGCCACCATCTGGAGAATATTTAATTGCGTTCGATAGTAAGTTGATCGTAATTTGTCGCAAAAGTTTGCGATCGCCCCAGAACCCCTTGGTGTTTCCGGTAATCTTGAACGTCAATTCATGGTCATCGCTAATGAATTGACGCTGCTCTTCAATAATGTCAGAGAAAAATCGCAGCAACTCGAACGGCACAGATCTAAATTCTGCTTTGCCGAATTCCAGTGTCTCAATTACCAGTAGGTCATCTACCATTTGAGCCATTTGTCTTGCTTTGTCCTCAATAATCTGCAAGAACCGTTGTTGTCTAGCTTGACTTAACTTGTCGCTGTGTTGCTTCAGTGTTGATGCCGCCCCTAAAATAGCCGTCAGAGGAGTTCGATATTCGTGAGAAATCGTTGCTATTAACTGAGATTTGAGGACATTGAGTTGCTTTTCTTTTTCCAAAGCTACAAGAGCTTGGGTAACCTGGAGGTCTTGGTGAATGGCGGTCGCTGTTGTCGTCAACTGCTGCCGTTCCTGCGTCTTAGCGAACCGATTTTGCTCTTGTGACTGCTGGATGACATTGCGGACGGTCAGTTGCAATACATCTGGTTGTAGATGTTGCTTAACTAAATAATCCAGCGCACCCCGTTTGATTGCTTGTACTGCAACGCGTTCATCACCTTGTCCGGTTAACATAATCACAGGGAGCGGCAGTTTCAATTGCTGCTGTTTAAGTTCATCCAAAAACTCCAGCCCGCTCATATCAGGCAAGCAAAAATCTAGCAAAATCGCATCGCAACGCTTTTTCTGGCAGAGCGCTAGTCCAACCTCAGCAGAGGCGGCTTCCAAAATCTGGTAGGACTGGTGAGGATCGCTTAAAAGATATTCACGATAAACTTCTCGATCCTCTGCACAATCATCTGCAATCAGTAGTGTCCAGATATCTGACATGAAAAAAGGGAGGATATTTTTACATTAAAAAAGCTAAAAATTTCAGAGTTATTAAGAAACTTTCACCGACATAGTAAATCTAGCAAGCTCACTTGAGAAATGACCTGATGTTAGTCATCCAGGTTGTACTTTTGATATTTATGATACCGAATTCTTTAAATAAAATACGTGAAATTTACTGTTTATTGGGATTTCAGGTTTTGTATCTCTACTGGGGAAATGGGTGTAAGGGTGTAAGGGAAAGACATTTTCGTCTTTTGTTTGTGTGATGAAATCAAATGGGGGTTTGACTAAACAAGTTAATTTTTCATTCCTCAATTCCCACTTTATGCTTTTTTAAATGGGGTGAAATGTTAGCTGCTAGCCAATAGTCTACAAATGCCTGAACCGTTTTTTCTAATTCACTAGAGTCTATGGGCTTGATCATATAGCCATTTGCCCCTTTTCGATAACAGAATTCAATATCTCTAGGATTTTTGGAAGTCGTAAAAACCACAATCGGGATTTCTTTAAGATTCTGGTCTTGCTTGAGTTGCTCTAGCACATCGCGACCATCAGTGCCAGGTAAGTTGAGGTCGAGCAGAATTACCGAGGGGCGAGGCGTATCAAATTGCCTGTCATAGTCCCCTTCTTGATAAAGAAAATCTAAAACCTTATCGCCGTTTGTAAAGCGATAGATGGGATTCTGAACCTGCATTTGCTGCATCAGCAGTTGCAGTATCTCAAAGTCTTCATCACTATCCTCAGCAATTAACAGAGGTTCGTAAGATTTTGTTGCCATTTGCGTTATTAAAAACAGGTTATTATTGAAATTAATATTACGATATATTGCAATAAATTACAAAATGTTAAGAATAGTAAGTATGGGACTAAAGGCAGTTAAAGCCTCTTCCATCATTTTTCTGCTTTTTACCCAATCCCTTTTACATTGGATTACGCGATCGCCTGCATCAGAGTAAAGTAAAACGTCGAGCCAGTACCTAGGGTAGACTCTACCCAAATTCGTCCGCCGTGACGCTCGATAATCTTCTTGGCAATTGTTAGTCCTACTCCTGTGCCGCCACCATACAGGTTTTGCTCGTGTAATCGTTTAAACAAACGGAAGATGATTTGTTGATGTCGTTCTCGAATGCCAATACCGTTATCCCTTAAGTAGCAGGTAATTGGAGATTGGGAATCGGGGAAGAATCTAGCCTGATTCCCTTGTTTATCCAGATAGCCAATTTCAATCCACGGTTCTGCTTTGTCGTTATACTTCAAAGCATTGCTGAGCAAGTTTGTGAACACCTCTGATATGAGTATGGGGTCACAGCTAACTGTAGGTAACGGACGCGGAATGTAAATTTTAGGTTGCTCGTCTTGATGGCTGACGAGCAAATCTTCAAGCATCTGATTCACTAATTGGTTAAGGTCTGTAGACACAAGATGCAGTTCTGCTTGTCCCAGGCGCGAAAACTTGAGCAGGGCATCAATGAGCGATTCCATGCGATGAGTCAGACGAACTAAGGTTTGCAGGCGAGCTTTGCCGATGTCATCTAGCAACTCTTTATAGCCTTTCAACAACAAGTTCGAGTAATTATGAATGCCTCGCAAGGGTTCCTTGAGGTCGTGAGAAGCGGCATAGGCAAAGAAATCAAGCTCTTGGTTGCTGCGCTCTAACTCTTGCTTGATGCAGACTAACTCATCTGCATTCACTAATTCTGAGGCGATGAATTGCCCCAACAGCTCGCAAGCTTCCCGGACTTGAGAAGAAATAAATTTCGGTGTTTGATGATGGCAGGTAATTAATCCCCAAAGTTTTTGTTTGTGAACCAATGAGATGACCAAAATGGCTGCTACGCCGATGTTTTGATAGTAGGTAACACAGCCAGGGTTAACGCTCCTCAGTGCTACCAAGCTGAGGTCGAGTGGTTGTTGTGTTACCGGGTTAAAACCCGGAACTAACTCAACTGATGGAGCTGTCACATTCGGAACGAATTGCAGCAATCCGCGTTTGTATAACTCCCTGACTGGTTTAGGAATATCTGTGGCAGGATAGTGCAATCCTAGGTAGGGTGACAAGTCATCCTGCTTGGCTTCTGCGATCGCCACACCTGTTCCCTGCTGGTCAAACTGATAAACTATAACTCGATCGAAGTCGGTGAGTTGACGAATATTTTGTACTGCTAACTCAAGAAATTCACGACTGTTGGATAGTTGTTTGAGTTTAGCGATCGCCCGTTTTACCCACGCATGGATATTAAAGAAACTCTCCTGTGTCAGAGCGATCGTTGGTTCTAACTCTAAAATAATACCTTCTTCAGTCGAGTGAACTGTGCCATTAAAGGAGCGATCGCCTGCTGAAGTGCAAATTGTCAGTTTTAGGGAAGTTACGCTGTCACCTTCCTGCAAATCTTGCTGAATAGCTTCAACCAGCTGGGTATTGAGGAGCGTATGCAGAGATTGACCTAACAACGTTTGAGGTTCTTTGCCTAGGTAATCTGAAGTATTGGCACTTACTTGCAAAACTCTTAATTCTGGGTGCGAGAGCAGTAGAAGAATGCCATGCGGCTGAATTGAACCAGAAAAGTAAATGGGTTCTTGAGTATAACTCATCCAATCTCAGTTTGTTTAGTGGTGGTTTCAGACCCACTCATGACTTAACTGCTCTTAGCACTATCGTGAAAATGGTGTAGAGAGACATTCATGGGTAGCCAAGACTTCCTGATTAGCTACTTACAGCAGTATCACAGTTTCTCTACACAAATTTCGAGAATTTAGGAGTATTAAGTAAATCTAAATAAAATATTAAACTTTTTTCTAAAAAGCACAAATAAAATAGTACTATCAATAGAATCTAAAGAAAACATTAAATTTATCTGAAGAAGGGGTGGGCAATGGTTACTGACTCTTCGTTGCTACGGTTGACCTGGACTATCGTTGAAGAAACCCCAAATTTTGAGTTGCTTTCTCTTACAGATACAGGGTTAATTAAAGTACTCTTGCAACAAATCGCCAGCAAGATTCTCCTCAGCGGAGAGGATGTTTGTGCCTTATATGGCTATATTGGCTCTAAAACGACTCTAATCCGCGATCTTGCTGAATCCCGTCTGACTTTTTAAAGCAACCTCCACAGCAATACTTGAAAGTGCTGAGTGATGAATGATGAGTAATCAAAATTAACCCCAATAATCAAACTGCCTCAGTTCAGCTAGTGTAACTAAGACAGTTTGAATGCTATAGCAACTTTCTCTAAGATATACCAGATGTTTACTAGTCCAGACCGCTCTGATAAAGGGTTTAGCCTTACCTTCGTAGTAACCAAGTGGAGGAAGCGACAAAAACTCCACGCCATTGCTGGTAATATTTTTACTGTCCGTGTATATGACGGTCGCTCTCCTTCAATACACGACAATGGGCCACAGCGGCACAACGCCCATCCAGTAACGTTTGTTATGCAATAATAATAGCAATTTGGTTAATTTGAATTACTCCTTCTATGGTTAGAACCGTAGTTATACTAAGGAAATAAGCTTTCACACTTTAGTTCTCTGAAACATTCGGCGCTGACGCTTATTCTCATCTTGGGGTCTGTGCAAAGGTACTATCTCAGCTTCACTACTTTCGCGGGCTACCCGAATCAGCAAGCCAGCAGCTACCAAGCTGGCAATCATGGAATTACCACCATAACTAAACATGGGTAAGGGTAAGCCTGTAGTTGGTAGGGAACCTGTAGCAACACCAATATGCAACAATGATTGTCCTACCATCAAAATTGTCACACCGATCGCTATCAGTCGATTTATGGGATTTTTAGCTTTCAGTGCCACGATTAACCCTAGGGTAGCGAATATAGCTAAGAGTACCAACAACACCATACTGCCAACAAAACCAAACTCTTCGGCAAACACTGCAAAAATAAAATCGGTGTCTTGAATTGGTAAATAAAACAGTTTTTGTTGAGAAAGCCCAAATCCAGCCCCCCAAGTTTTACCAGAACCTACTGCTAGCAAACTTTGTACCAATTGGTAGCCATCTCCCGTAGCGTCCGCCCAAGGATTCAAGAATGACATCACCCGCTTGCGCTGATACTCTTTGATGCTGATACTGAGTAAGGCTAGTAGTACTCCACCGACTGCTGTTCCTCCCAAGTATTTGTAAGGTAAGCCAGCGGCTAGGGCAATTAGCCAAATGGTCATGCCGCACAGTGCTGTTGTACTCAAGTTAGGTTGGGCGAGAATTCCGATCAGTACCAAACAGAAAATACCCAGCCAAGTGAAGCGGACTCGCCAAGTCAGCCGTTCCCACTGTCCAAATAGTCGGGCACTTTGCAACACCAAAAAAGGTTTAATCAATTCGGAAGGTTGAATGGGGATAGGGCCGATAGCTATCCAGCGTGCCGCGTCAAAAGCCTTTTTACCCAATCCTGGTATCAGGGTGACGAAAATTAACACTAAAAACAGTGCTAAAAACCAATGGGATATTCCCAAAATTTTTCGCAAGGGGAGATTAACTATGATGTTGAATCCGATTAAGGAAACTAAGACCCAAATGATTTGGCGCTTAAAGTAGTACAGTCCATCACCTTGACGCACATCAGCCACAACATAGGATGCTGAAAACAGCACGATTAACCCGACGAACAGCCAAATCAATGTTAACCAGCGCAGCAACCGCGCTTCTAATGCCCAGCTAGAAACAGAATCATCAAAAATTGGAATCAGGCGGCGTAGATTCACGATTCAGTACAGGTAATGAAGTTAGGAGTGGGGAGTTAGAAATAAAACTCATAAATGATAACTCATAACTTATAACTCATATCTGTACTTAGTCTGGCGATCGCTGCTGTTAATTGTTAAATTGTTTAACTCAAACTACGAAAGTGACTTACGCTTAACCACTGGCAAGAGTATAAACCCCCCAGCTAAAATTGCAGTAATCCTCTTATAACCTCATTTTTAATGACTGGCGTTTTGAGTCAGGATTCGCTAAACTCACTAGATTAAATTTGCAAATTAAGGCTATCCTTTAGCAACCGCCAGCAGGTTAGGGTATGGATGTGGGAAATAAAATAAAACTTATAGATAGGCTGCGACTCGGTTTCGCGGTGTCCGTAGCAAAAACTGTTACTTTTATAGTGCGATCGCTGCGTCTAGGTGCTGCTAGTGTATTACCAGGCTTAATTGCCCGTCGCATCGAACCTCGACTCTTACAATTATTGAGTCAGCAAGTGAAAAACGGGGTAATTTTAATTGCTGGTACTAATGGCAAAACCACTACCTCGCTGCTTTTAAAAACGATACTAGAACGCAAAGGCTACCGCATAGCGCATAATTCTACAGGTGCAAATCTGGAAAATGGCTTAATGACAGCTTTATTAGAAAGCACCAATTTGGTGGGAACACTGGATGTTGATTACGCCATTTTGGAAGTCGATGAGAATATTGTACCGAAGGTATTGACACCACTCCAGCCGCGAATCATCCTCTGTTTAAATTTATTCCGCGACCAACTCGATAGGTACGGGGAAGTAGACACAATTAGTAAGCGGTGGACAAAGGTAATCTCTACCCTCCCATCTGAAACAGTGGTAATTCCCAATGCTGACGACCCGACTTTATCTTATCTCGGTCAGCAGTTACCCCAACGGGTGTTATTCTTTGGCTTGAATGAACCAGAACAATATCTAGAAGCGATTCCTCACGCCGTCGATTCGATCTATTGTCCTAGATGCGGACATTCTTTAGATTACAAAGGTGTTTACCTATCTCATTTAGGAGATTTTACTTGTCCTAGCTGCGGCTTTAGTAAAAGTCAACCGACATTAGAAAGTAGTGAATGGCAACAAATTCTCGTTGGTTTGTACAATAAATATAATACTTTAGCTGCCGTCACCGCTGCTCAAGATTTAGGAATTGATGAAGCAATAATTAGAGATACTATTAATAATTTCCAAGCTGCTTTTGGTCGTGCAGAAGATTTGGTAATTGGCGGTAAACGAGTGCGGATTCTATTATCAAAAAATCCTGTGGGGACTAATGAAACAATTAGGGTAGTGAATCAAAGTACTGACACAACAACCTTGATGGTGTTGAACGATCGCACACCTGATGGCACTGATGTATCCTGGATTTGGGATGTCGATACCGAGAAATTAGTCGAACGGGGAGGAACTTTAGTAGTCAGCGGCGATCGCGTTTATGATATGGCACTGCGTCTGCGCTATAGTGAAAAATCCACCCAAAGCAACTTAAATTTAATAGTCGAAGAAGATTTGCGACAAGCGATCGCTACTGCATTAGAACATACACCAGAACATGAAACCTTGCACATTCTACCTACCTATTCAGCCATGCTAGAAGTGCGAGAAGTTCTAACTGGTCGTAAAATCCTTTAAGGGAATGGGGAGTAGGGAGTAGGGAATAAAGCAATTTTTCCCCATTCCTAATCTAATTACGAATTACCAATTAAGTAGCCGTCATGAACTGCGTACACCAAGGTTGATGAAAAAACTTTCTTTCCTTCTGCCTTCTGCCCTCTGCCTTCTGCCTTCTGCCCTCTGCCTTCTGCCTTGTCTCAACGATAAATATTCACACCGACCTACTTATGCAAGAATTAACAATCGGTTGGCTATATCCGACGCTGATGAGTACATACGGCGATCGCGGTAATGTAATTACTATAGAACGTCGCGCTCAGTGGCGAGGATACAGTGTCAAAGTATTACCTTTGGATCGAGACGCTACAGCAGCAGATATTAAATCTGTAGATGTAATTGTTGGTGGTGGCGCACAAGACCGCCAGCAAGAAATTGTCATGCGCGACTTGCAGGGTGCGAAAGCGGATGCTATGCGTGAGAAAATCGAAAATGGTACGCCAGGAGTCTTTACCTGTGGTTCACCCCAACTACTGGGACACTATTATGAACCAGGATTGGGACAGCGTATTGAAGGTTTAGGAATACTCGATTTAGTTTCTGTACATCCTGGGGAAAATACTAAACGCTGTATTGGTAACTTGGTCATTGAAGTGACAGCCTCTCGTCTGGCGCGAGATTTAGAAGAAATGATTGGGAGCAAACCCTATTTAGTTGGCTTTGAAAATCACGGCGGACGTACCAAACTGGGGAAAGTAGAAGCCTTGGGGCGAGTCGTTTACGGCTTGGGCAATAATGGCGAAGATGGGACAGAGGGAGCATTTTATCAGAATGCTATAGCTACTTATTCCCACGGTCCTTTATTACCTAAAAATCCCTTTGTCGCAGATTGGTTAATTCAAACAGCATTACGGTTGAAATATCAGCAGGCGATCGCACTACAACCGTTGGATGATACTCTGGCAATGCAAGCAAGAGAAGCTATGTTTAAGCGCTTGAAAGTTAGTTTACCAACTCCAGCCTAGGAGTTAGTTGTCAATTATTATTCTTTTTATCCCCGTGTCCCCCTCGTTTCCCTCATCTCCGTCATTCCCCATCTCCGCGTCATTGCGTCCCTCCATCCCTCATCCCAATAAATTTATTAAGCGGTGTTACGTGAATAGACAGGTTAGCCAAAAAGTTCTACAATCTGAACTTAATGTGGTAAAATTACCTATTGTGCAATCAACATAAACATAGTAAAGATTTTCTGGTGATTCCGCGTGCTAGTGGAAGCGGCCTATTAATATAGGAAAGTCTTTAGTAAAGGGCAGCAAATAACATGGATGTAAAGCTAATTTTAGTTGGGTTAACAGTTATATTCACTGTTTCGTGCCTATTTTTTGGGACGAAAAATGGATTTTATGATTCACAGAACTATCACGGCAATGGCTCTGCACATTGAAACAAGTCTTTTGCGCGGCTTCCTCTGCTCAGAACTTCGGAATGGCACAAAGAAAAGAGGCAAGTTCCTATATCCCTTAGCTTGAGGGCTTTTCGTTACGCAATTTTACCGAATCGGTGCGGGTTCAGTAAAGGTGTCCTCCCCAATCAAAAATCTGCATTCTCAGGGTGTAGAGGCGCACTACGAAACTTAGCCTTAGGTCACAAAAGCAAAATCCACGTAATTGTTGGCTTTTGGGATATGTCAATGTCGATGAGGTTGGAGGGGAGGAGAGCATGAGGGATAATCTGTCGTCATCCTCTCGTATTGATGCTGGGGAAGCCTCTAGCGAATTAGAATGTTTACCCTATAGTGTTCAGCATAACGATGAAGGCGTGTGTTTGTTGGTGCGGATGGGGCCAAACCGCATTTTATTAGACTGTGGTTTGGGAGATAGTTCATTATTGCTAAACACGCTGGCTAAATCGGCAAGCCGAGGTAATTCACCCTTACCAGCAGATTTTGTTTTAATCAGTCACGCCCACCCAGATCATGCGAGAGGTTTGCTATCACTACATGAAGCTTTTCCTCTTTTACCTATTTATGCTAGTGAGGTAACTAGTAAGTTACTGCCGTTGAATTGGCTAGGCCAAGATACTAAGGAAATTCCGCAATTTTGTCATGCCTTGCCGCTGCGATCGCCTGTTGAACTGCAAGAGGGTTTAGTCGTAGAGTTATTTCCCGCAGGACACTTACCAGGAGCAGTAGCGGTTTTACTTACGTATACTACCGAGCAGCGCTCTTACAAGCTACTGTATACAGGAGACTTTTTCTTGTCGAACTCGCGGCTGGTAGAAGGTCTACGCTTAGAAGAATTGCGGGGACTGAATTTAAACGTGCTGATTATCGAAGGCACTTATGGCACATCTCGCCATCCCCACCGCCGTAACCAAGAAAATCAACTAGCCGAGCGTATTAATCGAGCGATCGCGGACAATTGTTCTGTACTACTCCCCACACCCGCTTTAGGTCTGGGACAAGAACTGCTGATGCTTTTACGCAGTCATCACCATTTCACTGGTAGGGATTTAGATATTTGGGTTGATGGTGCAGTTGCCACTGGCTGCGATGCTTACTTGGAACTACTACCCCACCTACCTCCATCAGTACAGAACTTCGCCCGCCATCAACCCTTATTTTGGGATGAACGAGTGCGTCCGCGAGTACGTCGTTTGCAGCCAGAACATCGCGCTACCGTCGGCAATTCTCCTTGTATTGTTCTCACCGACTCAACATCAGATTTGGCAAAATACTGCCAACCCAACACAGGCCCTTGGCTGATTCTTCTGCCAGAAAAAATTGATATAAAAGTTAATAAAAAATATTTCACACCCACAACTATCGAAAGCTATCTTCTCGCTCAACATAGTGATGGGCCTGGTACTACCCAGTTAATTCATAATTTGCGACCCCAGCACGTCGTTTTTGTTCACGGTTCCCCCACTTATTTAGCAGACCTAACTAGCTTAGAAGAGTTACAAAACCGCTACCACGTCCATTCTCCATCTGCTGGCATCTTAGTAGAATTGCCCATTGGCGATACATTTTTGCAACCAGCAGCACCAGAGACGAATTATGAAGGTGAATTAACAGAGTTGGGAACGGTAATCACAATTACCCTCCCAGATGCGATTACTGCTGATAACCGCTGGCGGCAATTTGCCGATACAGGCTTAATAGAAGCCCGTTGGCAGGGTGAAGAACTAGTATTGCGGGGGTTGTCTCAACGAGAACTGCTCAACCAAAGCAGCGATCGCTATACCTTATCTGATATAGACTGCTGCGGTAACTGCCGACACCAAAGAGGGCAAAGATGTTGGAATCCCGCTTCACCGTTGTATAACTTCAAAGTGACTCTTGAGGGTTACTGTCCTGCTTTTGAACGCTTATTAAATAATGAGTCCTGAGTAAAAATGTATTACTCAGGACTAAACATTTAATTATTCAGGATTTGAGTCTGGATAATGGTTGCGGATGCGCTCAGCTTCCGGACAATCTTCAGTCAGGAGAGGTTCTACATTGCCGCGTGGCACTGAGGCTAATTTTTGGGTTACAGCGCCGATGCTTTCGAGGCGAACCATCTCCTCCCAAGAACAAATTTCGTCTTCCTCTTCTGTTTCATAGCGTAGAGTCACTAAATCTCCCTCTATATCGAGGATGCGGGCGCGTTCTATCCAGCGTTGCTGGTCCCGCAAGAATACACATACCTCCCGCCCATCGCAACACAGTTGATAAATCTTGCGGTGTAGCATGTACTGCTTCTGCCTTTTTAAACAACGTAGTTAAACCTGTCGAAATCTGGGTTTTACCCCATAAGATAACACCTTTTAAGATGTCTGTTTCCTGGTTCAGAATTAGTGCGTCTATTGACCTCACCCAAAGACCTGCTTATAATTGTAAGTTCTAGGAAAATTTTTGGTCATAAACCAGTAGTTACTGCACCAGTTGAACTCTATCTCTTTCAGGGTGATTCAGCAAATATCTACCTCATAGAAGTCACACAATTCGGGAGTTCTTCTAACAGGTTAATAGGTGCTGGTGAGTCTTTCCTACCATTATGTAATAAAAAATACTCCAAAACAAGAGGTGATTGCGGTTGTGTAAATTGCCTACTTGTAATCATTGGCATTACTGGGAAGTCTGGGGACTCGGCTTTACTTTTACCTCGTATGTACTTGATCTTAACTCATTCTCTTGCCGAGCTTCATGGTTTTCAACAACAACACCACAAGAGTTTTGATTTGAGGTTTTTTGCTTGATGTTAGGCGATCGCCTGCGCTCAATAGAGTTGAGGAGAATGAGGGAGATAGGGGAGATGAGGGGGACAAGGCGAAGAATAACAACTTCTACCTTCTGGAGACAGTGCGGTGAAGCACTTGCTGTCTTCTCCCAAAGGGGAGACGCTGGCGCGAAGGCGGTTTCCGTTGAGAGCAAAGTGCTGTTAGCGCAGCGAAGCGCGAGTCCTCTCCCAAGGGGAGCCACTGACGGGTACGCAGGGGTTTCTCCAAGTTAAGCAAGTGGCGTGAGACGCTAAGAGCGAACGAGCATCACCCGTAAGGGTCTTGGGGTCTCTCCAAGTGGAGCAACTGTCGTCCTTCTGCCTTCTACCTTCTGTTTCCTGTCTTGTGACTCCTGAATTCTGAATACTACTGTATTTCTTCAAGTTGTCTAATGCAGCCACAAAACCACGTATCGCAGCATTATTTAGAAGATTTGTACTGTGCAAGAAATTCTATTGGTAATTGTGAGGATGCTTCTCGTTTAATTTGACCTGCACTAACTGCATCATAAAGAGCGGCAAGTTCTGTCAAATCCTCTAACTGATAGCACTTAGTAGCTAGCACTTGATAGAGTAGACCCTCAGATTCAACACTAAGATACCCAGTTTGGAAAGCAGATTCAACGAGTGAGCGAATCATGTTGATTAGGGTGTAGAGAGGAATTTGTTACCTCCAGTGTGGAACATTTTTGTTCTCTACTGGTTGATATGAAACAGTAATGGTTAGTGATTATAGTTACATATTTCTGTGATCTTTATCACAATAATAGAAGATTATATGAATTCTTCAAAAAATTATATATTTATATACTTAAAGATAAAGTATACAAACTTTTATATTAAAGATAGCAATGCAAGACTGCTCTGAGTTAGACCCAAAGCAGCCTCAATTTATTAATTAGAGGGGCGAAACTCAGCTTTAATCTTCTCGGCAAGGTAGGTAACTTCACGGCGAATTTTATTGGAGTCAACCGTGAGCATCTCGCGTTTGTGCATGAGAATTTGCCCATTCACAATAACGGTATCGACATCTTGGGCATCCGCTGCGTAAACGAGATGCGAGATGACATTGTAAAGTGGATTCAGGTGCGGTTCTTGGAGTTGGACTTGAATTAAGTCTGCTTGGAGTCCGACCTTAATCGCACCTATTTTATCTGCCAAACCGAGTGCTTCTGCGCCGCCAAGTGTTGCCATACGCAAAACTGTATTGGCAGGTACAGCAGTAGGGTCGAGTGTTGTTCCCTTATGGATGAGAGCAGTCAGGCGAATGGCTTCCCACATATCAAGATCGTTGTTTGATGCGGCTCCATCTGTACCTAGACCAATCTTAATTCCTGCTTTCAACATCGCCGGAATTGGTGCGAAGCCAGAAGCCAGCTTCAAATTCGAGTCAGGATTATGGATTACACCAACACCGCGTTTCGCCATCAGGGCAATTTCGCTTTCGTTGGGCCATACAACGTGGGCGGCAAATACGCGTGGATCTAGAAAGCCGAGATTTTCTAGGTGTTGTACTGGGGTGGCGTTATAGCGCTGCTGAACATCTTGCACTTCAGTTTGTGTCTCGGCTAAGTGAATTGTTAGGGGGACATCGTAATGACGTGCAGCTCGAATGGCTTGTGTTAGATGCTCTGGCGAGACAGTGTAAGGAGCATGTGGAGCAATGGCTGGAACGATCCGTTCATTCTTGCCCTTCCACCGTTTCAGGAAATTCACAGACGCAGCAAACGCATCATCCCACCTTGGAAACCAGGGCTAGGAAAATCTATTGACGAGGGTGCAATAATGGCACGCAAGCCACATTCATCAACCACTTCAGCAGCAACATCTGGCTCGAAATACATATCAACAAACGTTGTTGTTCCACCGCGGATCATCTCCCAGCAAGCCAGCTGTTCGCCAATACGGACGAAATTTTCATCAACAAACTTCTCTTCCGCCGGAAATATGTAATTCTGGAGCCAATCCTGCAATGCTAAGTCATCCGCAAGACCCCGAAACATTACCATTGCCGAGTGAGAGTGTCCGTTAACAAGACCCGGCATCAATACCATACCCTCACCTGGCAGCGTTCTATCAGCTCTGTAAGATGCTACGATTTTGTTTCTCGTGTCTACAGCAACAATTTTGCCGTTTTTGATAGCAACTGCACCATTTGAGATGATTGGTTGGGCATCGTTCATAGTCACGATGAAATCACCGCCCACAATTAGCTCTACTCTCTGCTTTCCTTGAGTGCCTAATTGATAATTGCTCTGAGCGATGACTACTTGACTGAAACAGACAAAAAGGGTTGTACAGATGAAAAAAATTAATAGCTTATAGTATTTCAGAAGCTGGCGTTTCACAGTATTATCCTTGTTTTGTTGTGGCTTTATTTCTCGTCAAATTTAAGCTTTGGCTTTTTGAGCAGCTTGCTTACGCTTCATCAGCCAGCCAATGCTGCCAGCAATAACTGTGCCACCCATTGTTAATGGTTCAGGGACTGGGGTCGTACCTGTAACATTAATTGCGCCGTTGTTGCTATCTATGGTTCCCTCAGTAGGATTTCTCAGGCTAAGATTTAAACCAATAGTTCCGAACAGATAATAATCTGTAGTTTGGTTGTTATCTTGACCGACATCAAAGAACCCAAATAAAGATTTCGTTGCTGGATTGTAATTAAAGTCTAAAAAATTATAAAAAATACTCCCGCTACTAACCGGAACGAAAGTATTCAACAATTTTTCACTTGGAGCGAAAAAAGAAACTGTGAGGGATTAAAGTTTTGATATATCAATGGTTGAGTAATCTGGAATTTCATCGTAGACGAACGAGCCTTTAGCTGAATAACCAGCGTTGCCAGTCCAATCAAAGTTGAGTGTCACAGCTTTGGCTGGAGCAGCCTCCAGTACATATAAGCTAATCGCCACAGTAGTAGCAATACCCAGCTTTTGATTTAATCTCATCAGAAAATTTTCTACAATTTAAATAGGGTAATTGCAGTGTTAAAGTTTCATAGATTACCACTAATGTTTTTGTGTAGTTAAAGGAAAATTATTATGTACTAATTCTTTACCGTTATACAAAATACGTAACTATATAATTAATTTACTCTTAACCAAAAATGTTTAATTTAAGATACATAAAATCAAATTAAAAACTGACGAAAATCTTCATCATTGTGGCTTAATTGCACCCAGTCTAAATTTAAAGACTTAAATTTTTGCACCAAGCGATCGCAAGCAGGGCGTTCGGTTGCATAATGTCCAGCATCTATTAAGATCAAACCGCGATCGCGGCTTTCTTGAAATTGATGGAACTTACAATCAGAAGTCAGATAAGCTTGGGCATCAGTTTTTACTACTGCTGAGATAAAACTAGCCCCCGAACCACCCAAAACAGCGACTCGTGAAATCGTCTGCTGTAAATCAGCAGTTGGTGAAAAAATCAAATTAGGTGGCACGAGTCGGGTTTGAATAGCGGCGAGTAATTCCTGTAATTTCAGAGATGGCTTGAGTACCCCAACACGTCCGTATCCCAATCCTGAGTGAGTGGGTACTATGGGAGTAACTTCCTGGAGTTCTAAAATCTGAGCTAAAACGTCAGCCGTGCCATCCTGTACTTGATCAAAATTTGTGTGGGCGGTGTAAATACCAATATTGTGGGTAAAAGCTAACCGTGCCATTTCGGCGATCGCCTCACCACTACGTAGCGACTTGGGAGGGCTAAAAATCAAAGGATGGTGGGCAAAAATTAAGTTAGCCTTGAGAGCGATCGCTTCTTCCATTACCGCCAAAGTTGGTGTCAAACACGTTAACACTCGTGCCTTTTTTTGTAATACTCCCGGTTCAATCTGCCAGCCACAATTATCCCAGCTTTCACACCAAGCAGGATTTGCCCATTCTTCAAACCAAGTAATTAAATCAGCAATTTTCATCGTAGGGAATTCAAACTCGCCACTAATTGATTCTGACTCCTGACTTGTGAATTCTTATTTAATTTCTACTTTGTGGTTGAATATTCAATTTTAATGCTAACTGCTGGCGCATATCTTGATAGGGTTTGTTCCAGACAGGTTGAGCATCCCAGTTCCATGCAGCTATTGGGATAAGTTCTTCCCCAGCAAGACAACTTAACAGACGGCGTTCATCTTCTGGTTCGCGGGAGAAAGTAAAAGGATTACGAAAACCGGTATCACATAGTTTATAACTTATATTCTGACCGTGGCTGATACGTTGTAAAATTTCCTTACCTTTAACTAGTAAATAATCTAAAAAAACTAAGCTGAAAGGCTCTACATGGGCGCGAGTTTCTGGTTGTTTTTGTACCCATCTCGCCCATTCAAATCCATATATAAAATCATGGACATAGCGAAAACGAATTTCGGTTTTAATGCCAAATAACTCGCTTAGAGATACCATTTTATTACCAAAGGATTCTAAAAAATCAATAGCGCGATCGCCTGCTGCTAACGCCTGTCTCAGCATACTACTTACTACAAAATCAAAATCCCAGAAAATGTTTTGCGGAAAATTTTGCAACTGAGCATTAAGTATATGTTCTAAGGTATCCCGCAAGGACGAAATCAATCGCAAGTCTGTGGTTGTTTCCACAATTAAATTGCCCAGTTCTGTAAAGCTGGTAGTTAAAGTTTTTTGAGGATTGAGTGATAACAGATTAACAGACTGCTGGGCAATAATTTCATCAAGAGATTGGAAAGAATGAGATGGTGTGAGGTTATGCTTCATAGGAATTTCAATAGCATACACTGATTACAAAGACATTAGGCACTTAATTTAGATATATTGTTTCATCTTCATATAAGTATTCTGGAAATACACCAAAATATTCATTTTTTTTACTAGCTGAGTTTACTGCACATAAAAATTTCATGCCTTCTGATTCTAACTTGTCTTTTTGATTGGGAATATATGTTATAAGATTACCTTTAGAATCTAATATTCTATGAATTGGATAATTAATAGGAGAAGTTTTTTTAATGTAGATAGGAATAACTCGCATGTAGCTATTGTCTACTCCTATAGCTTGAATGATTTGTTTGTATGTTACTACTTTTCCACTAGGAACTTTTTTTATAAAACTTAAAAAACGTTCGTATACATTTTCCGATAATGCTGGAAATCTGTTAGGCTCGATTTGACAATTGCTACCAACTTGTATTGCCCCTGATTTAATAACTACACCTAAAATTCCTCTTCTACCTTGAATAACTTTTAAAGATTTTACTAAGTGAGCTATTCGCTTACACGGTTCGCAGTGAAAAGTTAGACGAATGGCAGCACCGCTATCAAAATTTATCAAAGCTCCAGGTACGAAATTTTTTGATTCTATACCTGTAATCACAACATTTTCTCGTAACTCTCCTGGTTGAATTGCGAGTTCTACAATATCTTCATGTCTGACTACTAGCACTTGTCTGGGACTGATAGGGTTAGCATTAATATCTCCTTTGATGCCATGACCTAATTTTAAGTTTAATGTTTGAACTTCCCTCATTGGAGAACTATGTTTTTGTTTTGTAAAAAGATGTAGTATAGAACCATACGTACTAAACATAATTATTTTTAAGTTCACCCCCAAAATAATAAATCTTAAACTGTTTTTATGCTAAAACTTTTCCAGAGCGATCGCAGGCGTAAAAATGTTTAGATTTTTGAAATTTAATCGTTATTGCAACCAGCAAGGAGTAACTTTTAATTGATTTTACAGAAATTAGGAAAACTCAGATGTTACATAAACAATTTATTAATTCGTGGCAAAAGCGGTTACTTTCCATCGTAGTAGGTGTTGCCGTGAGTACAGTAGTTACAATTTGTTTAACGGTAGTTATGTTAGGTATCTTGGTAAGCAATGCCCCTATAAGTAATGCTCAAGCTGTTTTGGCAACTTATGTTACAGCTAATACCCAACAAGGAACAGTAGCATCTGCTACTGTGTATCGTAGTCCTGAGTGTAACTGTTGTGGTAAGTGGATTGACCACTTAAAAACACAGGGTTTTGAAATTGAAGACTTTCTTACATCTGATATCGAGGCAGTCAAACAAAAGTACAAGGTGCCAGATAACTTGACATCTTGCCACACAGCAATTGTTAATGGATATGTTGTAGAAGGACACGTACCAGCAGAAGACATTAAACGTCTGCTTCAAGAAAAGCCAAATATTGCCGGCTTATCTGTTCCCCACATGCCTGTAGGAACTCCTGGAATGGAAATCGGGAATCAAAAAGACCCCTACACTGTTTTTTCTTTTGATAACAAAAGCAAAGTTGAAGTATTTAACAAGTATCCGTCTTCTCAATCTAAACTATCAACAACTGGTATGGGTTAGTAAACTTAATTACCCAGAAATGTGAACGACTAACTCTCTAACATGACTGCGCTGACGGTGTTCCCAAACATAAATTCCCTGCCAAGTTCCTAATACTAGATAACTGCGATTAATAGGAATATGTTCCGAAGTGTGGGTGAGGGCTGTGCGGATATGTGCAGGCATATCATCCGGCCCTTCAGCATCATGGATGTATTTACCAGATTCTGGTACAAGTTTTGCCATAAAGTTAGCTAGATCCACAAGTACATCAGGGTCAGCATTTTCTTGAATTACTAAACTAGCTGAAGTGTGACGCAAAAATAACGTACAAAGGCCAGTTTCCACACCCGATTCTGCAACTATGGCTTCAACTTTTGCAGTGATGTTGTGAAAAGATTTGCCAGTGGTAGAAATTCTGAGTAACTTTTGGTAGTGAGTCATCTGGAATACTGAGATTTATCTATAAAAGCTAATTAGCAGTTCAATTTTATCTATTTTTGAATAACTTCATTTAGCCTGGAAATAGTCGATAATAGCATGAGCGATCGCTTCATTACCGTCCTTAGCAATTGGTTGGGATTGTATTGGTTGTTGGGGTAGTTGATGAAGAAAATCCCAACTTCCTTCAAAAAACTCCGTTGGTGTGAGGATTTGATGCGAATTATAATTCACAATACCTTCTAAGAGAAAAGCTGCTTCGGCAAAGTTATCGCGTGGAATCGTGACAATAGGTACTCCTAAGCGTGTGGCTTCTGCAAAAGTGCCGTAACCGGGTTTAGAAATAACACGCCCGCAGACAGACATAAAATCTACAGGGCGGTATTTGGGATCGTTAATTTTTATCAAATTAGGTAAATCGGGGACAGATTTATCAAAGGTAATAAATTGCCAATCTGGAAAATGTCGCAGATTGTCGTAGGGAATTTGCTGTAAACCCAAACCACCAAAAGTCAGCAAAATGGTTTTTTCTATTGGTGTAGTTATACCCCAAATCGAGCGTAAATCATCAACAGAATAACGAGGAGAACCACCTGTTAAGCCGACATCTGTGATATTATTAAAAGCTTGCATTGATTCATGGAAGGGAAGACGAAACAAGCGATCGCACTTAGAATAACAATCGCTAATCCAATCAGCGATCGCAATAAATTCACCTCCCCAATCTCGGTAAATAAAGTCCCAGCCGAAATTACTCATCATCCAGCAAGGGATATTTACCGCTTTGGCAAACAAAGGAGTAAGAAAAGGAATATCTGCCAAGATGAGATTGACACGATTTTGTCGGATAAAATTGACTTCCGAGGCAATTAGAGAATTCTGACGTTTCTGAATATTCAGTAACTTCTCCAAAGTCGCTGCTTTATCCATTTTCAAACTATCTGCCTGCACTACCCCCAAATCAAATGCACGAGGACGATGGATAAAATCGCTTTCTATGTAGCACTCTAGTAGCCACCGTGGGGCAGTCGTCACCATAATTAACAATATTTCTGGACACAACTTTTGAATTGTCGCCGCTACTGATGCCGTGCGAGTAGCATGGCCAAAGCCGTGGTTAGTTATAGCTACGTATAAAATCGGGCGTTCCATTTAAAGTTATTACTGGAGTTGCTTGAATTTATTATTTGCTGATAGTAACAACTCTTGAGCTTTTAAATAAACAGTTGTACCTTTCTCTACCTTTTCTAATTGGTTGATTATGCTGTGTAATTGACCGATTACACGATTGCGATTCAAATTTTGAGAGTCAGTGGGAATTGAAGCAACTAAGCTTTCTATTTCTCGTTGTGCCGTTGCTAAAGCCCTTACAGAATATGCCTCAGCTTGTCGTCTTACTTTGACCTGACCCAAATTAGTCTCATAAATTGCTAATAACTTTTGTGCCTGGGCATAACCTACCACATCTTCCGCAGAAATCTGTTTTAACCGATTAATGGCTTCTGACCATAAATTTTCTATCTGTTCCCATTCAGCGACTGTGTGCGGTGGATTTTGTCCAGCTTTAGCAGCTTGCCAAGAAAATTGCTGCGCTGCGGTAATTAAAGCGCTGACGCGTTCATTTCCAGCTGCTAATCCCACAACTTCCTTAAAATCACGCTTGTAGGCATCTAGTTGATTTTGAGCTGTTTTTCCGGCTAGGGTTTGGCCGGGAATCTCTTCTAACTTATCCAATGCTGAACGCCAAGCTGCGATCGCAGACTTTTTATCAGTTACTGTTGTAGCTTGTTGATACTGCTGTTTTGCATTCAATAATGCTTGGCTATTATCAGTGAGTAAGGTTTGAGCATTTTTTTCCTGAAAAACCTTGGCTTCTAGCTGTCCTACTTTACTACGCGCTACATTCAGACCATAAACGCTGAACCGCCAGTCATACCACCAATATTTATATTCCGGCCAATCGTTAACCAATCCAATTGGCAATTTATCCAGATGGGTTTTTGTCTGTTGCAGTTGCTGTTCGCCCAACGCTAAATCTGCTGCACTGGTAGGTTTTTCAATCAAGTATTCAGCTTGCTCAATTGATGCCAACGCCTGGCGATAGTGTTGTTCCATGCTCATATAGCTAGGTAGCAACAAAAAAGGCGCATTTTGCACCACAGGACGGCGAATCATTGGGTAAGGCAGATTCGCCAGCCAAACTACACTTGCAGGAATACCGATAAGTATTGCTATCCATATCAGCTTACTGCCCATACCTCCCTTGGCTTTGCTATGTCTCTTTTGATGGGATGTATTGCTAACCTGCATTGATACTATTTCTTGTTCTAATTCAGCTAGAGTTTTTGGTTTTGCTGGTTTGATTACAGATGGATTGATCCCAGAGATATTTTGAGAGTTATTGCTTAAAAGCTTTTTAGTAAATTTGTGTAAAAATGCCATATATACATTCCGTGTTTGGCTTAGTATTCCCGAACTAAGCTGGAAACAAAAATAATATATGGCTTTTTAAAAAAGCTATATATTCAGGACTTTGGACAAAAATTCAAAGTAAGCACAAACAATACACGAAAGTTGTTTCCTAGGTTTGACAAAATTTTTGTACCTGCTCAACCAATAAATCGATTTCAGATTCCAAAGTAAAGTAATGAACGGTGGCGCGAATACAGTTAGGATCGGCAATTGTCCGGGTGAATATCCTTTGTGACTCCAAAAATTGTACTAACCTAAGACTAGCTTGGGGTTCCTGCTGGATGAGTTGAAACGAGACTATACCACTTTCGGGTGGGGCAGTTCGCAGACATTTAACATCGCTTAGGGCTGCCAACCCTTGCCAAAGGTACTCACTGTTATGGCAAATTTGCTGGTAACGTTCCTCTGGCGTTCCCCATTGCTGATGGATGGCGATCGCCTCCTTTAACCCAACATACAATGGAAAAGCTGATGTCGATATTTCGTATTTTCGCCCATCTGATTGCCAAGTCACAGGTTGACCTTGACTATCTACAACAACGCCACGCAAACCGATAAATGTGGGTTGCAAGCTTTCTCGCGCTCCTGGTCGGATATACAAACCACCCAAACCTGCCGGGCCGCATAACCATTTATGACCAGTAAAAGCATAAAAATCTGCCCCCAATTCACTCAAGTTTAAAGGCAATAAACCAGCAGACTGGGCAGCATCTACTAAAACTAAGGATTTTTTATCTCTACATACTTCCACAATCTTGTCAAGAGGTAAAACTTGACCCGTATTCCAGAAGACGTGACTTAGGATAACTAAGCGGGTATTGGGGCGCAAATGTTGAGCGATAGCTGTCACCGAGTCACCTTCATTTAAAGTTGCCATTAAGGGACAAGTGGTAACTTCCACAGAGAATCTACGAGCGATTTCTTGTGCTGTAGCAATAATACCTGGGTGTTCGCAGTCCGAAAGCAGCATATGGTCGCCAGGATGCCAGTCAATACCCCACATGGCAATATTGCAGCCAACAGTTACATTTTCAGTGAGGGTAATAGTTTCTAATGGTACGTGCAACTCAGAAGCGATCGCTTCTTTCATAGCTTGCTTTTCCTGGATAATCCAGATATACGCGTCATAACCAAAGGGGCCGATATACTGCATATGTGCTTGGGCTTGAGTCATGGCATTCATTGCCCCTTGAGGCATCGGCCCTTGCCCTCCGTAGTTAAAATAAGTCTTATTCGCTAAAGCTGGAAATTGCTGGCGATGCTGATGCAATCTAGTTTGTACGGCAGAAATACTGGTCATAGTAAATTGTCAGTAGATAGTTGTCAGTTGTCCCCAATCCCAGTCCCCAATTTGTCCGAATTAATCACAGAGAGTGCTAATTCTTGTTAGCTTAAAGGAATGTTAATTAATGCTGAACTCCTACTGCAATACCAACGCTGTCAGCGCCGACCTTTTTTAGATACTCACGCTGACCGAAGCCAGCGAGATGTGCCTAATGAATTGTTACTTAAACTGCAACAAGATAAAACTATTCATCGACAGGGTATTTTGGCGCATTTTACCTGTCATAAGCCAGATTATCCACAGGGTAACTGGGAAAAGGGTCATGCAGCCACTTTAGAATTGATGCAGCGTGGAGTTGAGTACATCCATCAAGGAGTGCTGTTAATTAATTACCAAGAATTAGCAAATGCGACAAGTGAAAATATTGTATCCTCTCACTATGAAAGATATACTCTCCTCAGTCGTCCAGATTTACTTGTAAAACAGCCGGGACAGTCTTGTTTTGGAGATTGGATGTACGTTCCAGCCAACATTGAACTAGGTAAGCGTCCTAAGCAGGAATATCAAGTTGTCGCCGCCTTTCACGCCCTAGTGTTGGCAATGGTACAGAAAGTTGCACCCCCAACAGCTTGGTTGATATTGCGTACCAAAAAGATCGATCATCCAGTGGATTTAGCTAAATGGGCACCACAGACGCAGCAAGTTCTGGAGGACTTCATTCAAGTTTTAGAGTCACCAGATGCGCCGGAAGTATTTATCTCCCGTCAGAAGTGTAATCTTTGCCATTGGTACAGTCAATGTTATGCGATCGCGCAATCGCAAAAACATCTCTCACTGTTACCGGGAGTCACACCCATTCGCTACAATCAACTGCAATCTCTCTCCATCACTACATTGGAATCTCTTGCCAATACCAGTCCCATCACCTTAGAAAACTTAGTTGGTTTCGATGGGGAAGTCGCACCCAAGTTGATAGTACAAGCGCAATCTGCACTGCAAAGACGGCCGTTTATCTTACCGAACTTGCCATCAATAGAGAATATTACAATCACGGCTCCTGTGGAGCTTTACTTTGATATTGAAGCTCAACCAGACTTGGATTTAAATTATCTTTTAGGGGTTTTGGTTGTTGATAGGCAAGCCAACACCGAACAGTTTTATTCTTTTCTTGCAGAAAGACCAGAAGAAGAAGAATTAATCTGGCAGCAATTTCTAGATTTGGTTTGGCAATATCCCGAAGCACCAATTTATCATTTTTGTGTCTACGAATTTGATACAGTCAAACGGCTGGCAAAACTTTATCGCACTCCCTACTCCTCAGTGCAGCCTGTACTGAATCGGTTTGTCGATGTCTATGAACAATTAACCCAAAGTGTAGCATTACCAATAGAAAGCTATGCCCTAAAAGCGATCGCTCGTTGGTTGGGGTTTGAGTGGCGTGACAAAGAAGTTAATGGAGCTAAGTGTATTTACTGGTACGACCAATGGCTAGAAACAGGCGATCGCACCTTGCTAGAAAGTATCCAAAGTTACAACGAAGACGACTGCCGTGCCACCCGCCAAGTGAAAGACTGGTTTGTCAACTTTGTTCGAGATGAATACGGTTGGCGACTTGCTTAAGTCAAATGGATCAAATATCGTGTTGGTGATTTTCACGCTTAAGCAACTAGTATCCATGAAGTTACTTAGAAAACTTTTGACCATTCCAAAAATTTTTTATTTTGGTATAGCAATTCTCATTATCAGCATCTTCTTCACTAATTTATCTACAGGTGGTGTTGAGATAAGTGAGATAAAGTTTATCGGACAAGCCACTTTACCAAATAAATTATCTTTCCAAAAAACAGAAGTTGGAGGATTATCTGGAATTACCTACGATGCCAAAAACAATCTTTATTATGCCATCTCCGATGACCGTGGACAAAGAGCTACCGCCCGTTTCTACACCCTCAAAATCGACTTGAGCAAAGGTTCTCTCAAAAATGGTGGTGTTGTTCCTGTGGGTGTCACTACACTTTTAAATGATAATAGTAAAGCCTTTGCTGTTGGTGAGACTGATACAGAAGGTATTGCTTTCACCAACAAAAAAACTGTTTTTGTCTCTTCAGAAGGCGATGTTGGCAAATTAATTAAACCTTTTGTTAAAGAGTTTTCCCTATCTTCAGGTAAAGCAACTACCACACTACCCATACCCAACAAATTTTTGCCAGATAAAACTGGTAAGCAAGGTATCCGCGATAATTTAGCGTTTGAAAGCCTTACTATTACACCCAACAACAAGTATCTGTTCACAGCCACCGAAAATGCTCTCATTCAAGATGGCTCAGTAGCTAAACCAAATATCAATACTTCTTGTCGGATTTTGCAATACAACCTACTCACTAATCAGCCAGAAAAAGAATTTCTCTACCAAACTGAACCTATCGCACCGTTTCTAAATCTAACTGGCAAGTTTGCTAGCGGATTACCTGATTTAGTCGCTCTAGACAATCAAGGACACTTCCTCAGTTTAGAGCGTTCTTTTACTGGCTTGGGGTTTGCGATTTTCTTGTTTCAAGTTTCTTTAGAAGGAACTGATGATATTCACAATATCGACAGCCTTTCGGCAGTTTACTCCACAAAAATTAAATTAGTTAAGAAAAAACTACTATTAGATTTAAGAACTTTAAACGTGCTACTAGACAACATTGAAGGCTTGACTATCGGCCCTAAGCTACCTGACGGACAGCGTTCATTAATCCTAGTGAGCGACAATAACTTTAATGGGCTACAACGTACCCAATTTCTAGCTTTTAAACTGAAAATAGAACCACCGTTTATCAGATTATTACGTCGTCTATTACCTAATTTTAAATTCTAACTCTTATCAATACTTGAGTAATAGTTACACGTTTATATCATAGAGTCAAGGCAAAACTCCTTGATATTTTCATACTTTTTATAGTTTTTTACGTGGATTTACTGCTGTGTGAAAGCGAATCAGTCCAGCATATTAATGGATTCAGTAAATTTTCCCATACGTTTTGCTTAATTAATATGTTACATAATATTTAAGAAATTTTGCAGAAGACTTTGAATTAAATTTATGAAAAGTTAACTGTTTCTTTGAGTTATTTTTATCTACCATGATTAATTCTGTAATTTTCTGAAAATTTTTACTATATATAATTAAGAGTTGAGGGAAATTATTTTGATAATTTTCAGGGTATTATAAATTATTTTATAGCGTAAAATTTCCAAATATGCTAAAGCCAAAAATAGAAGTAGATGTTTATATTGGAAAGTTTTTAAACAATCGCTATTTAATAAGAGATTTGATTGGTAAGGGGGGAATGGGCAGGGTTTATTTGGCAGAGGATGCAGCAAAAGGTGGTATACCAGTTGCAGTGAAAATTTTGATGCTGAATTTGGCAAATCAGCAAATATCCCAACGCTTTGCTAGAGAAATTTTTATCGGCGCTCAATTGGGGCGTAAAAGTAAAAATATTGTTCGTGTATTGAGTTACGGGGTGACAGAAGACAAAACTCCCTTTTATGTAATGGAATATCTCCAAGGGAAAAACTTAAAACAGATTCTCAAAGTTCAGCCGTTAACGATCGCAAAATTTTTGGACATTTGTCAGCAAATTTGTTTAGGTTTACAGTGCGCTCACCAAGGTATCAGCCTCAAAGGAGAAATTTATCCCATTGTTCACCGAGATATCAAACCAGAAAATATATTTCTGATTGAAGATGCCAAAAGTGAGATTGTGAAAATTCTTGATTTTGGCATTGCTAAGTTTTTAACAGAGCGCAGTGGGATGACACTTACTGATTCTTTTATTGGTAGTTTACCTTACTGTTCTCCAGAACATATGGAAGGACGCAAACTATTAGATGTGCGCTCTGATATTTACAGTTTGGGAGTGTTGATGTTTGAGATGCTGACAGGTAAGCATCCATTTCATACGCAAAGTAACTCCTTTGGCACTTGGTATCAAGCTCATCGCTTTCAAGTTCCACCTGCATTTGCAGAAGTTAATTCTCAAGTAAAAGTACCCCAAGAATTACAACAATTAGTGATGAATTGTTTGGCTAAAGAAGTGAGCGATCGCCCACAAAACATTAGCCAAATTTTAGAAACTTTAGAGCGTGTTAGATGGCAAAATCATGAGAATCAGTCGATTAATAATGATAATTTAGAAAACTTATCTACAGTACAACTAGTACCTGTTACTTCCGCATCTGAAAAAGAATGTTTGCAGAAAACTTGGCCAAAAAATAAACCAATTGCTCCAATTGGTTTTCCTCATTTGTTACATACAACTCAAGGTACTGTACCAACTTATTGGGCAATGTTGTCACAACAAGAAATTGCCAAGTTTTTAGATAAAACATATGGTACTGAATTTATTGCCAAAATAAATGTATACCCAATGCTATTGTGGGTAACAGTGTTATATGATGCCCAGCTTTCTCTGACGCGGTGGCTATCTTATTTCTTAGATATGAAAGATAGTAGAGGCCAAAAGATAATCCGTATTCTAGCAGAGACAGGCTACTATCATTTGCTGTTTTTTGCTCTGGAAGAACCGACGCGTTGTGCCCATGTTATGACTTTAACCCTTACTGCTCGCCAGCGTCAGCAACTTGCAGATTGGTTAGCCATCAATCACAACTCAAATGAATTAATTTCGCCCAACCAAGCCAAAATTATTCTGAAAACCGAGTACGAAAAACTCAAGTTGGAAATTCTGCAAAACTTGGCAGTAAACCCACAAATTAGCAAAAACAGTTTTAGAAATTGGGTATCTAAATTGTTTGATAGATTTTTACAAATTTTAGCTCATAATTGAAGTGTGGGTAAATTATGTTTATATCATCTTAAATTGTGAATTATTAATTTTGAATTGCGGCAACAGCAGAGGTTGTAAAAGTGAATCAAAGTGCATTTGTGTCACCACACAGTACAGGGTTACTTGCCAATCGTTACCAACTTAAGCAGTTGATTGGTAGGGGTGGCATGGGTGAAGTTTTTTTAGCAGAGGATGTTTTACTAGGGGGAATACCAGTTGCCATCAAATTCCTCTCCCAGACTTTTGTAAACCACAAAATGCAAAAGGACTTTGAACGGGAAGCACGTACTAGTGCAGCTTTGAGTCAAAAAAGCATACATATTGTACGGGCATATGATTACGGTGTCAGCGAAGAAGGTAAACCGTTCTACGTCATGGAATATCTCAATGGCAGGAGTTTAAAAGATTTAATTCCCATGCCTTTACCCAAGTTTTTAACCCTAGCCCGCCAAATTTGTTTAGGGTTACAGTGCGCTCATCAAGGTATTAATATCGACGGCAAAATTTATCTATTAGTTCATCGAGATATTAAACCAGCTAATATATTAGTTATTCCCGATCCAATATTGGGTCAGTTAGTAAAAATTCTCGATTTTGGTATCGCTAAATTTTTAAATTATGCAGCTACAATCAGCACAAATAAGGGTTTTAATGGCACCTTACCCTATTCTTCTCCCGAACAGTTAGAAGGAGGAGACTTAGATAGTCGCTCTGATATTTATAGCTTAGGCGTGATGATGTTTGAGATGCTTACAGGTGCTAAACCCTGGAAGCCAGAAACTGACTTATTTGGTGCTTGGTATAAAGCTCATCACTTTGAACCACCAAGAGCGATCGCAGACATTAATCCCCAGCTTAAAATACCTAAGCAACTCAATGATTTGATCGTGGCTTGTCTAGCCAAATCAGCTAGCGATCGCCCCCAAAATATCACCGTAATCCTGCAAATATTAAACAGTCTAGAACAGTCCAATTGTCCCATCCCCACAACTTTTTCCTCAAGACCCACTTCTAGCATTCCCTTGGGTTCTGGATTACCTCTAGCAGTAGAACAAGCCTGTTGGCAAGTTGTGTGGCCTCAAGATAAACCGATTCAGGAAATAGTTTTTCCCCAGTTACTAGACACCACACAAGGAACTATAGCAACACTGTGGCTGATGTTGCCAAAACAAGAAATTAAAAAACGTTCACTTTCTCAGCGTTACAACCAGTTTATCTTCGTGACATCCCCGCACCCAATGCTGCTGTGGGTGACAGTGCTTTACAATCGAGAACTTGGCCCTAAGTGGCTACCCTGCTACCTAGACATGCAAAATCCTCAAGTTCAGCGGCTGGTATATTCATTGGCAGAAAATGAACGCTACCCTTTGATTTGCTTTACCCTCGAAGCACCCCATTCCTGCGCTAATGTTCTTAGCAGTCCCATCGATCCTACCCAGCGGCAAATGTTGAAAGTCTGGGTAGAACAGAGCAAAAACCTACCACATTCTTCTCAACCTCAGTTAAGTAAACAACTATTGAAGCAGCAGTACAAACAATTGCAATCTCGGATACTACGGCATCTCGCATCAAAATTAAAGTTTGTAGTATCAGGCTCAATATAATGTGTTACAATAGAGCTTAGTATAGGAAAGAAAACTTCAACAAAAAAGGCGCAAAAGAAAGCAGGGGAAAATAAGGTGGATGAGGAAGATGAGGGGGACAAAGAAAGTAATTCCTGCCTTCTGGCTTTTAACTCCTAACTTCTTTTAAATTATTCACTCCTATATACTTGACAAGTTAAAAAAAAATAGGCATAATAACAAAGTTGCCAATTAAGGGACTGTAGTTCAATTGGTTAGAGCACCGCCCTGTCACGGCGGAAGTTGCGGGTTCGAGCCCCGTCAGTCCCGTAGAAAGTAATAAGTGCTGAGTCCTGAGTATGATAGGAATTGGACGTAGGTAATATGGAGTACCGAAAAGTCCACAGTTCCTAGACTCAGTAAAGACACGACGAATCGCATCTTTACGGACTCAGGACATAAGCTAAATTTGTCATTCTTTGCGAAAGAGAGAATCAACTGTGACTGTTAGAGTCCGTATTGCTCCGAGTCCAACCGGAAATTTACATATTGGCACGGCCAGAACGGCCGTATTTAACTGGTTGTTTGCCCGCCACCACGGCGGGAAATTTATTCTACGAATCGAAGACACAGACCTAGAGCGATCGCGTCCTGAATATACCGAAAATATCCTCACAGGTTTGCGTTGGCTAGGACTGAATTGGGATGAAGGCCCATTTTTCCAATCTCAACGCTTAGATTTATACAAACAAGCGGTAGAAAAACTCCTAGAGCAAGGATTAGCTTATCGCTGCTACACCACCTCTGAAGAACTAGAAGCACTACGAGAAGCCCAGAAAGCTAGAGGCGAAGCTCCCCGGTACGATAACCGTCACCGCAATCTTACGCCAGAACAAGAAGCCGCCTACAAAGCCGAAGGACGTAGCTTTGTGATTCGCTTCAAAATTGCAGATGAGCGAGAAATTGTCTGGAATGACCTAATACGGGGAACGATGTCTTGGCGAGGTAGCGATTTAGGTGGTGATATGGTCATCGCTCGTGCCTCAGAAGTAGGTATTGGTCAGCCACTGTACAACTTTGTAGTTGTGGTTGATGACATAGATATGCAAATTACCCATATCATCAGAGGAGAAGACCACATAGCCAATACGGCCAAGCAAATTCTGCTGTATGAAGCTTTAGGGGCAAAAATTCCAGAATTTGCCCACTCGCCTCTGATTTTAAATATGGAAGGACGCAAGCTTTCTAAGCGGGATGGAGTCACTTCCATTTCTGACTTTAAGCAAATGGGCTTTACCCCTGAAGGCTTAGTGAATTATATGACATTGTTGGGTTGGTCGCCGCCAGACTCCACTCAGGAAATATTCACCTTAGAAGCAGCAGCCAAAGAATTTAACTTTGAGCGCGTCAATAAAGCAGGCGCGAAATTTGACTGGGCAAAACTGGATTGGTTAAATAGCCAGTATATCCATAACATGCCAATAGATAAATTGACAGATTTAGTTATACCTTATTGGCAAGAAGCTGGATATCAATTTGACAAGGGAAGAGAGCGCCCTTGGTTAGAGCAGTTAGTAACTTTAATTAGTCAGAGTCTAACTCGTCTGACAGATGCCGTGGCTATCAGCCAACTGTTTTTCAGCGATACAGTTGAATTTAGCGATGAAGCCAACCAACAACTAAAGCAGGAAGGTTCTGCTGCTGTTCTCAAGGAAATGATCGCAGCCTTAGAAAATCAACCTCTATCAGAAGCAACTGCTCAGGACATTATTAAACAGGTGGTGAAAGCGCAAAACGTCAAGAAAGGCTTGGTGATGCGATCGCTCAGAGCAGCCTTAACCGGAGACGTTCATGGCCCCGACTTGATTCAGTCCTGGTTACTCCTGAATCAGATTGGCTTAGACAAGTTGCGCTTGAACGCGGCGATCGCATCAGCTAATTAGCAATTACTGGCTGATTTTAGAAATATTTGAGATTCTAGGGGCATACATTTGTACGCCCCTAAAATCTATTGACTTTGGTGAACTTCTCCGAGAAGAACTTCACAAGGCGCGCCAGTGGCAGCAGGAAGGTTGCCAGGAATACCCAGTTGTCGCCAGTAGGCTAAAACAGCAAAAGCGATCGCTTCTTTAAAATCTGCATTTAAACCAACTTCATCTGTGGTCAAGACTGGCACAGATGGCAACAATAACTGTAACCTTTGTTTTAGATAGAGATTGCGGCTACCACCACCGCATAATAGTACCCGCTGTGGCATTTGCGGTAAAAAAGTTTGGTAACTGTGAGCTATTGAAGCAACTGTAAGTTCTGTAAGTGTCGCCAGTATATCAGCAGGACTGAGTTGGTATGGTTCTGCATCTTTTAAACATTCATGCAGGTAAGCTACACCGAAAAGCTCCCGACCAGTAGACTTAGGTGGTGGCAGATGAAAGTAATCTTGACTAAGCCATTGTTCTACCAATGCATAACAGGGAGTGCCACTCGCTGCCCATTTGCCACCTTCATCGTAGGACTTAGCACCAGCGGTTAAATGTTGCACCGCTAAATCCAACAAGCTATTTGCCGGCCCGGTATCCCAACCGCGAATTTTAGCGAGCCAGTCATCACGACGAGGTGGAATATAAGCCACGTTACCAATACCACCTAGATTTTGAATACAACGTCCCTCTTGCGGATGACTGAGTAAACAAGCATCGACTCTGGGCACGAGAGGTGCGCCATGACCGCCAATGGCAATGTCAGCAACGCGAAAGTTACTAATAGTGGTGATACCTGTCAGATAAGCAATTAACGCACCACGACCTATTTGCAGGCTGTAGCCGAGTCGAGTTTTCTTTCCCAGTTCCCAGTCCCCAGTCTCTAGTCCCCGATCCGCAGGTGGTCGATGGAAAACTGTCTGACCGTGAGAACCAATCAACGTTGCTGGCTGATGACCAATTTGAATATTTTGGGCAGCTTTGGCAAAAGCAAAAGCGATCGCATCATCTAGTTCTGCCAATTCTGCCATTGAGATGGCTTCCCCAGCGCAAACTGCCAGTATTCTTTCTCTAATCTCGCCAGGATAGGGATATGTTTCTCCTACTAACAACTCAACTTTAAGATCCAATTCTGTACCAGAAATCTCTACCAAGGCGGCATCTATGCCATCTACGGATGTACCACTAATTAAACCGATAACGCGAGTAGGGATGGCAGCTTGTTCAGTCGGATGCATTGGTAGAGATTCTTTTTGTTGATTGCAAGAGTATAGTCTAATCCATGCTACTGCCCATTTAAAAAATGATCTATCAATTTCCAGTGCAACTGTTAGGTAGGGATGCTACTGTGTTTTGTCGCTAGTTGCCACCCCTAGCCAAAACATAGACAGCTTACATTAAGTGCTGGTTGGATTAAAAACAGTTAAACAAATCTAAAAAAAGCTAATTTTTGGCGCTAAACTTCGGACTGTCTAATCTTTTGCTCTGTCTTACTGATGGTATGGCAACTAGTTCCAGTTATGTCAGCAAGGAACAAAAGCACCGCAGAGCATTGTCAATATAGTGTACTAATCTATTGCATGTCTGTTATGGAGTAGCACGTATTATTTCAAGTTTTCACACTAGCTCTCTTTTAATCTTTATTAGTCCTTAAAAAACACTAGTAGCAAAAAGACAAGTTTTTTACACACAATATTCTATTTTATCAGTCTTTCATATTTAGCTTAATTAGAGATATTTTCTTCACAGTTTCTAAAAGTAAAACTACTGCTTTTGAAGATTTTTTTATTAAAACAGTTACTAAATCTGTGAGTTGAAGACGAAATTTAAATCCAGTAATTACATCCTGTTGTTTAGTAATGAATTAATCACATAATTCATGTACCACATAAAAAAGCACAGGAGCTTAGAATAATGTTTCTCAAAAAAATTGCTTGTCTTGCCGCTCTATCTGTATCTGCGATCGCTTCGTTAACCTATGCAGGATCGGCACATGCTATAGGATTTACCTACGATCCTGGTTCTTATCGTCAAGCCACAACAACATCTGAAGGTGTTTTTTCTAAAAATGTAAATCAAGCAGGTTATACAACTTTTGATTTCAACAATGGTCAAATACCAGGCAACGATCAAGTGAAATATTCGTTTTCTAACGGTGGCTATTCTAGTACAGCTTATTCTGGGCAAACTGGTATTTACTCAGATGTTTGGGCACCCTCTGGCGCTCATGCAGAAGTAAACACATCTAATTATTTAGCGGTTTTTCAAGGTAACGATACCATCATTGAATCTAAAGGTAGTGATGCTTTTAGCTACTTCGGTTTTGATGCAGGCGCTCTGAGCGGTGGTAATACTTTGAAATTCTTCAATGGCAGCACTTTGATCAAAGAATTTACGTATGACATGATGAATGCAGCAGCTTCAGTTGCTGCTTCGCAGCATGGTGGCGAAAAGAATGGCTTCTTTGAGTTTTTCTCACAAAACAAGAATGATACCTTTAACAAAATTGTGATTTCTCAGAGCGGTGGTGGCGGATTTGAAAGCGACAACCACACATTCCGTGTTACTAGCGTGCCAGAACCTAGTGTTACTATAGGTATGCTAGCTGTAGGCGGTATTTTTCTACGCAAGCGCAAGAACCAAAAATTGCAAAGCGTAAAAGAATCTGCCTAAATATAAAGTTGAGGCGAAGTTAAGTTATACCAATTCGTAATTTATAATTTGTAATCAGGAAAGTCAGATTAAATCTGGGTTTATAAGTTTGCATCTGTAGCTTTATTTTGAGAATTGGTATTAGACAAACCCATAGCTCATCAAAAATAAAATGCAAATTAATTTTTGGTGAGCGCGAGATTAGCTAAATAAAATTGAACTGAAAATACTAATATTTTATTTTAGCTAGTTATAAAACTTGTCATTATATAGAAGCGAGGGATCGCCAAGATTCTTCGCTTCTATTTTAGCTTTGAGATGAAAATCGATGCGGGGCTAAGATTTTTTTTCGCTAGCAATAATATGTAAATCGATGTTTTTCAGCAAACGCACCAATTTTTGAGTTAAAGAACCCTTGAGGAGGATCTGCCAGCGCGATCGCTGACTCTCTCCAATTACAATCTGAGTAATCCGGTATTTCTCAGCTATTTCAGCGATCGCTTGGGCTATATCATGGCTAGTAACTCGAAGAAAAGTGCCTTCAAATTCTTTACATAGCTTTTCACAATTGTGGATATGCAAGCTTTCCTCTTTGGTAAGAAAGCGTTCGGGATTGGCAACGAATAAAGTATAAAGCGGGGCATTCATATAACTGGCTAGTCTCGCACCTCGGCGTAACAGCTGCACTGAGTTGGGATAGGTGGAAACGCATACTAAAACCCGCTCATGAATATTACAGAATTGCCCGTTGGGAGTCGTGGCGATCGCATCTTCTTCCACGTTGTCTGCGACTTCTCGCAAAGCCAATTCCCGCAAAGCAATCAAGTTGCGGCGTTGGAAAAAGTTATCGAGGGCTTGTTGGATTTTTTGTGGTGCGTAAATTTTCCCTTCTAATAACCGTTCTTGTAGCGTTTCCGGTGTAACATCTATTACTATCACTTCATCTGCTTCTTCTAGGATGCGGTCAGGAATGCGCTCTCTTACTACTACACCAGTAATCCGGGCTACCAAATCATTCAGACTTTCCAAATGCTGAACATTCATTGTGGAGTAGACATCAATGCCTGCTGCCAACACGATTTCGACATCTTCGTAGCGTTTTTCTCTTTGAGAACCAGGGACATTGGTATGAGCTAGTTCATCGATTAACACCAACTGAGGCGATCGCTTTAAAATTGCATCGGTATCCATTTCTGTCAGCGTCAACCCGCCTCTAGGAACTTGCTTGCGGGGTATAATCTCTAGTCCCTTTGCCTTTTCTGCCGTCTCCTTGCGATCGTGGGTTTCTAAAAGCCCGATGACGACATCAATTCCTTCTTGTTTGAGTGCATGTGCTTCTTCTAGCATCCGGTAGGTTTTACCTACACCAGGAGCCATACCAATAAAGATTTTGTGTTTGCCCCGTCGTGCCGGATAAATGGAAGAACTCACAGAAGTCAAAGGTGTAGTGCTAACCAAACTTGTATTAATACGATCCAACATTTCAACGCCAATTATACATAAGTTGCCCTCATTCAGTTCAGAATGAGGTTTTGTTGCGATGAGACTTAAATTAGACTGTAACTTCAGCTACTATAATTACCTGAGAAAATGCTGAGAATAAACTAAATTTTCTGAAAGGATAAATTTATGAAAATCATGGCTTAGTTTCAGCTTAGCTTCAATCCCAATGGGGATAATCTGGATGTTCAAGATAACTCAAAAGAAAAAATTCAGTAGTGATGAGTGCCCAGTTGTACTCTATAGCTAAAGCTAGGTTGTAATTTTTGTTGCCGTTAATCAAAGTTGTGCTAAAACCAATGATGTTATATGACGCACTGTGGATGTAAGTGCGATGTCTGACGGCAAGCCGCTACTCTACTCTACTCTTCTCCTGACGGAGACGCTACGCGAACGAGAACGCCTGACGGCGAACTGGTTCTGCTTCGCAGTACGAGAACGACTTCGTCAAACACGTCTACGCAGTGACAAAAGTCTGATGGAGTCCTCCACAAGAAGACATCTTCTTTACCCCAAAAGCCTTTCTGAATCCGCCTGCGATTTAGTTTCTTCTTAATAAATACAAAAAGAAATATCCAAAGGACAAAAGAAGACTATGAACCGGAAAATACTTTGTTTAATTGCTGGTCTGACCTTAACTGCCAGTCTCACTGCTTGTTCTAGCAGTCCTGCCAGCAACAATCTGATTGCTCCTGATGCATCTCCTGCCATGAGCAAAGATAAAGCTGGCGATGCCATGAGCAAAGATAAAGCTGGCGATGCCATGAGCAAAGATAAAGCTGGCGATGCCATGAGCAGAGATAAAGCTGGCGATGCCATGAGCAGAGATAAAGCTGGCGATGCCATGAGCAAAGATAAAGCTGGCGATGCCATGAGCAAAGATAAAGCTGGCGATGCCATGAGCAAAGATAAAGCTGGCGATGCCATGAGCAAAGATAAAGCTGGCGATGCCATGAGCAAAGATAAAGCTGGCGATGCTATGAGCAAAGATAAAGCTGGCGATGCCATGAGCAAAGATAAAGCTGGCGATGCTATGAAGAAATTACCAGCATCTAGCAAGCCCTAGCAACAGCTTTCCAGTTTGGTATCATCCCCAATCTCTGTACTTTGGCGCTTTGGCTTCAACAGAAGAAATTATCATGAATAACAAACTACTCCAACGTCGTCAATTGCTGTACTTTGGGTTAGGAGCTTTTGGAATAGGTGTCGCTACGACAGCTTATCGCAGCTTTAGGAAAGTGAAAGCCTCTTCTCGCTCTGTTGCTAATCTCAGCGCCAAGCCATCCTCCGAAGCTGTTGCAGATCTACCTCTAACAGACAAGAGTTTACCAGAGTTTCAGGGTATCAGTCAGTGGCTTAATTCTGCTCCTTTATCAATTGCCGACCTCAAAGGCAGCGTTGTACTGGTACAGTTTTGGACTTTTGCCTGTATTAACTGCCAGCGCACCCTGCCTTACATCACTAAATGGCATCAGCAGTACGCAGCACAGGGACTCAGAGTGATTGGCATCCACACGCCGGAGTTTGCCTTTGAGCGAGATGCGAACAACATTAAAAAGGCGCTACGGCAACACCAGATTACCTATCCAGTTCCGATCGATAACGAGTACAAAACCTGGAATGCTTACGATAACCAGTACTGGCCACATCTGTTTTTGGCTGACCGTCAAGGCTTGCTGCGGTATGACCATGTTGGGGAAGGGGCATATGAAAAAATAGAGCAGAATATCCGCCAGCTATTGGGGTAGAAGCAATTTATGACAACTTCTACTCTATCAATTGGCTTGGCTTTATTAGGGGGAATTCTAAATGTGTTTTCCCCCTGTGTTTTACCGATTTTGCCTGTACTGATGGGGCGATCGCTCCAATCCCATACTTACGGGCCAGTAGCACTGGTAGCAGGATTGGTCGGTGGCTTTGCGCTAGCAGGTAGTTTACTAGGTGTAACAGCGAACTGGTTTACAGGCTTGGCTAATGTATTGCGTCATGGGGCGATCGCTCTGCTTTTGTGCTTGGGACTACTGGCGATTTTCCCAACCTGGAGTTACCGACTGTTCAGCTACATTCCAGTCGGCAACTGGACTAAAAAACCTGTACGCATAGGACTTCTAGGAGAGTTCTGGTTAGGGACTCAGTTGGGGCTTTTGTGGACTCCCTGTGCCGGGCCTGTTCTGGGAGGAATTTTAGTACTGGCAGCAGTCAACCATCAAGTCGCAGGTGCGTTTGGTTTACTAGTTGCTTATGGAGTAGGAGCAGGGTTGCCGTTGCTAGCGATCGCTTACGGTGGGCAGGCACTCAGCCAAAGATTATTCTACCTCCGCTCTCATAGCACAGTGTTGCAACGAGTAGGTGGCGTAATAATTATAGCGACAGCAATTGCTATTCTTCTAGGTTGGGATGTCCAGGTGCAGCTTTGGCTGGCTCCACTTTTTCCACATATACCACTGTAAAATAGCCATGACTTCATCTAAACGCAAAGTCCGCTCAACACCAAATCAGACTTTCTTGGCAAAAAGCTTTCACTGGATTAATATCATCAGCCTGATCTTAACGATCGCTAGCGGACTGCAAATTTACAATGCCAATCCGGTATTTGGTGGACGTGGGGGTTGGGAATTTCCCAAATTTCTATTGTTAGGAGGTTGGCTGGCGGGTGGCAGGCACTGGCATTTTGCTGCCATGTGGCTTTTTTCGCTGAACTTACTTTGGTATGGACTCTATGTTTTGGTCACTCGTCGTTGGCAGCGTCGGTTTGCCGATCGCGGCGACCTGAAAGCATTGCAAGTCAGCCAGAATCCCAAGCGCAAGAACTACGCATGGCATCGGCTAGTCTACACTGGTATCATTCCAGTTTTGCTACTAGCAATCTTGAGTGGTCTTGCTATGTACAAACCTGCACAACTGTATTGGCTATCTGGATTATTTGGCAGTTGGCAAACTCTACGCATTGTTCACTTTATTACTGTTCCTACAGTCATACTGTTTACAGTGGCTCATTCTTGGCTCGCCCTGAAGGTGGGAAGCTTCCGTCTAATTAAGTCTATGTTCCTGTAGAGGTCTTATGAGTCTGATCCTTCCCAAACACACCCTATCCCGTCGCCGTTTACTGCAATTATCTGGACTTTCGGGTGTGGGACTGCTTCTTAATGGTTGTGGGTCAAGTTTTTTCTCAGACAGCGTGGGGCCAATATTTGAGCCACTCAACCAAAGTCTTGAGGCACTTCTGCTAACTCCCAAACCAGTGCCTGAATTTCCTATCAGTGCTATTGAGCCAGACAACTTGTTGGTAAATACATTTGACTTCACCCCACAAATCGATCCAGTGCAATTTCGCCTGACGATTGATGGTGAGGTGAACAACCCGATGCAACTGAGTATGGCAGATATCCAAAAATTGCCTTTGACTTCAATGGTGATTCGGCATGTATGTGTTGAAGGTTGGGCAGCGATCGTCCAATGGGGAGGCGTAAGATTAAAAGACTTAGTAGCGCTAGTACAGCCTAAGTCAAATGTCCGTTACGTCTACTTTAAATCTGCCGATAATTACTACGAAAGCTGGGACATTGCCTCTGCTGTGCATCCTCAAACCCTCATGGCTTATCAAAAAAACGGACAAGCATTATCAGCTGATAATGGTGCGCCCCTACGCCTAGCATCCCCAATTAAACTAGGCTACAAGCAAAGCAAGTGGGTAACTCAGATTACGCTCGTCAGCAATTTGTTGCCCATTAAAGGCTACTGGGAGGATAAGGGTTATGAGTGGTTTGGAGGGCTATAATTGGGGATTGAGAACAATTTTGCATAAGCAAATTTTGAATTTCCTTGCCTTTAGTATCCATTTACATTTATTGGTTTTGTTGACGGTTAATTTCTTGCAGGTCAAGAGCGTAATTTAATCGCAGAATATTGACTCCTGGCTCGCCAAAAATCCATAAAAATCTCCCATCAGTATATTTACTAAGTAAAGGTAATATCTCATCTTCTTTGATACCACGAGCGCGAGCAACCCGTTCTACCTGCCGCCTCGCTGTTATCAAAGAAATATGTGGGTCTAAGCCAGAGCCTGAAGTGTAAATTAAATCAGCAGTCGGTTGAATATTTTCTTCTTGAAATTGATTTGCCTGCTCGATAATTCGGTTTAGTAGCTCTGGATTACTGGGAGCAAGATTGCTAGCGCCAGATATACCAGTCGGCTTGGCTTTTCTCCCTTGGCTATATCTCACTACACTGGGACGACCTTGAAAATATCGCTCGGATGTGAATACCTGACCAATCAAAGCCGAACCAATGGGTTTTGCTTCTATATTTACCATAACGCTGCCATTAGCTTGAAATGGAAAGAAGACTTGACCCACTACAAGAATTGCCAAAGGATAAATAATTGCCGTCAACAACCAAAGTACGAGAGTAATACGAATTGCTCTGCTAGTTTCTCGAATAAAAGACATCAACACTTTTCTACTTGCTCTCAAAATTTAGTTTTTAATTTTTAATCAAACAGAATTCAGCATATCTATACCAAGCTGCGATGAATAAGTGGTGAAACACCGCATTAAATCTTTAATTTATCTAAATCCCCCAGTAATTGATTCTGAATTCTGTATTCTGGCTTCTGAATTTTTCAATCTTAGAAGCGTTCTGGCTGAAAAACGACTACAAATAAGTAAATCACAACTGCCAGAGTTACCCCACCTAAAATGCCAATAGCCCAAACAGAACGGCGTTCCAGTATGCCATCAGCAGCAGCATAAACGACCGGAGCAACTACCAAATTCAAGCACAGCCCAATAAAAATTGCGAGTGGCAGTTTGTGCCTACGCCATTGTGACCCAATATCAGAAAAAGTCTGGATGAAATCCATCGACAAAAACTTTTCTGGTAAATCAGCTCGTTTCATGATTTTCTTTTTTCTTTGGATTTTTGCCTGCCATCTTGGCAGTTATTTTTAATTTTTAATTTTTAAGTAGCCGTCATGAACTTCATGCTGGGAGTGGGGAGATGAGGGGGATGAGGAGAAACAATTCAATATTCCTTCTGCCTTCTGCCTTCTGTCTCCTGCCTCGCTTAAACTAACCCGATTGCCGTAATCAGTACATCTATTAACTTAATGGCGATAAATGGCGCGACCACCCCACCTAAGCCATAAATTAAAATATTGCGTTGTAGTAGTTGATTAGCGCTTAGAGGTCTAAACCGCACACCCTTCAAAGCTAAGGGAATTAAAGCGGGAATAATCAAAGCATTGTAAATCAGTGCTGAGAGAATAGCAGAATTAGGGCTGCTCAAGTTCATAATATTCAGGCTTTGCAGGTTAGCGGCAGCAAAGATGACTGGAATAATTGCAAAGTACTTAGCAATATCATTAGCGATGGAAAATGTAGTCAAGGCTCCACGCGTAATCAGCAATTGTTTACCAATCCCGACAATATCGATTAGCTTTGTGGGATCGGAGTCCAAATCCACCATATTGGCTGCTTCTTTAGCTGCTTGAGTACCTGTATTCATGGCTAAGCCAACATTTGCCTGTGCCAGTGCGGGAGCATCATTAGTACCGTCTCCTGTCATCGCCACTAGTTTGCCTTCTGCTTGTTCCCGTTGAATGACGTTGATTTTGTCTTCTGGTGTGGCTTCGGCAATGAAGTCATCGACTCCGGCTTCCTTGGCAATAACGGCTGCGGTAATTCGGTTGTCCCCGGTTAGCATGATGGTACGTACTCCCATCCTGCCTAACTGGTCAAAGCGCTCGCGGATACCAGATTTAACAATGTCTTTGAGATAGATGACACCGTAGATTTCGTTATCCAAGCAAACTGCTAGGGGTGTACCTCCCTGTTGGGAAACTCGTTGATAGGCAGCATCCAGTTCTGGGCTATCATCGTCTCCGTTGCGCGAACGTACAAATCCTTTAATTGCTCCTACTGCTCCTTTGCGTGCTTCACGTCCACCAGGCAAGTTTGTACCGCTCATGCGCGTCTTGGCAGAAAATTCCACTCCTTCTACCCGGTCTGGGTCGAAGTCAAATCTTGCGCCTAACATTTGTGCCAGTCGGACAATAGATTTACCTTCGGGTGTATCATCGAATACGCTAGCCACCAAAGCAATATAAGCAATTTCCTCTATTGAGTGACCGTCAATTGGGATAAATTCTTCTGCCAAGCGGTTGCCGAGGGTAATTGTGCCTGTTTTGTCGAGAACTAGAGTATTGACATCTCCACAGGCTTCTACGGCTCGTCCTGAGGTGGCAATCACATTAAATTGGGCAACTCTATCCATACCAGCAATGCCAATGGCACTGAGTAAGCCCCCGATGGTTGTGGGGATCAGCGCCACTAATAGAGCTATTAAAATTGGGACACTGACTGGACTATTAACATAGTAAGCAAGTGCAGGTAAGGTAGCAACAACAAACAAAAATACTAAGCTGAGTACTGCTAGTAACACCGTCAGAGCAATTTCATTTGGTGTCTTAGTGCGTTCTGCCCCTTCTACTAAGGCAATCATTCGGTCGATAAACCCTTTGCCTGGACCAGCAGTGATGCGAATAATCAGCTCATCTGAGATGATGCGCGTACCACCGGTAACGGAACTGGCAACATCCGAGCCTGATTCTTTGAGGACTGGTGCTGACTCCCCGGTAATTGCTGATTCATCTACCGAAGCAACACCCATGATAACTTCCCCATCAGCAGGAATGATATCGCCCGCTACTACGTAGATGTTGTCACCTTGTTGCAAGCTAGTAGAAGATACTTCAGTAATTGTGCCATCGGCAGCGAGTTTTTTAGCGATCGTTTCTAACTTGGTTGACCGCAAAGCATCGGCTTGTGCCTTACCTCGCCCTTCCGCCACAGCTTCGGCAAAATTGGCAAACCAAACTGTAAAGAATAAAATCCCAGTTAACAAGCCGTTGAAAATTCGCGGGTTTTTCTGGGTAGCTGGGCCAAACAGGTTGGGATCGATGGTGACTGCTAGGGTGATGAGTGTCCCTACCCAAACCAAAAACATCACTGGATTTTTAATTGCATTTTTGGGATTGAGCTTAATAAAAGCATCCCTAATGGCTCTGGGGTAGAGTCCTCTGGTATCGATCCTAGCTTTTTTGCGGGCTTGGCGGCGATCGCTAGGACGAGAACGAGATGATTTCGGTTTGGGGGTAGGTGCAACAGGATTCATAAATCAAGTTAGAAGTAAGGAGTTAGGAGTGAGGAATTAAGAATTAAGTAAGTCGGTGAAAATAAACCTAGCTATGTAACAGAATGTAAAATCGATATAACCTTTGCGATTGCTTCATTTCACTTCGTTCCATTCGCAATGACATAGCGTGAATTATTTCAGTCGTTCTACTTAAGAATTAGGAGCTATTATTCATTCAAAACTCAAAACTCACAATTCATAACTTATAACTCTTAACTCCTAACTTTTTTTAGCTGCCAGAGGCTAATTTAAAACCTTCGGCAATCGGGCCTAAAGCCAAAACGGGAAAGAAGGTCAGTACCCCTAAAATTAGAACTACGCCAGCTGTGACAGTGGTAAATATCAGAGAATCTGTTTTCAGCGTGCCGGGAGTTTCTGGTACTTTTGGTTTGCGAGACATGCTGTCCGCTAATAGTAGGATGGCAATAATCGGGATGTAGCGTCCTGCCAACATACTAAAACAGGTACTTAAATTCCACCATAGGGTGTTATCTCTCAATCCCTCTAAGCCAGAGCCATTGTTTGCACCCGCTGAGGCATATTCATAAACTACTTGGGAAATACCATGATAGCCAGGGTTGGTAATTCCAGATAGAGAAACAGGATAAGCCAATGCAATCGCACTGGGAATTAAAATTACGATTGGGTGAATCAGCAGCACCACGCTAGCAAGGACGATTTCGCGCTTTTCAATTTTGCGCCCTAAAAATTCTGGAGTGCGTCCCACCATCAGCCCAGTCAAGAAAACGGTGAGAATTAGGTAAATGAAGAGGTAAGCTGTCCCAGTTCCCTGACCCCCCCAAATAATTTGGATAAATAAGTTGAAGAGGGTGGAAAATATCCCTGATGGCATCAAGGAATCGTGCATCCCATTGACGGCACCACACATGGTAGCGGTGGTCATTACTGCCCACAGAGCTGTTTGCGCCCAGCCAAATCGGACTTCTTTACCTTCTAAATTGGGTATTTCTAATTTTAGAGCGTTATTAACAAGGGGATTGCCTTGTTGTTCTCCACCAGCTGTCACCCAAACCAGAATCACAAAAATCACGAACACCATCCAGAACAAGAGCCAAGCCTGTTTGATGTTTTTGGTAAAAATACCGTAGGCGTAGATTAAAGATGCGGGAATAGAAACCATGGCAATGATTTCTATCAGATTAGAGGCACCATTGGGATTTTCAAAGGGGTGGGCAGAGTTAACGCCAAAAAAGCCGCCACCGTTCTCACCCAACATTTTGATCGTTTCAAATGATGCGACTGGACCTCTGGCTATATATTGCGTGCTTCCTTCCAAGGTCTCAACAACCAGTGTTTCGCGTAATGTTTGTGGCACGCCTGATAAAACTAAAGCGATCGCCCCAATTACTGAGATAGGCAATAATATCCTTGTGATAGCTAGGGTGAGATCGACGTAAAAATTTCCCAGTTTTTTGCCTGTCAACCCGCGAATAAAAGCAATTCCTACCGCTAAGCCAGTAGCTGCTGAGGTGAACATTAAAAAGCCTAAAGCTGCTACCTGGCTAAAATAACTTAAGGTTGTCTCACCACTGTAATGTTGCTGGTCGGTATTCGTCACAAATGAAACAACTGTGTGCAGCAGTATACCCCAGGTAGGCGCGCTCAAGCCGTTAGGATTCCAGGGTAACAATCTCTGAAAATAGATCAGCGAATACACTAGAATGCCCATCAACAGATTGGTGTATAGTATGGCTCTAACATACTGCCAACCTGTCATATCATCTCTCCTGCGGACACCCACTAGTACGAACAGACTCCGCTCTATAGGGTTCATTAAGGGATCGAGTAGCGTTCTTTCTCCCAAGAAAACGCGCGCTATGTATCTTCCAAAAATAGGAGTGATTGCGATCGCGATACACAACGTCAAGCCAATTTGTAAAAAATCTTGTCCCATTTATTTCGCGCTCAATTTCAATGCATGGCTAGAAAGCCGATTATTAGATATAGCAAATTCACTACTTGGTAATTAGATGGTGAGATATTTGGCAATATCTCATATAACCTCAATCCATTTATCTGGATTTACTCTTTTCCGTCCTTACTATTTTCTAGGTGCTTGTTAAAGTTTCTGTCAAGAATATTTAAATTTTACTCTGAGTTATCTGTCTGGCGTGTTGTTATCATCTGTCCATACAATACCTTCTAAAAATTAGCTACTCCAAAAGCTATAAAGAATTATGATAACCACGTTCTGAAAATTTAGTATAAATTTACACTACAAATGTTATGTAGCTTTAATTAGAACTGAAGTTATCAAAAAATTATAATATTGCGTGATTAAACAATGTTTTAGATATAAATAAGTATTTTTTAATTACATTCAATACTCAAGTTAAACAAGTAAAAAATATTTTTCAATGTTTTTATATTTATTACACTGAGCTATTGTTTTATTTTACGACAACTTTTTGTCTGACTTATCTACAAGTTTTATAATAAGAATAATTATGCTTTATTTAAGATGATTTTAGATTTTAAATAAGTCTGAATTACGAATTAGTATTACTTCCGAGCAAGCAAAATATAAGTAGTTATTTTACCTTTGTTTTTGATTTCAATTTCTCGAGATTTTTCCAACAAAAATTTATCATGCAAGTGTTTGGTAGGAGCTTCAGTAACTTGAATTTTGCCAAGCACTCCAGATGATTCCACACATCTGGCAGTGTTTGCTATATCTCCCCAGTAAACATCCATAAAATTTTTTAGACTTATTACTTCTGTTGCTACAATGTCACTATGGATAATAATGCTGATGTAAAAATTTTGGTCATTCTCAGCATTAAAGGTAGCGATCGCTGTTTGCATATCCAGCGCCATATGGGCGATCGCTTGAGTACAATTTGAGCCTTGTCCAACTACCATATAAGCATCAGTAATAGTCTCAATCTTCTCCAAACCGTAGCGATCGCTCAGGCGATCAAAAACTGTCATAATTGGGTTGACTAAATTTACTAATTGAATCGCACTTATTGCAGTAGCGCTTTCATTAAAGCCAACGATGTCTGCAAATAAAACTGTGACATCAGTAAAGTTTTCCGTAGTGCTGTCTGCTGGTTGTTGCAGATTGCCGGAGATTGATAGCAACGTATTATGTGATTGTTCTTGTTGCTGATGCAGTGTTTTTTCTGCTATTACCTGTTGGGTAATTTTGCGAAAAATGCTGCGAGTGGCAACTGGTTTACCGCTGACGAATTTACAGTTAATATTTCCTTCTAGATAGATTGGTTGACCATCCTTAGTAATGAATGCAGTTTTAACTTGCTCTAGCTGTTCTCCTGACATCAAGCGATAAAATATTTGCCGACAGTGTTCTTGAAAATCGGGATGGATAATGTCAAATAATTTCATGTTAGCAACTTCGGTTTCGCTATATCCCAAGGCTGTTTGCCATGCCCGATTAACATATAAAAATTGCCCATAAACATTAACAGATTGAATCAAAACATTAGCATTTTCTAACAAATCTCGACATATTTTTTCGCTTTCTATTAGAGCTTCTTCTGCTTGCTTACGTTTGAGAAAGTAGGTAATTTGGCTACCAATAGAAACCATCATTTGCAGGAGGTTTACATCTTTTGATTGCACTTCCCGACTAAAAAAAGTCATTACTCCTAAGATGTCATTGCCATCTAGGATGGGAAAGCCAAATCCTGCGTGCAATTCTGCTTTAGCGGCGGGTTGCGATCGCCGTTGGTCGGCATCATCTAAAATATCTCTAATCCATAGAGGAGAACGTCTTGACCAAATTCGCCCAGGCAAACCAGCACCAGGAGTATACGTAGTTTGCCAAGTGATTGCTTTGAACTCTCGGACAGAAACAACTCGACTCGACCAAATTTCTACGCACCTAAGTACTATATCTACGCTGTCTTGTTGTACCGTTGCGCTTAAGTATTCATTTGGAGTCCAAAGTTCACCTAAATCCCATTCCAAGCTTTGACAAATTGCCTGTAAAATTTGTGGAATTGCCTGCTTAACATTTTGGGATTCTGATAAGATACGAGTTATGGCGCACTGGGCATTGTTACGCTGTTCTCGGCGCTGGCGAGCAGTAATATCCCGACCAATGTAAATAACTTCTTCTAAATCTCTTCCCTTTTTCTGAATCACTGAACAAGAAAAAGCAACTAATATTTTTTCTCTTGTCTTTGTTCTACAAACTACCTCTATATCTTGGGATTGTTGCTGCAATATAGTATGTTGATAAAATATTTGGGAAGTTAAATCATTATCATCAAATATTAGAGAAATTGGCTGATTAATTAATTCTTCTTCAGTAAAGCCAAATAATCTCTGAGCAGCAAGATTAACTTTTTTAATTTTTCCCGAATAACTTGTTACCAGCAATGCAGCGGCCATTGAAATGATAACTTTATCCATATAATTTTGGTTCTTCGGTACATAGTATGCTTAATTAACAAGTGAAATGCCAACTCAACAAGCATCTAGCTCGGAAATTTTCAAAGTTTCTAAATCCATAGCCAGAACGTTTAATTAGCTTAAGTTTGTTATTAATACCTTCCACAACACCACTAGTTGTCCCATTATCAAAATAAGCGATTATCTCATCAAACCAACGGATAATAGTATTGTTGCTTTTGGGAAAATATTTTTTAGCTTTCGCTAACCACATCCCCAGTTTAAAAACTCCCGGATACCAGTTATCTGTCTGATTAAAAACC
>LXQD01000302.1 GCA_003326215.1 Nostoc minutum NIES-26 | reverse complement strand
TAATGCTTCGTAGATGCTTGGCCACTTACGTCTAAATGCTGGTGATAGCGATAAATCTGCCAAACTGTATGCGTTCCGAGTCAGCAATACTGCATCCATTAATTCAAATGTTGCATCATGCGCTCTTCCTAAATAACTGTACGCTGCTTGACGAAACTCCTCTAATTTGGCACGGTTCATATTGGCAGATGAGAATTGGTGGTTCTTTTCTCAGCTTCTGCTAATAGGGGGCCTGTGTTCAAGCACACCCCTTATTTTTTCGTCGTCACACCGCGAACTAGTCTAAACTCCAGTACTTAGCATTAGCGAGTCATTGAGCGTCGGAGGGGTTGCCCCCGTTATAAGCCGAAGCCTTCCCACAAGGTAGCAACTGGCGTTCATCCATCAAAAATTACTCTATTTATAAAAAAAAGTCAGACTACTTGTCTGACCTTAAGAATTTAAATAAAACTCTTGAGTTTTAAATCTTAATAACGCTTACGGAAGTTATTGTTGCTTCGGCTACCACCAAACGAACCTCTGTCTTCTTTAGGCTTAGCCTTATTTACTTTGAGATCGCGACCCATCCACTCAGCACCATCAAGAGCTTCAATGGCAGCTGCTTCTTCAGCCTCTGAACTCATTTCCACAAAACCAAAGCCACGTAAACGACCTGTTTCACGGTCGGTGGGTAGCTGAATCCGTTTTACAGAACCATATTCTGCAAAAACAGCATTCAAGGCATCTTCAGTAACTTCGTAAGAAAGATTGCCTACATAAACTGACATAGATTGTCTCCGAGTTCATAACTGTGTAGAGATTTAGATTTCGGAGAAAAGTCTGTAAATACCAAAAGGAAAAAGCCTATCAATACTAAAAACAAACGCCGTCACCGAATTCACTCTCACATACCAGTGTGACATATCAGCCGAATATTAGGGGACAAAGTTTGAAAAACGTTATAAAAAGTCATGTTAGCAATTCATAATTTAAGTATGCAGCGTCATAACCTAGCAGTATCAGGTTAAATTGCACTCTGCGGAACTCCTAAAAAATAAACCTCCCGCAGCAACAAACTAAGGAAAATCATCTGGGATTGCAATAAACCCGACCAAAACTGCGATCGGGATGAATCTCAATCACTAAATCAACTGCTGAGGAAGATTGAACCAATGGCTTGATGAATAATTCCGGGTGAAGCGATCGCCAAAAGTAATTGACAAATTCCTCAACTTGTTCGTCAGTCATCCCCGATTTGCCAGCAGTAATCATCTGTTGTTCGGCTTGTTTGCGCCATGGTAAAGAACAACGGTAATCAGTGGGATATAACACAATTAAGCTGTCTAATCGCTCCCATAGTGGTAAATAATCATTTAGTTGACGATTTAGATCGCGGGCAAATGCCCTATCTTCATCTGTGATAATTGGTGGCGGTGCGCTATTAAATGTATTTGGGTCAATTGGTCGCACACCCACAAACCAACCTTCAAATAGCACAATATCCACATTTGTGACGATTTCTGGAGTAGTGCGATCGCCAGCACCGCCGTAAGCAGATTTATCAAAGCGAGGAACCATCACAGGACTCTCGCCTTGGCGAATCCCATCCAGTAGATTTAAGCCTAAGTTTATATCATGGGTTCCTGGAGGACCGCGCCAAATCAAGCGGGGATCTTGCTGAGTTAAAGCGAGGCGATCGCTATAAGTTTTATATAAATCATCTAAAGACAAACTCAAGGTGCGGTATCCCAACTGCTGAAGAATCAAGGTGAGAACTTGGCACATTGTGGTTTTACCTGTTCCTTGTCCTCCTAAAATTCCCTGAATTAAGGGATGCCCTAATCTTTGGCGATGTGATGCTAGTCTCAGACCCAGAGGTAGCCATAAATCCCACAACACCTCTAGCATTTCTTGGGGTGGTCTGTGAAGACTAGTTTGGCAGAATTGGCTAAAAGCTGGCAGAACAGATTTGAGTAAACGCGATCGCATCTGTATGACTTCATCTACATTTGTCGATGTGATGCCAAAAGCTTTCGCCTTTAAAGTATCTGCTAACACCGCTTTTCGTGATTGCTGTTGCCAAGTAGTGTCTGCCGTATCCGTTACAAAAATCTCACTTAGCCACGAATTCATCTGTTAACCTCTGTTAGAGAAATTACGAACCCAGCTTAAAGGCTTCGATAAACATGCTGTAGATTAAACCTACTTTCAGAATGTTTAGTGATTCTATGAGGAGCGATCGCCTAGCAAAAAAGCTACTACTGTAAAATATCCTGCTAGTAACCTCTGTGAACAGCACTAAAATTGCAGCTGCCCAGATGTCCAAGTCCGCCCTTTGTCCCGCTGAAGTAGAAATAGCCGATCCGAGAAAAAAGCCAAACAAAAAACTAATTATTAGTAGCGATAGCCGCCGCCAAGGATTTGCCAACCATTGCCCTAAACTTCTAGCAATGGTATCAAACAAGTTATTGAGACGAGTATTTTGCATTATTTAAAGGCTAAAGTATGAAGTATCAAACGACTCTAAGTGTCAAAGCATGAAGCACTGTCAGTCACTTATAGTCAAAATTTCATGAACTATTTTTATACTGAAGCTGTTCATTTTAGCGTAATCTTAATTTAGATAGATATTGTAAATATTTGCTGATTCTTCCTTGTTTATCAAACTCTATACATTTTTTTATCCCGATATTGGAACAAAGTTCTACCAGGTAGATTTTTATGCCTAGTAACTAGACACACCGAACTAAATAGCAAAGAAATTGTTAAGAAATATTAAGAATATCCAGCGGATAAACCTGGAAGTTTGACAAAAGACACCTTGTTGCTCATATTACGTGACTCACAAAAATCTTTTTTGTGTTTCTACGAATCAATTTGCTATTTATGTATCAGATTTTTCTGCTTGTTTCATCATAGTCAGCAAAAATCTACGAAAAATCAGGAATTTATGCTTGTTTTTAGTCGAGCAGTAAGGTAACTATTCATGCTAATCATTTCTCTGAAAAATGATATTTATGATACATTACATACCTTAATTATACGAGAGTCTAGAGTAGGCGAGTCAGCAAATTTCCATGATTGCCACTTTTGAATAATAGGCTACTATTTGGTCAAGCCTAAACAAATTCTTATTTCTAATAACTATCAATATGAAATCCTCAGTGTATCGCAACGCTGCTATTACTGCTTGTTCATTAGGGCTGCTTGGGTTACTATCTGGATGTTGGGGGCTAAGTGTATCTTTTGAACCCACGAATCCAGATACAGCTTCCTCAGTATCCAATGACGCACTTGAGATAGAGAGCAATCCACCCGCATCGACTAATTCACCTGAAATAGGTACTTTAGCTAGCGTCTCCAGTCCAGCAACTACTCTTAGCAACTCTGTCGAACTTAGTAGTAGCAAGACTACTCCCGTCTTGGCAGTTCGCCAAGGAACGGCTGGAAATGCCAAGCATCAGGGAACTTTGCGAATGAGCAATCAAACAGATCAGCCTGTGCGGCTGGCCTTACTGGCGCGGCAATCAGCGGTGAAAGGCGTTGCAGTAGCAAAAACTAACTACGATCTTCCAGCTCATTGGGATTTTGATCCCCAAGAAGGTAGTAACAAGGGATTGATTCTTTCTTTACCTAATGGGAACTTAAAGCTGGAGAAAGGAGATATTTTAGTTGCATTCGCACAGGACGGTACCCGACGCTACTGGGGGCCATACGTTGTTGGAGAAACTCCTTTACCTAGCTGGAATTCTCAAAAGCAAGAATGGATATTGGTACTTAGTCAGTAGTTAGTTTTGAGTCAATGTGGTCTTAGGGGTTTCCACGCCACTTGCTACAACGGAGAGAACCTCCGCAACACAGTGGCTCCCCATGAACAACTGACGTTAGTGCAGCGTTAGCGATAGCGAAGCGTTAGCGAGTCATCAAGTGTCGGAACGAGCATCACCCGAAGGGTCAGTTGTGAGGCAGTATATTGCGGAGCCAGGTGCGTGGATGGGTTTACCGACTTGAGCGAACTGGCATGAGGTTCCCTGCGTTGTTCGCTCTTGGCGTTCCCGTACCCTTGCGGGGAAGCAAGCTACGCGCAGCGTCTCCCTTAGGAGAAGGGTAGCAACTGCCGTCGTCTCCACAAGCAACTGGTGATAGTGACGCTACAAGCGTCACCCGTAGGGGTCAGTGGTCAGTTTTAGTAGTTTATGGTCAATGATTGAGCGAAAATCAGGAATGATAAAGAACAAAACCTTACTAGTCAACGACTATTGAATAGTGAGGCTGAAGGGGTGACGCTTCTGCGTCGTCAACGCTTGCGCTAACGCCAATTGCTTATGGGGAGCCACTCCTTTGCGCCGCTATGCCGACTTGAAGGAAGTGGCGTGAAACCCCCAAGACCCTTGGGGTGATGCTCCTAACGTCGCTACCGCTACGCTAACGCCAGTCACCTGCTGAAGGAAATCTCCCGCAGTGCTGGACTCTCCGGACTGCCTCACCGCCAAGACAAGAGCTGCCTTACCGCACTGGCTTACTATTGACTGAGTAACTGATGAGAACGAAATTGAGTGTCCCCCGTAATGTTGGCCAGTGGTTCAACAATATAGTAGAGCGTCCAGCCCTTGCTGTGACTGTGTCAATTCTGTGGTTGATTCTGATTGGTTGGGTAGGTTATGGGTGGAATTTGGGTAACATTGGCTTGATTGATGAAACAGAGCCACTGTTTGCCGAAGCTTCCCGACAAATGTTTGTTACAGGTGACTGGATTACCCCTTTTTTTAATGGCGAAACTCGTTTCGATAAACCTGCTTTAATCTATTGGTGTCAAGCGATCGCCTATGCAATTATTGGGGTGAATGAGTGGGCGGTGCGTCTACCTTCAGCGCTTGCAGCAATTGCAGTAATTAGTTTGGGCTTTTACACTTTACAGTGGCATCTGGCAAAACAAGACGAATTAGAGCAGGTTTCACGTCCAACTCGCCGCTTTTTAACCGCCGCTGTAGCAGCAGCAATGATGGCATTTAATCCTGAGATGATTGTCTGGGGAAGAACGGGTGTCTCAGATATGTTGCTGACTGGATGCATGGCATCAGCCTTGTTATGCTTTTTTTTGGGATACGCAGGGAAAAGAGAGCAGGGGGACAGGGAAATAATTATTCCTCACTCCCTACTCCCTAATAAATGGTACTTGGCTTTCTATGTGTTGATTGCTGGGGCAATTTTAACTAAAGGGCCTGTGGGAATTGTTTTGCCTGGGCTAATAATCCTCGCGTTCTTAGTGTATGTGGGCAAGCTACGAGAAATATTGCGGGAAATGCGCTTTTTCTTAGGGATGCTGATTATTGTGGGTTTATCAGTCCCGTGGTATTTGCTCGTGATTTGGCGCAATGGCTGGAACTTTATTAACTCCTTCTTTGGTTATCACAACCTGGAACGCTTTACAGAGGTAGTTAATGGTCACGCAGCTCCTTGGTTTTTTTACTTTATAGTTGTGCTGCTGGGCTTTGCGCCGTACTCAGTATACCTACCTGTGGCGCTGGTCAGACTGAAGTTGTGGCAGCGATCGCACTGGCGCGCTCAAGAACGTTCTCAGCAATTGGGTTTATTTGCCTGCATTTGGTTTTTAAGCGTCTTTGGCTTTTTTACTATTGCTGTAACTAAACTCCCCAGCTACGTTTTACCTTTAATGCCAGCCGCCGCTATCCTCGTGGCCCTGTTGTGGAGCGATTTTTTCCAAGGTAAAAACGAGGTAACAGAAAGAACGGGAGAAAAATTAATTACCTCATCCCCCTCACTCCTCTGGAGTGGTTGGGTCAATGTCGTATTTTTATCAGCACTGGCGGTAGCAATGTTTCACCTATCACAGTTATTAGGTAGGGATCAAGCTGCGCCTGACTTGCGCCTACTCATTGAAAATTCCGGTTTACCAAGGCTGGGAGGTTTCTTGTTGCTCTCTAGTGCCGTTATCATTGCATTTTCAATTATTCTTCGCCGTTGGCACTCTATTATCAGCGTGAATTTCCTGGTGTTCCTAGCGTTTTTGAGTTTTATCTTAATGCCTGCTGCATTTTTGATGGATCGCGAACGTCAGCTACCTTTAAGAGAGTTATCTGCGGTTGTAGTACAAGCACAACAGCCAAATGAAGAATTACTCATGGTTGGCTTCAAAAAGCCAAGTGTAGTTTTTTACTCTCAAAAGCAAATAAATTTTATTAAATTGACTAGAGATGCTGTGGCATTGATTAACAACCAAGCTGCCCAACAAATAAAGCCTCCCTCTTTGCTGATTCTAGCTGAGCAAACAAACATTATCAAAATGAATTTTCAGCCAGATGATTACGAGAATATAGCCGCTAAAGGTGCTTATCAATTGATTCGAGTTTCTTTTAAGAAAATGAAAAAGGAAAAATTAAGCATATCATGAACTGAAGCACGCATAAATTGCATAACTTTTTGCTTGAGGTTTCCAGTTCCAGGAGTTGTGATAGAGTGACCGAATTTTAAATTTTAGATTTTGAATTATTCAATCTAAAATCCAAAATTAAATACGATTATTGGCATTTTTCATATTGTCCTTTAACAGCTAAAGCTTGATTGATCTGACTTAATAAGTCTTCCATGGATATCGAGCGAGGCAATATGTGAGTTGCAATCTGCTGTAAAACATTTTCTATTGACTGCAATTTTTCCTGTGACTCAGACCGGGAATTTATTTGTAGGCGATTTAATTTCTGGTCTATCACCACAATTGGCGGCAAATTGAAAGGTAAATCTCCCAATGCTTTCAGTGCTTTTAGCACTTCTTTATGAATCGCTGATTCTCCTAAGTAAATCAGCAGCAAATCAACACTTTGGTGGCGAATTTGTTCTAACACTTCTGCCCAACAATTTCCCATTGCTGCTTTCAAACCAGCTGTTTGCAGGTACTGAATTAGAGCTTGAAACCATTCAGACCCCCGTTCGATAGTTTCACTACTAACTGAGGAGTTATTTGCTGTGCGATCTTTAGCTTGTTTGCGCTTGCTCTGTGGTAAATCGCGTAGCATTGTCAAATCTACCACTAAAATACTGGGTGGATAACAGATTCCAGATGCGATTTGTAATACTGACAATAAGGCATCTGGTTTGTCAGTGCGATCGCTGTTGTCTTTATTAAAAGGGGTTAAGCAAGGATACACAGACAGTCCGGGGATTTGGGAAGCTGCCAAAGTAGTTGCGACATCACAAGTTACCAGTGGTAAAGCAATCAAGCGAGGATGCTGAGTCAACTGTTGCAGATGAATTTGTGCCAAGGAATGTTCTACATCCAACAAAACTACATCGAACTGCCAAACTCGAGCCAATAGTTCTGCTTGATCTAGGTCATCTACTTCTATTACCCGATGTTCTCGTAACGAGGGGTAAGGATTAATTGACTCCAATGCTGGATTAACTAATCTTAGAATTCGCAATGGGTTTTTAGTAGAGGTGATTTTATTATTGTCAACACCTGGCTGCTGAATTGCTGGTGTAACACATAACTTTTCTAATAGTGGAGCCAAAGCCTGATGTTCTACTGGTAAACTCAGAAAACCATCGGCTTGGTTAGCAAATGCCTGCTCTTTTTCCGCTGCGGTAGCTGTCACAATCACAGAAATGTGGCGAGTTGCCGCATCTGATTTTAGTAATGTCAGCACATCCCAACCAGACAACAAGGGCAACAAGGGATTTAAGAATATAGCTTTCGGTTGCAAGCGGCGGGCTTTTTCTACTGCTTCTGTTCCTGACCGAGCAATTACTACGCGATAACCTAAACCTTTTAGTTCCTCCGTCAAATCTTCAATATATCTGGCCACTGCCTCAACTACTAGCACTAACCGTTGCGAGCAAGTGGGGTGATGTTGAGCGGTAGTGGTAACGCGCTGACGTGCTGAAGTAGGAATTTGTGTCCCAATATTTTGGGTTTCTTTATCTGCTGTTGTTGCCATTTCTGGCTCGGTGAAACCTGTTGTTGGCGGACTTGGTGGTAACAAAAGTGTAAACTGACTACCTTTGCCTTCACGAGATAAAAAGCTGACATCACCTCCGTGTAAGCGAGCAAGGGCCCTAGTTAGCACTAGTCCCAGACCGGTGCCTTCAAACTGACGGGTGAGGGGATTTTCCAACTGTTGAAATTTTTGGAATATTAAGTGTTGCTGGTGTTCGGGAATACCAATGCCTGTGTCCCAAATTGTAAAAGCAATCCATCCCTCCCAACGACTTACCCGCAAACCAATTTCGCCAGATGTTTCGGTGAATTTAAAGGCGTTAGAAAGCAGGTGGATTAGCATCTGGCGCAAGCGCAACTCATCTGCCACAATCCGATCTAACCCTGGTTCAATGGAAAGGGTGAATTCCGGAGATGATGAACGTTCCGCTTGAAGTTCGCTGGGAGATGTAGCTTTGGTGCTTTGAGTGTGGACAGCTTTTGCTTCTGATAGGGCGCGATCGCACACAGAGCGAATTTTGACCGGCACCAGCGCCAACTCCATCTGTCCCGTCTCCATGCGGGTCAAATCCAAAATGTCATTGACCACACTCATCAGGTGGCGACCGCTTTGATGAATTAGGCCAGCATAACGGGCTTGACGCTCGTTGAGTTCTCCTAGCTGCTGATCCACTAGCAACCGCGATAATCCTAAAACTGCCGTTAAGGGAGTTTTCAATTCATGGCTGATACAAGCTAAAAACTCATCTTTTAACCGATTTAGTTGAATCAAATCAGCATTCTTAGCTGCTAGTTCTTTGCAAAGCTGCTGCTGCTCTGTCACATCAGTGGCTAATACTAACCAGAGGTCGGTGCTGAGTGCTGTAGACGCTTCTGCGGCTTCTCGCAGGGTGGAACCAATCGCGCGAGCGGATTTTCCGACTTGAGCGGACTGGCGTTGTTGAGGAGCCAACCGCATGGGCGAGTTCCCCGACTTGAGCGGACTGGCGTTGTTGAGTGCAACTTCTAAATCAGTATTATCTAGGGGGATTTTGGCAAACTGCCAGACTCGCTCCTGACCGTTTTGGACTTCGACGACGCAGGTACAAGTACCCACCTCACTATCCAAAAAGCACCGAGTGGATGTAGCACCCACAGTTGCTGGTTGTTCGTCGTGCAAATTTGGCGATAGAGGTGGCGGGGCTTCATGCCTCAAAGAGAAGTTCTGTTCTCCAGGATGAAATTTAATTGGCGTGGCTTCTTCACCACCATGCTCGTAGCCTCTACTCTGAAGAATTTTGGCTGTGTTTTGACTGGCGTATTCTGGTTGTTTGGCACGGGCGGGAGCGAGTATCTCTTCCACCTGTCGCCGGACTCCTTCTGGATCTTTCAATACTCCCAGTTGCTGCCACCAGGCCGGGTTTTGGATTACAACCTCACCAGTACCTGTTTGCAACATTAAAGGCCAAGGCAATAGTTCTAAAAGTTGTACAAGTGGTTTATCTAGCAATAGCTGACGTGGATTTGCCTTGGGCGATCGCCGATAAGTTTTTACCCCAGCATTACCTTTGCGGGAAGTACCTATTCTTTCAGACGACCTCTGGGCAGTTGAGTATGAGGTTTCCACTGCACCAATTGCTGCTTTTTCCTGAGTCCACAATCTCAACAGGCGTGAACTATCTAATAGCCCCAAAAATTTTCCATCTCTATCAATCAGCGCCCAATCTAGGTTATTGTTGGTATTGCTTTGTTGGTGACCTAAAAATAAGCTAAATTGCTCTACACAATAAGCTGCTGGTAATGCCTGGATTGGCTCAATCAGGTTTTGAAGCAAGGTTGACAGTGGTTGTTGTAATGTTAGAGGCTGCTCGCCACAAGCTGCTGCTAACAGTTTTCGGGTCAATCGGGCAGAGTACAGCAACCCCACGGGGTATTGTTGCTGGTTCACTACTACCAAGCGATCGCACTGCTCTTTCTCAAAAATCTCCAACACCACTGCCAGGGTAGTTATTTCTACGCAGCTAGGTACGGTTGCTAGAAAGTCATAAAGCGGACACTGTAGCATTGACATAAGGCTTCGGGGGTCATTCTTCCTTTGGCAGACTCCGGCATCACCACCAGCATTTGAGTAGATAGTTGTTACGCCTGAAGCAATATCCTTTAAGAAGACTCAATATAGGGAGGATTCTTGTTATAGCTTCAACACCATTGAAACAATTGGCTTGATTCTCAAGAGACATGGCTTGTTGGGTTCACTAGTTGTCACAGCAGCAGTTTCTTTTGCCGCTTTGAACTTTGGGGAAACATCTTGCCTGTGCCCTACTGGTGTTGAAACTCCTTGTCGATAGGTACGGCTAAAACAATTATGGCTCCAAAAATTCGCTTTAGAACCTTGAGGAATTATAATGATTTAAAATGCGACAATACTTTAAGTTGGTTTAAGTATCTTATTAAGGAGTTAAGCACAAAATCTGTATTGAGATAGATATGCATATGCAAACCACAAATTATGTAAGGTATGCTCTACAACGAACATCTCACAACGACCTACTAAAATCTTACTGCCCACTTGCTGCACTAAGTTGTTGAGTTTCCCGCTAGATTGATGTGCCGACACAGAACATTTTCTGGGGTAGACTCATAATTTTACTATGCGCCAAGTACTACCCAAAATAGATATACAAGTATTGGTCAGGGTGACTAACAAAATATATAGATATATAAATGTTACTACCCGTAGTTATTTTCCTGTCAAATGTTAAAAAAAATTTAGATAACCTGGCTAGGCTAGCCATCCAACCAAGATTAAGGGAGCAGATGTATAGCTCTAGACAGTATAACACTGCTCTATTTTACTTTTCGCCTCTGGTTGCTGAGACTACTACGAAAAACCACCATTTACTGAGATGGTTAAAACCAGACTTTAATCAAAATTTTACTGACCAATATTTTTATGTATTTGCTTGCCAAGAGCAAAAACCACAGCAGATTTTTCAGCAGATGAGTCACATCGATCGGCAGGTGTTGTTGCAGCAACTTAAATCAGATTATCGCAAAATTCTTATAGATTACTTTACTACAGACAAAACACTGAAAGAAAAAATTGATAAATTTATAAATGCGGTATTTTGTGCTAATATTCCTGTGCCCCAAATCATAGAAATGCATATGGAACTAATTGAAGAATTTTCCAAACAGCTAAAATTAGAAGGAAGGAGTGATGAAGCATTACTTGATTACCGACTGACACTCATAGATATCCTAGCTCATCTGTGCGAAGTCTACAGGTCTTCAATTTCCAAATAGATAGAATCTCTCACAGTTAGAACGTTCACAAGTAACAGTTGCATTTTCTTTCAAATTCACCGATCTATAATGTATTTTCATTTTTGTGCTTAAGCCTGTACCTTTATGAATAAAGCAAGAAAAACTTATGTTCTCAAGCTTTATGTAGCAGGGAACACGCCAAACTCTGTACGGGCATTAAAAATACTTAAAAACATCTTAGAACAGGAGTTTCAAGGTGTCTATGCTTTGAAAGTTATCGATGTACTAAAAAATCCGCAACTAGCTGAGGAAGATAAAATATTAGCTACGCCAACATTATCTAAAATTTTGCCTCCACCCGTTCGCAAAATTATTGGTGACCTTTCAGACCGAGAAAGAGTGTTGATTGGATTAGATTTGCTTTATGAAGAGCTGAGCGAAGAAGATTGGGAAGAGTAACACAACTCTCAATCATCAAAAATTGATGAAATAGCAACTACCATATAAAACTTGGGTTCAGCAACCGTTTATTATCCACCAATGAGCGAAAACGATCGAGAAAAAAACAGCACACCAATCGGGGGTGTAGAAAAAATTCGTACAATGATAGAGGGCTTTGACGATATTAGTCATGGAGGCCTACCTGTTGGTAGAACTACTCTAGTAAGCGGCACCTCTGGTACAGGTAAAACTTTATTATCTCTTCAGTTTCTCTTTAACGGAATTACTTACTTTGATGAGGCAGGAGTATTTGTTACATTTGAAGAATCCCCCAGTGACATTATAAAAAATGCCTACATTTTTGGTTGGAATTTGCAACGCCTCATTGATGAAGGCAAGTTGTTTATTTTGGACGCTTCTCCTGACCCAGAAGGTCAAGATATAGTTGGCAACTTTGACCTTTCAGCACTGATTGAACGCTTGCAATATGCCATTCGCAAGTACAAAGCGAAACGAGTTTCAATTGACTCGATTACAGCGGTATTTCAGCAATACGAAGCTATAGGAGTAGTGCGGCGGGAGATTTTTCGCCTTGTAGCACGTCTTAAACAATTAAATGTTACCACTATTATTACCACCGAACGTAGCGAAGAATACGGGCCGGTTGCCTCTTTTGGGGTGGAAGAATTTGTGTCGGACAATGTAGTAATTGTACGTAACGTTTTAGAAGGAGAACGCCGTCGTCGGACAATTGAAATTCTCAAATTGCGCGGCACAACTCATATGAAAGGAGAGTATCCTTTCACAATTACTAATGGAGGAGTTAATATTTTCCCCTTGGGAGCAATGCGTTTGACTCAAAGGTCTTCTAATGTGCGCGTATCTTCTGGAGTTAAAACCCTAGATGAAATGTGCGGTGGTGGTTTCTTTAAAGATTCTATTATTTTGGTGACAGGAGCCACAGGTACTGGTAAAACACTGTTGGTCAGTAAGTTTCTGCAAGATGGTTGTGTCAATGGTGAACGAGCGATTTTATTTGCTTATGAAGAATCACGCGCTCAACTATCTCGTAATGCTTACTCTTGGGGAATTGATTTTGAAGAATTAGAACGTCAAGGTTTACTCAAAATAATTTGTACGTATCCTGAGTCTACTGGTTTAGAGGATCACTTGCAAATTATGAAGTCGGAAATTGCATTCTTTAAACCAGCTCGCATTGCCATTGACTCCCTCTCAGCACTAGCAAGAGGAGTAAGTAATAATGCATTCCGGCAGTTTGTCATTGGTGTTACTGGTTATGCTAAGCAAGAAGAAATAACTGGTTTCTTTTCTAACACAACTGAGCAATTTATGGGTTCTCATTCAATTACTGATTCCCATATTTCCACGATTACTGACACAATTTTGATGTTGCAGTACGTAGAAATTCGTGGAGAAATGTCGCGGGCAATTAACGTGTTTAAAATGCGAGGCTCTTGGCATGATAAAGGTATCCGCGAGTACAATATTACTGCTGACGGGCCCGAAATTAAAGATTCTTTCCGCAACTACGAACGAATTGTTAGCGGGGCTCCTAGCCGCGTTAGTATCGACGAAAAAGCAGAACTTTCTCGCATAGTCAGAGGTTTTGAAGACAAACAAAGTTCTGATTCTTGAATTTATTCTTGAATTTAGTATCGTAGTATATTCTCTCCTAAATTTAGTATCGTGCTATATTCTGTGGTGAAGAAGGGTTTTCTGCCGCTAGATTGATTTTTTGTGTGAGGGGATGCGGTGAAAGGACAGCAATTATTCCATAGTTTCTTACCTGGTGTCACAGCAGCAGTACTAACGACCCAGCCTGCTTTAGCAGAGCCGATGCAGGTAAGTAGTGTACAAGAAATGTCTTCTTTTAGTGTTTTGACTTCTACCGATAGTCAAACTCTAGTTGCAGATAATATTCATACACAACTGCCAAATACTGCAAGCAAGACTTTGCCAGCCCTAGTACCCAATCCTGGGTTGAAAAAGCTGAATATAAAGCCTTTAAGTAGTAGTAATAACTCAGTGATTTTGGCTGGAAATACTGGGGTATCCAGAGAACAAATACCTAAGAAAGATGAAGATCGATTTTCGAGTTTGATATCTGCCTTAAATTCTTCTCAGCAGCCAAAGCAGAATAATTTTACAAGTAATAAAAAACAGAGGAACTTAGCAACTTTTGCTCAGCAATCCCAGAAAATAATTGTTCCTACTTCTACCTCTAAAAACCATTCTGTTCAGAAAGCAACTTTTTCTCTATCTTCTTTACGGCAATTAGCAGTGCCAATAAAGCAGCCCCCAATTCAGTTGCCGACAGTTTTACAGACTACGGTTAGGGGAATAGGAATTGCAAAGCTGTTGGAGGTAGAGAGTTGCTCGCAGGAAAAGGGAATCTCGGCTTCTTTGCTGTTGACCTCAAGAGCCTGCCAACATCAAAATCTCAGTAGGAAACTGGTGGTTCAGAACAACACCCCCACTCCTGACGCGACCTCAACCCCTGTACCTGATGGTTTAGAGGTAAATCCTATTCAACCAGAAACAGTCACTCCTGCTCCTGCTAGTCCAGCCACAACTCCTACCCAACCAGAAACGATCGCTCCTGCACCTGATGGGGTTCAGCTAACTCCTACTCAACCAGGAACAGTTACTCCCGTGCCTGCTAATCGCGTGCAAATTCCTGAGAAGCTCAATCCCAACCCAAATCCTTTACAGTTTCCTACCAAACCAGAGGAAGTAAGATTTCAGGAAAATGAGCCGATTACTTTAGCACAGGCTTTGGAACTAGCACGACGCAACAATCGCAATTTACAAGTGTCGTTATTGGAGTTAGAACGCGCTCAAGCTGCTTTACGCGAGGCACAAGCTGCTTTGCTTCCTACTCTTGGTGTTAGTGCTGATATCACTCGCAGTCAGTCTGCTTCGTCTCAGCTACAGTTGGAACAACAAGAACGAGACACAGGTATACCAACGCCCGGAGATGAACCCAGCACCTCTTTCTCGGGTCAAGCACAACTGTCCTATGACCTCTATACTTCTGGGAGACGGCAAGCGAGTATCAGACAAGCTGAAGAACAGGTGCGTTTTAATGAATTGGCTGTGGAAACTCAATCTGAGGAAATCCGCCTGAATGTCACTACTGATTACTACGATTTGCAACAAGCAGATGAACAAGTACGTATTGCTCAGTCCGCTGTAGAGAATGCCCAAGCTAGTTTGCGAGATGCACAAGCTCTAGAAAGAGCTGGAGTTGGTACTCGGTTTGATGTGCTGCGATCGCAAGTGAATTTAGCAAATTCTCAACAAGACCTGACTAATGCAGTCTCGCGCCAGCAAATTACCCGTCGACAGTTAGCAACTCGGATAAGTGTGGCGCAGTCGGTAAATATCAGTGCGGCAGACCCCGTGCAATTAGCAGGTCTTTGGAACCAAACTCTAGAACAAAGTATCATTCTCGCTTTTCAAAATCGTCCGGAACTGCAACAGCAGTTGGCACAACGTAATATTAACGAACAACAGCGTAGGCAAGCTCTTGCAAATCTGGGACCTCAGGTGAGTTTGGTAGCCAGCTACAACTTGCTAGATCAATTTGATGACAGTGTCAGCGTTACTGACGGTTATTCTTTGGCAGTTAGGGCCAGCCTGAATTTATACGATGGAGGAGCATCAAGAGCAAGGGCCGCTCAGGCGAAGGCTAATATTGCGATCGCAGAAACTCAATTTGGCGAGCAGCGTAACCAAATCCGCTTTCAGGTAGAACAAGCCTTTTCTAACCAGCAAGCTAACTTAGAGAATGTTCAAACCGCCAATACTGCTTTAGAACAGGCGAGGGAAGCTTTACGTTTGGCACGTTTGCGATTCCAAGCTGGTGTAGGTACTCAAACCGATGTCATTAACTCCGAAAACGACTTAACAAGAGCTGAAGGTAATCGAGTTACAGCGATTTTGGATTACAACCGTGCTTTGGCTCAGTTACAAAGGTCTGTTACCTCCAGGGCATTACCTTAGTGCTGAATCATGAGTCAGGAGGAGGCAGTGTGTTGCGGAGAACACTGCGCTGGGGAGACAGCGCCGTCTTGGGGAGGCAGTCCGTTGGGCGGCTAGCCTTCTAGGGGAGACGCTCGGTCGCTCTTAGCGTCCGTCTCCCCTTGGGAGAGGACTCGCTAACACGACGCTATCGCTAACGCTGCGCTAACGGTAGTCCCCCAGACGATCGTTCCTCGCTACCGCTAGCGCTAACGACGGGAACCCTTACGGGTAAGGTTCGTGACGCTCGGTCGCTCTTAGTGTCTCACGCCACTTGACGACAGTTGCTACAACGGGGAGGCAGCCACGTGAGCGGGTTTCCCGACTTGAGCGGACTGCCGTGGGAACCCCAAGACCGCAGTGGCTCCCCATGAGCGACTGGCGTTAGCGTCGCTCATGTCAGTCACCTGATGCCAATTTCCTCAACGGGGGAACCTCCACACAGCTGCATCCTTTTGACTAAGGACTCTTGACTATTTTTTGATTGCTTATATACATAATATGTTTGGTATACTAATTAACCATAAAGTATTTTTTAATAGTCTTAATACTTAAGGCAATCGAGTCATTTAGTTGCTAAATGAATATCTTAAAAGGAGTTCCATTAAACTTTAATTGTTACACAAGACACTTATATTTGAATAAGGGTTGTTAGCAGCAGAATTCCATTCAGAGTACAGAAATTAAAGCACTAAAATAAGCAGTCAAAATTTGGAATAATATAGCTGAGCGATCAACTGCTCCGCTTGTAAAAACTCATGACTCAAGTTACATCCCAAGAAATTGCACTGTTTCGCTCTCAATTAGCAGATGATCCTATAGCTATGGAAGCATTGGATTTGATTGAGGACTGTGAGGGAGATTTGGAAGATGCAGCGATGACGCTAGCCATTCGGTCAGGACAAGAACCAGAAAGAGCAAATTCAGAATGGTTAGATGCTTTGGCTAGAAAATGGCGTGCGGTTATTTGTGAACAAGAATATCGGAAAGACTTAGTGAATAGCTCCCTTCAGGGGATGATGGAACACCTAAAAACAATGCCGACGTTTCCTAAGATGTTGGCAACGCCAGTATTAATATATGTCCTCAAGCAAGGTGCGAACAATTTTTGTGAGCCATTGGACTCGCTAAAGTAAATAAATGATGACTGATGAACACCAGTTGCGTCAACGGGGGAAACTCTGCAAGGCACTGGCTCCTGATGCTGATGACTATCAACAACTACGAGCGGGATGATTTATCTTTTGGAGTTGCCTAAGTAGTATTGTTTGGGATTCCCAGAACAGCCTTGTACTAAAGACTTTTAATCCAAAATCTAAAATTGATACGATCTCTTAACCTGGGGATATGGGAGGATAAGGCAAAACTCTATTCAGACAGCCATTGTTAAATAATGAATTATCTTGTTGCAGTATTACCAGACCGTATCCAAGCCGAAGCTGCTTACCTAGCCTTAGAAAAAGAAGCCATAAAAAGTACTATCCTGGGAAAGGGGTATAAAACTGCTGACGAGTTCGGCTTGATTGACCCCAAAGAGCAGGCCAAAAAGCAAGCAAAGTTAATGGCATTCTGGCTTGTACCATTCGGCTTTTTCGCGGGTTTTACTTTCAGCGTCATTACTGGTTTAGATACCTTTGCTTGGGCAGGTGAAATTGGTAATCACATCGTCGGAGGATTGCTAGGCGCTGCCAGTGGTGCTATGGGTAGTGTGTTTGTCGGTGGTGGAGTTGGTCTAGTTGTGGGCAGTGGTGATGCCTTACCCTACCGCAACCGCTTGGATGTAGGTAAATACATTATTGTCATCCAGGGTTCTGAAACTTTGACTCGACAAGCAACCCGAATTTTACGTCAGTTTGAGCCAGAAAATATTCAAGGTTATTCTGAACAGAACTAGTACTCTATCAATCCACAATAACAAAACGAGGTTGAGGAGTGAGGAGTTAAAACCTGCCTTCATGTAATAACGTGTAGCGAATGAATAATTGCTTGCAAATTAAAACACATCGCCTTGAGTTACTTCCATGTTCTTTGGAGGTGGCTCAAAGTACTGCGACAAAAAATCAATTGCAAGTAGAGCAGCTTTTAGGTGTCAGAGTTCCTGATGATTGGTATAAATCTGAGGTGCTAGATTTTTTACCAACATATGCTCAAATGCTAATTAACGATCCATCTCATCTCGGTTGGGGTGTGGCTAATGATTAATGTTGACGATGCTACCCTGATTGGTGATTTGGGGTTTGGTGGCAAACCTGATGAGCAAGGAACTGTAGAGTTGGGTTATGAACTGCTGTCGGCGTATCGCAACCAAGGATATGCTTTTGAAGCCGTTCAAGCATTGGTCAATTTTGCCTTTATTCAGCCGGAACTCAAGAAAATTATCGCTCATTCTCCCGATCGCCATACTGCTTAGATTCGCATTCTGGAAAAACTGGGAATGCAACAAATAGGTAGAGATGAAAGCCTGCTGAGATGGAAACTGAAGTTAGAATCAAGAAGCTTGTAGTACATTAATTGTTAATTCATAACTTATAACTTTTTGTAATGTTGCCAAGGGAAGAACTTTTAAAGGGTGTAGAAAATCGAGATAGTGTAGCTCGTGTAATCGATCGGGCAGAACAAGCCATCAAAACTTGGGAAGTGGTTTTGACGGATTTTTTGTCTCCTCCGGAATTGGCAGAAATTCAACGAGTTTTTAGTCGGTTAACAGAGGTGCAATTAGTTTTATGGGGCGGATATCCGCAAGCAGAACGCCAAAGAATTGCGATCGCCCGTTCGGAAATGCCTCTAGATCGCTCTCAAGTTGCCCTTGTCGCACTTGAAATTGCTGGGAATTTTCTGTTTGATACCGCCACTCATCGCGACTTTTTAGGTGCAATGTTGGGAACGGGAATTGTCCGCGAAAAGACAGGAGACATTATTGTTCTGGGAGAACGAGGAGCGCAGGCTATCGTAGCACCAGAGTTGGCGGAATTTTTAGAAATGAGTCTTAAACAGGTGCGATCGGTGCCTGTGAAAACTCAGCCCATTGATATCAATGAGTTAAAAGTTCGGGAACCAAAGAAAAAAGAACTAACTACTGTTGAGGCTTCTTTGCGATTAGATGCGATCGCATCTGCCGGTTTTGGCATGTCTCGCAGCAAAATGGTTGATTTAATTGATAGTGGCGATGTCCGCGTCAACTGGAAGGAAGTCACCCAAGCTAGTTCTCAGGTGAAATCAGGCGACTTAATTGCCATTCGTAGTAAAGGACGTTTAGAAGTTGGCGAAATAGCAGTTACCAAAAAAGACCGTTACCGAGTTCAATTAACAAGGTATATGTAGATCGGTCAACATTCTTAAGCTTTAAACTTTTTGGCTAACATATTCAGCAGAATCTTTCGTGGTACTATGCGGGCTAATATAGTTCTAAGTTGAGTGGTAGTATCACCAATAACAACGTTCGGCTGCCATTCTTCCAAAGCTTTTAGAGATTCGCGTACCACTTCTTCAGAAGTAGACATTTGTTTTGTGCTTCCTGCCAAAGCTGGAGGAAAATTAGCTTCCGCAAAAAAGTTGGTTTCTATTGGCCCTGGACAAGCAACCAGGACGCGAACACCATAAGAACGATTTTCTGCCCATAATGCTTGACTAAAACTGACAATAAAAGCTTTGCTGGCAGCATAAACAGAAAGGTATGGCATTGGTTGAAATGCAGTAATTGAAGATAAGTTAATAATGCTACCAGAACTGCGTTGTCGCATTAGCGGTAGAAATTGATGGGTTAAATCTACTAATGCCACAATATTTAATTGTACAATTTTGATTTGCCGTTCTCTGTCGTTTTGGGCAAAGTCTCCATAGTCGCCAAAGCCAGCGTTATTGATCAACAAATCAATTGTTAATTGTTTGGCTTTAGTCGCATCAAATACAGCAGCGGGTGCGTTAGGTTCTGTAAGGTCTTTAACTATAACGTCTACTTGAATTTTGTATTGTTCTTGTAGTTGTTTCGCTATTTGATTAAGTTTCTCTTCAGAACGAGAAACTAGAACTAGATTTGTCTGACGTGCAGCTAGTTCTTGGGCAAAGGCTTTACCGATACCGCTAGAGGCACCAGTAATTAGAGCAGTTGGCATTCTATTTATATAAAGTATTTCTTATTTACCTTATAAATATTAACTATAATTTGTTGCGATTTTGAACTCACCAGAGTTATATGCCAATAGAAGTAAAAGTAGTACACAGTAGTTTGCGTAAATTTCTCGTCTTCAAGCTAATAAAAGTAATAGTTAAGTATAATTTTTTTCATTAAAAATCGGAGAAAATTTGAGATTTCTATCTGCATTTGAGGAAAATATACTAAATAAAGAAGCTTCAACAGACAAAAAAACATATTAGATGAGTTACCGATTTAGTCGATCGATGATTGGTTAGAACCACATAAGCTAGTAAACGTTTGGTGTTGTTTGCGGGAAATCAGTGAGTGAAACAAACAGATGTAGTTGTCATTGGTAGCGGTATTGGTGGTTTGAGTTGTGCTGCTGTTTTGGCACGCTATGGCTTTGATGTGACAGTTTGTGAGAGTCACTCTATCCCTGGTGGTGCGGCGCACGCTTTTGAGCGTGACGGGTTTAAGTTTGACTCAGGACCGTCACTCTACTCTGGATTGTCTTACAGTCCCTCTACCAATCCTCTGCGACAAGTACTAGACGCAATTGGCTCTGACTTGCCGTGGGTGACATACGATACTTGGGGTTGCTGTTTGCCAGAAGGTGATTTTGACACCTCAGTTGGTGCTGAACAATTTTGTGAGGTGCTGAAGAGATTTCGCGGTTCTGATGCGGTAGCTGAATGGCAGCAATTGCAACGGGTGATGGAACCGCTAGCTCAAGCTGCGATCGCTATTCCTCCAGCAGCATTACGCTTCGATCTGGGTGCAGCTATCACTGTCAGTCGATTTGCCCCATCTCTAGCCAGACATGCGGCAAATGTCCTAAAACTTACGGGGCCTTTTTCCCGGATTATGGACGGTGTGATTCAAGACTCTTTTATCCACAACTGGCTAAACATGTTGTGTTTTCTCCTCTCCGGGCTTCCGGCTTCTGGAACGAGTGCCGCAGAGGTAGCATTTATGTTTGCAGATTGGTATCGGCCAGGGGTAGTGCTTGATTATCCAGTTGGTGGCAGTGGTGCTTTGGTTAACGCTCTTTTACAAGGATTGGAGAAACACGGTGGTCAGCTGATACTTGGCGCTCACGTCGAGCAAGTACTTGTAGAAGGCAAGCGGGCAGTAGGTGTACGCCTGCGTAATGGCAAAGAGATCCGAGTGCGTCGGGCAGTTGTATCTAATGCATCGGTTTGGGATACGCTGAAGTTGCTGCCGCAGGGAGCTGTATCAAAACAGTTTCGCGCTCAACGACAGGCGACACCAGAGTGTGATAGTTTCATGCATCTCCATTTAGGCATTGATGCCCAAGGATTGCGCTCAGACTTGGCGTGTCACTACATCGTGGTCAACTATTGGGAAATAGGAATCACAGCTCCGCAGAATCTCGTTTTAGTGTCGATTCCATCGCTTTTAGACCCATCGTTAGCACCACCAGGCAAGCATGTAATACACGTCTATACTCCTGGTAATGAACCGTATGCTCTTTGGCAAGGGATGGACAGGAGAAGCCAAGAGTATGAGCTACAAAAGCGATCGCGTGCAGAAGTGATGTGGCAAGCACTAGAGCGCATCATTCCCGATATTCGCTCGCGTTGCGAAGTCACACTTGTAGGCACACCCCTAACCCATGAACGCTTTCTTCACCGTCACCGAGGTTCTTACGGCCCGGCAATATCGGCAGGAGTAGGCTTATTTCCAGGCCCAAGCACACCTCTACCAGGACTAATGTGTTGTGGAGACTCGATATTTCCTGGTATAGGTCTACCAGCAGTTGCCGCCAGTGGGATGATCGTTGCGAATACCCTTGCACCTGTTCGGCAGCATTTAGAAATGCTGAAGGATATAGCGGTTATTACTTCTAAGTAGAGATATGCCATGTCACGTCTCTACTTAGGTTATCGGTTGTGCAAAATATTTTATCTGAAACAGATTGTTTTATAACGAACCGCAACATATATAAATTGTGAAATATTTAGATAATATATCAAATTAGTAAATAAAACATGACATCAAAACTAACCCAAGTGTCTTTACTCTGCGTAAACTCCAGCAAAAAGGCACTCGTAGCGCCAAACATCGCTTAAAAGCGATGTCTGGTCGAGAGAAGCGGTTCATGCGGGATACAAACCATTGTGTAAGTAAAAAGTTAGCCAACCAACCCTTAATTGCGGTCTTTGTACTGGAGGACTTGTCTAGTATTCGCACCCAGCGACGTGGCAAGAAAATGAATAAATGGTTGGGTAGTTGGGCGTTCTATCAACAAGAACAATTCCTAACTTATAAAGCAGAGGCTCTGGGTAAACGAGTAGCCTATCAAGATGCTCGTTATACCTCTCAAAAATGCAACATTTGTAAGCATATCCGCAAGACAAATCGGCACAAGTCCAAGTTCTGTTGCAAAAACTGTGGGCATTGGACACATGCCGATTTTAACGCTGCTAAAATGTCCGTGATGACTATATTCTCTCCTCTACCTACGGGACGGAGGAGCAGGGGTCAGTCAATACCCCGTATGTTTCAGCCAAGTTTTTCGGCTAGTTACAAGCCCCATCCCCTCGTGGGTGGGGCGGTTGACTCTCGCTATCTTTATTTTGAAAATTAATGAGAGAAGCATACGGCGATGCCAATGCTTTTGGCATCGCGGATTTTAGATCGATTCTAAAATCCCAAATCGATTTACCGATTTACTGCCGCAGCTTCCCGCGCCGCAGTTGCCTGATCTGGGTGGATACCCAAGCGTGTGAGATTAATCCGTCCTTTATTGTCTATCTCGCGCACTTTGACAATCACTTCATCTCCGACTGCTACTTCATCTTCAACTTTGCCAACCCGGTAGTCAGCTAATTGAGAAATGTGGATCATGCCTTCTTTGCCAGGTAGAAATTCCACAAATGCACCAATAGGTATAATCCGAGTCACACGCCCTACATAGACATCACCTTCATGTAGCTTGCGGGTCATGCCTTGGATGATGTTCCGCGCTTTCTTCGCCTTGCTTTCATCCACAGCAGAAATTGTCACGGTGCCATCATCTTCAATGTCAATTTTGGCTCCAGTTTCCTCGGTAATACCCTTAATTGTCTTGCCTCCGGGGCCGATGACTAAACCGATCGTGTCTGGATCGATCTTAATGGTCAACAGACGTGGGGCATAAGGTGATGTTTCTGTGCGTGGTTGCTCGATTGTTTCGAGCATTTTCTCCAAAATGTGCAACCGGGCTGATTTAGCTTGGTGGATGGCTTGAGCAATCACATCCAAAGACAAACCGGAAATTTTCATGTCCATTTGCAAGGCGGTAATTCCGGTATCTGTCCCGGCAACCTTGAAATCCATGTCACCTAAAAAGTCTTCAATGCCTTGGATATCAGTTAAAACTCTGACTTCTTCTCCTTCTTTGATTAAACCCATAGCCGCACCGCTGACGGGTTTAATAATTGGTACGCCTGCATCCATCAATGCCAGGGTGGAACCGCACACCGAACCCATTGAGGTAGAACCGTTGGAGGAAAGAACTTCCGAAACGACACGAATTACGTAGGGGAATTGTTCTTTTGGTGGTAACACAGGTAAAAGCGATCGCTCTGCTAAAGCACCATGACCAATTTCCCGTCTTCCTGGCGCACGCAACGGCTTGGTTTCCCCAACTGAGAAGGGTGGGAAGTTGTAATGATGCAAATAACGTTTGGATTGGTCTGTTTGCAAATCATCGTTGAGGTTTTGGGCATCTCCAGGGGTACCAAGGGTACAAGCAGATAATACCTGGGTTAGTCCGCGGTTAAATAAACCACTGCCATGAACTCGCTTGGGTAAGACATCAACTAAACAAGAAACAGGGCGGACTTCATCAAGTTTGCGACCGTCAACGCGAACGTTGTCTTCGACGATTTGACGACGCATGAAGTATTTGGTGATGTCTTTAAAAGTGTTACCAAGTGCCTTGCTATTTGTGGTTGCGGCAACTCGAATCGGGTCTTCTTCTGGAAGTTCGGCGATCGCAGTTGCAATTTGTTCTTTGACGACATCCAAAGCTGCATCGCGTTCGGGTTTACTCAACTCAAATTGAGACAGGATTTTTTTAATCTCATCGCTAGCGCGATCGCGGATATAATTTTCCAGAGTTTGGTCTACTTCTGGTGGTGCTTCTTGCACTATTGTCAGACCCAGTTCTGCTACTAAATCTAGCTGCGCCTTAATTAAGTCTCGCACCGCTTCGTAGCCAAAATCGATCGCCTCGATAATATCTCGCTCTGGCAACTGATTGGCTCCTGCCTCCACCATGATCACGCCATGGGGTGAACCTGCTACTACTAAATCTAAGTCTCCAGCTTCGATTTCTGCGTAGGTGGGATTAATAACGAAATCATCTCCCACTAAACCAACTCGCACTGCTGCCATCGGCCCATCAAAAGGAATTTGAGCAATTAAAGTAGCGATAGAAGCACCAGTAACAGCTAGCACATCGGGCGGTACTAGCTCATCCATCGACAAAGTTAAGGCGACAACTTGCAGGTCATCCCGCAACCATGAAGGGAACAAAGGACGCAGGGGACGGTCTATGAGACGGCTGGTGAGAATTGTTTTTTCTGGTGGACGACCTTCCCGCCGCATGATTCCTCCGGGAATCCTACCGGCGGCATACAGCCTTTCTTCGTAATCTACTGTGAGGGGAAGAAAATCAATGCCTTCTCTGGCTTGCGATCGCGTAGCCGTCACCAAAACAGCTGTATCCCCTGATTCTATCAAAACCGACCCACCAGCTTGGGGAGCTAGTAGGCCTACCTTCAGTCGAATATCCCGTCCATCGAAGGATATTGACTTATCAACTTCTGCCATTCAGTTTTTTTTCCTTCTCTTTTTCTATTCTCTCTCTGTGGCAATCCTAACATTTATGCCCTCTGGCTGGCTTCTATTACATACAAAGGTAAACAAGCTGTTTAACGCAAAGCACGATACATCTATGACAATAAAGCGACAGAAAATCTGACCGTTTTTTACATCATCAGCGCCTTTACACCCGCCCATCAGCTAGCTTTGCTACATGGGGAATGCTTCTAATGATATCAAATCCCAAGGATTGCCAAAGTTTTATTGAAGGTATATTAGTTTCAAATACTAGGTTGAACATCACTGGCTCGTAGCCAAGGCTTGCTGCGATCGAGAGCATCGCCTTTTCCATGAACCGCCCTATACCCTGACTTCGCAACCCAGGTTGTACAATAAAACCAGCGTTGCAAATATCGCTACACTGACCTGGAAAATTTGGCTTGAGATAAAAACGCCACCAATACTTATTTTGGCTTGGATGTAGCTTCTTGAACAGATGCCCTGACCACAAAGGCATCGTGACTCAATCAGTAAGTTGAAGATTCTGCCTGAGAGAGGGGTAGCTTTTGGCGTAGCTCTTACCTTCAATAATGACAAGATTTTAGTAATATCCTTACAACCTCTTGCTTTTGAGGATGTATATAATCTAGATTTTACTGTCGTCCCATACTTTAAAATTTTATCAAGGGGAAAATGCATCATTACTAATGTTGATGAATCTGTTCAATATAATGTATTTTTTGTATTCAATATTTGAATCAAGAATCTTTGTGAACAGGTGCTATAAGTAGAAAATCGACTATCTTTTAATGCTTTAATTTGGGAAAAACGTGAGTATTTGGCAATGGCAATTTTACACGCTAGTTGGTTACTAAAAAATCAAAATAGTTGTTTATTTATTTGGGGTGAGAGTTGGCGATCGTCGCGGGTGAATTTTGATGTCAGTGCGTCCAGAGATATACCATTAAATCCATTGGCGATGACACCAGTTGAGTTAGGTGAGTGGTTGCATTTACAGAAAATCACAATTCCCAACTTCACACCGGAATCTCAAGTTGCTGTAGCTGCCACTGGGCGAACGCGCAAAGGTGTAAGTGTGACTAAAATCAGTTTGCCAACACACTCCCAAATCATTGCTTTACCAACTTATTTTTTAGAAAACAGTGAAGAAGGGATAATATCCATTTCGCCCGTGCATTCTGCTAGTTTGGGGTTGGAAATAGACTCGCCGCAATATCTACAATCGTGGCAAGTCGAGGGTTTTTGTCTCAACCCTAGCGAAGCGATTAAATTTCTCACGTCTATCCCTCTAAATGCTGCTGATGGCGAAGATGCATTTTTGGGTGGAGATTTACGCTTTTGGTCGCAGGTTGCCCGTTGGAGTCTCGATTTAATCTCGCGGTGTAAGTTTTTACCAAACATCCAACGGCAATCCGATGGTTCTATGATTGCTAGGTGGCAAGTATTGTTAGATAGTGCTGTGGACAGCACCCGCCTGGAAAAATTCTCTGCGAAGATGCCACTGGCTTGTCGTACATGTCAGGGACTAGGGACTGGGGAACTCGGGGCCCCCTCTGGGGATAAGGGGCAATGGGGACTGGGGGAAGACAATACTACCTCATCCTCCTTATCCCCTCACCTAAAAGTAGACTTGCCAATTGAACCTCAAGAGTTGTTGTTGGGGTTTCTCAACAGTACGATAGATGCCCAAGTGCGGGAAATGCTGGGTTCTCAACCTGCCATTGAAACTAGGGTGATGGCATCGTTACCGTCTGCGGTGCGACAGTGGTTACAAGCTTTAACTAGTGCATCTAACACAGTCAATGCAGATGCAATGGAAGTGGAACGACTGGAAGCAGCCCTGAAAGCTTGGACTCTACCGTTGCAATACCAATTAGCTGGGAAAACGCTATTTCGTACCTGTTTTCAGCTACTGCCTCCGGAAGAAGGGGAAACAGATTGGATATTGGCGTATTTTCTGCAAGCGGCTGACGATCCTGAGTTTGTGGTGGATGCTGCAACTATTTGGAATAATCCTGTTGAGCAATTAATTTATCAAAATCGCACAATTGCCCAACCACAAGAAACATTCTTGCGGGGTTTAGGGCTAGCTTCTCGTTTGTATCCAGCGATGTCTGGCGACAAGGCGCAGAACGCCTACGCACCCAGTTTGGAAACCGAATCTCCCCAATCTTCTCGCCTTAACCCGTTACAAGCATACGAGTTTATCAAGTCTGTGGCTTGGAGGTTTGAAGATAGTGGTTTGGGAGTGATTTTGCCTCCCAGTTTGACGAACCGCGAGGGATGGGCAAATCGTTTGGGTTTGAAAATTAGCGCTGAAACCCCCAAGACAAAGCAAGGACGTTTGGGTTTGCAGAGTCTACTAAATTTTCAGTGGCAATTAGCTATTGGCGGACAAACGATGTCTAAAGCCCAATTTGACAGGTTAGTAGCGTTAAATAGCCCACTAGTAGAAATTAATGGCGAGTGGGTGGAGTTGCGCCCCCAAGACATCAAGACAGCCCAAGCCTTTTTTGCTTCTCGCAAAGACCAAATGGCACTTTCTTTAGAAGATGCTTTGCGTCTCAGTACAGGGGACACCCAGGTAGTAGAAAAGTTACCAGTAGTCAGCTTTGAGGCATCTGGGGCATTGCAAGAGTTAATTGGCGCACTCACAAATAATCAAGCGATCGCACCTTTGCCTACACCAGCCAGTTTCCAAGGACAGTTGCGACCCTATCAAGAACGCGGCGCGGCTTGGTTGGCTTTCCTGGAACGTTGGGGCTTGGGTGCATGTCTTGCAGATGATATGGGATTGGGTAAAACGATTCAATTTATCGCCTTTCTCTTACACCTTAAAGAACAAGACGCACTAGAAAAACCAACTTTATTAGTTTGTCCAACTTCCGTTTTAGGTAACTGGGAACGGGAAGTTAAAAGATTTGCCCCCACACTCAAAGTTTTGCAATATCACGGTGACAAACGACCTAAAGGTAAGGCATTTTTAGAAGCAGTTAAAAAGCATGATTTAGTTATCACCAGTTACTCATTGATTCACCGGGATATTAAGTCATTGCAAGGTATTGCATGGCAGGCGATTGTTTTAGATGAAGCCCAGAATGTGAAAAATCCGGAAGCAAAGCAGTCGCAGGCAGTGCGGCAATTAGAAACAACATTTCGCATTGCTTTGACGGGGACACCAGTAGAAAATCGTCTGCAAGAGTTGTGGTCAATTTTAGATTTCCTCAATCCTGGTTATTTGGGAAATAGGCAATTTTTCCAACGGCGCTTTGCCATGCCAATTGAAAAGTATGGTGATACAGCTTCTTTGAATCAATTGCGTTCCTTAGTTCAGCCTTTTATTCTACGCCGTCTGAAAACAGACCGCGACATTATTCAAGACTTGCCAGACAAGCAAGAAATGAATGTTTTTTGTGGACTCACTCCCGAACAAGCTGCACTTTATCAACAAGTGGTAGAAGCATCGTTGGCAGAAATTGAATCTGCTGAAGGATTGCAACGTCGGGGAATGATTTTAGCTTTACTAGTCAAACTCAAACAAATTTGTAATCACCCAGCCCAATATTTAAAAGCAGCCACATTAGAAAAACACCATTCGGCAAAACTACAACGGCTAGAGGAAATGTTAGATGTGGCTTTAGCAGAAGGCGATCGCGCTTTAATCTTCACCCAATTTGCCGAATGGGGCAAGTTACTCAAACCCCATTTAGAAAAACAGCTAGGACGAGAAATATTGTTTTTATATGGTAGTACCAGTAAAAAACAACGTGAGGAAATGATCGACCGTTTTCAGCACGATCCTCAAGGGCCTCCAATTATGATTCTTTCTCTAAAAGCAGGTGGAGTAGGACTAAATTTAACACGAGCAAATCATGTATTCCACTTTGATAGATGGTGGAATCCTGCTGTGGAAAATCAAGCTACAGACCGAGTATTTCGTATCGGTCAAACTCGCAACGTACAAGTACATAAATTTGTCTGTACGGGCACTTTAGAAGAGAAAATTCATGACATGATTGAAAGTAAAAAACAACTTGCCGAACAAGTGGTGAGTGCAGGTGAAGAATGGTTAACTGAAATGGACACAGACCAACTCCGTAACTTACTAATACTTGACCGTAATGCAGTAATTGATGAAGATGCAGAATAAACAGAAGTCAGAATACAGAATACAGAATACTCTACCCAGTAAATCGCTGACTGCGATCTTCGTAAAATTAATGAGATAGTTGCTAAGGTTAACTGTTCGCTGCCAAAGAAAGTGCTAACTCCTAAAGCCACTGTGAAAAATTTTAATACTAGATCTATATGCTGTTTTGCTTGTAAAAATTGCGGTGAGTCTTCACTATCATAAATGAGTGAAATCACTTGCGGAAATAATTCATTAGCAGTCACCATTTGCACCATTCGCACTGTTGCTAAGTTCTGAGGTTCAGTAGGTAGCATTGCAGGTGTTGGAAATTTATTTTCTAAATAGTCTAGAATTGCGAGGGATTCTACAACTCGAAAACCATCATCTACCACAACCGGAATGTGATGAAAGGGGTTAATTGTCAGAAAATCTGGTTGCAATTGATCGCCATCTAGATTAACTAAGATCGATTCAAAAGAAATTTCCTTTTCTAATAATGTGAGCCATACACGACGAGCATTAGGTGATAGGGGATTGTAGTAAAATTTGAGCATAAAAATCCTGAGTAAATTTCCTAAAAAAGACCGATAGGTCTGTAAAATTACAAAAATTTTTCTGTTTTTACAGCATTCAAATTTCCTGAGTAACTTGCCGATACTCTAAATATTTCTTATGCAATTCTTCTGGAATTGCAATAGGACGACCATTTTGCAAATTTACAAATGCACCTTTCTGCGTCGCTACTGCTGCTAATTCGTTGTTAGATAAAATTTCAGCTTGCACAGTCCATTTTAGTCGCCCTAAATTATTTAGCCATAAACGTCCAATCACTTGGTCGATAAGCTTGATTGGGCGTTTATATTCAATCTCAGTTCCTGCTAAAATTGGTACATATCCTTGTTCGATCTGTTTATCTATTTGCCAGTGTTCGTCTAAGAACTTTAAACGTAAATCCTCCAGCCATCTGATATAAACAATGTTGCTAACAATTCCTGCAAAGTCAATATCGTATGTCTTTACAGGTATTTTTAATACTACTTCTAGTGGCCTGTACTGTTTGTTATTGATGAGCATGATTGTTCCCCTATTTTTATATTTCAAGACCGTTTGGCCTTTTTTTAACCAAAAAAATTGAGCGATATTATAACAATGTTATTTTAAGCCTTGATATTACCAATTTTGCTCGCTCCATTCAATGGAATTTTGTAATTCTTCTTGCTGCATATGACGTACATTATCCTCTGATGAGAAGAAACTTTGCTCAACTCATTCTTTATACTCTTTTATTGATTGAATAGATTTAAAGATGACTTTCTATGTATTGATTAAGGTGATTAATTGCCCTTTGCATGTGAATAGAGTCTTCGTATAGTTTGCTCATCATCATAGCTCCTTCTAACATTGCGATTATGATAGTGGCGATTTCATCAGCATTTACCTCAGAGCGAATTTCGCCTTTTTTAATTCCCTTTTCAATAATTCTACAAATCAAGTGTCGCCAAGAGTTCATCGCTTGTTGAGCGCGTTCTTTTAACGCCGGATGAGCATCGTCACTCTCAACAGCAGTATTCAGTAATGGACATCCTCCCTTTATAGGTGGATTGTCTACATGGCTGCGAAATAAATCAATGATTGCCCGCAAACGTTCAACTGCATGATGTTTGTTTTTCAATGCGGCTCTAGTATGCTGGTTGATAAGAGCGATCGCAAAGTCAAAAGCCTGTAATGCTAGCTCATCTTTGCTTTGGAAGTGATTGTAAATTCCTCCTTTCTGTAATCCAGTAACGCGCATAATATCTGACATGGACGAGCCAGCATACCCCTGTTGGTTAAACAGTTCGGCTGCTTGTTGCAGAATTCTGGCTTTTGTTTCTTTGCCTTTAGACATTAAAGTTTTTCCGACCGATTGGTCTGATTGAGGTTAGCATGACGATCGCATGAGAGTCAAGCGTTAGGGAACTTCAAGAAATAAATTATCTAATTTGTACCGAGGTAAGTAACCTACCGCAACCACAGTTACAAATCACTACTAAGGAACTGCCGAATACTTTGGACAATAGTTTCAGCATCTCTATTGTAAAAAAAGATAGTCTGGAGTTAGAGAAATACATACGTCAGGGTAGCTGAAGTAAATATCACAGACTCCAATAAAACCAATCCAAGTACTCTGCTCCAAACCATTGCCACACCAACCAATTTGTATAGAGTTTTGTATTGGTTTTTTCAAGAATCTGAATCATATCACTTTTGCGATCGCTCCCTTAACATCTCAAAGTACTGTCTCAGGATACCGACTGAAGCGACTTGACTTTGAATACTGACAAAGAAAATTTAAGCACCACCCTAACCCGGAAACTCAGCAGTCTAACTAGCACATTTAGTTGTTTCGAGTTCTATCGCATCAGAAATAAAACAGCTTCCCCCAAACTTATTCAGAATTGGTCTGACATATGCCTCAATTGGCAGTTGTTGTTCGGGATGAAAGAAAGCAATGATATACACATTGTCTTGCAAGCTCATTGCCAAATCATCTGTTAGTTTGCCCCTTTTTTCTTTGCCACATACATTTTTAATGACTGTATGACCGAGGACATCTGCTCGTTCCAAAGCCTCTAAAATCCTACTTTGTTCGACTGAATTGGCAAAAATTTCTATTCTTTTAACTGACTGCATAATCTTACCCCCAAAATATAATAATTCTGTCCCAACTTGTTCTCCTGTCAGTATGCCCACGATCGCACTAACAACCAACAAATATGCAGAACTATTCAGGCAGGCTTTTTGTACTACTTCTGAATTAATTAATAGTTTTTATTTATGTAAAATTCTAAATCTATAGCTTTTAAGCAGAAAAAAAATAACTGAAACTTATGTATTTTTCCCTAAAATTCAACTGATTGCTTCGCGAGCGTAGGTTTTTACGCGATCGCTACTGGCTTTCTTCACTTTATACACATTTTCGACCTATGTGTATATAATGCAAGCAAGCGCTTACATTTGTCAGCAAGTACTTGCATAAGTTTCATGGAAAACATAGCGTCAAAAACTGCACAAACTCGTGCAAGGTTGATCGAGGCGGCAACTGAGGTGTTTGCGAATGCAGGTTTAACGAAAGCCACAACGCGTGAGATTGCTCGTGCCGCTGGGGTGAATGAAGTAACTCTGTTTCGCCATTTTCAATGTAAAGAGCAACTCCTAGCTGCTGTGATTCAGCAGGCTGTAGCTTTACAAGCGGAAGCCTTAGCCCATCAGGACGAATGGACTCAAAACTTGTACATTGACTTGAAGGATTATGCAAGACTTTGCAGCAGCATGATGGAGGAGCATGAAGCTTTAATTCGGACATTTCTTGGCGAAGCGAAGCGGTATCCTGAAGCCGCCCGTCAGATTGTATACGAAACTGACAAATCGCTGCGCGAACAGATGATTGTGTACTTACAGAAAGGTCAAGAGAAGGGTAAAGTTCGCCTAGATATAGACTTGAGGGCATCTGTAGATAGTTTCGGCGGTATGCTGCTTCACGGAATGCTGCGTTGTAGTGATACCCCAACTACATTGGGTTATAGTCGCGAATGCTACATCGAGACTTGTGTTGACTTGTTTGTACGTGGTATTAGCATTTCGCCAAGCAATACAGATTATTCCTAACCAAACATTGAGCGCAGGATTTCGACAATTCCATCGAATTCTACAAATCACAGGTATAGAAAACATCGAAAAAAAGGGCTGAAAAAGCTTTATATAAAGCTTTTTCAGCAAAGATGACATTGCTAGAGTCTAAATCTATAAAGACAAGAAAACGAAGATGCCCCACTCTGAATTCTCTGATTCCCTAGTTCCCCTTGAAACAGAACAGCCCACTGTTACTGATGCCAATCAAGTTCAACAACAAGAATCGCTGCCAGAACAAAAACAACTGTCTAAGCCAAAAAAGCGGCGTTGGCCTCTGATATTGGGAGTTATTTTGTTAATTGCAGGCGGTGGCTTGGGTTGGCGTTGGTGGCAAAGTAGCCTTGCTAGTAATGCACCTCCAGGCGCTGGCGCAGCTGCTAAACCGATGGGAATTCCTGTTAAGCTAGCCACTGTAGAGACTGCAACTATCCAAGAAACTTCTGATTTTGTTGGCTCTTTAGAAGCTCCACGCTCAGTCATATTAAAGCCAGAGATAGAGGGGCGAGTTAGTGAAATTTTATTCAAAGAAGGCGATCGCATCCAACAAGGGCAAGTTGTGATTCGCCTGCAAAGTGACAATGCCCAAGCCCAGCTATTACAAGCGAAAGCCTCACTAGAACAATCCCAAGCACGTCTTGCCGAACTCAAAGCAGGTACGCGAAAAGAAGAAATTGCCCAAGCCAGAGCTCAATTTGCTCAAGCTCAAGCTCGTCTGATAGATGCTCAAGCCGGAGCGCAACCCGAAGAAGTTGCTCAAGCTGAAGCTCAAATTGAGTCAGCCAAATCCGATTTAGAACTAGCACAGTCACGAGCAAAGCGATACGAACAATTGAGAAAAGAAGGCGCAGTTTCTCAAGATGCCCTAGAAGGATATCTTAAAGAACAACGTAGTGCTGAAGCTTCCCTGGTTGTAGCTCAACGACGGTTACAACAAGTCCGCAAAAGTAGAAGCTCTGATATTAGTGAGCTAGCCGCTGCCTTGGAACAACAGAAACAAAACGTCAGACAACTAGAAAATGGTTCTCGTCCAGAAGAGATTGCCCAAGCTCGTTCTCAAGTAACTCAGGCAGCCGCCCAAGTCCAAGCCGCCCAAGTGCAACTGCAATACACAAATGTCCGAGCTCCGTTTGCAGGTATTGTTGGTGACATCCCGGCAAGGGTAGGAGAGTACGTGGGCAAAGGAGATCAACTCACCACACTTACTAAAAACGACTCTTTGGAACTGAATTTATCCATCCCACTAACCGAAGCCAAACAGTTGCGTATAGGATTACCCGTGCAAATGTTGGATGCTCAAGGTCAACCTACAGCCACGGGTAAAGTAAGTTTTATTTCTCCTGATGCCAGTACAAATTCGCAAACGGTTTTGGCTAAAGCCACCTTTGGCAATTCTAGAAATCAACTGCTCAATCGCCAGTTAGTGCAAACCAAAGTAATTTGGGACGAACGTCCAGGAATTTTAATTCCAGTGACCGCAGTATCGCGCCTAGGTGGGCAGACTTTTGTCTTTGTGGCTCAAGCACCAGAAAAACCCCAACCTGGAGCGCCGCCTTTGGTAGCTCTACAAAAATCTGTGAAATTAGGAGACATTCAGGGAAGCAATTATCAAGTTCTCGAAGGACTAAAAGCTGGTGAAAAAATCGTTGTTTCCGGCATTCTCAACCTAACTAATGGCGCTCCTATTATGCCTGCATCTGAAGAAACGGGTACTGAGAAGCCCTAACACCAATTAGAAAAGTAGGACGCGCTACGGCGCGTCGCTACCAGTCGCTCGCACCCTGTCAGAGCGCATGAGTTTTGCTTAGTCTCAAAAAGAGTAACTCTTTAGAAGAAGTTTCTGGAAAATATGTCCTCTCTAGTGTAGGTGAATCTCAGTTGATGCTGAAAAGCTCAAGAGGGACTGATGATTAATCGAACTGTAGACCTCATTTTTATCGATTTGTTTGCTTTTGCGATTAACAAAACTTTAGGTGCAGTGCTTCGTACTAAAATTTGCAACTACTCGTGGGACGGAAAAATTAAGCGTGAACCTCAAGTAGAACAGATCGGTTCTAACCATCTGCTCTCAGATTCGATACCACAAGATATTGAACAGGTAAATCAAGACGAAGAAAAATTCTAATTTTCCATAAGCTTTACTATGAACTTCCAATCTCACTACTTATGAGATTGGAAGTTCTAGGTCAAATATTGCTGATTCCCAATCCAAAGCATTGATAGAGGCTGCGGCAACCATTGCCTCTTCAGAGTCGTTACGAGTTATCTTGTTGATAATTTAGATGGCATCGCTAGTCTTCGCCGTCGGGAGCATCCCACTTTTTTGCATGTCATTGCGAGCGTTCGCGCAGCGTCTCCGACAGGAGAAGCGAAGCAATCGCAAAGTCCTCCAACTACGAGCGAGTCCATGCGATTGCTTCGTCGTTCCTCCTCTCCACGAGACGTTACGCGAACGCAATGACAGCTATTCTCTCATTGCAAAATAAAAAGTTGGATGCACCCTCGTCATCTTCCTCTTAATGCGATCGCTCGTTCTATATCAATTAGTAGTACAGCTATTTCTTTGGTAATGGGTATGCAAGAATCGCCACACTTTGCCCATGAAAGAAGTACAAAATGCGCTATTGCACACGACTTTATTTGCAGTTCATACATACCAGAGGGCAGATAATCTGCCGCAGGGCGACGCGGCTCATATCCTGGTGCAGCAAGTTGCTGTCAAAATTACTGATGGCACAATATAAGTTACTGATTATACTAAGCATTTAAAGCCGATTAAACGGCTTTAAATTTGTCTATACAGATTTATATTATGGACTTTTCCAAAATTCAACAAGCATTAATCAGCCTACCGGATAATGCTGACGAACCAAAAGTTTGTAACGTTTTTATCTCAGAACTACTAAAAATCTTGGGTTTTGATGTTATGGAAACTATTCCACAGTTCACTACTGGGAATGGTGGTAATACTGCTGATTACGCTGTTCGCAAGAACTCTGAGGATGACATCTTCATCAAAACCAAGTCAAATCCTTACCTGTTAGTGGAGGTAAAAGGTAGGCATATCAACCTCAACCCGAATTCTGCTCAATACAAGGCAACAGTTAACCAACTTAAAAATTATTTACTTGCTCCAAAATGTAAATCTGCTCAATGGGGAATTTCCCGCACCAGAGTTTTGTATTAAGGTAGCTGGAAAAGTATTGATGGAATCAGGTGATCGCAATTGGGTTCCGGTGATTGTTAAAGAAATCGAACAAGACTAGTATGAAGTCATTGGTAACTCATTCGTTTATGCGATCGCACAGGAAATCGGTTTAGAAAGAGTATGGTGCATTGTCGCAGATTCTAGTGAAAGAACATTTGATCTAACTAGGATTTTAACTGGTGAGTTAATCCCTAAAGTTAATCTGTCAACTGCAAGCAGAGATGAAATTCAAGCGGCGTTGCAGTACCTGATTGAAAAACCTAATAGTGAGTTAAAAGGTATAAAACTGGCTATAGCTACCAATCGTATTGATGAGGCTCCACGCAAATCTTGGAAAAACTTTGAGCCAATTACAATGCTAAAATGCGGTATAACCAAAGGAAAAAAGCTGGATGCACTCAAAGAGGTATTTTATCTCACTCCTCAATCAGAACTAGAAGTGGTTACACCAATAGTTACTCCAGAACCGAAATTGGATACTTTGACAATCGCACAGCTTAAAGATATGGCGAAAAAGCAAGGAATTTCTGGATATAACAAGAAGAAAAAACAAGAGTTAGTTGCTTTGCTAACAACAGCTTAATCTAAAAAAACAGAGGATAGTTTTCGCACCAAAATCAGGTCAATTTTTGGGAGAGTGATTATTTTTCACTCTCTTTTTTGCTAAATTGATTTATTGGAGTTTCCTAAACTGACAGCTTTAAACAAAAATTAGGTCAATCATGGTTGACGACTATATCCAAGCGACAATGGCGAAAAACCAAATTCCTGGACTGTCATTTGCAGTTGTTCAAGAGGGTGAACCTGTTTTGGTTAAAGGCTATGGCTTGGCGAATCTCGAACACTCTGTACCAGCAACCGAAAACACAGTTTATGAAATTGCCTCTGTTGGAAAAACTTTTACCGCCACAGTCACAATGATGTTGGTGGAAGAAGAGGTGATTTCACTAGAGGAAGCGATCGCAAACTATCTCGATTATCTACCTCCAGCCTGGCGAGGTGTCACAATCAAGCACATCCTATCTCACCAGTCTGGAATTCCTAGTTATACAGATGCGCCAAACTACTGGGAACTTACCCGTCTTGATTTGTCTAAATCTGAAATTTTGGCTTTAGTTACCGATTTACCCTTAAAGTTTCCATCCGGTGAATTCAGCGCTTATGACAACACAGGCTATTATCTACTGGGTTTAATGCTGGAAAAGGTGACAGGCAAATCTTATGGAGATTTATTGCAAGAGCGAATTTTTGCGACCTTGGGGATGAATGCAACCATGATGAATCATCCTAAAGATATTGTGCCGCACCGAGCTGCTGGCTACCGCCTTTTAGATGGCAAGCTGGTTAATAAGCCTTACTACAGTCCTTCAGTTACTTACTCCGCTGGGGGTCAACTCTCCAGTGTGGCAGATATGGTGAAGTGGGAACAGGCGCTTCACAGTGCAACTCTACTAAAATCATCAACCTTAGAGATGATGTGGACTCCTCATCCTCCCAAGCGAAGCGATGATTGGGAAAAACAGAGATATGTAGCAGGGTTAGGTTGGTGGGTATTGAATTATGGCGATCGCCGAGTGGTAGGTCATAACGGTTCAATCTTAGGATTTGCCAGTAATATCACTCGTTTTATCGATGATAAGATGACTGTAATTGTGTTTTGCAATTTAGATAAAATTTCCCGACCAGATGCGATCGCCAAACAGATTGCTGGATATTTCTGTTCATCTCTGAGAGAATTAGAACTTCAGCCACCACTAGAAACAGATTCTTAAATAATTAAGAAAATTCGTTGATGAATGGTGCGATCGCTGCTACAAATTCGGTAGTTGATTCGTATGGCAAAACATTTCGACCCAGTAATTTAATTCCACGACCTTGAGGTAAATAGGCAAGATAATCGGCCAAGCGCTCATCAGGTGTTTCTTGTTTACCTTCTTGGCTAATACTCGATGCTGTCTCTCCCACAACTACCAGTGTTGGCTGTTTTATAGAGGCAATATAACTACTATAATCCTGTCGCCAAAATCCAGCTAAAAAAGAAAACACTGCGTAGCGGTTGGCGATATTTTCTGCACCTTTTACTAAAGTATTCAACCACTCGGCATCGACTGTATCTGCTGAGGCAAAAAGTTGGCGATTTGAGAAAGACCGCAAAAAACTGGGGGTGCGTGCATAGCGATAAAAAGCATTACCAAAAGGCGAATCTAAGAGATTCCAAAGCAATTTTTGCTGCCATTCTGGTAATTTTTTGGTAGTTACAGCCCAAGCTGGAGGGCCAACTAGTATCAGTCCGGCAATTAAATTCGCTTCTTTTTGAACTAACTCTAATGCAACTGGTAATAAACCACCTTGTACCACGACGATCGCAGGTTTCTGCACCACTGTTTGTAAAAAGTAATGCAGTTGTTTTGCCCAATCTTTTGGAGTGTAAGCTACATGGGGCATATCACTTTCACCACATCCCAATAAATCGGGATTATAAATCGGATTACTATGACCTGTAGTATACCATTCGCCACAAAAGCGCCGCCAAAATTGCCGCGATAATCCTACACCAATCGGATGAATTAAAAGTAGAGAAATACCTTCAGGTGTAGAATGATTTGGTTGGTATATTTCGTAGGCACAGCGATAATTATGCCAAGTGTAAAACTGATTAGGAGATGTTGTGAAATTGAGTTTGTTAGCTTCAGTAGATGGTTGCATAATTCCAAATATCAATAAATGCTAAAATAGCATTTGTGGGTGAATTAATTGATAGCCAGCGTCTTTTATCTTTTGATTTGATACTTTGGCATTATATGGACGGTTACTTTTAATAGAGCTATCCCAGGAAACCTTGGGTAAATTGCGTTTTTCAAACAAAGTGTCAAGTAATTCCCGACTGGTAAGATGGGCATCATCCACTAAATTATAAATTCCTTGTAAGTGGTGTTGTCGAACAAACTCTATAGCCCCAACAATATCATCTAGGTGAATCCAATTTGTTACATCTTCACCATTACCAGGACGGCTTGTGCCAGAAGCTGCACCAAATATTTTCAATAATTCTCTATTCGGCCCGTAAATTCCACCCAATCTTAAAATACAAACGCGGAGATTTTCATTAGATGCTGCTAGCAAAACTTCCTCAGTCTCTTTGAGAATTTCTCCATTGGCATAGTTAGGTACCACTGGCATTGTTTCATCTACCCATGCACCGTTTCGATCGCCATAAACCGAATAACTGCCTGTATATATTAGTTGTTTGATACTGGGTACATGCTGTAAAACTGCAACTAAATTTTTGGCAGTGTCTAGATATGTTTCTTTATAAAATTTGCCTCCTTTAGGAGCAACGCTCAACAGCACAATATCTTGATTTTGCAATACAGATTTTAGTTTTTCTGGGTCATTACCTTGGACTTCTACAACTTTTTGTGCTATTGCTTCTAGCATTGGAATACGCTCAGGAGTAGTTGTAGTAGCAGTAACTAAAAAAGTCATTTTTTGCTGCCAATATTGGGCAACAGCATAACCAACGTAGCCACAACCTATAATTGCAATGTTCATGAGAATTGAGATACACAGTCTAAAGTCAATATTACAAGAGTTTCTGACTCATAACTCATGAGTAAGTTGACTGAAAACTGCTAATGACTAGATGAAGTGATTGGGCAACGCCAGATATGTTTTAGATCGAATAGGATTTTTAAGTATTATTGCTCATCATGGTTGTTTTTATTTTTTATCAACTATGATTTTGGTCAGGTAATGCTGCAAGCTAGTATAGGATATGGAGCAGATGTGTGACTCACAGGGTGTTGAATGGGTAAAGCGATCGCAAATGTAGTACCCTCACTAAGCTCAGACTCGCACGTTAACCTACCATGATGTTTTTCTACCACAATTTGATAGCTAATCGATAACCCTAAACCAGTGCCCACGCCCATAGGTTTAGTGGTGAAGAAAGTTTCAAATATCTTTGCCTGATATTCTGGAGAGATACCAGAGCCGTTATCAGTAATTTTTATCTCTACCCAATTCTCTGCTAAACGTTGTGTAGCGATCGTAATTTTTTTAGCTTGTGATATTTCGCCTTGCTCTTCTAAAGCATCTATGGCATTGCTCAAAATATTCATGAACACCTGGTAAAGCGAACCCGCATAACCTTCAACATTTGGCAATTCACAATAGTTTTTGACAACAGTAATATCTTTTTTAATCCGGTTATTAAGAATGAGCAAAGTACTATCAATACAGGCATGAATATCTACTAGATTAACTTCGCTTTCATCGAGGCGGGAAAAGTTTTTCAAACTCAAAACAATATCTCTGGCGCGTGTAGCCCCGAATTCAATAGATTGCAATACCTTGGGCAAGTCTTCTCGCAAAAATTCTAAGTCGATTTCCTCAGATAAAGCCACAATATCATCATCGTTGACTTTTTCTTGGTAGGCATCAATTAAAGCCAAGAGATCCTGGAAGTAGATGTTAGTATGTTGGAGATTGCCGTAGATAAAGTTGATTGGATTGTTGATTTCATGTGCTACTCCCGCTAGCATCTGTCCAAGACTGGACATTTTCTCACTCTGAATCAACTGCCGAGATGCCTCAGCTTTTTGTTCTGCTAGCAAAGTATTTACCCGTTGAATCAGTTGATTGAGAGAGGTTGCTAGCACACCCACTTCATCTACTGTCGTTACAGGTACTTGCAAATCGAAGTTAGATTCCTGGGTGATTTTTTGGGCGATATTGGTAACATTTCGTAATGGATGAGCGATCGCCACACTAGTGTAACTTGCCAACAAGATAGCGATCGCCACTGACAATAGCATACTAGTCAAAATAATCTTTTCTCGCAATTTTTCTACATCTCTTACAGCAGCCTCTGCACTCTGTAAATCCTTATAGGAAGAATTAACGACTTCTTCTAAAGCATCTGAAGCTTGGTGCAATCTGAGGTATGTAGAATTGTTCGTAAAATTCAACAGTTGTTTTTGGAATGCAGAAATACTCTCTGGCTGCAAATTAGATAAATTAATTTTTCCTAGTAATGCCATTATTTGTTGAGTATATGCTTCTGGTACACCTGCGTAACTTTGCAGAAATTGCGGCAAACCCTCAGCATGATTATCGTAAGCGTAATCTGCACTACTTGTATAAGCCTTAACTTCAGACCATAGCTGGTTGAGTTCAGTGATATGTTTTAGCAAATGGGAGTATTCTTGCTGTAACAATTCTCTGTCACTCAATAGAATCAGCTTGTGTTGGTGTGCTTGTACTTGTAGTAAAGTCACTTCTAAACTACTAAGTAGCTGGATTTCCTTGAATTCCTGTTGTTTTTGTGCCGTCACTTGTCGCTGATAGTAATCTCCTACAGTAAATCCAGTAGCTGTTCCCACAACAGCAACACCCAAAGCCAAGCCATACCCCCAGGCAATCTTTTTACTGATACTGAGACTATTAACTAGTCGAGCAATCCAACCCTGATGGTTCAATTGCACTTGCGACACAGGCTCCTTTGCCGATAATTCGGATTGTGTGTCGTTTAAAGCAGTCTTAGTTTTAGCAGATTGCATATATGTCTTGTTATTTCCACACAGAAGCTTCAGCCTAACAGCTAATATTATTTTAGATTGTGAAAGATTTACTAGATAAGCTTTTCAGCTTTCCATCTGTCGCAATCGTTTTTCAAATGGGTCTAATTTTAAATCATTCAGAACCAATCTCACCTGATTGACAGGAGTATTCTGGAAACTTTCATAGCTAAAATATTCCAAACTCCGGTAGGTGCAACGAAAATCTACATTGCTATATTCTGCGCGATAAAAACCACTTTGAAATTAGTTAAAATACGTAAGTCCAAAAATGGAGGGGAATTTACTTACAGCAATTTTTAGATGAATGAACTACACCCAAATTCTTAGAGTGAGATTTAAATCAAAAGTCAAAATGCAAAAGAAATAATATTGCTTTTAATTTTTGCTTTTTAGCTGAGTATTAAACGCTCTTATTCCATTTAGTAATTTGGATTTATTTCCTAGTTTAAACTAGGAAATTAAAACCTTTGAGGTATTTTACATTTTGAATTATTTAATCTAAAATTCTATCAACCATGAATAACACCATCAGGCATAATTGCACCAGCCAAGTTAGCACCTATCAGTTTCACTAGTAAGCGCTCGCCAGAGCGAATCCGCGCTCCTGTTAAGTCAGCACCACGCAAGTCAGCGCCACTGAGATCCGCACCAATCAAGTTAGCAGAGCGCAAATTTGCTTCCCTCATATCAGCTAAAAGTAAGTTAGCTCTAAACAAATTTGCTTCTGATAAATTTGCACCTCTAAGATTAACTTTGTGCATAAAAGTATCACTGAGATCTGCACCGCTCAAGTTAGCATAACTCAAGTTTCTGCCAGATAAATCTTTATTACTCAAATTTGAGCGACTGAAGTCTTTACCACTCAAATCAGAGCTTTGCTTTGGTGGCTGAGAGGTGCTTGGAGATGGTTTTTTGTGTTGAACTGGTTGTTTAACTGGTGAAGAATGATAGATGCTTTGATGCTTAACATTAAAAGAGCGCAATTTTTCACGAGCTTCATTAATTGCTTGCAGCTTTTCTTGGGCTTTCTTTTGTAAGCGGAGATTATCTTTGGGAATGCGATCGGGATGCCATACAAAAACTAAATCTTTGTAAGCCTGGTTGACTTCCTCAAGCGTTGCCCCAGGTTCTAATTCCAATACTCTATAATACCGCTCCAACTCTCTCATAAGGTGGTGTTTTAATGAACAATCAAATTAATTATGTGTAATGCAACCCTCTATCGGCTTAATCCTTGAAAAATGTTTTTTTGATATGAAATTTTTGATGAAATATAGTTTGCTATTTTCTAGTATTTTTGACTCAGATAATACTGGGCAGTTCGGTAGCAGTTCATTGCATAGTAAATTTGCACAGAATAAAACTGATATCTGAGTATTATATAAGCGTAGCGCAGCGAACTAAGTCCATCAATAACTCTTTCGTGGGCATGTTCCAAAATCATATCCTTTCTTGATATACACCAAAACACTACCGCGATGTCAGCATAAACGTGAAGTTCTGTGTCGATGTAGGTTAGTTATTGCTAAATTATGCTCACTTTTTCAAACATATCTAGATTTTAAGTAACAAATTGAGTAGTAGTTAGTCATCCGTCATCAGGAACCAGTTGCATAAGTCCTAGGACAGTTGCGTTAGGATTATAGCGATTTGAGCAAACTGTCCGTTAGGATTCCCTCTGTTAAAACAACTGGCGTTCATCAGTCAGCATAATTAAGGATGTGGAACAACTTATCGCTATCTACCCATTTCTCTATTTCTCCATCGATTCATCGCTCTTAAATATGCCGCAACAGGAATCTGATAAACTTCAATAAAAATCCAAATAATAATTGATAAATGCGACAAAAAAGTTAATAACGTCCAGATATATGGCATCCAGGTAATAGGAGCATTAAGAGTTGGAGGAAAATAGTAAGCGACTATGCCAATTAAGGTGGTAGGTAAAATTACAAAAGCAATTGCTGCCAGCCCATAGCCCCAACCCAATTCCATACCTTCTAACTGGGCTTCAGTCCAATTAAAGCCATTCCAACGCCAAATCAGCGGAGGTTGCCGAGAAGGCATCTTTATTTGCTGTTGTTCTAGGTTGACAGTAAAAATTTCATGGCAGAAGTCACAAGCCATTGCCTCCATCAAGTGCATGTGAGAAATCTTACCTATGCGACAAACGGGGCAGGGATAAACTCCTTGATAGTCAAAAGATGTAGTTAAGATTTTAGAACTGGGCATAATAAAACTAAATTGTGCTTAACAAGCGATCGCGTCAATACAGAATTAGTTCGCTAGGGATGTAGGAGAATAGGGATGTAGGGAAATCTTCTCTTAAATACCCTTACACCCCTTCTTTTGAGTTGTACTGAGTCTATCGCTTTTTTTCAAGGTTGTGCGGGTCTTGACGCTGCCAACTCCTTCTGTTATTGTGAGCAAGATATAGGTGTACATTAAATTTTTAGCTTAGCGCCCCACTAATGTTCAGCAGCAGTCACTACTTTTATTTTTGGTTTAAGGCGGTTCACCGGGAGTGAATTAAGTTTCTATTTGGAAACCGCCCGGTGAACCGCAGAGCAAACTCTGCGGTTTTTGTTTTTTAAGGAGCAAAATTTCATCTCATGATCTATTTCATTAGCTGGTTTTATAACTTTTACTTTTGGCCTAGAGCAAGTTCCGGGTGAATAGCGTCATGCTGATGAATCAGAACGCGCCCGGAACTTAAAGTTTCCGGGCTTTTTTGTTGCGCTAGCAACTGGGAGACGCGGGGATGCGGGGACAAGGAGACAAGGAATATAATTCTTCACTCCTGCCTCCTGCCCTTCGGGTGACGCTCGCAAGCTCGCTAACGCTACGCTAACGGCAGTCGCTCATGGGGAAACCCCCAAGACCGCGCGCGCTGCCTCACCTCCTGCCTACTGCCTTCTGCCTCCTGCCTCCTGACAACTGACTAATTAAGGAAAATCAAACCATGATTAATGCCAAACTTGCCACACAATCTTATACTAGCCATCAGACAATCGTTAAACTCTCACAAACAGCTGCCTTCGGCGGCAAAGAAGTGATAATCATTGGTGGCCCCTGCGCGGTTGAAAGCTTAGAGCAAATGGAGATAGTTGCCCAAAAATTATCTGCTGCGCCTGTACAAGCATTACGTGGCGGTGTTTACAAACCTCGTACCTCTCCCTACGCTTTCCAAGGAATGGGAGAAGAAGGATTGGCAGTTTTAGCCAAGGTGCGATCGCGTTACAATATCCCAGTCATCACCGAAGTCATGTCAATTTCCCAAATTGAAGTAGTCGCTGCCCATGCTGATATGCTTCAGATTGGTAGCCGTAATATGCAAAACTTCGACTTGCTGAAAGCCTTAGGACAAGCTGGTAAGCCGATACTACTCAAGCGGGGTTTAGCAGCGACAATTGAAGAATTCGTTATGGCAGCTGAATATATCTTAAGCCACGGTAATCCTGATGTGGTGTTGTGCGAACGGGGTATCCGCAGCTTCGATAATTACACTCGCAATGTCCTAGATTTAGGAGCAGTAGTGGCTCTCAAACAAATAACTCACTTGCCTGTAATTGTAGATCCTTCCCATGCTGTAGGTAAACGGGAACTGGTAGCACCCTTGGCGAAAGCTGCGGTTGCTTGTGGGGCTGATGGGTTAATTATTGAGTGTCATCCAGAACCAGAAAAATCCGTTTCTGATGCACGTCAAGCACTTTCCTTGGACGATATGGTAAGTTTGGTTGATAGTTTAAAGCCTGTAGCTGTCGCTGTAGGGCGGAGTATATTGGAAGCAAAAGGGGTAGGTTTAAAACCTGCCCCTATTTATTGTGCAGCTTAAGATTTCACCGCACCGGAATTTTTAATTTGGCGCGAAAAAAGAGGTATAAGGGGATGGGGGTGTAGGTGAAAAGGCTACATAACCCTCATACCCCTATTTCTTGACCTCATCTACTTGAATTTCCTCAATTTCATTGGTACTATCATTTTTCACCAAAATCATTAGACACAGACAACTAGCAACCAGCTTTATGGGATTTAAAGCTCCACTCTTTAATACAATAAAAGCACCCAATCCCATCAAAACAAAAGGCACAAGGTTATTGCCGTAGCGAGTCAAGATATCAGCTATAGTTTTTTGGTGGCTTAGCTTGTATGCGGTATAGCACCAAACTCCTAATAGGAGCGGGAATAAGCTTATAATTACTAAAAAACTGCCTAAGCTGCTACTAGCAAATAAGGGCACGTAGACGCTAATATTATCGCTGCCATTAGCGATTGTAACTGCTGCCACACTGTAAGTCTGGGGTGATAAAAAACTACTAATTAATGATGATTCAGGTTGTATTGTTTCTGCTAGAACTTCCGTTGATGAATCTTTTTCCTCATTCACCAAGCTGCTAATACCTATTGCGATTGGGATCAAACCAAGTAATCCAATCCAGTTTTGCGGTATGATTAGTCCCCCAAATAAACCGGGCAAGCTGAGGATTACTAATATTGTGAAACCTAAATACTGACCAATAACAATATGCCGAGGGCGAAATGTAGTATTTATTTGAGAAAAAAACAGTAATAGAATGACAATATCATCAAAGTTAGTGGCACTAAACGCAACCAATCCTGTGCTAATAGCACTGATGAACCCATTCATATTTTTCGGGCAACTAATCGCAAATAACACATAAACATAGAACAGCTTACTGCAAAGTAGAGATCCTAATTTAGGATTTTGTAATTACTTGAATTACAGGATTAGCCTTTAATAATTAAACAAGTTAGTCCCAATGAAAAATTTTCATCACCAAGCATGAAAAAGGAACTCACTTCTAGAATAGAGGGCAGAAGGAATACCGCCCTCTGTCTTTCTTGTTAACTATTGACTAACCCCCAAAACCAGGAATTAAACGCTTGAGGGCACGACCAGCAACGTCACTATAGCGCAGTTCACCACACAGTATCTTACCCATAATTTGGGCACCAGAAGGGCGCTTTACACCAACTTTATAGCCAATACCAGGAAAGCGATAGAATGCTCCAGCTATTTTTTGGGCCCAAGCCATATCACTACCCCATTGTTCGTTGATGGCTTCGCTGTATTGTTCTAAAGCGTTAATTTCGCCATCAAGCGCTCGGTCAACAAATTCTGCTGCGAGCAAGCCAGTAAAAATTGAGGGGCGGATGCCTTCTGCGGTCATAGGATCGACTACGCAAGCGGCTTCTCCAGCCAAAACAGCATTTTGCGCGTGTAGCTTTTGAGTACCATCCCAAATACAGAGGGGATGACCATATTGCTTGCTAATTTTGATATCTACGTTAAACGATTTGGCGTACTCATCTAAAATTTTTTTGAAATCTTGGGGTTCACCACCAATGAACGTCCCAACACCTATCGAATAACCATCAGCTTTGGGGAAGTTCCAGATGTAGCCGTTTTTGACCAAGCCAAACTCGAAATGAATTGTGGATTTGTTTTCTACCACGGCTGGAACTTCTGCTTCCAAAGCTCCTGCTAGGCGGCGTTTACGTTCTTTAAAGCCCAGCCATTTTGCCATTGGACCTTTGGCACCATCTGCCGCAATCAAGTAGTGACCTGTAACTGGCCCATTGGCTGTGTTTACTTGCCAATGGTCAGTTTTAAACTCAATTCCTGTGACTTCGGTATTATCGCGTAGTTCCGCTCCTTGCTTTTGGGCTTGCTGCACTAGGAAATGGTCAAATATATCTCGCCGCACCATCCAGACTGGTTCTTTAGTTTCGATTTTGGCTTCCACAGGGTCGCCCAATTTCCAGGTAAAGCGTAAGGAGTCTGCCTTCACAGAAATAGCTGGGCTAAAGTCAAAGTCAAACCATTGAGCGATCGCAGGTGACACACCACCACCACATGGTTTATATCTTGGTAGGGATTCTTTTTCCAAAACTAATACTGAGCGACCCTTCTTAGCTAAGTGATATGCAGCTGTTCCACCAGCTGGGCCAGCGCCGACAATGATGATGTCGTACATGTTGCTGAATTTTTGCTCCTCAATTAGTTGATTCTTTAGTGTATCTTTGTACTCTACACAGAGATAGTCTGACCAGACTTTCATTGATTTTAGGGTAGCAACTAGGTGCGACTGGCATTGTGGTGGTGTAGGGGTTTTAAACACCTAACATACTGCAACCACTGATGTTCCCTATCTCACCGCTAGCCTGTGGCAAAGCCTAAGGGCGAACGCATCTACACAATGCTTCAATACCTAATAAATACAGCATTTTTAATTTCGTACAGCAGTACTAATTTAATAGTCATACCTCAACTCAGGCGAGCAAAAACGTAGTCACGGGTGCGAGAATCAATAGGGTTGGAAAAAATTTTTTTTGTAGTACCAAATTCAACCATTTGACCGATTCGATTGTCATTAGTATGAAAGAAAGCTGTAAAATCAGATATGCGAGCAACTTGCTGCAAATTGTGACTAATAATCACCATTGTTAATTCAGAACGCAAGCGCAAACTCTGGATTAAAGTCTCGACTTTCATGCTAGCAATTGGATCGAGACCAAAACAAGGTTCATCCATCAGGAGAATTTTTGGTTTGACTGCTAAAGTACGGGCAATGCATAATCGCTGTTGTTGACCGGCAGAAAGTTCTAAAGCTGATTTATGCAATTTGTTTTTCACTTCATCCCAAAGGTCGGCATCTTTAATTGCAGATTCTATAATCTCATCTAATTCTACTTTCGGTCGCCATCCTACTATTTTCACCCCATAGGCAACATTATCATAAACGCTCATGGGAAAAAGATTTGGCTTGGGAAGTACCATGCTTACTTGCCGACGTAGCCGATTTAAGTTAATCCGACGCTCATAAATACTTTGATTAAAAAATTCTACTCTCCCCTCAACTTGCACTTCTCCTTCTAATTCGCACATGCGATTTAGACATTTTATAAAAGTCGATTTTCCACAACCACTCGGGCCAATAATTGCTGTTACTTTGCTTTGATAAATATCCATCGATACTCCTTCGAGTATCTTTTGGGTTTCGTAATAAAAATTGAGATTTTTGACTTTAATGGCTGGAATTAGTTTATTCATTTCTGGAAAAACATTTGCAATAAATATTGACTCAACAAAAAATTTGTGAAGCCAATATGGACTCCTCTTGGCTCCGAAGAGCTAAGGTCAGCATTCGTTGATAACTAAACAGCAGTATGGAGTAGTAGATATTTACATCAAAATTAACGTCGATTTTGGCATACTTCAGTCAAAAGCAACTGTTTATCTTTAAATTCAAAAGTTACTAAAGTAATTTCATCAATTCAAAATCAAGCAACTAACAATATAGTGACTTTTTGCGATCGCCTAACTAGTTCAAATTGAAATGATACGTTTTTTGTGCTGAAATTGTCATCTAATTATCGCATTAGTTTATACTGCTATCTGGAGTATAGCTAGTTTATAACCTTCAGTCTATATACAAGTAAATTTACGGGATAAATTTGGTAGAGTGAAGCTACAGTAATAATTCGTCGAAAACCTACCTTAACCAAAACGCCCAGAAACATAGTCATGGGTGCGGGAATCGATTGGGTTGTTAAAAATTTGTTCTGTAGTGCCAAATTCAACCATTTGACCAATACGACTCTCATCAGTACTGAAGAAAGCTGTGAAATCGGAGACGCGAGTTGCTTGCTGCATGTTGTGGGTAACGATCGCGATCGTCAATTCCGAGCGTAAACTATGGATTAGTTCTTCAACTTTCATAGTAGCGATGGGGTCAAGAGCCGAACAAGGCTCATCCATCAGTAGAACTTTTGGTTTGACTGCTAAAGCACGGGCAATACATAATCGCTGTTGTTGACCGCCAGAAAGCCCTAAAGCTGATTTATTTAGCTTATCTTTCACCTCATCCCAGAGAGCAGCACCTTTGAGGGCAGATTCGACAATTTCGTCTAATTCTGCTTGCGAGCGCCTGCGTGATATTCTCATACCGTAGGCAACATTTTCATAAATGCTCATAGGAAAAGGATTTGGCTTTTGAAACACCATCCCAATGTGGCGACGTAGCCGATTTAAATTGATGCGAGAGTCATAAATATTTTGGCCCAAAAATTCTACGCTTCCTTCCACTTTTACAGAACCTTCTAATTCACTAATACGATTGAGGGTTTTAATGAAGGTAGATTTACCACAACCACTAGGGCCAATAATTGCAGTTACTTGGTTCTGGTAAATATCCATTGACACCCCTTCAATCGCTTTAGAAGTGCTGTAGTAAAAACTTAAATTTTTGACTTTAATGGCTGGAATTAAATTATTCATATTTACCAAAACTGCGAAATAAAAAATAATAATTATTGGAGATTTTTATTTTCTCTTTCTTGTAACTAAACGAGAGACAAGACTGACGCATAAAATTAAGCCTAGTAGGACTATGGAAGTAGTCCAGACTAATTGGTTTTTTTGTGGGTCGGGGTCGTTGTAAAGATTAAAAATTAGTACTGGCAAAGAAGCTGTAGGACTCAATAAATCTGCTGACCAATCTAGGCTAAACAAAGCAGTAAAAAGTAGAGGTGCTGTTTCACCAGCAGCACGAGCTACAGCTAATAATATGCCTGTGGTAATTCCGGGTATGGCAGCTGTGACCACAATACGAAAAGTAGTTTGGAAGCGAGTACCACCCAAAGCAGCGGAAGCGAGGCGTTGTTCGACAGGAATTAGTTTTAAGGCTTCTTCTGTTGTCAGAACGATTACAGGTAACATGATTGCAGCTAAAGCAAAACCACCAGCGATCGCACTAAATCCTTTAGTAACTAAAACGATAACACCATAAGCGAACACACCCACTACAATTGAAGGAACACCAGTAAGAATAGTAGTGATAAAGCGAACAACGCGAGCTGTTGGGTTAGTTTGACCAAATTCTGCTAAAAATATACCTGTTAACATGCCCACAGGAATACTGAGTAGCGAAGCAATCCCCACAATTGTTACTGTTCCTAAAATGGCATTGCCAAACCCATAATCAATCACTGATTTGACAAACATATCTGGTTTAAAACCAGATATTCCGCGATTGAGAATTTCCCACAAAATAGATAGTAAAGGAATTAGCGCTAAACCTGTAAAAGCAAAGGCGATCGCATTCATCCCATAAGTAAATAATAGTCTTGCTGTTGGTAGAGGTTTGTATAATTCTGTTGCTAAAGATTCTTCTATTTCAGACTGTTGATAACCATGCATATTAATTTTCGATTTGGGATTAAAAGTCTTTACTACAAAAGTACTCCGATAGTTATTATCTATTTTTCCTACGAACCCACTGCACCAATAACACAGCACCAATATTTACAGCTAGAGTCAACCCAAACAAAATCAATCCCAAATAGCTTAAAGCGCCAATGTGCAAACCTGGTTCAGCTTCGGCAAATTCATTAGCTAATACAGAAGGAATTGTATAAGCTGGATCGAGTAAAGAAGCACTGATTTGAGCAGAGTTACCAATTACCATAGTTACAGCCATTGTTTCACCCAAAGCGCGTCCTAGGGCAAGCATTGCTGCACTCACAATTCCCGAAAATCCAGCTGGTAATAATATCCGAAAAATTGTTTCCCAACGAGTGCTACCTAAAGCCATCGATGCGCTACGTAATTCTTTAGGTATCGCCAGTAAGACATCACGGGTAATAGCTGCCATTGTCGGCAAAATCATAATGGCTAGAATAATTCCCGCAGTTAACATATTTGTTCCTACAGGGTATTCTGAATTAAATAATGGTATCCATTTAAAATGAATAGCTAACCACTTTTGTAGGGGTTCTAAAACTGGAATAAAGATAAAAATACTCCACAGACCAATAATGACGCTAGGAATTGCTGCAATTAACTCAACAACAAATGCTAGGGTAGTTTGTACAGATGGTGGTAAGAAATTTTCACTAGTTACTAATGCAATGGCTATGCCTACTGGTACAGCAAATAAAATTGCGATCGCACTACTGACTAACGTTCCATAAATATAAGGTAATGCACCAAAAATTTGGTTCCCTGTATCCCAATCTTGACTCCACAAAAAACCAATTCCAAACTTAACAATAGCTGGTTGAGCTTCACGGAAAATTACCCAACTCATCGTAAATAACAATGCAACAGTAGCCACCGCAAAAACATATACTAGCCATGTAAACCCTTTGTCAAGCCAAAAATTTGTACCATCGCTAGCTGTCAATTCGAGATTTGCATCACTAGATTTTGCTTGAATTGATGAATTTTTATCGGCTGGTTGAGATGAATTTGACATGAAGAAAAATCAATATACTAAACTATTTGCATAGTATTAAGGTGGGCTGTTAACCCACCCTATTTAGAGAAAAGAAGTAAGATTGTAAATTGGGGTTTATTTAACAGTGCTATTCACTGTCTGAAGTACGCGACTAACAACATCAGCAGGAATTTTAGTGTAGTTGAGGTCATCGTTATATTGTTGACCGTCTTGCAACACCCAGTTAATCCATTTTTTGACAGCATTCGCTTTATTAGCGTTACCATACTGTTTGTAAATCATCATCCAGGTAAGCCCAACAATAGGATAACCCTGTCCTGGATCTCCCACAAAAACGCGGTAGTTATTGGGAAAACTTACAGTTGCTAAAGCGGAGTTTGCAGATTGTAAAGAAGGAGATACAAATTCTCCCGTTTTGTTTTGTATCTGTGCTGATTTCAGATTGTTTTTAACAGCGTAAGCATATTCTACATAGCCAATAGCTCCAGGGGTACGAGCTACTAAGGCAGCTACACCAGGGTTGCCTTTGCCTTTTAAGACATTTGGCAAAGTCCATTTTGGAGCAGTGTTAGCTCCAATTCTACCTTTGAAGTAGGAACTGATGGCACTCAAGTGATTAGTAAAAATAAAAGTTGTACCGCTACCATCAGCACGAACAACAAACTTAATTGGTTGATTTGGTAGATTTACACCAGGGTTATCGGCTTTAATTTTTGCGTCGCCCCAGCTGGTTATTTGACCAGCAAAAATTGCTGGTAATGTAGAGCGAGATAATTTTAGGTTGTTAACACCTGGAAGATTGTAAACAACTGAAACTGCGCCACCTGCTGTAGGTACTAAGATTACACCATTCTTGACTTTATTAATTTCATCATCTTTCATTGCGGCATCACTACCACCAAAATCAACAGTTCCGGCAATGACTTGACGAATACCGCCACCGCTACCAATTCCTTGGTAGTTAATTGTTAAATCTGGATGTTTCTTTTTAACTTCACGCGCATATCTTTCATAAAGAGGAGCCGGAAAAGTTGCTCCTGCTCCATTGAGAGTTTCTGCTTGGGCGATCGCTGTTAAAATAGGACTTAGAACAACAACAGATGTTACCAATGAAGTAGTAAATACTCCACGTAAAGCAGTAGTTGAAAAACTCATATTACTCCGTAATTTAAGGAATAGTTTCTGCTGCGATCGCAGCTTTAGACAAGCTATAGTATTTATTAATCAAATCAATTTAAAAATAGGTAAATGAAAAGTTAAAATCTGTTTAAATTACTTTAGAAAACAGATTTTATGATTAATTTTTAAGCATTTTTTTTAATGGTATGGCAAACTTAAGCTCAAGAAAATTATATATAGCAATCCTAAATCATAGGTAATAAAAAAATACCCGACTCATTTAAGAAGTCGGGTATATATGGCTATCTATTCTCAAAAATTCAATGTAACGAATACATATAGGACTACTATTTAATTTTTGAACAAGACTCAGAGATAATACTGAAGAGTATAAAAGTCTAATAAAAAACCTTTAAGTAGAAAGGTGCAAATAAACAGAACTATATTACGAAAAGTCAACTCAACTAAAACCCTCTTCCCTTCTGCCATCTGCCGTCTGCCCTCTGCCTTGTCTTAATGATAAATATTCACGCCGACCTACTTACGTTGAACTTGAGTTAACGTTCAACTTTCCCAATAACTAACGACTCATTACCTACTGTGGTATAGGGGATTTAAGAATCCGAGGACACTTACTAGAGTGAAACAATATTTAAGTTCACCGATTTATTTTGCTGTTGTATCTGTTGGATAAAAAACTCTTCTAAGGAGTTACGGGACAAGCTGATAGAAATGATTTGCCCACCCATAAGGCGGAGACTGCCAAGAAAATCATAGTAATCTTGTTGTAGTGTGCCTTGCCAAGAACCATCAGGCTGAAAAACTAGACCAGGTATCCATTTTTTAAGAACTTCCCAGTCACCACCTTGACCTTTGACATAATATGTATCTTGGCTACCTAATAGCTCATTGAGGGAACCAGAACAAATTAATTCACCTTGAGAGAGGATAGCAACGCGATCGCAAATTTGCTCAACCTCACTGAGAATATGGCTGTTGAAAAAAATCGTCTTACCCGCAGCTTTCAGCGACAGGATAATTTCCCGCATCTGGTAGCGTCCCACTGGATCTAGACCAGACATTGGTTCATCCAGAAATATTAATTCTGGTTCGTTAATTAATGCCTGTGCCATACCAACACGTTGTAGCATACCTTTCGAGTAGCGACGCATCTGCTTTTTACGTGCATCAGCTATAGGTAAACCTACCAATTCTAGTAGTTGTGGAATACGTTGGCGTTGTACATTTGGGGAAATTTGAAATAACCCAGCGGCTAGCTGCAAAAATTCCCAACCCGTGAGATAGTCATACAAGTAGGGATTTTCTGGTAGGTAGCCGATGCGTCGTTTGACATCGCGATCGCCCAGTGGTCTGCCAAACAAAAGTCCCCGTCCAGAAGTGGGACGGATAATTCCCAACAACAATTTTAAAAGCGTAGTTTTACCAGCACCATTTGGTCCTAGTAACCCAAAGGTTTCGCCTTTGTAAACTTTTATAGAGCAATTTTTGAGAGATACGATTTTTTGATTCAGCCAAAAGCCTGTGCGATAGACTTTTCGCAACTCAGAAGTGAGAACTGCTGGCGGAGGGCCTGTTACAGACTTCATCTCGATTTAATTACCACTTACCAATTACCAAGGTTACACTTGCGACTGCAATTTAGTATGCCAAATAGAATACAGGAGGTTTTTGGTTTTTGATTCCTAGTAACTTTCCTTATTCTGCACTCAAGCAAACTAAATGCATATCAGCTTACTAATTGCAGCTTACCCAACGAACTGACAAATGCCGCCATTAGGTTTGTCAATTATGGCAAACCAAGTTGGAAATGGGGAGTGGGGATTGGGAATTGAGGATTGGGGAGTTATTTTCTTTGTCACAGCGTCACCCTTACGGGTTCGCCAGTTGCCTACGGCGGGAGACCCGCCTACAGCACTGGACTCACCGCGTCCCTTCATCCCCCCCTTCCTTTTCACAAAACTCCTTTAGAACTGGGAATTGTACCAGCACGACGAGAGTCAATCTCCACCGCTATCCGCGTTGCCCTAGCAAACGCCTTAAATGTTGCTTCAATAATGTGATGGGAATTAATACCATCCAGTTGGCGAATGTGCAGTGTCAGTTGACTATGATTTACTAGGGCCACAAAGAATTCGCGCACTAACTGGGTGTCATAGGTTCCTACGCGTTGGGTAGGAATTTCTAAGCCGTAGCTGAGGTGAGGGCGACCAGAAAAGTCTAGTGCTACCTGAACTAAAGCTTCATCCAAAGGCGCAAGAAAATTGCCAAAGCGGACAATACCTTTCCTATCGCCTAGTGCTTTACTCAAGGCTTGCCCTAGGGTAATACCTACATCTTCGTTGGTATGATGGTCATCAATTTCCCAGTCTCCTTGCGCTTTGACTTCTAAGTCAATCAGCCCGTGGGAGGCAATTTGATGCAACATGTGATCCAAAAACGGAATCCCAGTTGCAGCCGTACACATTCCTGTACCATCCAGGTTAATACTAACTTGCACATCAGTTTCACCAGTGGTGCGGTGAACAGAGGCAACTCGAGAAGTTTGAATAATTTGGCGTTCGCTTATTTGCATAGGGAGTTAGGAGAGACGCGATTAATCGCGTCTGTACGAGAGTTAAGAGTTAGGAGTTATGAATTCTTAACTCCTCACTCATCACTCATCACTTTATCGCTTTACATTCCCATGATTTCATATCCTGAATCTACATACAGGACTTGCCCTGTAATTCCGCTAGCCAAATCGCTAGACAAGAAAGCAGCAGTATTGCCGACTTCTTCTTGAGTGACAGTGCGTCGTAGGGGTGCTACTTGCTCTACATGATGAATCATGTCCAAAATACCTCCCACTGCTGAAGATGCCAAAGTCCGTATTGGGCCTGCTGAGATGGCATTCACCCTAATATTTTGCGGCCCTAGTTCAGATGCTAAATAACGCACGCTTGCTTCTAATCCCGCCTTGGCAACTCCCATGACGTTATAGTTAGGAATCGCCCGCACACCGCCTAAATATGTCAGAGTGATGATACTACCTCCTTCTGTCATCAAAGGTTTAGCCGCACCACTTAGCTGTACCAGTGAGTAAGTGCTGATTTCTAAAGCAGTCTTGAAGCCAGAACGAGAAGTTTGACTAAAATCTCCGCTCAAATCGTCTTTGTTAGCAAAGGCCAGACAGTGGATGAGAATGTCTAGCTTTCCCCATTTATCGCTGATAGTTTCAAAAGTAGACTGAATCTGTTCATCGTTTTGAACATTACAGGGAAGAAATAAGCTGGGATTGAGAGGTTCTACCAATTCCGCAACTTTTTTCTCCATTTTGCCTCGGTCATCTGGCAAGTAGGTAATACCCAAGTTAGCTCCTGCTTTGTGCAGTTGTTGAGCAATACCCCAGGCGATCGAGCGGTTATTGGCAATACCTGTGACCAAAGCGTTTTTTCCAGTCAGATTAAGCATAGAAATTTTCAATGCGATCGATCATTAGGAGCATACTAGAATCTGATGCCGACTTACCATCAAAGATAGTAATTGAACTACAAGGGGGATGAATCAATTCAAAATTAAAACTGCTGACTGATGACGGATGAATACTAGTTACCACTCTACCCTTCTCCTCAGGTCGCCGCTGGGCAAACAGGTTCTCCAAAGGAGTATGGAAAGCCGGGCAAAGCGCGTCTACAAGTCGGCAAAGCTGCCCGATACATTGGCTGTTGATGACGGATGAATGCCAATTGCTTCAAGTCGGCAAAGTTGCCCAACGCACTGGCTCATGATGATTCTTGACTTCTGCTGTATCAATGCAACTTGGTATGCGGCAAGTTTATCTTTACTTTGCACAAAATTTGCAAAAATGATGATTGAGATGTGTGTTTGCTATGAAAAAATCCCCAACTATTCCTTAAGATATCGTAAATTTTTCGGCAAAAAACCTGATGACTACAAATGTGCAAGTACCTATAACAACTACTAGCTAAAAACATGAAAAATTATGTATCATTATGAACAAATAACTATCAAGTTGTAGGTTTGAGTATAGGAAAGTACAGAAAGGTTGACGGTGCTTTATTGATTTTTCAGGTGTATTCTTAGGTAATCAGTTTTTGTTTTTCCGGCATTGGGTAGGGGAAGGGAGATGATCGTGACACAAGATAAAGCCCTAGCAAATGTTTTTCGTCAGATGGCGACCGGAGCGTTTCCGCCGGTTGTGGAAACGTTTGAACGCAATAAAACGATCTTTTTTCCTGGAGATCCTGCCGAACGAGTTTATTTCCTTTTGAAGGGTGCTGTGAAACTTTCCAGGGTATATGAGGCAGGAGAGGAAATAACGGTAGCACTGCTGCGGGAAAATAGTGTTTTTGGTGTATTGTCACTGCTGACAGGAAACAAGTCGGATCGGTTTTACCATGCGGTTGCATTTACGCCTGTTGAATTACTGTCAGCACCAATTGAACAAGTAGAGCAAGCGCTCAAGGAAAATCCAGAATTATCAATGTTAATGCTGCGGGGTCTATCTTCGCGGATCTTACAAACAGAGATGATGATTGAAACCTTAGCTCACCGAGATATGGGTTCGAGATTGGTGAGTTTTCTATTGATTCTCTGTCGTGATTTTGGTGTTCCTTGTGCCGATGGAATCACAATCGATCTGAAGTTATCTCACCAAGCGATCGCTGAGGCAATTGGTTCTACTCGCGTTACCGTTACCAGATTGCTGGGCGATTTACGCGAGAAAAAGATGATTTCTATCCACAAAAAGAAGATCACTGTGCATAAACCTGTTACCTTAAGTAGGCAGTTCACTTAAAAGCAATTGGGAGAAGGGATGGTGTCAGGTATTGTGTTATTAAGAAAAAATAAAGATGTCAGTTGCCAAAATTCAGTAAAACTGTGTGCAACTGGTGTACAAAATAAATGGGTTTAATACCCCAACCAATTAGTGGCAGGTTTGAATCAAGCGCCAATTGCATTCTGCCTTCTGAATTCGACTTCTGTATTCTTCTTCATTCAAAGATGACACTCATAGCTGGAGTAAATCTAAAATCTTTAGTGATTTCAGCTATTGCCAACCTCCCCTCTTCCACAGATAATGATTGAAAGTAGTAGGCTGTATCTGGAAGCATTTCGGTAGCTGAAGATGACCACCGGGTACATCCTCATAGCAGCAATTTTAATTCTGGGAGGCGTGATTGCCACTGTTGGCGATCGCATCGGCACGCGAGTAGGCAAAGCACGTCTCTCATTATTCAACCTCCGTCCTAAAAACACGGCTGTTCTAGTAACTATTCTGACTGGTGGATTAATTTCGGCATCAACCCTAGCGATTTTATTCGCTGCTGATGAAGGATTGCGGAAAGGAGTTTTCGAGTTAGAGGATATTCAAAGAGATTTGAGAAACAAGCGGGAACAACTCAAAACCGCAGAAACTCAAAAAAGCCAAGTAGAGAATGAATTAAATCAAGCAAGAAAAGAACAAACACAGGCGCAGCAAGACTTGCAGATAATCAATCAATCTTTGCAAGCGGCTAACGCCAAACAACGAGAAACGCAAGCTCAACTGAACCGCACCATTAGTCAACAAGCCCAAACTCAAGCTAGACTCCAAGGTACTCAAAGCCAGCTAGATAAAGTAGCAAATCAGTACCAACAAGCCATAGCTGAACTACAAAACGTTAACAATCAGAGAAAGGCACTACAGGCGGCAGTTGCCCAACTGAAGGAAGAACGCGAAAGATTGTATGTCGAAGCTAACAAGGCTATTGATGAAGCCAAAACAGCTATTGAAAAACGCGATCGCGAACTTGCCAATCGACAGCTAGCGATTGAACTACGCGACCAAAAAATTGCTCAATTGGATCGATTAATTCAAAAACGCAATCAAGAAGTTACTTCGCGAGAACAAGTGCTTGCTAAGCAGGAATCTCGCCTCAAAGAATTGGAAAAACAACAGGATTTTTTAGAACAGGAAGTAGCAAGACTGGAAAAATATTACCAGTCATACCGAGACTTGCGTTTGGGTAAGCTGGCCCTAATACGCGGTCAAGTTCTAGCTTCTGCCGTAGTTCGAGTTGACCAAGCTGCCGTTGCCCGTCAGGCGGTGATGCAACTTTTACAGGAAGCCAACCGCAACGCCAATATAGAATTAACGGAACCCGGCACCAACCCAGCAAATCTGGAGATATTGCGCGTTACCCAAGATAAAGTTGAGCAACTAATTAAGCAGATTAATGATGGTCGAGAATACGTGGTGCGAATTTTCTCTGCCGGCAATTACGTCAGGGGAGAAAAGCAGATAGAATTTTTTGCCGATGCGGCACGAAATCAACTAGTCTTTTCAGGAGGTCAGATTTTAGCTTCAACTACTGCCGATCCCAAAACCATGACATCTTATCAGGTGCGACAAAGACTCGATCTGCTGATTTCTGCTTCCCAATTTCGTGCCCGTAATGCCGGAATTGTAGAAAATGTCCAAATAGACGGCACTTTTTTGCGCTTTCTCACCCAATTGAGACAATACAATCAATCCTTGGAAATTAAAGCGATCGCGGCAGAGGACACTTATACAGCCGGGCCTTTGAGAGTCAAGCTAGTAGCAATCATCAACGGACAAGTAATTTTTAGTACTTAACAAAATGTTGAGTAAATTAAGCTGAGGGAGGCGCTGTGACTAGGTACAGAGATGACGATCCGGTCGTTATCCGGGTACGTGCAGTACTACCATGAGTATGGGCAAGACCTCAGCAACATCGGCGTTCGCCATTCACATGGAATCTTCGGCAATAAAAATTCAGATTAGCCTGAACCTAAAAACGTTTGCAAGCCTCGATCGGTAAAATCTAAGCATATGATTGCATTTATAGATTTTTAATTTTTAATTTTTAATTACTTATGACTTTCAGGGAATTCTCACCAACGCAACCCGTTATTTTGGGCTTCGATCCAGGTAAAGACAAATGTGGTTTAGCAGTGATGGGACTCGATCGGCAACTACATTATCACGAAGTTGTACCTGCAAAAGAAGCGATCGCTACCATTGGTACATTACAGCAGAACTTTCCCATTTCCTTGTTGGTGATGGGCAACCAAACTACAGCCAAGCGGTGGAAACAGCAACTGTCTGAGGAATTGACAGAAGCCCTGAATATTATTTTGGTGGATGAGCGTTACACCACCTTAGAAGCACGCGATCGCTATTGGCAGATGTACCCCCCTAAGGGACTAACAAAGCTATTGCCACAGGGTATGCGGCAACCGCCACGACCAATAGATGACATTGTTGCTATCCTCTTAATCGAAAGGTATTTAAATCGTCTTACTAGTGAGGAGTGAAGAGTGAAAGTTACATCATAAACTCCTAACTCCTGTACAGACGCGCTTAATGAGCCAGCGCGTTGCAAAGCCAGTCTCGTGGTGAGGCAGCGCGGTCTTGGGGAGCCACTGCGTTGGGCGGCTTTGCCGACTTGAAGCAAGTGGCGTGGTTTCCCCCATGAGCGACTGCCGAAAGGCTCTGCCGACTTGAGAAAACTGGTGTGGGGTTCCCACGCCACTTGCTCCACTTGGGGAAACCCCAAGACCGCAGTGGCTTCCCGTTGTAGCGACTGGCATCGCGTCTCTCCTAACTTTTAAAGCTCAGCTCGAATAGTAAAAGCATAGTCTCCTCCAGGCTCTAGCTGGTAATCTTGTTGCTCCAAGAAGCGACCGAGGGGTTCTTTGATTAAGGCACGACCTTGGGAAGGCTTAACAGAAAGTTCTCCCCGGCGGAAATGCCATTGGAAATGCCATTCAAAATCACCCGCGCTGACTTCGCCCTCAAGAAAGCCGTGTTGCCAAGATTGGCGGGTAATTCTGACATGGGCGATGGTTTCTGGCAGACGTTTGGCACTCACAATGCTTTATGTCAAGTGTGGGATAACAGCCCACCATGTAGGCTACTTATTTTATTTACCAAACATAGCTGAAATAGACAAACTCATAAAGAAAGAGGAGCCTAATAAGCCGATCCGCCTTTAAATAGACAGAAGAACGCGCTAATGCCAGTTGCCTGCAAAGAGAAGTTGCTAGGAGGCAGAACGCAAAGAAGCAGAGATGGAATTTGAATTTGGAAGTCCCTTAACCTTACAAAATCTGGTCAATCATCTGGTTCGCTTGAGAACTATAACTACCACCAAATAAATTGAAGTGATTCAAAATGTGATAAAGATTATAAAGTGTTTTTCGGCGTTCATAGCCTGCATTTAAAGGAAATACTTCGTTGTAACCTTTGTAAAAGGCTGCCGGAAACCCCCCAAATAGTTCTGTCATGGCAATATCAACTTCTCTATCCCCAAAATAAGTTGCAGGGTCAAAAATCACTGGTTCTCCCGATGCTGTACACCCAGCATTTCCGCCCCATAAATCCCCATGTACTAAGGATGGTTGCACTTCATGTTCTGCCAACAGATCGGGAATGGCTTGCAGTAACTCATCTTGTTTGGGAAAGCTACCACCCCGCCGCCTTGCCAACTGAAATTGATAACCTAGGCGATGTTTGGCATAAAATTCTGACCAATCTGCTGTCCAAGTATTGATTTGCGGTGTGGAACCAATTGTATTATTCATGTCCCAGCCGAAACCTTTTGGGCTAGTGGCTTTGTGCATCGCCGCCAACTTGCGTCCCATCTCTGTCCAAAACTGAGTATTGCCTCCCCCCATATCCAGCCATTCCAATACGATGTAGCTAGAATTACCAGCCGTACCCCAGCAAATCGGTTCTGGGACGCGAATACTATGTGTTTCCAGCATTTGCTTTAAGCCCTGCGCTTCAGCCTCAAACATCGCAACTTGAGATGCTTGGTTAAGCTTGACGAAGTAAGTCACTTTACTATCAGATACAGCATAGCCTTGGTTGATGCATCCACCACCAACCGATCGCCGCTGTTCGTTTTGAAATTTTTTGCCAGTCACCTGGCTAATATGGGCATCAATTTCAGTCCACATCGTTGAATTAGGGAGTAGGGACAAGGGGACACGGGGATACTGGGACAAGAGGACACGGGGACATTTTCCTTCTTTGCGTCATCTTCCCAATCCCTAATTTACAATGGCTTCATCACAACTACACCATAAGCATCTGGGTCAAGATACTGATTGGCAGCTTGCATCAAGTCAGTTGCATTTTGGGCTTTAATGTAAGCTGGGTAGTTAAAGGCTGGTTCCAAATCTCCAACTAAAGATTGATAATAACCATACAACCCAGCGCGATCGCTTGGTGTCTCATTACCAAAAATAAATCTGTTCGCCACTCGCCGCCGCACGCGCTCAATTTCTTTTTCAGAGATTAACTCTGTTTGTAACCTACTCATATGTTGAGCGATCGCATTCTCGACAGCTTGTAAATTTTCTACTTCACACTTAGCCGAAATATAAAACGTCCCTTGTAGCAGATTGCTCATATTGCTCACAGATACCGAAGAAACCAATCCTCGTTCTTCTCGCAAATCCTGCACCAGTCTGGATGTCCGTCCGTGTCCCAAAATTCCTGCCAAAACATCCAGTCCATAAGTTTGCTCTAACTGGTTTAATCCAGGAACTCGCCAAACCATTACTATTCTCGCCTGCTGGAGGCTTTCATCAACAAATTCCCGACGGACAATTTCTGTAAACGCAGGTTCAGGCTTTGGTGCTGAGTGCTGAGTACAGACACGATTAATCGCGTCTGTACAAGAGTTAGGAGTGTTAATAGTTTGAGTAAATTTCTCGGCAATAATTGCAATTAATTCTTCTTCTGGTAAATTGCCCACAGCCACAGCAGTAATTGAGTGGGGTTGATACCAACTAGCGTGAAAATCTCGCATCTGCTGGGCTTTGAGTTGGGCTATCACTGCTTCTGGCCCCAATACCGGACGGCGATAGGGTAGGTTATCAAATGCGGTTTCCATTGCCCGGCGAAATGTGCGCCTACGAGGATTATCGTCTGAACGTTTGATTTCTTCTATGACTACGAATCGCTCGCGTTCAAAGGCATCGTCAGGAATACTAGCATTAAATACTACGTCAATTTGTAGCGGTGCGAGTTCTGCAAAGTCTTTGGGAGCAGTGGTTATATAGTAATGAGTATAGTCTTGGCTCGTAGCAGCATTAGTAACAGCACCTCGCTCTTCAATTCGCCGCTCAAACTCGCCGCTAGCCAGTCGCTCAGTACCCTTAAAAATCATATGCTCTAAAAAGTGAGCCATGCCGTTAATGGCATCAGATTCTACAGCTGAACCAACTTTAATCCATAGGCTGAGGTTCACGGCTTCAATAGGCATTTGTTCCGCGATAATTGTCAAACCATTGGGTAACTGGTGCAGCTTAGGGGCATTGAGACGAGGAAATTGCAGCAGAGTTGAGGTCATTGGTCGTGGTGAGTGAAGGGCTACTTTACTTCTTTATCTTATCCACGACTTAAAATAAACACCGCGATCGCCAACCATGTCAATTTTGGATTTTGGATTGCAAAAGACACCTGCAATTGATATATACAGGCAATATTGAGGCTTCAATTGTATATTTGGGAACTCTAAATTAGAGATACATACGTGAGGATAATTCCTATGTCTAGAAGCCCGATTAGTGCGACTTTAGTCCAAAAAGATAGAGATGCTTTGTTGCAAGCGATCGCTACCATCAAAGAAAAGCTACCATTCTTAATTGATTTGAGTAACGAAGAGCGGAAAGCCTTACCCAAGATGGGAGATAAGAGTCGCGCCTTTGTCAGTAAAGCATTAGAAATAGCGACACAGAACCCAGAGTTTTTACCGCGTTCTTTTGACTTAGAAGAAATGCGGAAGGATGTGCAATTATTTGAAGCGTTGTATCCTTTATTGCTTGCGTTGACCCAGTTGCAAGAATTGGTCGATGATACTTCTCTGGCGGTGGGTAGTGAAGCCTATGCAGCCGCGTTACAGGTATATAACTATGCTAAAGCTAGCGGACAAACCGCAGGATTAGATGCAGTAGTGGGGGAAATGGGGCAAAGATTCGCCTGTAAATCTCGGAGAGTCAAGCCTCAAGCAGCAGCGTTGTAGAAAATAACTCGACAGTTGCACTTCTGAGGTGCAACGTTAAAGCTCAGAACTCGGATGTTGAAGTAAATTGCTCGGCGTTCCGTGTTTTGAGCTTGATTTTTAGAGTAAATTGCTCGACGTTTCGCGTTCAAAAGTAAAAGTTTTGAGTAAAAAGCTCGGAGTTTCGAGTTCTGGAGTCAATCTAAAGCTCGAACAGCAAAAATATAATCTTAATAAATCCCCCTTTTTAAGGGTAGGGCTAATTCATTGTAGTGAGAGAAAAATTAAACTAAAAATTATCTCTACCTTAAGTAGATTTTAGTGTGAGATGAGTAGTAGTTTGATAGCAGCATTACAAGGTATAGAAGATTATCGTGCCGCACGTGGAAAACGTTATCCATTATGGGTGATGTTGTTATTAGTGATATTAGGAACATTAAGTCAATGCTACGGATATGCGGCACTAGAAGATTTTTGTGTGCGACATTATCAAGGATTGTGTGAACATTTAGGGGGTCACATACAAGCGTTTACCCAGTGATTCGACAT
>LXQD01000301.1 GCA_003326215.1 Nostoc minutum NIES-26 | reverse complement strand
TGAAACACTCAGTTACTACCTCAGTAGTCTCAAGACATCTGCTATCAACTTTGCTCATGCTATTCGTGGACACCGGGACATTGAAAACGGACTGCATTGGATCAAAGATGTTGTGTTTGGTGAAGACACTGCACCTTTTTGTGCCTATAATGCTGCTACTAACTGGTCTATTATTCGGACTTTTGTGATTAATCTGCTCCGTGCAAAGGGTTATCGCTCATTGACCAAAGCACAGAGATTTCTGTGTCATGATCTGGAACAACTTTTTTCTCTCCTTACAATGAATTAGCCCTAGGGGAGCAGGGGGAGAACAACAACTGACCCTTGGAACCTCAAGAAGACTTAGGGGTCTATGTATATGGCAGTCATAAATTATTTGTGAACATCGTGTCTCGACTGTTGACTATGTAATAGCCATTTTGAGTTTTCCACAACTCAAATAGAACTGTTTTAGAGTTTATATTTCTTATAACCACTCACCAAGACACAGTAGCAGCTTTTCCAAAGTTTATAATACCAAATTGGAATTCGATGTACTGTTCCACCAAGGAGAGTAACGAACGAAAAACCGCCTGTACAAAGTATTTTTGAAGTTTGTCTTCATTACAAGTTAGCCTCCGGGTTCGGGAGTTTGCCACCCTTCGCACGTGCCAAGACGGCAACTCCCTCACGAATTACTAATTACGAATTAGTATGATATGAGCTTAATGGTTAAACATCAATTTAAAATTCAAAATTGATAATTGTCTGTTTAGTTATGATGTCGGTAAAGTGGAAATTCTTTTTAATTTTAATACTCAGTATCTTTGCCACTGCTGGTGCTGGGGTTTATATTGCCCAGCACCAACAACCTGTGACGGTTGCAGAAATTAGCAATAGTCAACAACAGCAATTTTCGGTGGTACAACAGTCTCAGGATATAGTGGGATACCCACAGCGTTCCCACTATAAAACCATACCATTAGAAAGTATTACCTCTGCTCTCCAAGGTAGCGATCCTGCTACCCTTGCCCTGAATGCCTTGGATGGTGAAGCATTAGTAAGAGGAAGGCGAAAGGTAGAGGTAGTTTATCCACAACGAAATCAAGCTTTTGTAACGATTACACAAATCCAGCCAAGTGGCGATTTCGCGAGCGTCATTAAATATCGAGTTGAGATGACAACTTTTGGGCGATCGCTTTTAGTGAGTTCGCCTCCTGTGTGGCAAATTATTTGGGCTGGCTCCCAGACACAATGTCAATCTGGGAGTCGCCCCCATAACAAATTAACTCAAAGCTGTAATTAGTCATTAGTCACAGAGCAACTGACCTTTACGGGTGACGCTCGCAGGCTTGCTAACACTGCGCTAACACCAGTTACTCATAGGGGAAACCCCCATCACCTTTGGCATCTCCCCTTGGGAGAAGACCGTACTGGCTGACAACAGACAACTGACAAATTTAGATATCGCCACGAATATCTTCGACAACACCATCGCGCAACACAACTTCGACCTGCATTTTGCTAATCAAGTTATCACCCCGTTCGACCCGGAAAAAGCCTTCCATTTGGAATTGATTGACTTCTTGATCTAATTCGAGAAACTGCACTTGCTGGAGATTTTGCAGTAATTGATTTTTTTGCTCTAGCAGTTCACTTTTCTTTTGATTGACTTGGAGTTGGATATTGTCAATTTGTTGGAGGGTCTGAGGCCCTGGTGGTTGTAGACTTTGCTTTTGAATTGCTGCGATCGCTCTTTGTCCTTCAAGGTCCAGTTGTTGCAGTTGCTGGTCTAGTTGATTGATATTAGCTTGCAGTTGCTGTTGCACTTCCTCTTTCCAGAGGGGAGTGACAATAACTTTGACGTTAACAATGCGCTTCAAAAGCAATTGGGGGTTGGAGATATCCATAAAAGTTTCGCGTTCACTCTATAGTTTGCGGTGTGGAATTATCAGGCAAACATGCCGTTAATAATATCGTGATAGCGTTCAGTGACGATGTGTCGCCGAATTTTCAGCGTTTGTGTCATCAAGCCATTTTCGATAGAAAACGGTTCTAGTATAAGTTTGAATGGCCCAATACGGTCATCTGGTCGATAACCTGGACGGTTTTTCACTTCCCGATTCAGTTCTTGCCGAAACAAATCCTGGATCATTTTACTCTCCAGGTCAATTTTTTGACTGGATGAGCTGACATTTTCGTCCTGTATGCTGAATTTTAGGTTCTGGCTTTCTGCCCATTTTTCTAAGGCTTCGAGATTGGGGACAATTAAGGCACCGAGGCTGCGTTGATCTTGTCCAACCAGCATGATTTGGTCAATGTAGGGCGATCGCAAACAGGCATCCTCAATCGGTTGTGGCTCGATGTTTTCCCCATTACTTAATACAATCGTATCCTTGGCTCTACCAGTCAGTACCAAGTCGTTTTGTGGTGTCACCCAACCCAAATCACCGCTATCAAACCAACCTTCGGGATCGATTGCTTTCGCTGTCGCTTCGGGGTTGTGGTAATAGCCTTGCATAACTTGAGGGCCTTTGAGCAACACTAAGCCTCGTTCGCCAACTGGCAAGGGCTTTCTTGTCTCAGGGTCTACAATTTTAACTTCTGTACCTGGTATTGGTTGCCCAGATGAACCACGAAAATTTCGCCAAGGACGACGCGCATTAGTGACAGGAGAAGTTTCAGTTAAACCATAACCCTGTAGAAGCTCAACACCAACAATTTCAAAAAAGTTATCTATGTGCCTTGGCAGCGCACCGCCACCACTAATCACATACTTGATTTGTCCTCCGGTTGCTTCTCGTACCTTGGCATAAACTAGTCGTTCTCCCAAGGCATGGAGAGGATACAAAGCAGTTGCTCTTACACTGGCTGCTAATCTTTGGACGACTGAGGAATTCAGATTATCTAAATACAAACCTTGGGCAATTCGTCGATTTTGGATATATTTCTCACTAACACCCAATAAAAAGTTAATCAGGCGTTGCTTTTTCGCTGGTTGTTCGCGGAATTGCTTTTGCACTCCTTCATGAATCGATTCCCACAGGCGTGGTACCGCTATCATGTAATGAGGTTTAAATTCTTTCAAATCCCGTTTGACAGAGCGCAAGTTAGTATAAATTTGCGTGCAACCTTGAGAAAGTAAAAAATACTCACCGCTGCGTTCATAGCTGTGCCATGTAGGAAGGATGCTAAGGACATTCTCCCCTGGTTCTGGTTGAATTACTGCCCCCAGCGCTTTCACCTGATGCATCAAATTATTGTGAGACAGCATCACACCCTTGGGTTTACCTGTAGTTCCTGAAGTATAAATTAGTGTAGCTAAGGTGTTGGAGTTGTGCTGAATCTTTATAAAAGTATTGTTTGTGCCAATTTCGATTAACTGTGGAAAGTTCAGCACCTTAAGAGTTTCCTCTTTTGGGAGTGCTTCATCTGAAAGTAAGATGACCAATGTCACTGGTAAATCGTCAAGTCGGTCGCGCAATCTATTAAATGTCTTCAAATCTTCGACTACCAGTGCCGTACTACCACTGTTAGCTACGATAAACAGCAATTCTTCTTTTTCTGCTTGAGAGCTACGTACTGCATCAATTGCCCCAGCAGTCATTATGCCTTGATCTGCAATAAACCACCGAGGACTATTATCAGCTATTAGGGAGATGCGATCGCCTACTTTGACTCCCAATGCTTGCAACCCAGTAGCAAATTGTTGAATTTGCTCCGCTAACTGGGCATAAGTAATCACAACCTCTGGCGTAGTGTGGGGATTGTGCAGGGCAACAATGTTACCAAATCGCTTTGCTGCCAATGGCCAAATCTCTGGTAGAGAGTTCACACTTGTATAATCTACCAAATGCTGTAATGCCTTACTTTCTTGCTTTGTGATATTGGATAAAAAAGAAGATGCAGGTTGGATGTTCGACATAATACATCACCTCAATTTAAGAAATTGACTAAAAAAGGGGGTAAAAATGTGAGATGTAGGGCAGAAGGCTGGATAACCTTTACATCCACTGCATCCCCGCCTCAAATTGATGTGGTTCCCTTACACCCCTGTTTCTTGACTATTTTCCAGCTTATTCTGCTATTGCGCTATAATATTTCGCCTAAATATCTATATCCTCTGCTGTGTCAGTAATTTCGTGAATTTATGGATTCTATCGATAAAAATTTATGTTAATGTTAATTTATATAGACTTAAAGCAATACATTGCTTTGTAATTTAGTTGCAAATTATGCTTGCAGCTAAAAATAGAGACCACCTATTTTTCTACAGGGGGTGATTACCTATGGGTTTAGTAGATGCTGTGTTCCTGACCCTGATCAATGCTGTTGCCTGTTTGATGTTGCCCAAGCTTATATCTACTATTTTGGCATCTAAAACCAAACCTGCTAAAACGTTGACAACAAGTTCAACATCACGAAAAGTCAGAATTCCAATTACCAGTTTTCCTTATTGTACGGTTTATGTAATGACAGGCAGCCAATTCTGTAAATTCAGTCCTAGTTTTTGTTCTAGGTGTTCTGTAAATTGATGGACTGTCTGAAAATATTTATCTCTGCGTGGTTCATATCAGAGACTTCCAAATAAAAATATCTCATTGTATGCGTATGGGTAGCAAACAGTTTGCTACTAATTTTTTCAAGCCATTGCCGAGTATTGGGTTTCACTTGTCCACACTAGACTAGCTGCGCCATATTTTACTCACAATAGGCTTTTATCCAGACCATGTGGAGACCGTCGCAAATGGACTCTCCGGAGTCATCCGAGTGTTCAGTAATTGTCAGTTGTCGGTTATCGGTTGTTTACACTCTCCCCTATTCCCCATCTCCTCCTGCTCTACTTCACAAGTTGAAAATCACTTACCCACAGGTAACACCAAACCTTCACAAGCTAGTAATGCGTTGGGAAAGGCAGATTGAAGGTCAACTTGAACCTTGTCTAGAAAATCATCCTCATCATCTGGGTGGTAATGAGAGATAACTAACCGCTGCACGCCTGCACTGTGAGCCAAATTCACCGCAGTTTGCCATTGTAAATCGGCTGAGTCATGGTTGCGAGATGTTGGAGGGATATAAGTAGCATTAGCAATCAGCAAATCGACACCTTGAATAATCTGTAAAATTCGCTCTTGCTCGACTTCATCAGCACTGCTGTGCAAATCTGTGGCATAGGCAACGCTATATTCCTGCCAAGTAACCCGATAACCCACTGACCGCTGAGTTTGATTAATTAATGCTGTTGTAATCGTGACATCATCTAGCTTCACCTCATTACCAGGAATCATATTGTAGAACTGTAAATCAGACTGCATTACTTGCAAAGGGTAAGGAAAGTGCGGTTGGAGCATCTGGTCGTACAAACATTGTTTGATAGAAGCTCCATTTGAGGCAGCTATACCGTAAATGTGGAAGCAATTTTTGGCAATAAATGCAGGGGCAAAAAAGGGAAACCCTTGGATACGATTTGATTGGGAGTTGCTAAAAAATAGATAGGCTTCTAGCGGCTGTTGTATTTGCTGCCAAGATTTACCCAGTATGCGTAAGCCAGTACCTCCATCAAAAATCAAGTGTTTGCCGGCTACATGCATTTCTACACAAGTAGTATTGCCACCATAGCGGTTGGCGTTGCTGGCTGGGGTGGGAATTAAACCCCGTACACCCCAGAATTGCACTAGAAAACTATCCGCTGGACTATTTAGCAGCCTAGTTGGCTTTTCAGTTACGTAGCTCTGGGAACCCGACAGCTCAATATTTGACATTTTCCTTGAAATTAGACCTTACTGAGCAGGTTATCGTAGTACCGCACTTCTAAAAGCCGATTTTTTTCGTCTACCATAACTACTGTGGGAGAGTAACTTTTTAACTCTTCCGGAGTGAACTGCCCGTAAGCCATTATAATCAAGCGATCGCCTATAATGCCTAGACGTGCAGCACCCCCATTTAGTTCAATTACTCCTGAATTGGCTGGAGCGGGAATTGCATAGGTAATAAAGCGCTCCCCATTAGCATTATTTACTACTTGGACTTGCTCGTAAGGCAAGATGCCAGCTTTGTCTAATAAGGTTTCATCGATGCTAATACTACCCACATAGTTGATATTAGCCCCCGTGAGGGTGCAGTTGTGAATTTTTGCCAAAAGGAGAGTGCGCTGCATTTGGTTTAGGGGTAATCAACAATTTTAGAGGAGACGCGTTATGGCGCGTCTCTTCTAAGTTATCCTTTAAAAGCTTTGATGGACTTATCTACTAAGGCCTTGACTTGTTCTACATCCTGCCAACCGAGAATTTCAGTCACTTTTTTTTCTAAATTTTTGTAACTGCGGAAAAATTCGGCAATTTCATCTAAGCGGTGTGGAGCTATGTCTTTGAGGGATTTTATTTGGGCGTAACGCGGATCTTTATCTGGAACAGCAAGAATTTTTTCATCGCGATCGCCACCGTCAATCATCTCTAAAAAGCCTATCGGTCGTGCGGCGATTACACAACCTGGAAAGGTTGGCTCGTCGATAATGACCATACCATCTAGCGGATCTCCATCATCAGCTAAAGTGTTAGGTACAAAGCCATAGTCATATGGATATTTTACCGAAGAATAAAGTACGCGGTCTAAGGAAAAAGCTTGTAGCTCCTTGTCGTACTCGTATTTATTTTTACTCCCGCCTGTAATTTCAACCAGAACGTTGATTATACCTGGTTTCGGTTGGGCAGGAATCCGGGATAAGTCCACAACAAAAATCCTCAGCTAACGGTGAATGGTGGGCGCACCAGTTTGGTTCCCCGTGTAGAATTTTAGGGCCAAGATGGACTCCTTCCCAAAGTATTCATGTGAACAGGTAGTAAAAAAGGGAGTAAAGAGGAGGCAGTCCGGTGAGCGCGGCACTGCGGAGAGAAGTTACCATAGCGTAGCGTTAGCGAGTCATCGAGCGTCGGAGGGTTTCCCTCCAAGCAAACTTCGGGGAGGGTTTCCCTCCGGAGCCACGGCGTTGGTGAGGGATCCCATGAGGAACTGCCTCACCCGTTCGCTCTTAGCGTTCCTGTAGGGTAGGGAGGTTCTTTGCGTTGTAGCAACTGTCGTTCAAAATGTCCTTTCTCCCGGCTTTTGGCTCCTGACTTCCCTTTTCCTTATTTCTTCACAAGGCTTTTTACTAAATATTTGATAGATTTTTATCTGAAAAACAAGATTCCCGACTTTTTAGAAAAGTCGGGAATCTTGTTCTTTAAATTTTCACTGCTTCTAATCAGCCCAATCGGAATCAAGAGGAAAACAAGATAGATTCACGTCATGCCTGATTAACTACCTAAACCAATGTTACCTCAGCATTTTTCTCCTTTTTGGAGCTAGCCTACTGGTGAAATGTTATTTGCAACTATTGTTTACTTTTCAACTTTTGGCAATGTGTAGGTCAGGGGTTGATGGTTATTCGGAATGTTGTTTGAAGAAAAGTGTCCAATGACGAACACGGGTAGAGTTAGAGTTAGTAGAGCGATCGCGGTTCCCACAATGTCTGCCAAACGATGGGAATACGTCTCGGCATTGGCAGACTGGCTATTTGAATTCATACAAAATTATTGAAATTTGTCAGATGACTTGTAGGTTTACTCTCTAGATGAGAGTCTTGATGATATTCTATCTATTTTTTGACTGTCAACTGTGTTGTAGCCAAGAATATGAACCACTTTGGCAAGTGGTATAGTAGTAATTTTCTACATAATAATCTTGATACAAAGTTACAGTTAAACATTTCCAACTCGATTCAGTGAGTAATATGTTACGATTCCTTGCTGAAATATGGAATCTTTCGGTTAACCATAGGTTAAAGAAATGTAGTTTAAACAACATTTTTGAATCTGGTACAGATTAATTGTTAACCTATATCAGGCCGATCTGCTAGCATTATAACATCTTCAAATAAGCTGGTTAAGCTAGTTTTAACAGTTTAGCTTGTTTCCACTACCTTAGATAGATACCGGAATGTTACTGAAAGAGAGCAGTACATTTTCACGATGTAATAGCAATTATGCTCAAGATATTGGAAACCAATAAGAACTCGGTAGTCATAATTTTCGGAACTATAAATCTAGACCGAATAAATACAGATAGAGCGACACGTTCGACAGTGCTTATTCCGTAATCACACTAAAAAAATACTGCCAAATACAAATAGTAAAATCTGAGTGATATTACTTTAATTTTGTCAATCTATATATAGGTAGAGTATAAATGCTTTGATGATAAATATAGACATATAGAAGTTTGTCATCAGACATCGCTTGTATGTAACCAAGATCTAATTCGTAATTTTCTATCTAAATTTGTATTGCAATAGAAGAAACTTTATGAGCAACATAGAAGACAAAAGCAAAAGTTTGATTGCAAATTAAATCAGGAAAAAACCGCCACTAGAGTAGGGCGGTATGGTTAAGCAATCGGAGGGTACTTACAGCTTAATCTTTTGATTTTGAAGTTGTTGTAGCAGAGTTTGCACTCGTCCCTAACCTGAATAGAAAGCAATTACAGATTGGGGGTTAGATATTAGGAATTAAAGATTAGAAATTGGAAATTAGGAATGAAAACAATTTTTTTCTAGTCCCCATTGCCCCTAATGCCCAGAGGGACCCCCAGTTTCTGTCTTAACGTTTACCATAAGCACTCATGGGTTCTTTGAGAAAACGAATGTAAAGATGTTTAAACGTAGACTTAATCACGCGGGGCATTGCAAAATCAATTGGCATTAACTTGTCTGGTAATCGCCAATCTTCTATTTTTAATAAGTCAGGAGATAACTGAGGAAACTCAATGGCAGCAAGTTCGGGACAAACACCCAGTCTTTGGGAAGCTGCGACGGTGGGAACTTGATGGGGTGACACATTTAGAATTTCCACCATCGCCCGATCTAAGGCAAATACATCTGATGCAGCTGCCAAAATCCCTAAAGGACGAGGTTCGCCACCACTAGGCCCATTACCTTCATGGCCGATGATGCCGTCTAAGATAGTTAAATTGGGATTAATCGCCCTGGCTGTTTCTACTAACATTTCGCCAAATCGGTTAGCATCTTTCCCAGCTTCCATGTGCCACCAAGCTTTCATCTTGCCAGGGACGCAACCAAACAGGTTTTTTACTCCTAGAGTTAATGTTAGCTGTCCATGAGATTTGACTTTGGGCAGGTTAATTACCACATCTGCTTCCATCACCTCTTTAGATAACAGCAGATGGTTAAAACTTTCGTTAACAGTTTGGTAACGCTTACCGTGAAATTCGCTGATGGGGAGATTTAGTTCTTGTAAAACAGGATAATAACCATTTGCTAATGCAACTCCTTTAGCACTACCAAAAGCTGGACTATCTCCCAAAAATGGCTTACCACCAACCTCAATTACCATCTGGGCAACTTCGTAAACCAATTCAACGCGAGTGGTACACTCTTTGGTAGGACGCGAACCTGTGAGTAAATTAGGTTTGAGCAAAACGCGATCGCCTTTTTTGACAAACGCAGCCATACCCCCGAAAGGTTCTAGCAGTGTGACTAAAGATTCTCGTAAAGCCTCTCGTTCGTAGGAAGTAGCCCTGATTAAGCTGACGGATGGTTTTTGATGCATGGATAATAAGTTACAAGTAGTGAAGATAGGACAGAACACAGGGAATAAAGAGAGAGAAATTAACTATTCCCTGTAACCTGTAATCTATTTTCCTACTTTGTTTTAATCCATGTCTTTTGATTCTGCCATGAGGGGTAAGATACCACTCATCTGTTCTAGATTTAACACGCTAGCCAATTGTGCTTCACTCATCAGGCCGCGTTCTAAAACAATCTGGCGTAAGGACTTGCCAGTTTCCAGTGATTCTTTAGCAACATTGGCTGCATCCAAATAACCAATATGGGTATTCAGTGCAGTTACTAAAGCTAAACTACCTTCAGCGTATGCTAAACAACGTTCTCGGTTGGCAGTAATTCCCTGGATGCAACGTTCTGTAAGTGCGGCGATAGTTAACCCAAGAATTTCGATACTGTGAATCAAGTTGTAGGCAATCAGCGGCATCATAACATTCAATTCTAATTGTCCTGCTTGGGCGGCAAGAGCGATCGCACTGTCGTAACCCATCACTTGAAAACAAACCATCGATGTCATCTCTGCCATCACGGGGTTATACTTCCCTGGCATAATCGAGGAACCTGGTTGCACTGGCGGTAGTTGAATTTCCTTTAACCCAGTTTTTGGCCCCGAATCCATTAATCGTAAGTCGTGGGAAATTTTGACTAAATCCTGGGCTAAGTTGCGTAAAGCCCCAGAAACATTTACAAACGGGGCCATACTTTGCATTGCTGCCATCAAGTGAGGTGCAGGTTCTAAGGGAGTTTCAATCAATTGAGAGAGAACTTCCACCACACGGGCGCGATACAAGGGATGAGTATTCAAACCAGTACCAGCCGCACTTCCTCCTAAACCCAGCACCATCAAATCTCCAGAAGCTGTGTAAATCCGGTTTTGGTGTTCTGTCAAAATTTGCGCCCAAGCGCGAAAATTCTCACCCAAGCGCACGGGTACGGCATCTTGCATGTGAGTTCTGCCGGATCTGACGATATCTTGAAATTCTCCAGCTTTGTTTTCTAAAGCTGCAATCGCCCCTTCCAAAGCTGGGTGCAATGTCTTTGAAAGTGCCAATAAGCCACCAATGCGGATTGCTGTAGGAATCACATCATTGGTAGACTGTCCGTAATTAACATGGTCATTCGGACTCACGCGTTTGTAGTTACCCTTTTCGTCACCCAGAATTTCTAAAGCCCGATTTGCCAAGACTTCGTTAACATTCATGTGGTGAGAAGTTCCAGCACCCGCTTGATAGACATCCACAACAAACTGATCGCGGAACTTTCCTGTAAGTATTTCATCAGTTGCTTTTACAATTGCCTGACTAATATCTTGGGGAATACAACTAAGTTCGCCATTAACAATTGCTGTAGCTTTTTTAATTATTAAACAAGCATCTACGTAAGTAGGTAAAGGCTGAATGCCACTGATGGGAAAGTTTTCTGTTGCTCGTAGGGTTTGAATGCCGTAGTAAACATTACTAGGAATTTGGCGATCGCCCATGGAATCGCGTTCGATACGAAATTGGGAGTTATCTTGTTGAGTCATAGAATTATTTGGGGAATCTCAAGAAACAGATCATCCCACGCTTGGGGAGAGAGTGGGAGATGAGGATGATAGGGAAGATGAGGAAGAAATTCTATGTCACCGCGTCCCCGCGTTCCCCATGTCCTTTTACTTAAAATCTATGACCATACCCAACTGGATTACTTTCTCTCGCCTTCTGGGTGTACCATTTTTGCTTTACGGTTTGTATAACCCCACATCGCAAGCTAGATGGATATGCTTGACAATTTTTCTTGTCGCTGCATTAACTGATTGGTTAGATGGCTATTTAGCACGGAAACTTAATCAAATTAGCGATTTGGGTAAGTTTCTTGACCCCTTGGTGGATAAATTTCTCGTGCTTGCACCGTTAATGGTGTTGATTGAACTAGGCAAAGTTCCAGCTTGGGGAGTGTTTCTGATTTTAGCGCGGGAATTAGCGATCGCTGGTTGGCGGGTAAATCAAACTAAAATCACTGGGGCAAATATTTGGGGCAAACTCAAAACTGTTAGTCAAATAATTGCGATCGCACTTTTAATTGCACCTTTACCAGAAGTTTGGCGAACTCCATCTTTAATTGCTTTTTGGATTTCTGTTGCCTTAACTTTAATATCTGGAGGCATTTATCTTTTGCCACCAAAAGTTAGTACTGCTGAATGAGAGGATCTGCTGTATCGTTCGTGTATAACCCAAACTTTTCCAGATAGTCATGGGAATATATCTGTAGATACGCAAGAAATTTCTAACAGTGCCTAAGAAAATTCGTGAACTAAAAGCAATGCTATTAAAAGCTGGATTCACTTATAGAAGTGGCAAAGGAAGTCACACAGTATGGAGCCATCCTTTGTTAGTTTACAGCCTTACTTTGTCTGGCAAAGACGGAGCAGATGCAGATTTTTACCAGGAAAAAGTTGTTAGAAATGCACTCATAGAACTAAAACAACTGGAGCAAGAAGAAGGCAAAGGAGAAGAAGAATGAAACCACAATATAGTATTCTAATTCAGTGGTCAAAAGAAGATAACAAGTACATTGTTAGCCTCCCTGAGTTTGGCCCTTATGCACATACTCATGGAAATACTTACGCTGATGCTCTCAAGAATGGTGAAGAAGTACTAGAGCTTTTGATTGAAGATTACCAAGCGCAAGGAAAACCATTGCCAGAACCTTTGACTGCCAATGTTTCGTTTCAGTTTGTGTAATTTCTAATTATTAGCAGTTAGAACTAACTTTACTCTTACACTAGCGATCGCTTCAACGAAATCAGAGAATTCTGATATCTACAAGTATGGCGATAAACTCAAGCTAAATCCAGGCAATAGATTTTCACCAGATAATTCTGTGGGAAGGTTTTGCACTTCTACATCTTGCCTTTGGCGATAAATTTCCACTTGCTGCTGTTGGGGATTAATCAACCATCCCAATTGCACCCCTGCATCCATATATTCCCGCATTTTAGAACGCAGCATTTCCAAATCATCTGTTGCCGACCTTAATTCAATTACAAAATCCGGTGCGATAGGAGGAAATTTGCGTCTTTGTTCCGGGGTGAGTGCTTGCCAACGTTCCTTTTGAATCCAAGCTACATCAGGAGAACGATCTGCGCCATTAGGCAACTTAAATACAGTCGAGGAACTGAAGGTAAAACCGAGGCCAGTTTGGCGATTCCAAATTCCCAAATCGATAATTAAGTCGGCTTCTCGATTACCACTTTCGCCTCCAACAGGTGGCATTACGAGCAATTCTCCCTTAGCCGTTCGTTCAAACTGTAACTCGCGGTTATTTTGACATAATTGATAGAACTGTTCGTCACTGAGATGAACGGTGTCTAAATTTAATGTCAAAATCATAATCCTACATCTAGCGCAATGACGATGGATACTATATCATTCTACTGTTTTATTGACAAGAAAACATTGATGTGGTACACGAATAGACAACACCTGTCTACCTCTGCGTTCGAGAGCAAAAAGGTAAATACTATAAATCGATAAAAATACTGTATTTTTTTGAAAACCCCTTGTTCTTGCAAACAAAGATGTGAAATACTAATTTCACTCAGTTAAATACTGTATTCCTAAAGACTTACCGTAGTTTGTTGTCCAATCTAGTATCTGTTCAGCAAAGTTAGTTTAGTCATTATCAAACTTGGTAAAGCAGCGATCGCAGGGGTGTGCAATTTTAGCGTTCTTGCAAGTATTACCCCAATTCATAGTTTATTGCACGGTTGAATGAGTCTGTTTTAGCAAACTACTTCAGCCTAGCTTTGCCATGCCCATTTGTGGTGTTTATAGCTAATGGAAGACGAATTTATGACAAATTCCAATGTTGGCTCGATGAATCGTCGCAAGTTTCTAGGAACTGCGGCAGCTAGTGCGCTGACAACTGTTGGTAGCTCAACTTTGATTTCCCAAGCAGTTGCAGGCAATAAGTATGCTCCACATAAAACCCCAAACATTCTCTTTATCCTGGCAGATGACTTAGGATGGGGTGATTTGAGTATTTATGGTCGTCCCGACTATCAGACACCAAACCTAGATCGTCTTGCTAGACAGGGAGCGCGATTTACTAATGCCTATTCAGCGCAAACAGTTTGCACGCCCACACGAGTCGGCTTCTTGACTGGTCGGTATCCGGCTCGTCTAGAAGTAGGATTACGAGAACCACTTGGTAACATCAGTCAAGTTGGTAGCACCGTGGGACTACCTCCCTCACATCCCACAGTCGCCTCATTGCTCAAAGCTAGAGGTTATGAAACAGCCTTGGTAGGCAAGTGGCATCTGGGTTATCTGCCCAACTACGGCCCTAACAAAAGTGGATTTGACAAGTTTTTTGGTCACTTTAGTGGGGGAATCGATTATTTCAGTCATAAAGATGGCAGTGGTGTGCTTGATTTCTATAATGACGAGCAGTTAATTAGTGTCCCTGGCTATACCACTGAACTGTTTACTGAAAAGGCGATCGCATTTATTAAGAAACCCCGGAATCAACCGTTTTACTTGAGCTTGCATTACAACGCTCCCCATTGGCCGTGGGAGGGGCCTGGCGATGAAAGCTTGAGTACAACGCTTTATAGCAACGGTAACTATACAGCAGGAGGCTCACCTGAAATCTATGCAGCCATGATTAAGAGCCTTGATGATGGAGTTGGTAAAGTCTTGCAAGCATTGGAAGAGACGGGACAGGCTAACAACACTTTAGTGATCTTTGTTAGTGATAACGGGGGTGAACGGTACTCCTTCTTTGGGCCATTCCGGAATCGCAAAGGTAGCTTGAACGAAGGAGGCATTCGTGTCCCCACAATCATTCGTTGGCCTGGAAAAGTTAAACCCAATCAAGTCAACGACCAGCCAACAATCACAATGGATCTGACTGCAACTATCCTGGCTGCTACCCGTGTACCAGCTGCTCCCAAATATCCATTAGATGGAGTGAACTTACTTCCGGCTCTGATTGGAGAGAAACGCCTTGATTCACGCCCATTATTCTGGCGTTATCGTTCGGGAATCAATATTCAAGGTGCTGTCCGTCTCGGTAACTGGAAGTATCTGCAACAAGGTAGTAATCAAGGTCTAAATCAATTTCTATACGATTTAGAAAGTGACCCAGGCGAACAGACTGACCTCAAGGAAAGTCACCCGAAAATTTTCCGGCACTTACAACGGCAATTCGATCGATGGCAATTTGAAGTGTTGCCAGTAGCACAATTCCCAGCTTGATACTAATTTTCAGAATTGAAGATGTGGGGGCAATTATGTCCCCTCTAAACACTACAAATAAACGGAGCAATGTTTGGATGAAGACACACCTATCCAAGAACAACCCAACAAAAAAATTAGTTAGTGGATCGCAAACGTCTAAATCTACAGGTCATCTGGGCAGACCGCCCCACAAAGAAATGGTTTGGATTCCAGGTGGAACTTTTGTTATGGGGTCAGATCGCCACTATCCAGAGGAAGGGCCATCTCATCAAGTCAAGATAGATGGCTTCTGGATAGATCGGTCTCCTGTGACGAACCGCCAATTTCAGCGATTTGTTAAAGAAACTGGCTATATTACTATGGCCGAACGTTCCCCAAAGCCGGAAGATTATCCAGATGCTCTGCCAGAATTATTAGTACCTGGTTCTCTAGTATTTCAGCAACCAAATTTTCCAGTTGAACTCAACTCAGCTAATTGGTGGGCTTACATTCCTGGTGCTAACTGGCGACATCCAGAAGGAGCAGGTGGTTCCATCAAGGGAAAAGAAAATCATCCCGTTGTCCATGTGACTGTTGAGGATGCAGAAGCCTACGCTGTTTGGGCAGGTAAAACTTTACCAACTGAAGCTCAATGGGAATTTGCTGCACGTGGTGGAATGGAAGGGAAAGCTTACGCGTGGGGAGATGAACTGATGCCAGATGGCAAAATGATGGCAAATTTCTGGCTGGGTGAGTTTCCTTGGCAAAATCTCAAGACTCATCGCCCAAGTACGACCCCAGTAGCTTTATACCCACCTAATGGTTATGGTCTTTATGACACGATCGGCAATGTTTGGGAATGGACGGCAGATTGGTATCAAGACTATCATCTTGCTGATAAACCAAAATCCTGCTGCATTCTGGTTAATCCTAGAGGATGCAGTAGAGAGGAGAGTATTGACTCCAGAACATCAGAAGTTCAAATTCCCCGCCGAGTCGTTAAAGGGGGGTCTTTTCTGTGTGCTGCTAGCTATTGCCGTCGTTACCGACCAGCTGCTCGTCACCCAGAAATGATTGATACATCAACTTGTCATATTGGTTTTCGTTGTGTTGTGAACGCTTAATACCATTTTGAATTTTAGATTTTAGATTGGGAATCGCTTTTTACAGTGAGAAATTTAGAAATATCAGATTCCTATATCGCAGAACCATCAGCTTATTTGTTCCTAGCAAGTACTAACTCTAAACTTTTTTGCCACTCTGGCAGAAGTAAATCAAAAGTATTGGATAATTTTTGATTATTTAACAAAGAATATGCTGGTCTGCTGGCTGCTGTCGGATACCCTTTGGAGCTAATTGCTATTAATTTCTGTAACTTTCGTTGATTGTGTTCGGGATTATATTGAAAGATTGCCTGGGCAAATCCATACCAGCTAGTTTGTCCGCTGGCTGTTAGGTGATAAAGTCCACCTTTGCTAGCTAAAAAACCAGATACATCTTGTTGAGCTTGAAATAAAATTTGGGCTGTAGCTTCAGCGATCGCACGACTCCAAGTAGGTGCGCCAATCTGGTCATTAACAACTTTAATTTCTTCTCGTTCTTGAGCCAGTTTTTGCATAGTTAGTAAAAAGTTTTTACCTCGCAACCCATATACCCAACTGGTACGTAAAATTAAATGTGGTACTCCGACAGAAGCGATCGCCTCCTCGCCTGCTAGTTTTGTTTTACCGTAGATATTTTGTGGGTTAGGTTTATCTGACTCTGTGTAGGGACTTTTATTTCCACCATCAAATACATAATCGGTGGAATAGTGAATTATGGCTGCACCCAGCCGCTTTGCTTCTTCGGCTATGACACCTGGGGCAATACCATTAATCGCCATTGCCAATTCTGGCTCTGACTCTGCTTTATCTACTGCTGTGTAAGCAGCCGGATTAACTATCAAATCGGGTTTGATTTCCTGGATAATGTGGCGAATGCTATCTGGTTGAGTTAAATCTATCTGGTTGCGACTGACAGGAATTACCTCACCGACAGTCATTAGGGTACGTTGCAATTCCCAGCCCACCTGTCCAGTTACACCCGTCAACAGGATTTTCATGCAAAAACCTCTGCATCTCGTAGTAACTTGGCAACTTTATCTTTAGCAGAAAGTATGGGTTCAGTTTGAATTGGCCAAGCGATCGCTAAATCTGGATCTTTCCACAAAATAGTGCGTTCATGCTGTGGGGCGTAGTAATTTGTAGTTTTGTACAAAACTTCAGCGTATTCCGAAAGCACTAAAAAACCGTGAGCAAAACCCGCTGGAATCCAAAGCTGTTGTTTATTTTCAACACTCAGATGTGTACTCACCCATTGCCCAAAAGTCTTGGAACTTTTTCGCAAATCCACAGCTACATCAAATACTGCACCTATTACCACTCTTACTAGTTTGGCTTGAGGTTGCTGAATTTGATAGTGCAAACCGCGTAATACATTTCTAGCAGAACGAGAATGATTGTCTTGGACAAAATGCTCGCTAATGCCTGCTTTTTCTAGTAATACTTTTGCGTTATAACTTTCATAAAAAAAACCGCGATCGTCTCCAAAAACCTGTGGCTCAATCACTAGCAAATCAGGAATTACTGTCTGTATTATTTTCATTACAACACCATTTTTTAATTTAATATTTTTGCTATATCTGATGTCTACCCTAAATTCGTTTTAATTTACAGAATTTCAATTAAGTAAGTCGGTGAAAATAAACCTAGCTATGTAACAGAATGTAAAATCGATATAACCCTTGTGATTGCTTCATTCCACTTCGTTCCATTCGCAATGACATAGCGTGAGTTATTTCAGCCGTTCTACTTAATACATCAAAACTGTATATTCTAGATTCATATAAATTACCGAAAAAAGGATAAATCTTATTTTTATTTTTTTCCACAAACCCAAAAATTAAACCTTTTTTCTGTACTTTGGGTGATATATAATAACTCTCATACATCCACACAAATTTATTGATAATTTTTAAATATTGGCTTAATTTTTTGAGTCAATAAATTCTTATCTAAAGGCGATTGGTTAACAGAAAATTCTCTCGTTCCATTATTTTGTATAACTGATTCAAAATCCTGCTCACTTTCTAAAATTGTCATTAGATAATTACCATAGCTACTCTTAGTCATAGTTTCAGCTAACTGACGCAATTGAAATGATTTAATATATCCTTTGTTATAGGCAATTTCTTCAATACAGGCTATTTTCAACCCCTGCCGTTCTTCTAAAGTTTGGATAAAATTACTTGCCTGATGCAAAGATTCATGAGTACCAGTATCTAACCAAGCATATCCTCGCCCCAACAATTCTACTCGTAGTTTTCCTCGGTTTAAATACGCTAGATTCAAATCAGTAATTTCTAGCTCATTGCGAGCAGAAGGTTTGAGGCTAGAAGCTATATCTACCACTTGCGAATCATAAAAGTAGATACCAGGAACAACATATTTAGATTTAGGAATTAAGGGTTTTTCTTCTATATTAATTACCTGTCCATATATGTCAAATTCAATTACTCCATATCGTTGAGGATTTTTAACCTGATAACCGAAGATTAATCCACCTTCGCTCAGTGTCGCAGTCCGTTCCAGTACTTCTGTCAAACCGTGTCCATAAAAAATGTTGTCACCCAAAATTAAGCACACTGGCTCATTAGCAATAAAATCTTTGCCCAATATAAAAGCTTGAGCTAAACCTTCTGGCTGCGGTTGTGTTACATAACTAAACTTCAAACCCCACTGGCTACCATCCTTTAAAAGTCTTTGAAATAATGGCAAATCACTAGGCGTAGAAATAATTAAAATCTCACGAATCCCTGCTAGCATCAATACAGACAGTGGATAATAAATCATTGGCTTATCGTAAACAGGGATCAGTTGTTTACTAATAACATTAGTTAATGGGTAAAGACGTGTGCCAGAGCCACCAGCCAAAATAATACCTTTCATGTTGTACTCCTTAAATAGCCAAAATTACTGTTAACCTGAGTTTTCCTGTTTCCTGTTTTCATAGTTTTGTTTTAGCCAGTTTTGATAGTTTACCGATCGCACTTGATTTCCCCAAGCCGAGTGACTAAGATACCACTGAACTGTTTTTAGTAAACCACTATCAAAGTTTTCTTGAGGTTGCCAACCTAAATGACGTCTGATTTTACTACAGTCGATAGCATATCTTCGGTCATGACCAGGACGGTCTTTAACAAAACTAATCAAAGAAGAGTAGCTAAAATCAGATATAGGAACTAACTTATCTAGGATGGTACAGATTTTCTCTACAACATCCAAATTAGCTTGTTCATTGAGTCCACCGATATTGTAAGTTTCACCAATTTTGCCCTGTTGTAGAACTAGGTAAATAGCCTCGCAGTGGTCGATTACATAAAGCCAATCTCGAATATTTTGTCCATCTCCATATATAGGTAAAGGTTTACCATCTAAAGCATGGAGAATAGTCAAAGGAATCAATTTTTCAGGAAACTGGTGCGGCCCGTAGTTGTTGGAGCAATTTGTTGTTAAAGTAGGCAATCCATAAGTATGATAGTAGGCTCGCACAAAATGGTCAGATGCTGCTTTTGATGCTGCATAAGGACTATTTGGTGCATAAGCTGTATCTTCTCGGAAGGCTGGGTCTTTTGGGTTAAGTGAGCCGTATACTTCATCGGTAGACACATGCAAGAAGCGAAATTGCTGTTGTTGTTGTAATGAGAGTTTTTGCCAGTAGAACCTACTTGCTTCTAGTAGCTGAAATGTTCCCACTATATTAGTCTGGATAAAGTCTTGCGGACTCAATATGGAACGGTCAACATGACTTTCCGCAGCAAAATTAATAATTGCATCTGGCTGATACTGTTCTAATATATAGCTGACTAGCTCGACATTGCCAATATCCCCTTGCACAAAATGATAGTTGATATCGCTTTGCAGTTCTGCTAAAGTTTCTAGGTTACTAGCATAAGTCAACTTGTCTAAGTTAACTACATTAAACCATTGTTTATTTCTAGCTAAAATAATAAAATTAGACCCAATAAATCCTGCTCCCCCTGTTACTAATACTGTTGGCATACTTCCTCAAAAATAGTTTATTTGTATGTAATTATTGATTAATTTATAATAATTGTTAATTACTAACAAGAAAGTTAACGGGCTGAGAAATTAGCGGCAAAACTGCAAGAATTGGGCTTTGACCCAAATCAGTTATAAAGATGCGATCGCTAGCGTCAAAAGCATCCTTGTTTGACTTGGTACAAAGCTCTAATTACAGCAGTTTTTATTTAGACCATAATCTTGCATTCTTAGAAAGCGATCGCAGTCGCTAAAACCTTGGGAAAGGAAGCAACGCGCTGTTTCGCCTTTGGTTTATGCAAAAAATTCGGCTCTTTTACCTGAAAATAGACGAAAATTGGGAAATTTCGTCATCCACAGAGAAATCTACCTCAGCTTTATCCCGCCCACTTGCCAGATAATCATTTTCAAACGCATCACTTAGCCCGGAAATCAAATCATATTCAGGCTGCCAACTTAATTCTGTTGTAGCTTTATTTACAGATGCAAAGAAATGCTGCATCCGCAATGGAAAAGCTTTGCGTTTGCCAAAATCAAATTTTTTCGGGTCGTAATGAACAATTTTGATCGCATCCGGTGATTTGCCAGAAGCGATAGCACAAGCACGGGCTAAACCATCAAAAGTGACGAAGCGATCGCCTGAAATATTATAAATTTGTCCTACTGCCTGCTGATTGCCTAAAACCTGAGTCATAGCCTTTGCCAAGTCTTTGACATGTCCTAGTTGAGTGATGTGTAAGCCATTACCAGGAATGGGAATCGGGCGATCGCGCACAATTCTATCAAAAAACCAGCTTTCCAAGTCATTATAGTTGCGCGGCCCGTAAATGTAAGTCGGACGAATCGAAGTAAAGGGCAATCCCTGCTGAACCAAGTAAGCTTCTGTTTCATGCTTACCTCGGTGGCGACTTTTGGGATCTACCTCATCGCCTTCTATATGGGGAAGTTGGTCAGATTTGAGATATACCCCCGCAGAACTCATGTAGACAAAATGCTGCACTCGGTCTTGAAAAATTTCTGCCAGTGGTTGAGTATCTGTAAGTTCCCGTCCATTATTGTCAAAAATGGCATCAAAATTTTCTTGTGATAATTTTTCTTTGAGCTGAGTGGCATCAGTGCGATCGCCTATAATTTGTTTTACTCCCTGCAAAGAAGGTGCGGGACGATTACCACGATTGAACAATACCAAATCATGTCCTTGTTCCACTAGCAGTTGAGTCAGGTAGACACCAATGAACCTAGTACCACCCATAATTAAAATTCGCATAAATTCCCACTTCTTATGTCAAATACTTAGGAACTAAAGATTGGGGACTGGGTAAAGATGTACTCTTCCCAATCCTTAACCCCCAGTACCCAATTTGAGGTTATCAGGTTGCAGCATCTCTCTGGAACCTCTTGGGCAAGAATTACGTCTTGGATTAAACCTGGGGCGCTTCCCGTTCGTCGATCGCAAAGGGAAACTTTTCAGTTAACCTCAAATTTGCCTTACGTTTTTTCTATTTTTTAAAGTTAGCTGTGCCCTTGAAATACGCTCTGGTTCATGAGTGGCTGACACCGAAAGCCACCGGCGGTTCAGAACTAGTTGTACGGGAAATTCTGAATCACGTTGATGCTGATTTATATGCCCTCATTGACTTTGAATCCAGTAATCCCGAAAGTTATTTGTACAAACGTCAGGTTGGTACGACATTTCTCCAACACTTTCCCTTTGCCCATAACGGTGTGCAACAGTATTTGCCTCTTTGGCCGTTGGCGATTGAACAACTTGATTTGCGACAATATGACGTAATTCTGTCTTCATCCCATGCTGTAGCCAAAGGAATCTTGACTAGTCCCGATCAGTTGCATATTTGCTACTGCCATAGCCCTATGCGATATGCCTGGGACTTGACTTTTGATTATCTGAGCCACAACAAAATGGGAAGTGGTGCAGCTGGCTGGGTAACGCGGTATTTATTGCATCGTTTGCGTCATTGGGATGTCCTCAGTGCAAATCGTGTTGATTACTTTATTGCCAATTCACAGCATATAGCTCGCCGCATTTGGCGCTGCTATCGGCGTGAAGCTACAGTGATTTATCCGCCTGTGAATATCGAAGCTTTCCCTTTTTTTCCTCAGAAGGAGGATTTTTACCTGACAGTTTCCAGGTTAGAGAGTTATAAACAAGTATCTTTAATTGTCAAAGCTTTTAATCAATTGCAACGACCATTAGCGATCATTGGTACAGGTTCCGAAATGAAAAAAATTCGCGAGATAGCCAACTCTAACATCCAAATACTGGGATGGCAGCCCGATGATGTGGTAAAAAAATATATGGCTAGAGCTAAGGCATTTGTGTATGCAGCTTGTGAAGATTTTGGCATTGCCTTAGTGGAGGCACAAGCTTGTGGTACTCCGGTGATTGCCTATGGTGCGGGAGGTGCTTTAGAAACAGTGCGAGACATACGCTCTTGCGGGGATACAGGCACGGGCCTATTCTTCCAGATGCAAACAGAAGCAGCTTTGGTAGAAGCAGTAGAAAAATTTGAAATGTATCAAGATTTGTTTAATCCTGAGTATGTGCGATCGCACGCCGCTCAGTTTTCACCGCAAATCTTCGCACAGCGTTATCTAGAATTTTTAAATAAGTGCAAAGAAAAAAGGCCATCTCTCCCAGGAAGGTCTGGATTTTTGTAATTGTTTTGTAGGCTTTTGGCAATTTCCCCCCAGAAGCACCTCCTTTTAGCTTTAAGATTGGGACTATGTGTGGTGTGGATTATTAAGGAGTATGATGACTGCCCAGAGCTCACTCCTCTCCGGCAAGCGAGGCCTACGGCAAGACGCTAGAGCGTCTACACGTACTTACTTAAAACGTGGTCAAAAAACAAAGATGCCCAAGGTCAAACCCAAAAGTTTGTCTTTTCAGGGTTTAAACGGAGAGTTTGCCAAACGACTGTTCGATATAGCGTTTTCGCTGTTGGTATTGATTTTGTTCTTCCCCGTCTACTTAATCTTGGCCTTGCTGATTGCTTTAAGCTCAGAAGGCCCAATTTTTTATATTCAAGAACGGGTTGGTAAAAACTACAAACCCTTTAACTGTATTAAATTCCGAACAATGGTGAGCAATGCGGACGAAGTCCTAGTGCAAATGATGGAAACATCGCCCCAATTGCGGCAAGAATTTGAGAATAGTTTCAAGCTGAAACAAGACCCCCGCATTACAAAAATTGGTCGATTTTTGCGAATTACTAGCTTGGACGAATTTCCCCAGTTCTGGAACGTTTTAAAAGGGGACATGAGTGTTGTTGGCCCGCGACCTTTAGTAGCGGAAGAACTACCAAAGTATGGCGATCACATCGATCAGATATTAACAATTCGACCAGGTATCACTGGATTATGGCAAGTTTCTGGGCGTAACGACATTCCCTATCCTCGGCGAGTCCAAATAGACCTGCATTATGTCAAATTTAGGAATTTTTGGCTCGATTTATGGATAATGTTGAAAACGATTGATGTGGTTATTATCCCCAAAAACAACGGAGCGTACTGAAAAAAACTTAACTATTATCTACGGGGCATAAACTGCCCCCTGTACTGCTTCCTTGGAAGTGAAAATACTTTATGCCTGTAGCTTTCGACCGATTGTCAGAGAGCCAATTATTTTTGTCAAAATGCACTAGTACAACGCGGCATAAGTTTGCAGACCATTTAAAATGGGCAAGAAGTTGCTGCTATGTAAATGTTCTTTACTTCATCCTTTAGCTTTTATATTTCTAGCCTTCTCATACTAGAGACACATTCTCCAGCAAGTACTTAATTGAGAGCAACCTCAGAACATCAACGCTATTTACTAGTAAGCAGTTGAAACAATACAGACTTGTTCTGAAAATTTGATTTTGGTTTTTCACAATATATATATGATTTTAAGTTGATTCAGTCTTAACAAAAACCAAGACTGTATGAAGTTTTGACTAAGATTAAAAAATTTATACCAAATTCCTTAATCATCTCAAGTTAAGCTATTTAGGGTTGACTTGTTTAATTACATTTTATTAAGTATATTTGTTTACGGAAAAGTTCTGTATCAATCGATTAAGACCCGTAGGTTTCCCATTAGGCAATTTAGCGATGAGCTGCTAGGTTGTATCAATTAAACTGCAAATATTTCATCAAAGACAACAAGGGATAATTGAGCATGACGCAAAACAAGCGCGCGTTGATTACTGGTATTACTGGTCAAGATGGTTCATACCTGAGTGAGTTTTTGCTAGAGCAGGGTTATGAAGTTCATGGTATTATTCGCCGGACTTCTACCTTCAATACAGACCGCATCGATCACATTTACGAAGACCCTCATAAAGAAGGAGTGCGGTTGTTTCTTCACTACGGTGACTTGACGGATGGTACAACGCTGCGACGCATTTTAGAAGAAGTCCAACCAACAGAAATTTACAACCTCGGCGCTCAATCCCATGTAAGAGTAAGCTTTGATTCGCCAGAATACACGGTCGATGCAGTTGGAATGGGAACGCTGCGATTACTAGAAGCAATCCGCGACTACCAGCAGCGCACTGGCATTGAGGTGCGTTTTTACCAAGCTGGTTCTTCAGAAATGTATGGTTTAGTACAGGCAGTGCCCCAAAGCGAGACAACGCCGTTTTATCCCCGCAGTCCATATGCTTGTGCTAAAGTCTACGCCCATTGGCAAACAGTAAATTACCGCGAGTCTTACAATTTATTTGCTTGCAATGGCATACTTTTTAACCACGAATCACCACGGCGTGGTGAAACCTTTGTAACCCGGAAAATTACTAGGGCAGTCGCTCGCATTGTGGCAGGAAAGCAGAAAAAGATTTACATGGGCAATCTTGATGCCAAACGAGATTGGGGCTACGCCAAGGATTATGTTCGGGCAATGTGGCTGATGTTACAGCAAGACCTGCCAGACGATTATGTGATTGCTACTGGCGAAACCCACTCAGTGCGGGAATTTTTGGAACTGGCATTTGGCTACGTGAATCTCAATTGGCAAGATTATATAGAGTTTGACGATCGCTATCTGCGCCCTGCGGAAGTAGACTTGTTAATTGGCGATCCTACCAAAGCAAAACAGAAGTTGGGCTGGACACCTTCAGTAACCTTTGAAGGACTAGTTGCTTTGATGGTAGAAGCAGATTTACAAGCATTGGGTCAAACTTCGCCCAATGGAAATGGTTCGTCCATTCCTCACGACATTGCTACTATTCGTCAAGAACTGGGCGCTCTCCACTTCTGATTTACACCGCACAGGAGAAAAATATGACCGCCTTAGAACTAAGAAATAAACGGATTCTCGTCACTGGTGGGTCGGGTTTCCTGGGTCGTCAGGTGATAGATCAACTGAGTAAGGCTGGTGCCGATCGCGCAAAGATTACAGTACCGCGATCGCGCGACCACGATCTGCGTGTTTGGGAAAATTGCCAACGCGCAGTCGATCAACAAGACATTATTATCCACCTAGCAGCTCACGTCGGTGGTATCGGTCTTAACCGCGAAAAACCGGCGGAATTATTCTACGATAACTTGATCATGGGAACCCAGCTAATCCATGCTGCCCATCAAGCTGGAGTAGAAAAATTCGTCTGTGTCGGTACTATCTGCGCTTATCCTAAATTTACCCCAGTGCCATTCAAAGAAGATGACCTTTGGAATGGCTATCCAGAGGAAACTAACGCTCCCTACGGAGTTGCAAAAAAAGCGCTTTTAGTCCAACTCCAATCCTACCGTCAGCAGTACGGCTTTAATGGCATTTACCTACTGCCAGTAAATTTATATGGTCCAGAAGATAACTTTGACCCCAGAAGTTCCCATGTAATACCGGCGTTAATTCGCAAAGTTCACGAAGCCCAAGTTCAAGGAGAAAAGAAACTTCCTGTTTGGGGTGATGGGAGTCCTACTCGCGAGTTTCTTTATTCAGAAGATGCGGCGCGAGGGATTGTGATGGGAACTCAATTTTACAACGAATCCGAACCAGTTAACTTGGGAACGGGTTATGAAATCTCCATCCGCGATTTAATTACTCTCATCTGCGAACTGATGGAGTTTGACGGTGAAATTGTTTGGGAAACTGACAAGCCCAATGGTCAACCCCGTAGGTGTTTGGATACTGAAAGAGCCAAGCAAGCCTTTAATTTCACTGCTCAGGTGAGCTTCCAAGAAGGACTAAAGAATACGATTGAGTGGTGGCGTAAAAACGCTGCATAGTCTTAGTAGGGTGGGCAATGCCCACCCTTTCTTTTCAATTATCAAAATGAAATCTAATCAGCGTTGGGTTTTGACATTTTGGGTTTACCTCGGAATTTTGATATCTATTTCTCTAGCAGCATATCTAAAAGTTATCCCATCTGAAATATCAAAATTTCCGTATTACGACACAATTTTACATTTTCTCTTACTTGGAATCGCTGCTTACTTGAGTCATCTAGCTTTAAATAAACGTAAAATTAAATTCTTAAATATTTCTCTGCCACTTGCACCATTGATTGTGATATTTTTTTGCGTAATTGATGAAATCATTCAACTCTTTGTACCCTATCGGAGCTTTGATTTAGTTGACTTAGCCGCTGACCTTTGCGGTATTGTCTTATTTACATGGTTAGCAGAAAGACAAGGTCAAAAAGCAGGGGAGCAGGAGAGCAGAGGAAGATAAAACTACTGGCTACTGTACAGACGTGATTAATCGCGTCTCTAGTAATGAGAGAAATTGTGGAAATTGTGGAAAACCTTATACAGGTCTGTTGAAAGTACAGTTTTGCAGGTTACTATCTGTGGAAAACTTGTGGAAAACCCCCCTATTTTTTCCACAGGGTAATTATACTTAATGAAGTTTTCCACAAAAAATCATGATTTTTCCACAGACGAATTTAAATTTAATCACTTTTTATACTTTACTTAATATCGTCATTTAGCTGTTAAATAACCCTATTATTGCTAGTTATGAAAAACCACAAATTATTTTCCAGATGACTTTTGAGAGCGGCTAGTCATGTTGATGCGATCGCCCAGTTGACGTAGGGTTTGTGCTAAACTGCGATCGCTTTCCTTTAGTTGAGTAATTTTCTCATAACTGTAGATCACCGTTGTATGATCTTTACCTCCAAACTCTTCACCAATTCTCGGCAAACTCAGATCGGTGTGTTGGCGCATTAAATACATACCTATTTGACGTGCCCAGCTAATTTCTCGTCGCCGTGAGTTACTCTTGAGGTCTTCAATTGAGACATTAAAAGCATCAGCAATAACCGTTAAAATTGCCTCTGATGTAGCTTCTACTTTCTCGCTGGGTGTCTCTAAAACTGGTGTAATATTTTCTACCGTCATGGGTAAACCCCAAATAGAAATATAGGCCACTGCCCGAATTAAAGCTCCTTCTAATTCGCGAATATTAGAAGTAAAGTGAGAAGCAATATATTCAATCACATCTCGAGGAAGGCGGATATTTTCGTATTCAGCTTTTTTCTGGAGAATTGCCATCCTCGTTTCTAAATCTGGAGTTTGAATATCAGCAATTAAACCCATAGAAAAACGCGAACACAAACGTTCTTGTAAACTAGGGATTTGATTAGGAGGACGGTCAGAAGCAATTACAACTTGCTTGCCAGCTTCATGTAAAGTATTAAAAGTATGAAAAAATTCTTCTTGAGTGTATTCCTTACCCTCAATAAACTGAATATCATCTACTAGCAACACATCAGCAGCCCGGTAATGCTCTCGGAAATTTTGCATACTATCATTGCGAATTGCTGTAATTAAATCGTTAGTAAATTGCTCTGTAGAAACATAAAATATTTTGGAATCGGGATAAATTTCCCAGCGATAATGACCAATAGCCTGCATGAGATGAGTTTTTCCTAAGCCGACACCACCGCATAAAAATAAAGGGTTAAATTCCTTGCCTGGAGATTCAGCAACAGCCAAAGACGCTGCATGAGCCATACGATTGTTGGCTCCAACTACAAAGCGAGAAAATACATATTTCGAGTTTAATTCAGTAGTTGCCTGTCGTTTTCTAGGAACACTTTCAGAGACAATGCTTTGGTTTGGAGATTCCCAAGAAACTTCTCTATCGACCAGATGAGTAACTTCATCACCTTGAGCAACGGTAATATAAATTTCTACAGGGTGACCTAGGATATCTTCTACTACATGAGCAATGGTGTTGATGTAATATTTTTGTAACCAATTACGAGCAAAAGGATTAGGAGTAATTATTACCAAGCAATTGTTTTCTAACCGCTCCGCACTAGCAGTTTTAATCCAAGTTTCAAAGGTGGGGCGAGATAATTCTAGTTGTAAGCGCTCTAGCACCTGACTCCAAAGACTGTCAATGGGAGTTGCCATCATTTACCACCTTTGCTGCTAATCGTCACAATAGAAGATGTAAGGAAGCACCAATTTAGCATTCAACAAGCCCTAGACCTGAGACAAACTTTTGAGTTGTAATCATTCTGAGACAAACCCGGTAGGCAATATCCTACCACCCACTGACCAGCACGGAGAAGCAAAGACACATGAAGATAACAGAGCATGACTTGGAAGTCCAGGATATTGATACACAAGGTTTACCCCCAAGGAGGGGATCGACCGGTATTATATTGATGCTATTGAGTGGGATAGCAGTGGTGTTCTTGGAAGGCTGCTCTCTTCTATCTGCCAAAACCTTTGAAACTCGAACAAATGAATCCCAGTCTCAAGTTTCAGACCAACAAGCAAATAACACCAATCCGGCAATTGTCCCCCCAGCGATTTTCTCATCGTCTGGAGATCCTAACTTTGTAGTCAAAGTGGTGCAACAGGTGGGAGGTGCAGTAGTTCGGATTGATTCTTCCAGAACGGTGACTTCTCGAATACCGGATGAATTTAACGATCCATTTTTGCGACGATTTTTTGGGGACGTGCCATCACAGCCTAGACAGCGGGTTGAGCAGGGTAGCGGCTCTGGATTTATTATTAATTCCTCAGGTCAAATTGTGACTAATTCCCATGTAGTGGACGGTGCCGACACTGTAACCGTAACCTTGAAGGATGGCAGGACTTTTGATGGCAAAGTGCTGGGCGAAGATCCGGTAACGGATGTGGCTTTAATCAAAATTGATGCCAATAACTTGCCAACCCTGTCTGTGGGAAACTCCGAGGTGTTACAACCAGGAGAGGCAGTAATTGCGATTGGCAATCCTTTAGGTTTAAACAACACAGTTACTTCTGGGATTATTAGTGCCACAGGTCGCTCTGGTAGTGATATCGGTGCTAGTGACAAGAGAGTTGACTATGTGCAAACTGATGCTGCAATTAATCCTGGTAACTCTGGCGGGCCGTTGCTGAATGCCCGCGGTCAAGTAATTGGCATGAACACAGCCATTATCCGAGGCGCTCAAGGTTTAGGATTTGCCATTCCCATCAACACCGTGCAAAGAATTGCTCAGGAATTAATTACTAAAGGTAAAGTCGAGCATCCTTATTTAGGTATTCAGATGGTGACATTGACACCAGAAATTAAAGAAAGAATACAGGAGAGAGCAGGCGATCGCATCAATCTCACAACAGATAAAGGCGTTTTGTTAGTTAATGTCGTCCCCCGTTCTCCAGCAGCTGTTGCTGGGCTACGAGCCGGCGATGTGGTTCAACGCATTAATAATCAATCTGTAACTAAAATTGAAGAAGTACAAAAGCTTGTGGAAACTAGCAAAATTGGTAGCCCTTTACAAATACAAGTAGAACGCAATGGGAAAACAACAGAAATAGCAGTCAGTCCTGCACCTTTGCCAGTGCGGCGAGAAAGCTGAAGGTAGGGGCAGAGGGGCAGAGGAGCAGAGAGAGAAAAATTACAACTGATAACTGACTAAAGGAGTTTACTGATGACTGAATCGTCACCAATCATTCAATTAGGCAATCCTATACTGCGCCAAAAAGCTACTTGGGTTGACAATATTCACGATGAAAGTGTTCAACAACTAATTGATGACTTAATAGCCACCGTTGCTAAAGCTAATGGCGTGGGAATTGCCGCACCTCAAATAGCAGAACAAAAACGTTTATTTATTATGGCCTCTCGTCCTAATTCTAGATATCCTAACGCCCCGGAAATGGAACCTACTGCCACGATCAATCCTAGGATAGTTGCTCACTCAACTGAAGTTGTAAAGGGTTGGGAAGGTTGTTTGAGCATTCCTGGTATTAGAGGATTAGTTCCTAGATATCAAGCAATTGAAGTTGAATACACCGATCGCAATGGCAAGTTACAAAAACAAGAATTTACTGATTTTGTCGCCCGTATATTTCAGCATGAGTACGACCATCTTGATGGTATTGTCTTTGTAGACCGCCTGGAGAACACTCTCGACATGATTACTGAGCAAGAATACCAAAACCGAGTAGTTAACAAGACTTAATTCAATATAGTTCTTAAGAATGAGACCGGACACCGAAGCTTAAGGTATATTTAACCTATTGTTAACCTTGTTTTTGGTGCAACTATCGGTTAAATGACACAAATTATCAGTAGTCGCGTGTTAAGTCCGCAGTCAAAAATGTCTCCTGACTTAATCTCTGCTCAGCGTCAAAGCGATGAAGTCAAAGTGAATAGAAATAGCACCGAGGCTGTTGCATCAAACGTGCAACTGTCTACTGGTGGAGTGCAAATCGTACATGCAACAAATAGGCGCATACGCATCCGTGCTACTGACGGTAGTCTTAACACAAAATTAGAAACGATAGCCCAAAATTTGCGGCAGCACCAAGGGGTGAAAGAAGCTTCGGCCAACCAGCAAACAGGCAGTTTGGTGGTTACCTTTGATGAAAATTTGGTGACATTGCCGCAGATGTTGAAGATACTTCAACAATTTGATATTCAACAGTCAGATTCACCTGATTCACTCAGCAATATAGATCCTTTTGCAGCGTGGAAATCTCTTGATTTTTGGAAAGAACAGTCCATTTCCTTCATCCCGTTGATGACAGGGTTGGCGGTGACAGGAGGACTGGGAATCAGCGGTTTGGCAGCGATTCCAGTCTATATGATTACCTCAGATGCAACTCGTCGAGCGATCGACTACCTAGGGCCGCAATTTTCGACATCAGAAAGCAGCAAGAATTCAGATCCTGTTGCGACAACAAAATTGTCTCAACCTTCCTTATCAACCAGCGATCGCCAAGTAGAACCTCCAGCACAAAATAATAAAGATGGGGACACAGCAGTCGTTTACAGAGTTGTCCATGCAATTGCGGGAAGGATTAGGTTTCATCTGCCTCGACTCGCCCAAGATCGTGCCTATGCACGGCGACTTGAGAGGTTGCTCAAAACAGATCCCCAAGTTATCAATGTGCGTTTGAATAGCGATGCAGCATCAATCGCGATCGCATACCAGCCTCATAATGTGCCTTTAACTCATTGGGTGAGTCTGATGGAATTAGCGTTGGAGACGAACCCACCCACACATCCCATCCAGGCGATAAATGAGCAACTGCCTCTAGAACCAGTAAGTCAGCTTGATGAAGCTAGAGTTTTGGAATCAGTAAATCAGCCTGATGAAGCTATAGAGCCAACAACATTTGACAATACAACCTTAGATGTATCCAGGTTATGGGCTGATATGAAATCTTCAGGACTGTCTTTTTCCTTAGCCTATTTGGCGAAATTTCCGTTATAGACAGTTCCCCGATTTGGGAACACTGGAGGACAAAGATGGATGGTTCCATATCTTCATCAACATTGCACTCAGAACAAACTTCGACAACTGCGGCACAGACAAATCACGTCTGCAAGCAGACTGTCAAGGTAGTTATCAAGTTCGGTTATAGAATCGCTCATGCATTTCCTGGATTAGGATTTTCCTTAGCTCGAATGAGTGAAGATCCAAAATCCCAGCAACGCCTTCTCAAATTGCTTCAAGAAGAACGTTGGGCGATCGCTACGCAAGTTAACCCTGATGCAGGAGCTATTATCGTTACCTGCAAACCAGAGGTGATGTCAGAAAAGATGCGAGCTTTACTAAAGCAGTTGGCTACTGTATTGAATTCTGCTGGCGAAGCAGAAGTAGCTATCGAAAAGCCAACTACAGCACCAGTTATTTCAGACTCAGAGTTTCAGTCTGTTACTCATCCTCAAAGAACCGAGCAACCTGCAAAAGTGGACTATAGCATTGTTCATGCAATTCCCGGACGAGTGCGATTTCATATCCCTCAAATTGCCTCAGATCCTAAATATGTCCAACGGCTAGAGACTTTACTCAAAGCAGATCCAGCAGTGAGGAGTGAACGAGTCAATAAGGATGCAGCATCAATTGCGATCGCCTATGAAACTGAAATGCTTCGGGATGCCAAAAAGCGAGTGCAAAGCGTTTTTGCAGGAATAGTGTCCCATCTAGTCAGTCTAATTCAGTCCGCCGCGATCGCCGCAGAGTAAGCGGGGGAGCAGGGGAAACTGGGGGAACAGGGGGAGATGAGGAAGAAATAATAACTAATTCTACTTTTTACCTTCTGCCTTCTGCTCTCTGCCCTCTGCCTTCTGCCTTCTGCCTCCTAACTCAGCACTTAGTAAGTGAATAACCAACAAACTTATAAATCTGTATGAGAGTGAAGGAATGGCAAAAGTTAAGGTTCCACTAGCATCGCCTCCACCAGTTCAAATATTGCAAAAGACTGTAGGAGAAAAGAATGAAGAAGTTTGTCTAGCTCCAAAATTTGACAAAACTTTGCAGGAACAAAATGGCAAAGTTTCTTCAGGAGAGAAAAATGGACACTCTTCTCAAGTTACTAAATCCTACAGTATTGTCCATGCTATTCAAGGAAGGGTGCGGTTGCGCGTGCCTCGGTTACGCCACGATCGAGACTATACTCAGCGTCTGCAAGCTTTACTGGAAGACGATCCCCTCATCACGAGTGTTCGGATTAAGCCTGCGGCAGCATCGCTAGTTGTAACTTATAAATCTAGTGCAGTTGCTGATGCCAAGATGCGATCGCGTTTGAACTGTCTGATTGTGACTGCTGGTGATGTAGAAATAGTGCCAAGAGTTGCCGCTAACCAGTCATTAGTTGTTCCCACAACTGATACGGAGAATTCCTGGCCTGGTTTGCAACTTTCGGCTGTTGCTACTGTTTTAGCTGTGCTTGGAGGGTCTTTTGGATTGCCCATTCCACCAATGATGGTGGCGGGAACCATCGTCCTAGCGACTTGGCCAGTTTTTCAAAGAGCGCTAGCAGGGATTGCAACGCAGCGAAAACTGAATATAGACTTTTTGGATTTTATGGCGATCGCAATCACCACAGTTCAAGGTCAGTTTCTTACACCATCGCTGATGTTGAGTTTAATTGAAATTGGTGAGAACATCCGCGATCGCACTGCTCGTTCTTCGCAATTACAAACTCTGGATCTACTCAATTCTTTAGGACAATTTGTCTGGGTTGAGCGCGATGGTGAAAAGCAACAGATTCCCATCCAAGATGTACGGCGCGGCGACACAGTAATTGTCTATCCTGGCGAACAAGTCCCTGTGGATGGCTCTATCTTGCGGGGTAAAGCACTGTTGGACGAGCAGAAACTTACTGGTGAGTCCATGCCAATTTTAAAAAAGCAGGGACAGCCTGTTTTTGCCTCAACTTTGGTACGGGAAGGACGAATTTATATTTTGACAGAGCGGGTAGGTAATGACACCCGTGCCGGACAGAGCATCAAGTTAATGCAAGAAGCTCCTGTCCATGATACCCGCATGGAAAACCATGCCACCAAAATTGCTGAAAGAGCCGTTGTGCCAACTTTGTTACTAGGAGGAATAGTATTTGCCGCAACTCGCAACCCAGCCAGGGTAGCTAGTGTCCTGACTCTCGACTTATGCACAGGTATTCGGGTGTCCATTCCGACAACAGTTTTGGCAACACTGACTTATGCAGCACGGCACGGCATTCTCATCCGTAGCGGCAGGGCGTTAGAACAACTAGCAGAAGTTGATACCATTGTTTTTGATAAAACAGGCACCCTGACGAAAGGGGAAGTAGCTGTCATTGGAGTTGAGAGTCTCAATCTCTCCGTGTCCAGTTTGCGAGTCTTAGCCTTAGCTGCGGCCGCTGAACAGCGGTTGACACATCCAGTAGCCGAGGCAGTGATCCGCCACGCCGAAGCAGAGCAAGTGACAATTCCTAACCGTAGTAAGTGGAACTATCAACTGGGTTTAGGCGTGCAAGCAGAAATTGAAGGCGAGACTGTTTATGTAGGCAGCGATCGCTTTTTGCGCCAGCAAGGCATTGATATGGAACCGCTCAATGGACACCACCAACGGTCGGCCTCCGCGATTTATGTAGCTAGCAACGGTCAACTTCAAGGTAAAATCAGATATAGTGATATTCTGCGGCAAGAAAGCCGAGAAGTCATTACCCAACTGCTGACAGTCGAAGGTGTAGAAATTCATATGCTCACCGGAGACAACAAGCGTACAGCTCGTGCTGTGGCTGCTGAGTTGGGCATTCCGTCGATGCATACTCACGCAGAAGCTTTTCCAGAACAAAAAGCAGCAGTTGTCCGAGAACTGCACGAACAAGGCAAGACAGTTGCATTTGTTGGTGATGGGATCAATGATTCGCCAGCTTTAGCCTACGCTGATGTTTCAGTATCCTTTGCCAACGGTTCTGAGATTGCCCGCGAGACAGCAGACTTAGTGTTAATGCAGAATGATTTGCACGGCTTATTAGAGGCAATTGCGATCGCACGCCAAGCTAAGCAACTGATTCAGCAAAACACTGGTATTGTTGTTGTTCCTAATTTGGGAGCATTAGTAATAGCCGTTTTATTCGGTCTGAATCCATTGGGAGCGACGGTAATTAACAATGGTTCAACTATCGTTGCCGGAGTCAATGGTTTGCGCCCAATCCTCAAACATTCACCACAAAAAACTCTACCATCGGCAAGATGAAATTGCCATCTTGGGTAGATTACGGTAAAAAGCTTTCACACAAATTTCTAATTTACTGGAGGTAAATTAAATATGGCACCTAAAATTACTGATTTCGTTGAAGACGCTGGCGCTCCTGGAATTATAGCTGGTATTGGAGCAGTATTGCTAGCACCGGTCATCCTTCCCGTTGTCGCAGGAATTGGTAAACCGATAGCTAAATCAATCATCAAAGGTGGAATTGTCGCCTACGAAAAAAGTAGAGGAGCCTTTGCAGAACTGGGTGAAACCTGGGAAGACATTGTCGCCGAAGCCAAGGCTGAACTCGCAGAGTCCAAAGAAACCCCAGTATTTGAATCTGCTAACAGTCCTGCTGACAACACGATAGAAGGATGAAGGATGTAGACGCGTAACGGTGAGAGAGTCGCAGTCTTGGGGTCTCCCCCTTCGGATGACGCTCCTTCTCCCAAGGGGAGCCACTGCGGTCTGCAAGCAGATTCATCCATAGAGAACATAAAAGTAAAGCATCTTTTTTCCAACCCCCGGATTTATCTGTGGGGTTACTTTATCCTTTAGAGAAGGGCGGTTGTGTGATGACAAATAGTCATGGTAATCTCACCAAAATGCCTGAAGTTATGGAACAGGCAAGCTTAAATAAGCCATCCAAAGCCATACTTACAAGAGTTATCAGCGATACTCCAGGAAGGCTACGCTTGAGAGTTGCTCGAGCCCATCGTCAACCAGGGGAAATGCAACGCATCACTCATGCATTAGAAGCACAACCCAACGTCAGTCAAGTGCGAACTAATATTAGTCACGGTAGTATTGTCATCAACCACGATGGTAAAGATGAGAGTTTGAAAAATGTGATATCCACACTAGTGGATTTAGGAATTATTTTCGGCAATATTACTGAGAGTAACTCTGAGGCAGCGGTGGATATCTCAGTTGCAGTTATAGACTTAAATAAACGAGTCGAACAAGCAACCAATGGAGTGGTCGATTTGCGCTTTCTTTTTCCTTTAGGACTTAGTTTCCTTGCTATTCGGCAACTGTTGGCTAAGGGTTTACAATTTGAAAATATTCCCTGGTACGTGTTGGCATGGTATGCCTTTGATAGTTTTATTAAGTTGCACGGTATGAACCAATTAAACTCCAACAGGGAGTGATATAATAGCATTTCTCAAGAACAGTCAAAAAATATTCACTAAGGTGAAACTGTATTAGAGGCAGCTAAACAAGAAGCACGATTGTGGTTGCAGATTGCAATCGATCGCCTTGCTTCAAGATATAAGCATCCTCAAAGTCAGTACTTTGTTTAACTACAAAGGAAAAGGATAGCGATCGAAATGCCAAAATAATTTGTACATACCCTAGAGGAGGAAGCTGTGGCAACATAGTCGCAGAAGCTTTATCACCAAACTGGGTCGATAGAGATTTCCGTTAATTTTATGAATTTGTACATGTAACTAAATTAACATCATGAGTAAAAAATGGGCAGTTAAGCGAATCACTTTAAATTTGGCAACAAAAGAAGCCGAGAAGCTGGAACAGTATTGCGAACAAACTGGTAGGCCAGCTACAGATGTAATTCGAGAACTCATCCGAGCATTGTCAGTAAATTAATCTGGGTAGTATTAGAACTTGGCTTATTTTTGTTACTAATCATTCAGTGATTGTTCTCTATTAATCTTTAACCAAATTTTTGGTTATTATATTCACTTATATTTTTTGTGCAGTGACATAACTTAGATTACTTCTATTTGGAAAGTACATTTGCACTAAATATTTTCCAATGCTGACATTCTGGAGTTTTGCGATCGCAATTTGAAAAATGATTGCGGCAGATGGATTTACGCAAAGCTAGACATACCAAAGCGATTCCCAATCATCCCAGTTCCTACCCTACAATACTCCTTCAGAGAACTCTTCGGCAAAGCCTTTCTCGTACCCCTGCGGGGTACGGCAACGCCAAGGGCGAACGCTGACTTGTTCGCCCTTGGCGTTGCCGCAGGGTAGGAACTGCCGAAAAGGTTTTCCAACTTTGAGGCGACTGTCATCGGCTCGCCGACTTGTTCGCTCTTAGCGTTTCCGTAGAGGCAAAGCGGCTTGCCGCAGGCTAGGGTAAGAAGTGGTGTCCTAGACTGCGATCGCCTCACCGCGACGCTAATAAGTTAAGGTAATTCCTTGAATTAGTTCTCGAATTACATCCTTAGCAACTTTACCCGTTTGGTTACAATAATTATCAAGTCTTTTGGCTTCATCTAATGCTAGCTCTACAGTTATTTGCTCGCCTGCTTTATCTAACTCTAGTTCTATAGTAATTTGTTTGACTGGCTCTTTTTTACTCGGTGATGGAAAACTGGGAAATTTATACACTGCGACCTCGTGGATACTTCATAATTTTGTATCAAGATTAATAATGTTCCTCATCCTGAATCGTCTTTGCCAGTGAAAATCTAGATTTTAAGATTGAATTTAAGCTTTTTAAGCTAGTTGTATAAAAATAAGCCTTATATCGTCTTTGTCAGCATGAAATACAGTTGAAAGAATAGGAAAAATAAAGCTTTATTTTTTTCTTTTACAGTTGAAAATTAGGAAAAAATTATTGGATGAATGATATACCTAAGTATTATTTTTGTAAGTGTTAAATATCATACAAAACTTTTTGCAGTAAAGATCTGATTTTTAGCTTTATTATGTCGATAATCAGAACTTTTTAGTTTAGGCTCGATAATTTTGAAAGTATTAAATATTACGATATTTGTAATATAGGTTATTCAATCTTCAAAATAAATTTCACATTCGTCTTTAAGTTCAAGCCTAACTTACTGATTTTCTTTTGCTTGAGTTCTAAAAAATGACTACAAAATATAACACTGATTTAGTAATAATATGCAATAACTATTAATACAGTGAGTATGAAATAATTACCCAGTTGAAATAAGGCTAAAAAGCTGATTTTACCAGCAATATTTCTCTAGCTTTCGGCATAGCCGCTTTCTATCAGTAGTTATTTAAATAACCATATTAGTGGTATTGGAGATTTCGTATATCACTTCAACGTATCATTATCTGTTGAAAAATCATAAAAAATTTAGTACTAAACTAGCTTCATCAATAGTTATTTACTTTGTTGTTAGTAGTCACGCTCATGTTACAATTATCGCAATGTAAAAATTTAGTTAAATGTGCGATCTCAATCACCTAAATTGAACACTGAGTAAAAGGCTCTAAAGTCGAATACATTACAAACTGGGATTCATTCAAGATTGATCTCATAGCAAACCATCTGCACCTAATTTTTAAAAGCAGAGTGGTTTTCAAGATGATGACAGTACGTGAGTACAAAATAAACCATGAATACTGATTTTTCAGTAGTCGATACTGCTAACAATGCTTGGATGCATCAACCTAATCCTGTGCAAAACAACGATCTCTTTTCCCAAAAAGCGATTTATGCCACAAGCTTAATTAAAATTCAGAAGTTTTTAGATCGGGCAATAGTATATGCTTGGTACACAGTTAAGTCAGAGCGCAGACCACCGACTTTGACCCCTATACGTTGGGTATGGCGGCTTGCAGGTGCGTATCATTCAAGTCGCTACACTTCACCGCTGATGGAAAAAGCATCTCACCGCTTTGCTGCATTGGGTCATTGGAATTTAGCACAGTGGGCTGCACAGAAAGCTAGAGAAGAGACAGACCATGACCTACTCGCTCTACTTGATATTCAGTCTATGGGATATGATGCTGAGGCTGTAGTGCAAGCACTTGCTCCATCCACTATTGAAGATTATGTCAATTACTTTACTAAAATAGTGGAGATGACTAATCCTATTGATTGTATTGGTCTTTGTTATGCGAGCGAACGTCTAGGAACGTTTGTAGGTGAGGAATACATCCGAAAAGTGGAGGCTTTGTTACCCCCAGGAACCAAAGCCACACGTTGGTTGCGCGTACATAGCAATATTGGATCGGAAGTGAAGCATGTACAGGATATAGTTGAGATTGTTGCACAGCTTACCCCGCAGGAGTGTAACCTTGTAGCGAGAGCCTGTTATGAGACTGCACTTTTACGCTTTATGCCACCAAAGGAAGAGTACATATCAGACGATGAACTACAAGATATCTTGAAACCACTAAAAATATCTACATGTCTGCAAGCTAAATCTGCGTTTTCATAGTCAAGCTAACAAATTAATTACTTGAGATAGCTGATTTCAACTATCGCACAATCATAATCTTACTCAAACAACTTTTAGGAGAATAAAGTAATGATCGCAGTAACTGACATTATTGAGCAAAATTCTTTAAGACAAGAGCTTACCAACAGGTTGCTCAAAACTAGTTTTGATGTCTTTGAGACTAATTTTGATGTATTGGATGAAACTGAAATTGATTATTTAGAAACTATCATGACTACTGAATTTAAGCAAGGAATGCCTAACGACACTGAAATTGCTTTTTTTTAAATTCAGCTTATCTGTCAATGTTAATTTCTTAAACTTGAAACTCTTGATATTTAATTGATTATGTAAGCTTTGTAAGCATATACTCTAAATCAGTTTCAAAGCAATTTAATACTCAATAAGTCAACAGCTAGACAGTTGGTAATTAGCATTGACCAAGTATAATAAATATACTATTAGTTGGTCTAATAATTCAGAAAAAGTTTGCCGTAGGCTAATTTATTAAATAGTAAAATATCAACTAGTTTGATAATTAGTTTTAGATAAACTGTTTTTAGCCAACAATTGCCCCTAATGCTTTCAGCGTAGCAATAGTTGCTGAAGTTAAACCTGTAACTCCAATAATGTTCATCTCATCATAGGGTTTCTCAGCTTTCAGGGTTTTTAAGCACTCACCTGTTGTTATATTCCAGAGTCGAATTGTTTCATCATCACCACTACTAGCCAAAATTTGATAATTAGGACTAAAGGCGATTGCCCAAATCCTACCCGTGTGTCCTTGGAAATACCCAATGCATTTGCCAGTGCTTATATCCCACAACTTGACTGTATTATCTTGGCTACTGCTTGCTATTATCCGGCTATCTGGACTGAAGATAACTGACTGTAACCAAGCTGTGTTATCCTTTAAAATTCTTTTGCATTCACCGATGCTAACACTCCATAACCTTAATGTTCCATCCGGACTAGTACTTGCCAGCAATTCACCATCTGGGCTAAAAGCAACGGATAAAACCCAGGCATTATGCCCTTCTAGTGTTCTTTTGCATTCACCAGTGGTGATGTCCCACAATTTGATTGTCTGATCTAAAGATCCACTCACTAGCATTGTTCCTTGAGGACTAAAGGCAACTGACCAAACTGCCGCACGATGTTCCTGTAATTGCTTCCTGCATTGCCCCGTATTGATATCCCACAATCTCACCGTTTGATCGTCACTGCTACTTGCCAATATCTCCCCGTTTGGACTAAAGGCAACTGACCAAACTGCTGCACGATGTCCCTGTAATTGCTTCCAGCATTGCCCCGTATTGACATCCCACAATCTCACCGAAGAGTCATGACTGCCACTTGCTAATGTTTGCCCATTGGGACTGAAGGCAACTGACCGAACTGCCGCATGATGTCCCTGGAATATTTTCAAGCATTGCCCCGTATTGACATCCCACAATCTCACCGAAGAGTCATGACTGCCACTTGCTAATGTTTGTCCATTTGGACTGAACGCGATTGAGAGTACCTGATTAGTATACCCTTGGAACGTTTTGAGGCATTGCCCTGAGTAAACACTCCAAAGTCTCACTGTTTGGTCATAGCTGCCACTTACTAGAAAATCACCCTGTGAATTAAAGGCGACCGAAAATACCCAACTGGAATGTCCATGGAATGTTTTCAGACATTCATAGGTGCTAACACTCCATAGCTTCACTGTTTGGTCAAAACTGCCACTAGCTAAGAGATCGCCCTTTGGGCTAAAAGCTACTGAATAGATTTCATTGGAATGTCCCTGAAAAGTTGTGAGGCATTCACGAGTATTTATATCCCATAACTTTAATGTCTGGTCATCACTACCGCTCGCCAGCATCTTACCACCAGCACTGACAGCAATTGACCGTATTCCATCACAATGTCCTCGAAAGGTTTTGAGGCATTCACCAGTATTGATATCCCATAACTTTAATGTTTGGTCATCACTGCCACTAACTAAGATTTGTCCATCGTTACTGAAGGCGACGGAGAGTACCCAACTTGTGTGTCCTCGAAAAGTTCTCAGACATTGGCCAGTAAGGACACTCCATAACTTCATTGTCTGGTCATCACTGCCACTGACTACTGTCTGACCATCTGGACTAAAAGCAACTGACCAAACTTCATGTTCATGTCCAGTTAAAGTTTGGAGGCATTCACCAGTACTTGTGTTCCATAACTTTACAGTATGGTCAGTACTACCACTAACAAGAGTACTGCCATCATAATTAAAGGCAAGTGATAAAACCCAATTAGTATGTCCTTTATAAGTTAAAAGCTGTTTCCAATCGGAAATTTGGTACAAGCGAATTTCACCATTGGTATCACCTATAGCTAAAAGTTTGCCATCAGGGCTAAAAGCTACAGATAAAATACCACCGAAAGTTTCGGCAAAAACAGACTTAGCTAAATTAGCATTTTGGAAGTTTACGCTGTGTAATTTGACATTCTGTAGGTCTGCTTGCCAAACAGTTAGAGAAGAAAAATCATAGCTCTTTAAATCTATCTTGAGTTGACGAAGTAAATTAAGAATATTCCCTGCTGTATACCCTGGTTCTAAAGGAGATTTTTCTCGCAACCTTGCTAAAATTGTAGTTAATTGATTTTCAATGCCTCTTTTGCTTCTTAAGACAGCGAGCAGCCCATCTATTACTGGTTGGAGAATGAGGCGGGTTTGAGCTTCCTTGATATAATCTTTAGCAGTTGCCTTCATTAGAGTATGACATTGAAAAAGTTCAATATTCTCAGTTACAATTTCTTCACAAACATGTTCTATCAATACCTGAGTTACGTATTCCATAACTACAGGTTGTAAGGTGAAAGTTACTGTACTTTTCTCAACTAGCGATCGCCGCACTAAAGATTCTAGTGACTCCAGTAATTTTTGAGTTGGTCTTGGTAATACGATGTCTTGTCGCAACTCTGATAAAGTAACTGGCTCACGATTAATCGCCAGCCAATAAATTATTTCTTTTTCTAAATCTGACAAACGCTCAAACTGCTGCTCTAAAATATCGCGGATATCTCCAAATACAGATGTGTTTTGTTGTAAGAATTCAGCAACATTCCCATCAAAGATATCTTGAATGGTTGTGGCAACTATCTTTAAAGCTAATGGATTACCTGCATAAAGTTCGATTATGACTTTCCATTCAGATTCTGCGGCGGCTAACCCTTTAATTTTCAATATTTCTTGTCCTTCCAGCACCTTCAATCCACTCAGTGTTAATGAGCGAACAGGCAGTCTTTTTCCTTCTAGTAATCCTATTTCTTTAGGTTTTTCCCGACTAGTTAAGATTAGACAGCTAGTGTGAGATGTTTCTCCTATTCGTCTAAAAAGCTCGCTGTAACCTTCATATCCTTCTCGATATTGTCCAGCTCTACTACCACTGCGGAGAATTGACTCTACATTATCAAGTATTACCAAACAGCGAGAATTTTGTAAGTAATATATTAGTCTAGATATTCTATCACCTAAGTTTTCTGATAAATGGCTTTCTCTTTCTTGGTCGTCAGATAATACCTGGATCAGGTTAGAAAGGATAGTTTTAACAGGTGGAGCTTCTCGTAGCGATCGCCAAATTATATATTCAAAATCTTCCTGTATCTGTTGAGAAATCTTCACAGATAGGGATGTTTTACCAATCCCACCCATTCCTAAAAGTGCTATTAATTGACAGCGCTCATCAAGAATCCATTGCTTTAAGGCGTTCAATTCATCTGTACGTCCATAAAACATGGATGGATAGGTAGCATCTCCCCAGTCTAGCCGAGTATTAGAGCTTAAATAGTCACTTATATCAATCTTTGCTTTAAAAACTAAAAACAACTTTTCAAGGGTTTTTTTGTCAACTCCTCCTTCACGATTGAGTACTTTAGAGATTGTACTGGGATACAGCCCAGTGAGTGTACTCATCTCTTCAAGTGTGTAGCTATTGCCAAAATTTTCCTTTGCTTCTGATTGACGTTTTGCCTCTTGAAGTTTTTGTAAACCTTTAGTAGTCAGTACAACGCCGCGCTTCCTTCTCCAATTTCTTAAAGTCATGTATTAAAAATGCAGTGATAATAAATTAACTTTGAGTTTCGGTAGTTATCCCAATATGCAAATACTTACGCGTTAGAAAATAACATTGTATATTTTAGTCTAGTTGTGTTTACTATAGCAAAAGCCGATCGCCTTCATCCTTGATAGTTTTTTGTACTTACGCTTCAGTCTGCTCCAGGTTTTACAGCCCTTTGTTAGCTACTACAAAATGAAGTAAAATGATGAAATTAAAAGCTAGTCAATAGTTTTTGAAAAAAAAATCTGCAAAAAAGTCTATTTACTTAAATATTATTGAATTTAAAGCTGATATTGGCTCTAATTTCTCCATATATGGGTGATACTGTTTCAATTTTTTCAATTTCCAAAAGTCAAAACGTCAAACTCTTTCTCAAGAAATTCTCATAGGGTATTCGGTATTAGTTATCTTTACAACCTTCATGAAGTTATTCAAAATCATAGATACAGCAAATTGCTAAGTGTATCAAATTATATTATAGGTATAGTGTTGGGCGAGTCGTTACAGAGCCAAATACCCAAAAAATTGCTGCAATAGTCAAACTAATACTGACATGAGTTTACCAGTTTAAACTTTTTCTGCTCAAACAATGTTTAGTCAAAGTTATGTCAATCTTATGACATTTATATGTCAACTTAGGGTGTCATAAAATGAAGATAAAATATTACAGATGCGAAGAAGATACGGGACGCGGGTAATCGATCGCAAAGACCTCTGCGTCTTCGTCTTCTCCTGACTCCTGCCTTCAAGGATATATTTTCAAACAAATTAGGACTCTTCAAATAAGCGATCGCCCTTATGCAATCGATAAGCGATTTGATAGGTTTGTCCTTGCGATCGCATCGTCGGTGCGTGTGCTGCCAAATACCGAGCTGCGGCAACTAATACGTGGACACCAGCTGCTGTTTGTCCCAGGAGAGAGTATTGCCGAAAAGCTGCTTCTATTTCTTGAATTACATGAAAGTCGCGGTTTTCTCGCAGCATCAGCTTACCCAACATTGCCATCAGTCGTTTTGCAGAACCGCCACTATATAAATAATGACCAACTAACTTACCTGTTTCATTTACTTGCTGCTGGCGATCCAATAAATCTGGTAGCTGCTTGAGTAATTCTTCAGGATTTTGAGCGGAGTCTTTTAGTTCTGGAAGTCGTGCTGGTGGTACATTCAAAAAGCGGTTCAGATACACGCTCATCGCAGCATCAAAGACACCTCGCAGTAATTCCAGTGATGGGACTCGTCGTAATCCTTGATGCACTGCATTGGCAAATGTGAATGGATGGTGTGCTGAATTCCAGTCACCAAAGTCGTTATTGGTATGGAAACGAGCTACACGCAATGCGGCTGTGTAAGTAACTACGCTCGCTAATTTTTCCTCAGTACAACCTGCTTGTAGTGCGGTTAAAAGAGAGTTGGCGATCGCTTGTGGGTCTTCCCCCAATAAAATCGGCACTAATTCATCTCTACCAGACCAAGTTGCTTGTTGCGATCGTCCGGTTGCCAAAGCTATGGGTAACTGTTCAAAGGCAGACTCTAGAATTGCCACCAAATTCACAGGGTAGCGCCAGGAATTAGATTCTTCCATGCGGGAGGCGCTTGCCAAACCAGCAACTAAACTAGCTAAAACTGACTCTGCACCTTGCCAGTCCACAGCATCGAGTGCTTCCAGCGCCTTATTAATAAAGTCGAGTGTATGACCGATATCGAGATAGCGGTGGTCTGTGGCAGCCGTGAATAGTATATCTGCAATCTGCTCCGAATTAGCCCCCGCCCGAATTGCAGATACCAGACACCTTTCGGCGGCTTCACTATCGCGCACCTCAATAAACTGGCAAAACCAACCTTTGAGAGTATGCAAGTCAGCGGTGGAATTAGGCAATGGGTGAACTACAAAGTGAGGTGGCGCACCTGCACTATCATTAGCTACGGCCGAAAGTCCTTGGAAAAGGGCGCGGGGTTTGTCTTCTGCATCTAGATAGGGCAGTAGATTGATCATGCAGGTGTGGATGGTTAAACCTGTACTCCATCCTGCCTTGTTGTAACGAGTGCCAAATTCCAGCCCCAACTGGAATGGTTCGCCCGGATCTGCACCCATGTCTAACAAAGCGATCGCTGATTTGGCAATGACTAACGAAATACCCTGTTCTAAACCATCTTCAAGACGCTGATGGTGGTGGGCATGGGCATCAGCTGGAGGAGATAGATTTACCCACACATCGCCATCGCGGATTTCTACAGGAAAGGAGGGAACATCATCTGCCCAAGAGTCGAATGTTCCGCCACTGGCGAGGTCGAAGCGCGCATAATGCCAAGGGCAAGTTACAATCCCATCTTTGCAAGTACTGCCGTGGAGGGGAAAGCCCATATGAGGGCAACGATTATCAATTGCATAGACTTTATTGTCTGAGTAAAATAGAGCGATCGCGTGTTTTTCACTCTTGACTAATAAACTACCTGCTGCTTGAACATCTGCAAGTTTAGCAATACGAATATAGGGGTCTATGTGGGTTGGGGCTGTAAATATTTGAGTCATAATAATTTTAGATTTTGGATTAAAAGTCTTTTCTACAGGGACATCCCAGGAATTTCACAGCTTTTGGAAAAATTCAAGTAAGAAGTCTTACCTTTACTCTGGCGAATTTTCTACCGCTTGAGCAGTGAGCAAACCCTAATTTTTGTTAACTCTTATTGTGTCAGCCCAATAAGTCCTTCTTTTTCCCATTTATCAACTAGTCACCGCACTGTTCGCACCGACTTTCCTAGGTTGGCTGCTGCTTCCTTGAGCCTTTAAGCATATGTAGTGCGATCGCCTGCTTCTAGCAAACAATGAAGCAATCGCAAGAGTTTGGAGATTGCTACACTACGCTATCGCTTCGCTCGCAATCACAACTAATCAGCCGGACATGATATGACTCTTAACTCAGCACTCAGCAACGCCAGTCAGTTGCTACTCTTCTCCTTCAAAGACGCAAACGCGAAGCCCTTTAGGTGATGCTCCTGCGTCGCTAGCGCTTCGCTAACACCAGTCGCCCATGGGGGAAGCCGTGCAGAGCGCGTCTACAAGTCGGCAAAGCCGACGACACTTGCTTCAACGCTCTTAACCCGCGCAACGCAGTGTCTCCCCAAGACCACGCTGGTTCACTGTGCAAAGCGCGTCTACAAGTCTGGTGAACGAATACACTGGCTCCTCAACACTGATAATGCACTCCCTAAACAACCCCTGCTTGAAAAACTCGTCCAATTACTTCTTCTACAGGTGGCTCGCTCACTGTTAAATCAATTACTTCCAAATCTGCCAAAATCTTAGATACTGTCTGGGTGAGCGCCTCTTGCTGTACCATAAAACACACTGCCCGCCCTTCCAAGAGTTGCACATCACCATAAACCATGAGTTTTTCTAGCGGTAGAGATTGGGCTAACTCTATATGGACTTCACGATAAGGAGCAAAACGTTCCAGCAGTCCATCTAAGCTACCGTCATACATCAGCTTTCCCTGATGAATCAATAGAACCCGTTGACACAAAGCCGTGATATCAGCCATGTAATGGCTAGTTAACAATACTGTCGCTTGATAACGTTGATTATATTCGCGCAAAAAATCACGCACTGCGACTTGAGCATTCACATCCAGTCCTAGCGTCGGTTCATCCAAAAACAATACGTGAGGACGGTGCAAAAGTGCTGCCAACAGTTCTGCCTTCATCCGTTCACCCAAAGACAGTTTCCGCACCGGTTGGGTAAGTTTACCTTCTAGGGACAGCATCTCAGTTAATTCCCCTATTCGCCGCTGAAATTCTTTATCCGAGATGTTGTACACAGCGGCATTAATTTTTAAAGAATCTAGCGCTGGTAAGTCCCAAATGAGTTGCTGCTTCTGTCCCATCACCAAAGTAATTTTTTGCAAAAATTCCTCTTGGCGCAGAAACGGAACATGTCCAGCGACTCTGACTATACCGCTAGAAGGATGAATTAGCCCTGTGAGCATTTTCAGCGTAGTGGTTTTACCTGCACCATTTGGTCCCAAAAATCCCACTACCTCACCTGGAGCAATTTCAAAGGAAACGTCTTGAACTGCTTTAATTGAACGGTAGGTGCGCCGGAAAAAGTGGGTGATTGTCCCTTTAATACCTGGTTCTTTGACAGCTACCGGATAAAATTTACTTAGATTTTCAGCAATAATTATTGACATAAACTCTATATTAAAACTAGAGAAAAACACTGGGAAGCGATGAATGATGAACGCCAGTTGCTTAAAGTCGATAGAGCCACCCAAACCAAACATCGCTTTAGTATGAGAGTCTTCTCTAAATTGTTATACCGTTTTGGATTTGGGATTTTTGATTTTATGGAAAGTTGTCATAGCGAGTCCTCTCCCAAGGGGATCCACTGCGGTGAGGCAGTCCGGTGAAGCACTTGCTGTCTTGGCGGTTTCCGTCGATAGCAAAGTGCTGAACCCAAAGGGTCTTGGTGGTTCCCCCAAAGAGGAACTGCCGTTAGCGTAGCGTTAGCGACGCAGGAGCGTCACCCCTTGTGGGTCTTGGGGTTTCACGCCACTCCCCACCCTGCGGGAAGCCGCAAAGCGTCTACAAGTCGGGAGACCTGCCCACGGGGGTGGCTCTCCAAGTGGAAGAGGCAGTGCGTTGCGGGGGTTACCATGGCAGTCCGCTCAAGTCGAGCCACTACCTTGCGGGGGTTCCCCCCGTTGTGGCAAGCCGCTTTGCATCTACGGGAACGCTAAGAGCGAACAAGTTGGGGAACCCTTTCGCCAGTTACCTGATGCCGCTCTACTTGGGGAGACTCCCTAGAGGGGAACCACGAGTTCCCCAATCCCTAATCCCTAATTACTTTTACCGCAAACGCCCCGATCGCAGAATACTAATGATTAACCACAATCCCAACAGACTTGCAACGGCAAACAGCACGCTGCTTAAAAAAGATATTTGAGATGTCTGGGCTTTGGTTGTAATAATTGCTGCTCCCATAATCAGTGAACCAACCAAAATACTAAAAGACAATCGGTTGGCAGCATCATCCATGGTTCGCCGCATCCCATCTAAACCACGCAGGGAAAGATTCCACTGTAAGGTTTCTGAGGTAACTCGATCTAATAACAGTTCAATTTGGCGGGGAGATTGTAAAGAGAGGCTTTTAATATCTAAAGCTGTCCTCAAAAGCGATCGCACAGGATTATCGCCTAATAGTTGTCTGCGAAACAAGTCTGTGATTAATGGCTTAACTTCATCGAAAAAATTCAACTCCGGGTTGAAGGTACGCGCCACCCCCTCTAAATTAGCTAGGGTTTTGGCATACAATCCCATGTTGCTAGGTAACCTAATTTTATTGTTGCGGGCGACTTGCAAAATTTCATAAATTATCTGACTGAAGTTGATTTCCGTGAGGCTGACATTGTGATACTTTCGCAACATGCGATCGTAATCATTTTCTAACCGAGATAAAATTACAGGTTGAGCAGAATCTGCTAGCTGCAAAGTTAATTGAGCGCATCTTCCCGCATCTAAATCAACAATCGCCAACAACATTTCTGTTAATATCTGCTGGGTGCGGGGATCGAGTCTTCCCACCATGCCGCAGTCTAAAAGGGCAACGCGACCATCCTGAAGATAAAATAAATTTCCTGGATGGGGATCGGCGTGAAAAAATCCATCTATATATAGTTGTTGAAAAAATGCTCGAAATAGCAAAGTTGTAATTTCTTTGCGTTCGACGGCTGGGTCTTTACCGTTTTGATTACTGTTCAAATCCGCCGAAAGGAACGGTACTCCGTCCAGCCACTCCATCACCAATAATTTTTCTGTAGTTAAATCCCAGTAAATTTCTGCAACTACAAGTTGTGTGGGATCAAACCAACGACTGCGGGATAAATTACGTCGCAACTGGTCTGTAAAACCTGCTTCGCGTGTAAAATCCAACTCTGCTTCCAGGGCTTTGGTAAATTCTTCAGCAATAGATTTGATTTCATAGGTTTGCCCAAAGTCGGTACGCGCCACTAAATCGGCAATACCTTGGATTAAAGCAATGTCTTGGGCAATTGTGACATCAATTCCCGGACGCTGCACCTTCAGAGCAACTTCCCGACCATCTACTAATGTGGCTCGATGCGTCTGGGCAATCGACCCCGCTGCTACGGGGACAGGATTAATTGTACTGAAGGTTTCTTCAAGCGGCCGTTTTAGTTGTTTGCGGATAACTACTTCTACATCTGACCAAGAAACTGGCGGTACTTCGTCTTGTAGGGTTGAAAGTTCCTCAATGTAGGCAGCGCTAAGTAAATCTGGGCGGGTAGAAAGTAGCTGACCGAGTTTGACATAGACTGGCCCCAAATCCACCAAGATATTTTTTAAAACCGCAGGCGTGGGTAGCTGAGGTTCATCAGCTTTGCCACCAGTCAGCAACCTCCGCATATAATCCCAGCCGTTGCGGAGGACTACTTCGATAATTTCTCGTTGGCGGGGAACAGTTTGTGTGAGGAACATTTTTGTTACGAACTGCAAAGACGCAGGGTGATTAGAGGGGTAAGCAACAAGGTACGATAAAAAAACGGCATTCAGAATTAGCTAAGGTTTTGCTAGCTGTTGTGCAGTCTTGAAATCTTTGTCTGGATGATTTGATTGCTTCTGTGAGACTGTGCTGGCTCAGCATCTTTTTGACGTACTCAGAACAGGAATCACCACCATGTAATAGGCGATGAGGGCAAGAAAAGCCTTTAGCAGGAGAAATGTATCTTTGGTAACCGTTAATAGATTTAATTGCGATCGTTTTGGCTAGAGGCTCAATGGTAATGATTTGCATAACTGTCAGCTAAAATAACAGACAGTCAAGTTATAATAGAAAAAGCTCTTATTGAGCCTCTGCCAGGGGTTTTAACTTTATAGTTTACATTTACAGCAGATCAGTAAATCGGGGATCGTTTTGCAGAGTTTTCAGAACCTGCTTGATTTCTTGGGTGCGGTCTTTATTGACAATGAGGGTGACGTTGCGATCGCGCACAATCACCACATCCTCTAAACCAATAGTAACAATTACATCTTCTGGATTGGTGGCATAAATAATAGCCCCCTGTGTATCCAGTCCCACATGGGTAGCGAGTTCCACATTGGGAGTCTCTTCTTTTTTGAGTAAACGCTCGATCGCATTCCAATCTCCTAGATCGTCCCAACCAAATTCCACTGGTAAAACATGTGCTAAGGTGGTCTTTTCCATGAGTGCATAGTCTATACTCTTCTTAGGTAACCGGGGATAGATATCAGGCCCCTGTTGTTCTAAAGGTTCGATGATTTCTGGAGCATGGGTATGTAGTTCCTTGAGAACTACCCCAGCCCGAAACACAAACATGCCGCTATTCCAGCTAAATCGTCCAGTAGATAAAAAAGTTTCTGCTGTTTCGCGGTTGGGCTTTTCAGTAAAGCGGTTGACATGATAAGCTGGCAACTCATTAAAGCTACCAATCTTTTCGCCTTGCTCAATGTAGCCGTAACCAGTTGATGGGAAAGTAGGCTTGATCCCCAGAGTGACAATCGCTGCTGTGCTTGCCGCTAGCTGGGTAGCAGCACTTAAGGTACGTGCAAACGCCTTTTGGTTCGCTATCCAGTGGTCAGAGGGGAAAAAGCCGATAATAGCGTCTTCTCCGTAACGTTTTTTGATTTCTAAACTTGCCCAAGCAACAGCTGCGGCGGTATCCCTACCCTGTGACTCAATCAATAAATTTTGATATGGCAGTTCGGGTAGCTGTTGTCGTACTCCTTCAGCTATCTGACTAGAGGTAATAATCCATAAGGACTCCCAACTTCCTGCGATCGGTAGTAGCCGATCGGCGGTTGCTTGCAATAGACTTCTAGAACTACCATCAAGACTTAAAAATTGCTTTGGTCGGTCTTGGCGACTTAGGGGCCAAAAACGCTCACCTTTGCCTCCGGCAAGGATCACTGGGAACAAAGAACTAGTCATGTTGTCAAACACACATACTGGAGAACAATACATAGTGTACAGTGAGCTTTTACTCTGGCAAGATTTGTAGCTTGCATTAACATACTTTTAGGGAGTGGTTGAGTGGGGAGATAATAGTGATAAAACAAGTGCAATTTTCAGAAAATCAGGTCGCGCCTCAACAAATACCAGAATTAAATCTGGACGTAGGGCCTCATGAAATACAACTAGCAGAAAATTCGGGAACACTTGAGCCAGTAACAGCTTCAGAGCTAGAGACATCACAACAGCTAGCAAATACTCACCGTAGCGTCGTAGAGTCTGTAGGTGCTATCCCCAACGAGCTTTACGAGAGGTTGGGCTTAACCATGCCTCGATGGCTGTTGTGGATATTGACAGTTGTTGTCGGGATTGTTCTATCTGGGCTGTTGGTATCAACGTTGGCGCTGTGGACTCCTTTATGGAGCAACCTGGATCGAACAGATGAAGAATTAGGATTTGCTGGTAAAGACGAGCAAAAAATGCCATTGCCTGGGGAGTTATGGAGCAAAATTTCCCAGTACCAGTTATCACGACCGATGAATATCCTGATTATGGGGATTGAACCAGTCAGGGGTAGTATTGATGGTTCAGCAGAAAGTTTTGCTGGCAAAAGCGATAGCATGTTGCTAGTCAGACTCAACCCCAGCGATAAATCTATGCGGGTACTTTCGATCCCCAGAGATACAATGATCGCCATCCCAGAAAAAGGATTGACAAAAGTATCTGATGCCAATGCCCAAGGCGGGCCAGTCCTGGCAGCGCGGGTAGTCAGCCGTACCCTCAACAATGCGCCCATCGATCGCTACATCCGCATCTCCACTAGTGGCTTCCGGGAGTTAGTCGATCAATTAGGTGGAGTAGAGGTGTTTGTTCCTAAATCAATGGAATATCAAGACTCTAGCAGTCGACAGTCGATTAATTTAGTCAGCGGCTGGCAAACCCTCAACGGCGAACAGGCGGCACAGTTTGCTAGGTTCCGCGAACCAGGACAAGGAGATCTACCAAGAGTGCAGCGACAGCAAGCACTAGTGGCGGCATTACTCCAACGCCTTAACAGTCCCACCGTCTTACCCAGGTTGCCTCAATTAACCCGCATTATGCGGAAGTATTTTGACACAAACCTCAAGATAGAAGAAATGATGGCTTTGGTGAATTTTTCCAGTAATCTAGAGCAGGATAATTTCCAAATGACCATGTTGCCTGGTACATTCAGCCGTTTCAGCCAAGACCCCAATAGTTATTGGTTGAATATGACTGGACAACAGAGCCTACTGAATAATTATGTTGGGGTAGATGTACCCGGTCTTAAACAAGATTCGCGTCCAGTTTCTAACCTCAAAATTGCTATTCAAAATGCTTCCAATCAACCTCAACTAACTGAAAAAGTTATCGCCTATCTCAAACAGAAAGGCTTTAAAAATATTTACACAGTCCCAGATTGGCCCGATACTCAACGCCAGACTCAGATTATTCTTCGCAAAGGAAACCGACAACCTGGAATTGAACTGCAAAAAATCATCGGTTTAGGTCAATTAGAAGTGGCAGCAAGCGGTGATTTGGAATCTGACTTGACAATTCGTATTGGTAAAGATTGGAAATAGTCATTAGTCAGTCGTCAGTGGTTAGTAGTTATAAACTCTTACACAACTGACAACCGATCCTACCCTGCGGGAACGCCTAACTGCGAACAGGTGACGCTCGTTCGCTCTTAGCGTCTCCCCTTGGGAGAAGACTCGCTAAAGTTGTTCATAAAGGAAACCACGCCAGATGCTCCACTTGGGGAGACCCCAAGATCGCACTGGCTCACCGCTGACAAAAATTTAAATTTATGAAAAAGATTTTGCTGAGATTGTTTAGTTTGATTGTAATTTTGATTTTGGCTTGGTTATGGGTAATGATTAATCCCAAACCAGCTTTTGCTCAAGTAAATACAATTAACTACAGCAATATAAATCTAGAGAATCATGATTTTAAGGGTGCTGACTTGGCAGGCGGGACTTTTGTAGCTGCGGAAATGCGGGGTGCAAATTTTCAAAAAGCAAATTTAACCAACGCAATTCTGACTAAGGGAGTTTTATTAAAAGCAAATTTAGAAGGTGCAAATCTAACCGGTGCTTTGGTCGATCGCGTCACTTTAGATGGCGCAAACCTGAAAAATGCTATTTTTACAGAAGCAACTTTGACACGTAGCCGCTTTTACGATGCTGATATTTCTGGCGCTGATTTTACAGATGCTTTAATCGATCGCTATCAAGTGTCGCTACTGTGTGAAAAAGCAGATGGAACAAATTCAGTTACAGGTGTTTCTACGCGAGATAGTTTGGGGTGTCGTTAAGCATTGATGTTTTTGCCGAAGCCTTGACATTTAATTACTTACTTTTGACTTACTAGCCGTACTCCCCACTGCCTTCAAACTTGTCCGATAACTGCTTGGCGGCACAAAAAGAACAGACTTGCCAGCGTTGGAGTTCACCAGGTGGAGTGGGACATTGACACTGGGGACAAAGAGGTAAGCCATGCGATCGCGTTTGCATTGTCTTCGCCCAGTGCTCAAAGGCAGTATTCGCATTCACAATAGCGGGGGTAACATTATGGTGAGAACTACTGACATCTCCTAGGTAACTGGGATGCTCGTATGGCAAAATCGTTTGTTGTTGCTTCTGTTCATCTGGTAGACACCGCCACTCAGCACTAGAAAAGCGAATATCTACTAAAGGCGTGGGTAGCTTTTCATTTAACTTTACAAGCAGAGTCTGCCGTCCAAAAGTCAGGTTTTGCGCCCAAGCAGCGCTAGAAGTTGCTACCCGCAAAACTTCACGCTGAATCGACAATGGTCGAGTATGGGCAGCAACAACTGTTCCGACGATTTCTGCCCAACACTGGAGCAATCGCTGAAACGGCTGCTCTTGCCATTTAGCTTGCTGTTCCAGAACGCCCAAAATATCATTAACTGATTTCAACGACATTTTTGAAAGTGCTGAGTAGGAACTGGGGACTAGGGACTGGGCAAGACAGGGTAAAGGAATGTTCTTCTGTTTCCCAATCCCTAACTCCTTCACCCTGCTTTATTCTACTCGTGCTGGGTAGATGAATTTGGCTTGAAGACGACATCTACCCAATAATTGCTGCCACGATAAGTCTGTGTTGGGAAGCCGCCTCCTATACTGTAAGAATATACACCAGTGCTTCCATCTTCACCATCTCGCGGTGCGCGCAGTGGACCGTTATTGACACCAGCATTGGTGAAAAAGTTTTCGGTTACTGAGTATGTTCCTCTACTTGCATAATAGGAAGCGACATAATATTTGTTTGCTTGGATAGTGACTGGTGGATACAGTTGGATTGTCTGCCAGCCTGGAGTCGGTCCCTGTCCTTCGACCGCCATTCCCGAACCTAGCAACTCACCTGTTGCACTCCATAAGTTAACTTTATAGCCACTTTCAATTGGCACGGCTCGGTAGAATCGGATGGCGCTAATCTCACCGTCTTCATCAGAGCGGAACCTTAATCCTAATTCTACAGGGTCGGGATCGAGTTCAAATGCTGTACCGAGCTGAGTTGAATCATTCCAAAATGAGTAATTGAGGGGACAAGCAGATACCGACTGTACCTGCGGATATGTAGAGGATAATCCAGCCAGTAGAACAACACCAAAAATTTGCGCGCTCCTGCGATGTTTCTGCCATTTGGTATGTTGCATTTTAGATTCTCTTAATGAAAACATTACGATGATTATGCTAATTGAAAGATGTATTTTAATTGTTATTGTGTTATATCATATCGCCTTCAGTACTTTTATCTAAATACTCCTTGTTTTTGCAACACAACTTTGAATGTAGTAGCTGCTTAGCTGCTTGATTACGCTCAAAAAGCAATTTGTAAGTAATGGCTTGAGCCAGCGATTAAGCATATTTAGGACTTACGCAAAAACTCTTATTTATAAACTTCGGGAAGCTACTTTGTGTCTATGTGTCCTTTGCAACGGCAGTCGCCTCAATGGAGGAAACTTCAACCCAGCGCTGGCTCCGCCAAGTGCGTTCTTTTTTGAGAACTTTGTGTAAATCTTGACATTATTATTTATCTTTCAGCCGATTGCGTTACTAGTTAGACTCTGCAAGATTGCATTTACGCATTGATACTAATGGGATTGCGATCGCTGGGCAATGTACTCTGGATATAAAAGCAGCTTGCTTGAATCTAACTTGAGATTGAAATGCAAATGGTTCCTAGTTGTTTAAGATAGAGAATAACAATTTTTATTTTTTCATCTATTAGCAATCAGCTTTTTTCCTATATCTGTATTTATCTATAGAATTCCTAATTGAATACTCAACCACAATTAACTATATTCAAGTTAGCAACCACACAGTCTACAGTGTGATTGCTGATGAAAAAATTTATCGTGCTAGTAAAGCTGACATCGGTTTTTCGGAGAGTTACAGAGAGCGATCGCATCTCTATAAAAATATAAGTATACTAATAATCCTTAATAGTAAATACTATTAAGGATTGCCAACAGGGGCAAAAAATATTTACCAGCCCAATAGTTCCTTAAAAGTCATCAAGAAACTGACTGAGGCGGCTGATGACGGGGTCAACCTCTTCCATAGGGCTTACAGCATAAGCAGTATTTACTACTTCCATTGCTGGTGCTGATGTCGTTGGAGGCTGAATGATGGATCGCTCATTGACCATAATTGCCAGATGCGCCATTTGTTGCGTCAGTTGCAAAATATGGCGTTCCATCGCCTCCAAACGATGAGATCCCTTAGCAAAAAAACGTTCCTCTAGGTCAGCCACTTGACGTTGCAGTTCATCGATTTTTTGTTCAACCGACGACTCTGTCGCCGCCATTTTTGGACTCGGTTTTACAGATTCCGGCACACATAAAGATTGCCATAAGGCTTCTTTACAGAGGTCGCTGAAAGTCTTGTCAGGTTGTTGCTCCAAGTGGCTTTCTACAACCGCTAATAAACTTTCGTCAGCAACCCCAGGGTTGAACGTGACCGATTTAACTACCTTTTTTGACCATTGGAACATCAGTTTTAAGCCCTAGAAGAGCGACTGGAAGACAATTGTGCCTCTCCATAAATATACTGCCCCAAGGCGTTAGCCTGCCGGGAAGGTGCGGATAAATGGGCATTAATCTGAGCTTCCTTGAGCAGACGTTGCACGTCTTCCCAGAAGAATTCACCACCGCCTCCAGTGAGAACCACATCGGTGACACGCTCTGGCAACCAAGCTAGCACACGACTACAAATTTCTCGAGAAAATTGCTCTGTCAGGTTAGGCAGAAAGTCATCGAGGTTGGTGGGCTTGCTAACACCTTTGGGACGATAGAAGCGTTCACCCTTGGGTTTATTGACAGCAGAAATCAATGCCAGAGACTGGCTATCCGCTCCATCGATTTCGGCAGCTACTAGTTCATAAAACTTGTTCATACCGAAGTCTTCGCTCTTAGAAGCACCTCGTGCAAAGCGGAAGTTATCAACCATCAATAAATCAATGGTTTGATGCCCGATATCTACAATCGCCACCGATATTTTTGTAAAATCCGCACTGCTCGGACTTTTCTTAGGTTGGGCTTCAGACCACAGAAGACTGCCATAGCCTTCTGGCATTACCCAAACTTTAGTGACGTTCAAAGACACAGATTCACCTCGGAAATTTAGCACATGAGGACCAGTTACTTGGCTAATTAGTTGTGCTTTTTCCTTTTCAAATTGTTCTAAGGAAAGGAAAGGTAGACCCAATACGACTGAAATATCGTCTTTGAGTTTGAAGTACCCAGCACTTGCCAAGACTTTGATTAGTGCATCCTCTACCTTAGATTGGCCCACTCCTAAATTCGCTCCAAAATCTGCTGCTAGCTGACCAACAGCGTAGCCATTGCCTTGATACTCTAACCACAGATCCATTAAAGGATCGGTAGCTCGAGCTTCAAAAACGCCTCCGCGTACCTGTTCTATAGACATTTTTTTCACATTGGCAGGTACGAATACCACACTGCTTGGTTCGCGGCTCACACAAGTCTTTGTGGAAGTTCTGCCTAAATCAACACTGAGAATGGCTTTGCCAGAACCACCACTAGGTTTAGCAACAGTAGCATTGATGGGTGTAGACGCTGACACTCTATTCAGAGGTATAGCAGCGGCATTCATCGGTGTAGCGGCGGAAGGTTGGTCTGTCATGAAAGCTCCTAGTCCTTACTTAACTGTAAAAAATTATCGTACTCATCTTACAAACATGCGAGATACCAGAAATTCTAGATTCCGTCAAGTGTAGCTACAAATACGCTAAATGCAACTTAGGCGATCGCAAATTCAACATCATTTGGCATAGTGTAGGCGAATTTTGACCAGATGTAACCCCCACTTTCAAACTAAAAGTGGCTGGTTTTCAGCTTCTAGTGCTTTTTCGCCGACGCTTGAGTATCCAGGCAACAAATGCCAGAACCAGAATCCCAAGCACGATTTTAGATACAGGGGCAAGGTACTCGTCCACAAGTTCATACTGGCTACCCAATACGTACCCTGAGTATGTTAGCAAACCTACCCAAGCAGCGCTACCTAGAGTTGTATAAAATAGAAATGGTAGCAAAGGCATACAGCTAATGCCAGCAGGTATGGAAATCAACGTACGGATTCCAGGGACAAGACGACCAATTAAAACCGCTTTTTTACCTTGTCTGTAAAACCAGGCATTGGCCTTGGTAATATCGTGACTGGATATAGTTAACCACTTACCATACTTGTCAGCTAAAGTTTTCAAACGTTTTTCGCTCAAAAACTTACCTGGATAGTACCAAATAAGTGCGCCTGCCACAGAACCAAAAAGTCCCGCGAAAAATACGCCAAAGATATTGAGCTTGTCTGGGGTTGCTCTGGCCGTGAATCCTGCCAGTGGCATAATCAATTCTGAAGGAATAGGTGGAAAGAGGTTCTCTACAAACATCAGCAGAGCAATTCCCCAATAACCTAAAGAGTTGATAGTATCAATTATCCATTCGAGCATCGAGTCAATTCCTGAACTTGCTGCGCCAGTCTTATCGATCAATTTAGCGTTAGCTTCCTCAAAACTTAATTATTATGCCCACTCGCTGGAGTCAAAATAACAGCTATTGCGGACTGGGGGCTGGGAACGGGGTACTAGGTATTCCCTGCTCTACGGCAGTTGCTCTACTTGGGGAGCCACCTCCGTGGGCGGGTCTCCCAACTTGTAGACGCTTTGCAACTTCCCGCAAGGTGGGGAGTGGCGTGAAACCCCAAGACCCTTCGGATTCGCCAGTCACCTGATGCTACTTTCTACCCTGCGGGAAGGCTTTCGCGTACAACGGGGAGCCACTGCGGTCTTGGGGTTTCCTCAAGTGGAGCAAGTGGCGTGGGAACCCCCGCACAGAAGTGGCTCCGGAGGGAAACCCTCCCCAAAGTTTGCTTGGAGGGAAACCCTCCTGGCAACTTCTCTTTGCAGTGCTGGACTCACCGCACCGCCTCTCCTGCCTCCCTTGCTCCCTTAGACTGTCGGAGTCAATGATTGCACTCTCGGTTCAGATTGCCAGTCTAATGGATTCCAAACCCGCTCTTCTAAAGCCATTTGCTCAATTAAACTTGCCAATCTAAGAGCTTTGAGAGCTTGTTCGCCACCTACTGAAGGTTGATTGCCACCATGTACGCAGTTGACAAAATGCTCTAACTCTGCGCTTAGGGGTTGAATGTTGCTGGTGTAGACTTTCTCAATCAAACCATCCTGTCTGTAAAGCACTTGTCGATGGTCAGTCAAAGAGTTAGCATTTGTTTGTCGATGAATCAAAATTTCATTTTTGAGAAAATCTGCCTCTGTAAAGGAATTTTTACAATGAGCAACAATGCGACGGATTTTTCGGTGAGTAACTTTGCTGGCAGTTAAAGTAGCAACAATGCCATTGGCAAACCCCAAGGTAGCAGTTACGTAATCCAAATAACCGGAGTCCAACGCACGAGTACCGCTAGCCGTCAATTTCACTACTGGAGAGGCAGCTAATTCCAGCAGCAAGTCAATGTCGTGGATCATTAAATCCAGCACAACCGAAACATCGTTCGCCCGATCGGAGTAAGGACTCATCCGGTGAGCTTCTAGCGCCAGGAGTTCCTCAGTTTTCAGCACTTGGCTGAGTTCTCTAAATGCTGGATTGAAGCGCTCAATGTGACCTACTTGCAAGATACATTGAGACTCAGCGGCGGCATTTACTAACGATTCTGCCTCTGAAATGCTGGCAGCAATCGGCTTTTCAATCAAAACATGAATTCCCGCCAACAAACAGTTGATGCCCACGGCATAATGCAGGCGAGTAGGAACAGCGACGCAAACTGCTTCCACATGGGGCAGCAGGTCACAGTAATCTTCAAAAAAACGCACCTTATATTTGCTGGCAGTTTCTAAGCCTCGTTCGACATTAATATCTGCCACGCCGACCAGTTCAACATCTTTCATTGAACTCAATACGCGGGCATGATGTTGTCCCATGTTACCCACTCCGATCACGCCTATGCGAATCGGTCTTGGCTGATTGCGCTGTGTAAATGAATTTAGTTCTGCCACTGACATGCTATTTTGCACTATTGTTCTCTCCTCAACCACCAAATTTAGAGACGCTACGGCCGTTGGCGTTTATACTTAACAGCCAGTTACGATCCGTCTAAAACCATCCAGATGGTAACATAGAGGCTCTGTTTATGAAGAATTTCAAAGTTTGCGATCGGTTCCCGCAATCTAGCTATCTTTTAAATCATTAGTTCTAAATTGCTCGTTTTTTTGCTCTTTACATAATATTCAATGTGTCTTTTTATTAACTTGTACAACTAAGTGCAACCTAAGTAAAAACTCCCAGAAGACAGTTGGGCAATTAATTACCGGGATCGATATTTAATTGACACCATCGAACAATTAATAATTTTTGTGTCAGCAAAATTACACAAAAACTAGACTGTCACACTGAGAAATTTGTATGAAAAAAAGTTATATTTGGAATTGCCACCGCTGAAATACTCAAATAATTTTTGCATAATTATCTGCAATACCTACAACTTTCGCCATCCGCTTTCTCAAAGATACTGGTATAGACTGTTTATTTGAGTTATGTAAGGCACAGTAAAAACCACTAAAACTCTCCAAGTTGAGGAAGAGTTTTGACATTACTCCTGGTATGTTGTTTAGGTACGATCTAGCGATCGCAAATCCCAAATTTGAAATCGAGATGAAAGCTGTAATTCTGTTGTCTGGGGGATTAGATTCTTCCACAGTTTTGTATCAAGCCAAAGCTGATAGTCATGAATGTCACACCATTTCCTTTGATTACCAGCAGCGACACCGCAGAGAGTTACAGTCAGCTTTCTCAGTCGCTGAAAAAGCCGCAGTGGTACAACATCAGGTAGTAAATTTTGATTTACGGCAGTGGGGTGGTTCAGCACTTACAGACGATGCGATCGCTTTACCTCAAGAGCGTTCCATAGATGAAATGTCGCAAAATATTCCTATAACTTATGTGCCTGCACGCAACACCATCTTTTTAAGCTTTGCCCTCGGTTACGCCGAAGCGATCGCCGCTGAACTGGTCTACATTGGAGTCAACGCCTTAGATTACTCAGGATATCCTGATTGCCGTCCCGACTATATTCAAGCGATGCAAGAAGTTTTCCGGTTAGGAACCAAACAAGGACGCGAGGGTAAACCCATTACCATTGTTGCACCCTTAATTAACCTAAAAAAAACCGAAATTATCCAGCTTGGCAACCAATTAGGAGTTCCTTGGGAGCAAACTTGGTCTTGCTATGCTGGTGGTGATGTAGCTTGCGGTATATGTGATTCTTGCCGCTTGCGACTGGCAGCTTTTACTGAATTGGGACTTGTCGATCCCTTGTCATATAGGTAGTAGGGAGCAGGGGAGCAGAGGAAGTAGTGAAAGTAAATTCTTCCTTGTCCTCCTCATCCCTCCTCTTCCTCCAAGCGTTGCAGTTGGATTTGATGCAGGCGTGGCCCAACGACTGAAACAACTGTGAATTCGATATTTTCATATGAAAAGGTTTCGCCCTTGGCAGGCATTTTCTGCAATTCGTACAGCAAAAAACCTCCCAGTGTTTGATATTCTTTTGTTAAAGGTAAATTGAGATGCAAAACTTCGTTGAGGTCTTGTAGGTTAATCTGGGCTTGCACCAAAAATGTCTGCTTTTCTAACATTTGGATGAGCAAATCGTCGTTAATTTCAGATTCGCCTGCGTTGCCAATTATTTCGGCAATGACATCCTGGATTGTCACCAGCCCCACAGTAGCGCCAAATTCATTCACTACCATTACCATAGCTGGTTTCTCTTGCTGCATCATTGGCAATAGTTCACTCAAGAGCGTGTGTTCTGGTACAAATCGAGCCGGACGTATCCAAAGTTTGATTTGTGTTTCTAAAGTCAACTTTCCCACAGCCAAGGGTTGTGCCAAATCTTTGAAGTAAACAATGCCGCGAATGTCGTCTAAAGATTCTCCAATGATGGGATAGCATGAGTGACCAGTAGCTGTCATTTCTTGGAGTAAAGTCTGGAAAGAAGCCTCTCTTTCTAAGGCTATAATACTGGTTCGGGGAATCATGACATCTTGCGCCGTTACATCCCCAAACTCAAAGATATTATTGAGCAGTTCTCGCTCAGAAAGCTCTAAACCTGTAGATTCCCTCTCGGTAGAGATAATCAGGCGTAACTCCTCAGGAGTCACAGGCGGTCTCCAGCTTTGACCTGTATATTGGATACCAAAAAGCCGCAACAAACAACGGGTTGATTGGTTAAGAATCCAAATAAAGGGACGGAAAAAGCGGACAATCGCTTTGACAGATGGCCCCAAAAACCGCGCTAGCTCTTCTGAATAAAGCATCGCTACTGATTTAGGACACAGTTCTCCCAAAACAATTTGCAAATAGGCAATCAAAAAAAAGGCGAGCGGAATTGATAGAGAATGAGCTATGAAGTTACTCAACCCTGCTGGTAAAGGCCAGGATTTGAGCCATAGATTCACCAAGCCGACAATGGAACTTTCTCCAATCCAGCCCAGTGCCAAACTAGAGAGAGTAATGCCTAACTGTGTCGTAGATAGCAGTCTATCAATACTGCGTTGCAGTGTTTCAACTGCGATCGCAGGAATATCACCAGCTTTTACCAGTTGGTGAATACGCGATCGTCGCACCGTGACGATCGAAAACTCTGCCGTGACAAAAAAAGCATTGATGGCAATCAGTAATAGAACTGATAACAATCGCAGCCCCACATCCGTCCAAATTAAGCCAGAAAAACCACTCACCGCCAAAGCTCATGTAAAACTCATGCCCCCATAGGGATTAGGAATTAGGAACAGACAAGGTAAAGGCGGGAGACAAAGGAGAGATTTCTTCAATAATTCCCCCTTGTCTTCCTTGTCTTCCTTTTCTTCCTTGTCCCTCTTGTCCCCCTTGTGCCCGTCAAAAATCTACAATAGACCCGCCGCCTTTTCTACAGGTATATTTGATACGTCTAGCTTCAGTTTTTGAGCTGGATAATCTGTTAGAGAGAGAGATATCTTGTTCACGTCATCCAGTAAAGCTGTAGGAATGCTCACTGTACCAGAAAATGTTGGTCCATTTGCGGGTAACTCTGCTGGTAAACCATCTGTACTAGCACTCAGCGTTCGTCCTTTGTCATCAGTAACATCCAAAAAGCTATATAAAAAGCGCACGGAATCAGCACCTTTGTTCTGCATTTTCACTTTCAAGAGTAAATCGCCGCCAGAGTAGCGGACAGATTGTACAGAAAGAGTCACACCCTGATTCTCGGCGGTGACAGGAAATCCCGGTTGGAGTTTTTCTTGACTCACTTCTTGGGGCTTTTCCTCTGGCTTCTGTCGGCTACTCTTGGTTTCCTCTTCATCATCCTCTTGCTTTTCCGATTTAGCAGCTTTAGTCTTACCCTCTATCCGCGCCTTAACAATTTTTAAGATATCTTCCTCTTTTAATAAAGCCACCCCTGGCTGTTGGGGATTACTTGCCTTACTGCTGGCAAATTTGCTGGTGGGACGACCATCTGGTGTTGTTACACCTTTGAGTGCTGAACTCCCCAGGTTAAACCCCAAAAATGCACTTACAGAACCTGCTCCCAACATCAGGATTAACAAAATCAACGTAAGAAGTACAGTGGAATTTATTTTCATCGCTGACAAGCTATTGCGGAAAAATGCTGGTCTATATTAAGAGAATTGAAGCCTTCTGCCTCAATTCTTAAAGGAACTTAATCAATACTAGTTTGCACTAGTTCATGTTTAAATTATGTAGTATAAAAGTCTGGTAAGTTATTCTTCGAGGTTACACAAGCTGTAAACTTAAGCTACAATTTAATTCGACCAGGGTTGGCCGAGCGGTTGAGGCAGCGAACTCATAATTCGCCCAAGGCAGGTTCAACTCCTGCACCCTGGATTTAGATAGTGCTGAGTGCTGAGCCGTGAGTTCTGAGTTATAAATTATGTTAATTAACTTTTCACTCCCTGTTGAAGTTAACAATAGAGGTTAACCTTATTTTTAACTTTTAACTCCCTCTCAGCAACGCCAGTCGATTCAATTTTAGGAACCAAGGCACAGCCTTGGCTCCACACTGCGAATTTTCCGAAGGAGAACTCGTTCGGCAAAGCCGTTCTCGAAAAGTAGAGTAGTCGCAGAAGCGTCTACAGCACTCTTAACGTGGTAATGTACTTTCAAAACGGAATTCAGTACCGACTTTTAGCTTGTTGGCATTCAGGCGAGGGGACATGAGTAGCGATGTATCATATGGATTCGGTAAATCTGGAGTACGAATATAAGGATCGTTGCCAACCTGCTGAGTAAGGACATCCCGATAGAGAGTGTTAACCAACTCAGCATCACGAGCAATTTCATTTTCTGGGAAGGAATTGCGGAAAACCGAACCAGAACCAAGAAATGAGTCTAGCTGGCGTTTGACACTACTATTATTCTCGTAGAAGTTGCGATCGTGTCGAAAATAAGCTCGCTCAAACACATCATTTGTTGTTTCGTAATTTGGTGTTTCTGTCTGAGCAAATGCAATGGAGGGAAAAGCAATCGCAGTAGCTAGCAGCACTAATAAACCACTCAGGGGTTTAATTTTTATACCCATATTCCTAACTCCTCAATTTTTGGGCAAATCTTAACTTATGCTTAATTTCAGAACTCTGATGAGTTCAACCTTTGGTGTAGCACAACTTTTAATGTTTTGTAATGACGTATCCTACTGAAACTCCTACCCAGTCGAATATTTGGGCAGCTACTGCTGATTTGACAACTCTGCGTCACAAGCTACTAGATTTATTCACTCAACTCGCTTATCAAGAGGGTGATTTTGTACTCGCTTCTGGGCTGCGTAGCTCTTATTACGTCAATAAGACTCAAGTGACACTGCACCCCCAAGGCGCTTTAGCTGTTGGACGGTTGTTGTTCCCTCTATTACCCACAGATACCCAAGCTGTGGCTGGTTTAACATTGGGGGCCGATCCAATTGTGACCGCAGTCAGTGTGGTTTCTGTCTATGAAAATCGATTGATACCAGCGCTGATCATTCGTAAGGAAGCCAAAGGTTATGGAACGAAAGCTTATATTGAAGGCCCGATTTTGCCAGAAGGTGCAAAAGTGGTAGTTTTGGAAGATGTTGTCACTACTGGTCAGTCTGCACTGAAAGCAGTTGAGCGTCTCAAAGATGCAGGTTATACTGTAGAGCAAGTAATTGCACTAGTAGACCGCAGACAAGGGGGAGCAGAATTGTACCAGTCTGCTGGGTTAAAGTTTGAGGCTTTGTTTTCGATTGAGGAGATTCAAAAGCGGTATCGGGAGTTGGGCAATTAAGTAGAACGGCATTATTAATAAATTAAGATGAAGTATGCGCTCGCAAAGTGTTTGCATACTTCATCTTATTTATCGCTTTAGCTAAAAATTTTATCGGATTTCTTGTGATTCGCACTTCCCAAAATCAAGGCGATCGCATTTTTCATCATTGCTACGATAAAACCACAACTTTTGCCAGTACTTTGAGTAATTACTATCAAATTTGGATTGGCTTTGTTTGTATAGCCCCAGACTGCTAGTCTGAGGCTTGTTGCGATGAATTAACTTTGAGTCACTGTTTCCTTCGCCAAGAACTTCTCTAGTTCTGTCAGCGCATCAGCATCAACTTTGGTTTGCATCGGACAGAACTTCGGCCCGCACATAGAACAAAACTCAGCAGTTTTATAAATATCTGCTGGTAGAGTTTCGTCGTGATATTCCTTAGCTCTTTCTGGGTCGAGTGATAATTCAAACTGACGGTTCCAGTCGAAGTTATAACGGGCACGAGAGAGTTCATCATCTCTATCTCTTGCTGCTGGGCGATGTCTAGCAATATCCGCCGCATGTGCTGCTATCTTGTAGGCAATTAACCCATTTCGCACATCTTCGGCGTTGGGTAATCCTAAATGTTCTTTAGGTGTTACATAGCACAGCATTGCAGTACCGTACCATCCAGCCATTGCTGCCCCAATGGCTGAAGTAATGTGGTCATAACCAGGAGCAATATCTGTCACTAATGGCCCCAGCACATAGAAAGGTGCTTCAGAACACTCTTCCATCTGCTTGCGGACGTTGAACTCAATTTGATCCATTGGGACGTGTCCGGGGCCTTCTACCATCACTTGTACGTTATCTTCCCAGGCTTTGCGAGTGAGTTGTCCGAGGGTTTTGAGTTCCGCTAATTGTGCGGCATCTGAGGCATCGTGGGTGCAGCCAGGACGCAAGGAATCACCCAAACTAAAAGAGACATCATACTTTTTGAAAATCTCGATAATGTCGCGGAAATGGGTATACAAGGGGTTTTGTTTGTGATGATGCAGCATCCACCGCGCTAGGATGCCGCCACCACGAGAGACAATACCAGTGAGACGGTCTCTCACCAAGGGCAAATGCTCAATCAAAATCCCAGCGTGGATGGTTTGATAATCTACCCCTTGCTGGGCGTGTTTTTCGATGATATGGAGAAAGTCATCAGGGGTGAGCTTTTCAATTGTGCCGTGAACGCTTTCTAAAGCTTGGTAAACTGGCACTGTCCCAATGGGAACGGGCGAAGCGTTAATAATGGCGGTACGAATTTCATCCAAATTACCACCGCCTGTGGACAAGTCCATGACAGTATCAGCACCATACTTCACCGCTAAATTTAGCTTATCCACTTCTTCTTGGAGATTGGAAGAGTTGGGTGAAGCACCGATGTTGGCATTTACTTTACATTTAGAGGCGATACCGATCGCCATCGGCTCTAAGTTTGTGTGATTAATATTAGCAGGGATAATCATTCGTCCCCGCGCCACTTCCTCACGAATGAGATCGGCGGGGAGATTTTCACGTTGGGCGACGTAGTGCATTTCTTCGGTGATAACACCTTGGCGTGCATAGTGCATTTGAGTTACATTACTCTGCCCACGCCGCTTGGCAACCCATTCTGTCCGCATATTTAATTCCTCAATAAACAGCTTCCCTCCGCTGGTATTACCCAGACTCAGGTGTTAAGGGTGTGATCTCAGCCTGAAATTTTAGGCACCCCTAGCATGGATGTGATTGTACCACCTTGGTTATGGTTGCGAGCAAGGTGGTTAACAATTCCTGAAGATATGGAAAATGCTGGGTGTTAAGCTGATTTTTAGGAGTCTTGCGATCGCTGCTTCTGCTCAATAATGTCTAAGACTGCCTTTTGCATTTCCTCTGTTGTCATTGATACGGGATAAGTCGCAGAGACAGGAAGAGGATACAAGATGAGAAATAACTGGAAGTTTAATTATGGGATTTCTTGCTGATGAGATTGAGAATACAGCTTTTGAATTAGATATGAGGAATATGTCAAAGAAAGAGAAGTTATCTTATTTGTCAACCCAGATGAAGAAAAAGATATGTGGCTCATTCCATCTGGAAAAGCTTTAACCTCTATCCTAAGTGAAACAATTGGCTTTCCATTTTACGTGACATCAAAAGACGCACAGTATATGCTCTGTTTTGACGACCATGATTGTTTGATAGCTACTGGAAAAGCTGTGGAATGGATATGCCAACTTCGTAACGATCGCAAATCTTCCTAATCCAATCGTGACGATCGCACCCCTGCAAACAAAAGCTTCTAAACCTTAGGTTATGCTGGGCGATCGCCTTTTTTAAATCTCAACCACGCGTATCGTAAACTATCAGGGGCAGGATTTTTGGCATCATAAACTACAATTACGTTAGTCAGCGATCGTCCAGCCGGAACCAAAATACCGTTAGCAGCTAAAGCTTTGGAAGCACCACCATCTAAATTCATTACTGCATGACAACCAATGGCTTTCATTGCTTGCACTTCTTGTTGCAAACCGCTACGAATCATCTCTTAGATACCAACTCTTAATTAGGATAATTAATGGTCAATCTTTTCGCTTCCGAAAAAGACGAAGTTTGCTAGTTTGAGATATTTTTATTTTCAATTTTGATGTTGCCAAAAATTATCTCGATGGAATCCAGCCGTTTTCAGAGCATACTCCTGTTTCGCGTCTTGGAGGGATACACCAATAATTTTCTCCATCAAATACCAAACCTTCTTTGATGGAATTTAACTCAGAAATTGGTTTCCACTCTTTATTTCCTTCCTCGTCATAATATCGATACTGTTCCCCTTTTACTTCCAAACCTTGATCTGTTCCTCCGAGTATATAAAACCCGTCTGCAATTGGAGGAGATGATGCTTCGAGCAAAGATGACTCACAAACTGTTCCTTCACCTTTACAACCTTTTGCTATTTGTCCATCAGTTGATAGGCTGTAAATTTTACCGTCTTTTAAAAGTAATCCTAAGCCACTTCCATCTTGCAATATGATGGGATTGGAGAATTTACCATTATATTGAACCAAACTTTTAAATTTACCGTTAAGCTTAATTATAGTGGTTCCGTCAGGCGCGATCGCAATCGATTGACCAGTTCCATTTCCACCTAGAAAATTAAACAATCGAGTGCCGATAAACGGTGGTTTTTCTTGATTAGAAGAAAGCAAGGTTTGTTGATTAGTATTTGTTCCCTTCTCAATCGACCAACGCCAAACCACTCGTTCTCTATTACTGCGGTCAGCTATCGTCGCCGAGATCGACAAGAGTTCTCCAGCTTTGTTGGTAAACTCAAATAGACAAGCCCCTATTCCCGTCCCCGAACAGTCTTTAACCTCCTCATACCCCAAATCAAATAATTCTCTTACAGACGTATCCTGAAGATTGGGAGAATCCCCCTGTAAGTTGGGTTGCCAACCTTGTTGAATCACCAGTTCTCGCGCTTTTTGATATGGCATACCTTCTTTGAGATCGAGTTTTTCGACTGGATTGGCAGAATTTTTAGTCCTGGATCGAACGTTCTGGGCTTGATTTGCTCCCGTTGAGGAGTTTTTTTCTCGTTCGCCTCCAACAGTTTGACTTGGAGTGTAAATATTAACATTATTGCTTTGCTGCACATTTGGAGTTGCAATGCTCGTACATCCACTTGCGATCGCTCCCACTAAACTTGTAAAAATAGCTCCTGCAATCGTAGAGCCACATAATTTCCTGTTTTTCAACATATGTTACAAACCTTGATAAAAAATGCCAACCTTTCAATTGACAACATCAATATTTAGGTAAAGTCCAAACTATATTTTTATGAATAATTCGTCGTTTGCGTAAACAGGTTAAGAGTTTGAAAGAGAACGCAGAAACAACTGGACAGCAAGCTAATTGCATAATTAATCAAAATAATTCAGGCGGAACTGTAAAGCAATACATCTAATTAACACTACTTTCCGCAAATTTACCTGGAGTCGTTGTTTGCCCGCGACGCTATGTGACAACTCTCGTTGCTAACCGCAAGCGGTGTAGCGGGAGCATCTCAAATTCACACAACAGACTTGCTGCTACCCTTCTCCTAACGGAGACGCTGCGCGAACGGGAACGCACCGCGAGGCTGCCCAGCGTCTAAGCCTCCACAGCCAGGAATTAGTCATTACATACCAAGTGGAATTATCAGGCAGCTTTGTTATATCCGTTGTAATTTGCCAATACCTCCAAGTTCTTCGCTTGCTAAAGATGATTTCTTATATGTAGCGCTCTTCACAATTACCATTGGAGAAAATTCATTTAAATTGTTTCCATTGATTGAATCTAACCCTTTGCTCAGAAGGCATTCAGACAGCGTGATTACTTCTAATTGCCACAATAAATGGCATTTTATGCGGTGCAATAATTAGCTATATAACTCTTGACTCACTCCGTTGCTCCTGCCCTGATTAATAGTTCTGCCGCCTCATGGGAACGGAAGGATTTTCGGGCTTCACTCAATGCTGTTCCACCCCAGCGATTTTGAGGGCGGAAATCTGCGCCATGCTCCAGCAAAATTGTCATTGTTTCCAAATCGCCCCGTGCGGAAGCCATCATCAGTGGAGTCCAACCACCGAGGTTTTCAGTATTCACCTCTCCACCCAGTTCGATGAGCGCTTTCACGGTATATGGGTGACTATTTTCTGCTGCTAAGTACAATGCCGTATTGCCAATTTTATTAGTGGCATTCACTTCGGCTCCCATTGCTACCAAGCGTTGCACAGTGTCGGTTTCACCGTGCCGCGACATCGACATTAGGACTGTCTCACCGTAGTGATTGCGATCGTGGATAGTGGGATCGCGATCGAGCAAGACCGAAACAATATTCCGGTAATCTGATTCAGCCGCATACATCAGCGCTGTGTAGTTTGCCACATTCTTGACATTCACATCGGCACCGTGGGCAAGCAGTAAATTCACAATATCGAGATATCCATCTGCGGCTGCCCACATAAGAGCAGTGTTGCTGGCTCCGACAGGTGTTACACCACCAGTTGTATTTGCATCTGCACCTTGAGCTAATAATGCTTCTACAGTGGTAGCATCACCTCGGACGACTGCTCGGATTAGTTCATTGTTGAGAGAGGACATAGTAGGGAGTTGGGAGTTGAGAATGGGGACTTGGGAGTGGGGAGTTGGGGAGTAGAGGATAAATTGCTACAAGTCTTTCCCCTGCGCCCTTCTGCTTGTTAAAGTCCCCAATCCCTAGTTCTTGAGTTCGATTTTGAAAATGCTGTCAGTGGGCTTTTGGGCAATGGTGGCATCCCAAGCGATCGCCTGCAAAAATGCTTCAGATGAAAGGGTTTCTACCACATCCACGCCCCAATTTCCTGGTTGCAGGGCATCGGGTGAATTGCTTGTCGGAGGGGTCGTCTTGATGCCTCCTAAGACCAAAATCTCTGGCATAGATGCTGAATGAAATTCTCCTGGGGAGACACTTGGCGATCGCTGTGTCCGACGCTTCTCCAAGAGTGCATAACCACACAGTTCTCCCACCTTTTGGGGTGAAAATTCCTCTGTAGGAAACAAGACCTCTACAATCCAATGGGGATTATCCACCAGTCGGCATTTAAGGTGTTTATGAGCAGCCAAGCCCTCTATAAATACTTCTGCAAATTCTTCCCGACTGAGGGCTGGAACGATGTCGGTTGAAACATCGAAGTTATGGGAGAGCAACATCCGCCCTAGAAGTATATCAGTCACAATTTTTAACTCTTGTTAATAAAACCTTTAATTCCAGCCTATCTTCAATGGTGGCTGAGTGTAGGATAAAGAATCCGACTAATTTGATTCTTTACTCTCTGAACTTTTTCAATTGTCCAACCAAGCGATCGAAATATGGGGAAAGCACTTGTTGCTGCTGCGGTTCTACGCGCTTTAAACTCGCAGCTTTGATACCTTCTAGTCCCAGTACCATCGCGTCTAACGGCACTTGCAATTCTTGATAAAGCAGTTGCATATACTGCAAACCTTCGCTACTAGTGTAGTCGGTGCGACCTCCGGCAATACCGTAGGTGATACAGCGCAGGAAGTGCCAGAAGTCCCGCCAGCAAGCCTCAGCTCGTTCAGGGGGATAGAGTCCGCCACCGGGTTGAGTAATGCTGGGGAAGGTAGTTAAAACCTCGTTTCTCGCTTCATGAACGATATCGCTGACGCGATCGCGCAACATCTGTGCCACTAGAATCAATTCTGCTGTGGCTGGTACAAGTCTCTGAAGCTGCTGAAAATCTTCGTCTGTTAGGTAGCGTCCTTGGTCATCGGCTGCCTGGAATCGGTGAATTGCCTCTGTTGGATGGGTGTCTTGCCAAGTAGCAAAGCTAACGATCCGGGCTTTTTGAATTAGTTCTAAAACTTTTTCACTGAGTTGCGACTTTGTCATCGGCGATTAGGGATTGGGTAGATTCTTTGGAGAATTAAAAATTTTTAATTTTACATTTTTAATTTTTAATTGATTTGTCCCCCAGTACCTAATCATTCTATGAAGAAATTGCGACTCGACGCCGGAGAATTTCTAATAGAGTTGTCAAAGTTTGGGGAGGGGGGGCTGTTACTTCAATCCCTTCCTCAGATACTGGATGTTGCAACTTGAGTCGCCAAGCGTGCAGTGCTTGACCTGGCAAGTTTACTCCCACAGACCGACCAGAACCATAAACTGGGTCGCCGACAATGGGATGACCTATTTTGGCACTGTGGACGCGAATTTGATGGGTACGTCCAGTTTCTAATTGAAAGTGGATTAATGTATAGTTTCCTAAACGTTCTAGTATTCGCCAATGAGTGATGGCAGACCTTCCGCCTTGTTCTGTGGGTATCACTGCCATTTTCTTGCGGTCTTGCGGATGGCGGCCAATGGGCAAGTCTATAGTACCACTTTCAACTTTTGGCGCACCGTAAACCACACCTAGATATTCTCGCCGTGCGGTTTTTGCTTGGAGTTGTGCTTGCAAGTGCTGATAGGCAATATCTGTTTTGGCAATAGCGATCGCCCCTGTTGTATCCTTATCTAATCGATGGACAATTCCCGGACGTTGGACTCCCCCAATTCCTGGTAAGCTAGGACAGTGTGCCAACAAAGCATTTACCAGTGTGCCATCTGGATGACCGGGTGCAGGATGCACGACTAAGCCCGCAGGTTTATTGAGAATGAGTAATTGATCGTCTTCGTAGAGGATATCTAAAGGTATCTCTTCTGCTTGCAATTTTAGGGGTTGCGCTTCTGGGATTTCAAGAGTGATGCGATCGCCTGCTTTGACAGTTATCTTTTTGGTTGTGCAGACTGTACCGTTGAGTTGGACGTTACCCTGTTCAATTAACTGTTGAATGCGGGAACGAGAGAAGTCTGGTAATGTTTGGGAAAGGTAGCGGTCAAGGCGTTCGTCTTTAGCATTGGCCAAGCCATCATCTCGATCTTGGACTTGTATATTAATTTCGGTCAACATTGATATTTTGGAAGTCCCAATATGGCTAATCCTAGATTTAGATTGATTGTTAATTCGCTCATAGCATATTAAATTACATGTGATTTCATAACTATAGAGAATGGGATTGTTTACCAATTTTATCCCAGTAGCAAATACTTAATCATCGTAAATTTCTTCATCATATTTTTACAAAACACACAGGAAAATAGGTGACACCCCTCACACCTAAAACGCTATTCTGTGTTTAGTAGATATACCCTAACGATCGGGAGAGCTGCCCAAGTAGCTCTCTTTATTTTTTTCAGTATTAAATTTTAGGGACACTGCACATTATATATTTATTAGTAGTAATCAAAGTTACTATATTTCAATTATAATTTTTTCAGTTAAGTATACACCGAGAATTTTCTTAAAAATATTTATACAAAAAATAAATAATGGGTATTACTCCTCATGGCAAAAATGCTATACTGTGCTAAGTAGATGCACCCTGATGATCTGGAGAGCTGCCCAAGTGGCTCTCCTTTTTTGCATTTTGATGAGTGCTGAGAGACGCGATTATACTCTTACGAGAAGCCGCTCTTACGAGCGTCTACGCGTCTGTACAAGAGTTAGGAATTTGAGTCTTTGAGGGAGATATATAAGTCTTTGAGGTGGATGCTTAAAGTTCTAACGCTCCCTTGTCCTTGCGTATCCTCATTCCGCCACCTGCTCAGTACGTAGTTATAAATAACTAACAAACCAATAATTAGATGAATAAGACTTGGTATAATCGCCAGTCGAGCGGCTAAATAGTTGTAAGGGAAGAGAAATGGCAGACTGGCAGGAAATTAGTGGTGGGATCACGGCCCCAAGAGGGTATCGGGCGGCAGGAATAACCGCAGGACTGAAACCTTCGGGATTACCTGATTTAGCCTTGATATGGTCGGATGTAGAGGCGATCGCAGCTGGTGTATTCACCACTAGCCAAGTTAAAGCCGCCTGCGTAGATTATTGCCGCCAACGCTTGCAAGCTAAACATAGCGCTCGTGCGATTCTCTGCAATGCCGGACAAGCAAACGCTGCTACAGGTAAACAGGGCGTGCAAGATGCTGAAGAAAGTGCAGAGTTATTGGCGCGTGAGTTGAATATTTTGCCCGATTCAATTCTCTTAGCTTCTACTGGCGTAATAGGTCAACGCATTAAAATGGATGCCTTGCGGAATGGGATTCCTAAACTAGTAGCAGCACTCTCTGAAACAGGCTCAGATGCAGCAGCAAGAGCGATTATCACCACAGACTTAGTCACAAAATCCATTGCCCTAGAGACAACTATAGGCGATCGCCCCGTGCGAATTGGTGGCATAGCCAAAGGTTCCGGTATGATTCATCCCAACATGGCAACCATGCTGGCATTTGTGACCTGCGATGCAGCTGTTTCACCAGGTCTTTGGCAGCAGATGTTAGCAAGGGCAGCTGATAGAAGTTTCAATTCCATTACCGTTGATGGTGATACTAGCACTAACGATAGCTTAATCGCCTTGGCAAACGGTCAATCTCGCACGCCAGCAATTACTGAAGTGGGTGCAGAAGCAGAAAAATTAGAGGCAATGCTAACAGCAGTTTGCCAGCATTTAGCAAAAGCGATCGCTCGTGACGGTGAAGGTGCAACCTGTCTAATTGAAGTGCAAGTAACAGGGGCCCATGATGAACTTTCAGCTCGTCAAATAGCCAAAACAATAGCTGGTTCGTCTTTAGTCAAGTCTGCAATCTTTGGACGCGATCCCAACTGGGGACGTATCGCTGCTGCTGCTGGTCGTGCAGGTGTACCTTTTGAACAAGAAAACCTGCGTATTCAGCTAGGAGATTTTTTAATGATCGAGAACGGTCAACCTTTGCCATTCGACCGTCCAGCCGCGAGTGCATATTTAAAACAAGCTGCGGTTAATTATCCCTTGCCCAAGGATTTTGTTGCTACTAACAATAGTAATGATTTGTCAGGCGATCGTGGCACTATCAAGGCTCAACGATTAGACAATCCAGTTATCATTGCAGTCAGTGTTGGCAATGGCTATGGTTCTGGTAAAGCTTGGGGTTGCGATCTGAGTTATGACTACGTGAAAATTAACGCAGAATATACTACTTAGCTCGACTTTATCAATTTTCACTTTCAGCGATGCCTCCGGCAAGCCGCTAAAAGCGTCTATGTATAGGCTAAAACCCTTATGGAGCTTAGCTTGTAAACAGTCTGCTTTAAGTAAAAATTCGCCAAACGATCGCCAATAATCCTAACACAGCACCAAAGTAAGCCAGTGAACGAATAGCCGTGATGCCAAAAATGTAAACAAGACTGTGCAATATTCTTAGTACGACAATAACGACCGATGCGAGTGCAGTGACACTATCGCTTTGCCCTGTCACTTGTGCAGTGAGAATAACTACTGCAATCATGGCTAAATTATCATGGTGATTTCGCTGAGCTCGATCTGCGCGTCCAACCCAAGGTGGAACCTCAGGCATCTTTTCGCGGTTTCCCATTCCCCAACTAATATCTGAGTGGGCTACACGAGCAAGCGCGGGAATGTGATTAAGCGGAATCGACCAGAGCGCCAGAATTAGCAGACAAATAAGGTCAGGAGTCATTAAACTAAGAAAACGATAATAACCTGATTTTAGGAGACTGTTGTTGTTCAATACAAGTCTGTAATGACTGAAAACAGTTAATTTTTAGTTCCTGAAAGGATATCTCATTGCTCACAATCTGTGCTTGGTTGTAACGGCGAACTTCTGGTGACAGCCTTGCTAGGTCTACTTTTTGTAATTGTTTTGGCTTTTAATAACTCTACCAGGACTGATAAAAGAAATTCCTTGCTGATAGTCAGTACCAATCATCACTGCCTCTACTATCGGCTCAGATATTTTTGTTTGGGCTACCCACTCTACAATAAAGTTGGCTCCTAAACCTCCACTGGTGTCATTTCTATTTACAAAAAAATCATAAGAAGCTAAAGCATCAAGTTGAATAGGACGCTCCAAATACTGCTTAACTAATTTACCATTTGAGTCATAATAGCGAACAGAAGTAACGATCAGAGAATTAGTCAAATCTGTATTACGAATACTGAGCGTAACTGCTAAATTAAAAATCTCCTGCCGATTGTGATGATATATATGAGAATAGACAGGAACATAGATAGTTTGACCCATTTCTATCTTAAAATTTTGATCTAGAGTCACTATCTTTTGAGATGGGGTTGCCTGAGTAGTAACAATTGGTGTTGTCGATCGAATATCCGATGGTTGGCAGGAGGCAAGAACAACAATAGCAATTGCTAAATAAAAAGGTGAATACAGTTTCATTAAAACTATTTACTAAGTAGATCGGCGCAAATAAATATAATATGTTCTGTCATTGTGAGGAACGAAGCCCAGTCTTTGCGATTGCTTCGTTCCTCGCAATGACATCTTACATTTAATTATGTCTACCTACTTAGTCTTTAATAAAATTACTAATTAATAATCAGAGCAATTCCAAGAAATTAATTATCCGACTTGAAGTTGCTGACAGCCAACAGTCAACAGTCATCGGTCAAAATTGACATTCCTGAGTGTTTTACATAATTGTACTTCAGACAAAAGAAAGAACTCTCTGTGGCCTCTCATCTCCCCTAACTCCCTACTCCTCGTTTACAAGTCGCAGACTGCCACAGTTGCAACAAGTCCGCAACTGCGTCGTAATTATAGTTTTAAATAAGCAAAACTAATAGCAGGTATTGTTGATACAAAAGTTAAAGTACTTGATTAAGTTTTGTAAAGTAGTGTAAATTACTGTCACAAGCGAAAACAAACACGCTTGATTCATTCATAAAAAACAAATCGCAATTATAAAACCATGACAGCAACCATTCAACAGCGCCAAAGCGCCAACGTCTGGGATCGCTTCTGCGAGTGGATTACCAGCACCAACAACAGACTTTACATCGGCTGGTTCGGCGTACTGATGATACCCACCCTGCTAGCAGCAACCACCTGCTTCATCATCGC
>LXQD01000300.1 GCA_003326215.1 Nostoc minutum NIES-26 | reverse complement strand
CCAATACGCGAGTTTCAACAACAGCCGTTCTCTGCACTTCTTCCTAGCTGCTTGGCCCGTAATCGGTATCTGGTTCACTGCGTTGGGTGTTAGCACAATGGCGTTCAACTTGAACGGTTTCAACTTCAACCAGTCTGTGATTGATTCTCAGGGTCGCGTCATCAACACCTGGGCTGATATCATCAACCGCGCTAACCTGGGTATGGAAGTGATGCACGAGCGCAATGCTCACAACTTCCCTCTCGATTTGGCAGCAGGTGATGTTGCTCCTGTGGCTCTTACTGCTCCTGCTATCAACGGTTAATCATAATTCGTTTTAGCTGAAATCGAAAGCGCCCTCACTAAGAGGGCGCTTTTTGCATGGGGAATTAGAAGGTGTAGGCTGAAAAATGCTTTGGTTTAATGCGATCGCACTTTCTATCCTAATTAAACGTGAGTTCTTATACTTTACGAGTTTCACGCTCAGTAAATATGCTTTTGCCAATAGCAATGTTACTACTGTAATAGCTTGTTTTGTAATGATTTTTACAGAAAATTGACGTGAGTATTTTCCACTTTGGACTTAACTGCTGGCTGTGATGCTTGTAAAGATTGGGGCAAACTCCAGTCTGGACGCAAATCGGCAGCGTTACGTAGATATATATGTTGTATTGGGGTGGAAGCTGGCAAGTAGGCGTGAATTAAAAATCGAATGCAACGTTGTAAACTGCCCTCGACGTGCATTTGCTGCACATCTAACATAGCCACATTATCCCAACCTGGACGCGCTCTAGCGATCGCAGCTGGAAAAATCGCATCCAAATCTCGTGTCACAGAGAAAGTCACACTAATCATCTCCTCTGGCTGGAGTTGATTTCGCCTTTCCAGTTCGTCTAGCAGTTCCGTCACCGCTTCTTGGATTGCTTCTTTGGTATTTTCTGAAACAGTTGTTGCTCCACGAATAGCCCGCATTTGCCACTCCACGACAAAATCCTCCTTAAATTATCAGTTGTCAGTTGTCAGTTGTCAGTTGTCAGTAGCTCTTCGGGTGGGAAAAGGGAAGAACTTTGTTTAGTTCCTTTTCCCTTTGCCCTAGCGAAGCCTTCCCCCGCCTTCCCTACTCACTGCCTCCCAACAACTGACTATTGACCGTTGACTAAGCTGATGTGCTTTTAAGTTGCATAACCTTAGCCTCAGAAAGACGCGGGGAAGAGGTGACGCGGGGATTCAATTTAAATGACGATTAGCTTACTGACTATTTACGGTCGATATAACCACAGTGGTAGACCACTGGTTGACATTTCAAATTCGAGCCAGTCAACACCTGCCGCAAGTCGCGATGAAATCTGACGACTCCCTGGCAGAACACGGCTCAACAAAGGTTTTCGTTCTTCTAGCGTATAACAAGGTGTTTTCTCAGGATCGAGGCCAACTAATTCTGCCGTCCAGCGACGCGCATCTTCTTCTGTTCCCAGGCGGTCTACAACACCCAATTCTAAAGCTTGCTGCCCGGTGAAAATCCGACCATCAGCGAAACTTTTCACAGTGTCTACTGCCAAAGAACGCCCCTCAGCTACTGTTTGCACAAATTGCTGATAACTAGTATCAATCAACTCTTGCAAAATGTTTTGTTCGGGTTCGGTCAGTTCTCGGTCGAAGGCCAAAATGTCTTTGTAAGGGCCAGACTTAATGACTTTAAAAGAAACACCGACTTTTTCCAGCAAGCGTTCTAAGTTATTACCACGCAGAATTACACCAATGCTACCCGTAATTGTACCGGGGTTAGCCATGATGTGTTCGGCTCCCATACCGATGTAGACACCACCAGAAGCTGAAATATTGCCAAAGCTGGCAACGATTTTGGTTTTTTCGCGTAAACGCTTGAGGGCACTGTAGATTTCTTGAGAATCTCCGACTGTGCCTCCAGGACTATCAATGCGTAGTAGTAAAGCTGGAAACTTTTTTTCTTCTACGGTTTTTAGAGCTTCTAACACGCGTTTGCGAGTAGAACTAGCGATCGCACCAGTAATTTCAATCCGGGCAATTTGTTTACGAAACTTGGACTTAAAAGGCCAAACCATGAGCAGCTAAAAAACCTCGTAATAAACTCAATATAAAATGCCCAGCGGTCAAACGTCCTATTTTTCTTTGTTCTGTTGAGAAAAATCAGTAGGCATTGTGCTATTCAGCATTTTAATGAAATTTTTAATTTTTGCGTGTATGTTTATTTGCTACTCTCATTACATTAGTGGTCGGTTGCTAGTAGTCTGGCAACCCAAAATTGTCGGGTGAGGGCAGGCAGGGGGAGCAGGGGAAGCAGGGGGAGTGAAGAAGTAACTAACAATAATCCTGCCCAGCTTATTACCATAACAAAGTTCCCTTGGCGTACTACTAGATATCGCTTAATGCATCTCACCTCAGGAGTTACAGCTTTTAATTCAGACTTCACTACAAGCGGCTATAGTCTTGAGCAACAGATATCTATGATTAATAAATACTTATGTAATCGATACAATTATAGATAAATTAAAAAATCCTAATCTCTGCCTAGGTTATGGCTAGCAGTATTTTCAACTCACATCGGGGCGTGAACACCTGACATTGCCTTCTGGTTGCCTATGAATCTATGCGTAAAATTTGACAACGGTAGTAAGCGTAAGTATCAAACAATGCTCCAACGAAACTACAAGTCAAACTAATTACTAATAAACCGCGAAAGGCTGTTCCACTGCCAAAAATAGCGAGAAAATGCAATATGCGAGTAGCACTCGCCTCAGTCGCCCCTTGTAACCCAGGAAGATGACCCATCAAGGGTAAAAGGAACAATACGCCACCGACTAAGAACATGGGGACGGCAAAACTGAAAACAATCGTGAGCAGCAGGGAACGGAGAAAATTAGTAAACATGCTCATTGAGGGCAGGCTCCGCGAATAGGTGAACAATAGCTAAAAAGCTAAACTTCATCTTCTACAATACGAGCGATCGCTCGGTCGCAACCAAGATGTCAAAAATCTTAAGTTTTCATTAAAATAAACCGTTACTTGTTACACAAGATGCATTTAGCTCTAACAAGTTCAAAATTCTATAAAAGCCTTGTCAAATCGGGCTTTGACCCAAAATTTCTTTGTTGTAATGCAGCAAAATATCATCTTAACGCACCTGTATTTTCTGAGAATAGCTTTAAACTAAGTTAATGTTTCACCCAGACTAAAGGCGTGGGAGAGATAAAAGAGTAGGGAGAGCAATGGAGGCCAAAGTAGCAGGGGAAGAAGAACCACTGACAACTAACCTCTTGTACAAATGCGATTAATCGCGTCTCTCCTAACTAATGACTAATAAATTCCGCTATTCTTAATGCAGTTACCGAGTTAGCTAAAGAACATTGAGCGAGACTACATCCAAATCCAGTTTAGGAGCATGGAGTCAGCGGCTGCTGGCAGCCATTTTCCTGGGTGGACAAGTGATAGTTCACCTACTGAAGGGCAAAATCAATTGGCGTAATACTTTAGATCAAATGGCAGCCGTTGGTCCAGATTCCCTGTTCATTGCCCTATTGACGGCTGTTTTTGTCGGTGCAGTATTTACCATTCAGGTAGCGCGAGAGTTTATCAACTTTGGTGCTGGAAATCTTGTCGGCGGAGTGCTGGCGGTAGCATTGACAAGAGAACTGTCTCCCGTGTTGACAGCGGTGGTTTTAGCGGGGCGAGTTGGATCTGCCTTTGCAGCAGAAATTGGTACCATGCGGGTAACCGAACAAATCGACGCTATGTTGATTTTAAGAACCGATCCAATTGACTATCTAGTTATTCCCCGCATGCTTGCTTGCTGCTTAATGCTGCCCATTTTAACTCTTCTATCTTTGGTGACAGGGATGGTGGGAGGATTGATAATTGCGACGAATATATATAGTATTTCTGACAGCGTATTTCTAGACTCAGCCCGTAACCTTGTGGGTGTCTGGGATATTGTTAGCGCCATGGTTAAGGCGTGTTGCTTTGGTTTGTTAATCGCCGTAATTGGTTGCAGTTGGGGTTTGACAACTACGGGAGGAGCCAAAGGCGTGGGACAATCGACTACAACTGCTGTTGTTACCGCCTTGCTGATTATATTTGTTAGCAACTTCTTTCTTTCATGGTTAATGTTTCAAGGAACTGGCAGCGCACTTTTGCAAGGATTCTAGGAATGCTGAGTACAGACGTGATTATACTCTTACGAGCGTCTACGCGTCTGTACAAGAGTTAGGGGCGCAATGCCTTGTGCGCCCCTACTTGAAAGTTGGAAGATAGGGGGTAAGAGGAAAGACTCGTAACAAGTTCTCCTGCGCCCTGTACCTCCTAACTCCAAACTCCTAACTCTTAACTTATGACCCCTAACTCTTAAAATAGGAGAGATGTTTACTAACAAAGCAGGATTTGAAACTGTGACTAGTTCATTTGCGCCTAACTTGACATCAACCGTAGAACTTAAACCTAGTTACAATATCCCTATAGTGTTGGTATTTGCTGCTATTCCATTACTGATTATCCAACCTTGGATAGGAGCAGCTATATCATTATTTGGGTTGTTTCTTTTGTTTCAAACTGTAACGTTGCGTTTGCAATTCACCGCTACAGACTTAGATATTTACAGAGGCGAAAAATTAATTCGCCGCTTTCCTTACCAGGAATGGCAAAATTGGCGTATCTTCTGGGATAGAGTTCCTATCCTGTTTTACTTCAAAGAAATCAAAAGTATTCATTTTTTACCGATTTTGTTCGATCCAAACACCCTGAAAACTTGCTTAGAACAACGTTGCCCACGTATTTAATGCCCTAGTGCTAAGTAAATAGCATTTATTAGCACATTCTAAGCAAGTCAGTTGTATATTTCTGAAAGCTATTTATTTGCGTCATAGGAATTGCATTATTATTTATGAATCCCGAGGAATCTCAAACCCCAGAACTCAATGATGAGTGGTTGGAGCAAGTACAAGAACAAAACTCTACAGTTAAAAATCTAGAAAACTCATCTGTAGACTCAGTCCAGAAAACAGAAATGCAAACTTCATCAGTTGAGACACAACTAGATGACGCAAATTCCCAGCCACCCATCTCTAATGCAGAAGTGACATCTGGCGATGAGCTAATAGAAAAGCCAGATGCCGAATTTGCTGTACAGTTAGAAGCAGAAACTGCCGCACTGGGGTCAGAAATAGAATCAAAATCAGACGAGAATTCACTGTACGCACAAGCAGTAAACCGAGTAGCAGAGTTGCAACGCACTGAAGCAGCCCTCAAAGAAGAAATAGCCAATCTGCAAAATTCTTATACAACTCTTCAGGCACAACTAAGTGAGACTCAGACTTCACTAGGAAGACTCGTACAAGAGTCGTTGGTGCAGTTAGAACAACGCAAACAGACGCTGCAAATTTCTGTAGAACAGTTAGAACGCCGTCAAGAACGCATTCGTAACGAAATGCGAACCACTTTTGCGGGAACATCTCAAGACTTAGCAATTAGGGTACAGGGTTTTAAAGACTATCTCACGGGTAGCCTACAGGATTTGGCAGCAGCAGCAGAGCAGTTACAATTAGTTCCTCCTGCTGTGACAGAACGAGAAAAACCAAGTGTTAAAGAAATCAAGCAAGCTGAACCCCAACCTGGAATACCACAGTTTGCCCCACAGCAGTTTCAAGATACAACAAAGCAAATTCGTCGTCTAATCGACCAATACCGCAATCAACCAGATTATTATGGCCCCGCGTGGCAACTACGCCGCACCTTTGAACCAGTCCACGCTGAACGCGCTTCCAATTGGTTTTTCAGCCAAGGTGGACGCGGTGCTTTGCGGACGATGGGTAGCCGCCTACAGAATATTCTGATTGGTTCAGCAGTAATTTCGATATTACACAAGCTGTATGGCGATCGCGTCCGTACATTAGTTTTAGCGAATACACCAGAACGTTTAGGTGAATGGCGGCGTGGTTTGCAAGACTGTCTGGGAATCGGTCGTCCAGATTTCGGACCAGATCGGGGTGTGGTATTATTTGAAACACCAGAAGCCTTGGCGCAAAAAGCAGACCGATTGGTAAAAGCAAATCAACTACCTTTGATTCTCATTGACGATTCTGAAGAGCAAATCAGTCTGGCATTGCTGCAATTTCCCCTGTGGTTAGCCTTTGCCCCTGACCCCAAAACTGTGAGAAATTATGATAATGATTTTTGATTAGTCATCTGTCATCCGTTATCAGTTAACAGTCAACTATTTATGGCTATTTGGTTAACTTTGTGTGGGGCAATATTGCTTGTAGCCTACCTGCTGGGTTCTTTTCCTACAGGCTACATTGCTGTCAAGCAGTTAAAAGGTATTGATATTCGAGAAATTGGTTCTGGCTCAACGGGAGCCACTAATGTGTTAAGAACCTTGGGGAAAGGGCCAGGAGCATTCGTTTTAGTACTTGATTGCTTGAAGGGAGTATTAGCGATCGCCCTAGCTTACTGGTTATTTAACTTTGCTTCCAGTCAAAATTTAATCCCCCCAACGGTAGATGTGAAACTGTGGCAACCTTGGATAGTCACTTTAATCGGTTTAGCTGCTATTCTCGGACACAGTAAATCCATTTTTTTAGGCTTTACTGGTGGTAAATCTGTTGCTACCAGTTTAGGAATTTTGTTGGCAATGAGTTGGCAGGTAGGTTTGGCAACAGCCGGTGTGTTTGCTGTTGTAGTGGCGATATCGCGGATTGTATCTTTAAGTTCTATTGCAGGCGCGATCGTAGTTTCCATTTTCATGGTTATTTTCCATTTACCCTTACCCTATGTGCTATTTGGTGTTGTCGGTGGCTTGTATGTGATTTTGCGCCACCGCACTAATATTGAGCGGCTACTTGCGGGTACTGAACCAAAAATTGGCGATAAGTTACCAATAGAACCAGAACAAACTGCATAATATCCGAAATGCTTACATATGGAACTGTAGTTGGTTACTAGAGTTCAATGAAAAATTATGTTGGCAAATAGACTACAAAAAACTTTCTTTGCAGCAGCTACAGCGTTATCAATTTTACCTGGGTTGCCACAAGTTGCCCAAGCTCAATCTAGCTCAGATGTGTTTGGAGCGATCGCCTATTCTCGCTCAACAAAAGTTTATGCTTCGGCAACTGGTTTGTCACGGCAAGAAGCTGAACGTGGCGCTCTTTATAATTGTCAACAACAATCTCGCGCCAAAGATTGTTCAGTTCCACTATGGTTTAAAAATGCTTGGGGAGCCTTAGCAGTTGGTTCCAATGGTGCTTATGGTACAGGCTGGGGGTATGATACCAATAACCCAAGAAAGGGTAGAGCGATCGCGGGACGTTATGCTCTACAAACCTGCAAAAATTACGGTGGTGTAAATTGTCGAGTAATTTTCACCAGAGAAGCTAGATACCAAGTAATTGACCACGGCTCAGTATTAGTTCCCGCCAACGAGTAAAGCGTATCTGCGTGGCTTTCTCATAGTTAAAGTAACCATAGATAAAAACTGATTCTAGAATAATTTTTGGCGCTGCCAGAAGGCAATGTCAACGACGAGTTTGTGGATAGCTATATATTTAAAACTCATATCCCAACGTTAATAAGACTTTACCCTCTAAATTTGTCATTATTTCTAGACTCAGTTTTCCCAATTTTCCCTGCAATCTTGCTCGATCTATCACTCGTAATTGATAACATAAAGATACTGAATCGCGCTCTAATCCTCCTTCTGGAGCCGTAATTAAGAAGCATGTTGGTAAAGACGCACGACGCAAATTAGTAGTTAAGGGAATAATAATGACAGTTGTAGAAAATTGAGAAACAATTTCATTCTGAAAAAGAATTACAGGTCTAGTTCCTCCTTGCTCAGAACTTTTGGTTGGGTTTAAATTTGCCAGCCAAATCTCTCCTCTTTTAAGTGTCATTTCAAGTCTTCTTGCCTTAAGAATTCTGCGTATTCATCTAATCCTTCTTCGGCTAGTTCGCGGTCTTCTTCAGCAAATTCACTGTAGAGAGAAGCTAACTTATTTTTATCTATTTGCCAATTTACTGTTTGATTGCGGAATTTCAAGAAAGCAATAAAATCACTAACTTGCTTAAGTTGTTCTTCATTCAGATTCTCGATTTCTTGTCTAAGCAAATCTTTTAATTCCACCATTTGAGTTGACTCTTATTGTAATCTTTAAGTCTTTATAAGTTACACTTGATAAGTCTAGATGCTAGAGAAGAGAGGATTTTTATTGCTATATAAAATCTTTCAATATCGCCCATAAACATGAACCTGCTGGTATATGATAAATCTCCTAAAAAGTATGCTGGCAGATGTCCTGGAGGAGCGGTAGTTTCAAAAGTAAGTTTTGAGTGGGCTTTCCAGTTATCTTTTACACGCCAGCCAACTATATCTCCAAACCTGCTAAAGGTTAACAAATCAATATCAGTATTACCAACAACAATTGTCCAAATAAGCTTTTGTACACTAAAGCCGAAATTACCATTGCTATAATTTACCCATAGTTGGTCAATAATACGTAAGTCAGTACAGGGAAAATTATTAATGGATTCAACATTAAGGAGCCTTGTTTTTCTCTGCCAGCTACCTTGAGCATAACTGTTAGAGTTTCTTCATCCGCTTCTTTCCACTTGCCTGTTGCCAGCAGATTTCGCAATTGCGTGTAGTCTACTCCTTTCTCAGAATGAAGTTCATCGATTGCTGCTAATGAAGATACTGGCAAGGTTGATCTAAATTCTACTTCTCTGTGCGCTGGAAAGGAAGAATCGAATTTGCTAACAGTCGGCTCAATCGCATGTGGCAATTCACCGCTAACAGGGGAAGGTAGAGTAAAATGCTGTTCAATTGAAGGTGGGTGATAAATAGATACTCTCTTATCACAATCGCGATCGATAGAACCGCATGAAATGATTATAGGTGATGGTTGCAAATCAAACTGGTTCTTTCTTAGAAGTTTAGGAGTTAGATATTCTGGAATACTTGCTATTTGGATAGCATTACAAGCAAATTTATACGCAACTTCAATATTTCTTCCAGCACCTAGAGCATCATAAAAACCAACACTAAATTCAATCGCAGCTCGATCGCCAATTTCTTGGCTCATACCAATCACATACTCAATATGTTGAGCGATCGCTTTAGCTTGAATTTCAGAATAGCAGGCATTGAGTAATATACACTCCACTCGATCGGCAAATAACTCAAATAATCCAGCTAGTGCCTGTACATTTACTAACTTCTGTTGCCCTGTCTCATCCTCAAATACTAAACCTTCTTCTGCTGCTCCATGTCCAGAAAAATGGACAATGTGTGGCTCAAAATCAAGGATGGCCCGACGAATATCTTGCTATCAAGAATTAGGTGCAACCAAGGTAAACACCGTAATCTCAGGACGAGCAAACAATCGCAAATGCAGTCCTGTCATACCTAAGCCGCGGTTAGTGTATAAAAGCATGTTTCCTACTTGATATTTTCCCCAGTAATACTGTTCGCCCCAAGGCGGTAAGACCAGCGGCTTGAAAAAAGGTAGACGCATTTGTCCACCGTGAGAATGTCCCGATAGTTGCAAGTCAAACCGTTCTGTAGCAGCACTGGTATTTGCAAAATCTGGTTCGTGTGCTAATAAAATAACTCCTCCTTCATTAGGTAACTGTTGTATTACCAAATCCAAACGGTCTTTACCCATACCCACATCATCTACCCCAGCGATATGCAACATTGCGCTGCCCCTTTGTAGCGTGTAAACATCATTAATCAGAGGGTATATACCGCTTTGTACCAGTACTTGTATAATTGCCTTGGTATTGTTGTCGTGGTCATGATTACCTAATACAGCCACAGTCTGATCTTTGGGTGTAAGTTGAGCTAAGGGAAACCCAAGAGAAGCAATTAATTTCGGTGAATGACGAGTGATTAAATCCCCTGTAATTGCTACTAAGTCTGGTTTTTGTTGGTTGACTAAACGGACAACACGCCCTAAACGTTGTGGAGTCATCCATCTATCCCGATGAATATCGCTAATTTGTACAATGCGATAGCCATTAAATTCCGATGAAAGATGCGGTAGAGTCAGTTGTAAAGAATTAACCTCAATCCAATTCGGTTCAATTAACTTGGCGTATATTAGAGTACAACAGCCTAACAGAAAGCACCATCCTAAAAATCGCCAGACTGACTTCCTAGCTTTGACAAGCCACTTACGATTTCTCAAGGCACAATCTCCTTCGACGTGACCGCCAGATTTTCCGTTATGCTATTTCTTTAAATTTGACGGACAATCATCTTTGGGGTTGAGAAATTAAATAAAGAATTAAAGTAGTTAAAATAGAGAGACGTGATATACTACGTCTCTTACTTACCCTGGTTTTATGGGACTGCCAATTGTTGCAATTATCGGACGGCCTAATGTAGGCAAATCCACCCTGGTTAATCGTCTCGCCGGGGAACAAACGGCGATTGTCCACGATGAACCGGGTGTAACACGCGATCGCACTTACATGCCAGCTTACTGGAGCGATCGCGAGTTTTTAGTAGTAGATACTGGTGGCTTAGTATTTAACGATGATACCGAATTCCTGCCACTGATTCGCCAACAGGCATTAACAGCCCTTACAGAAGCTAGTGCCGCGATTTTTGTAGTAGACGGTCAAACAGGGCCCTCATCAGCTGATGAAGAAATCGCTGAATGGTTGCGCCAACAACCTGTACCCGTCTTACTAGCTGTGAATAAATGTGAATCTCCAGAACAAGGTTTAATTCAAGCAGCTGAATTTTGGGAATTAGGATTAGGCGAACCTTTCCCGATCTCCGCAATTCATGGTAGCGGTACGGGAGAAATCCTAGACGAGTTAATTAATCACATTCCTACCGTTGATGAAGTACCGGAAACTAATGAAATCAAAGTCGCAATTATCGGGCGACCAAATGTTGGTAAATCAAGTTTATTAAACGCTTTCGTTGGCGAGGAAAGGGCGATTGTCAGCCCGATTTCCGGCACAACTCGCGATGCTATTGATACCATCGTGGAGCGAGATGGGCAAACCTACCGTTTAATTGACACTGCCGGGATTCGCAAAAAGAAACATATAGAATACGGTACAGAATTCTTTAGTATTAACCGTGCCTTCAAAGCAATTCGTCGCGCCGATGTGGTTTTATTAGTTTTAGATGCCCTTGATGGAGTCACCGAGCAAGACCAAAAATTAGCTGGGCGGATTATCGAAGAAGGTCGAGCTTGCATCATCGTCGTCAATAAGTGGGATGCTGTCGAAAAAGACTCTTACACGATCTACGACTATGAAAAAAATCTGCAAGCACGGCTAAATTTTACTGACTGGGCAGAAACCATCTTTGTTAGTGCCTTAACAGGACAACGGGTAGAAAAGATTTTAGAATTTGTCAACATAGCAGCTGAGTCACATAAACGCCGCGTCACTACATCAGTAATTAACGAAGTCCTAACAGATGCTGTTAGCTGGCATTCACCGCCAGCCTCACGTGGCGGTCGTCAGGGCAAAATTTATTATGGTACGCAAGTAAGTACGCAACCGCCAACCATCGCTCTATTTGTTAACGAAGCAAAACGCTTCAACGACAACTACCGCCGTTACATTGAAAGACAATTCCGGCAACAATTAGGATTTAAGGGCACTCCCATTCGTTTACTATGGCGCAGTAAAAAAGTCCGAGATATGGAAAGTGGTAGCGTCAATAGAGCAACTCGCGTTAAATAGTGCTGAGTACAGACGCAATTATACTCTTACGAGCGTCTACGCGTCTGTACAAGAGTAAGGAGAAGAAAGTGTGCTAAGCGTTATATTGCAGGGCAACATAATCAAGAGTTAGAAGTGAGAACACAATTTAAATTTGGTAATTGACAAAACTCTGACTCCTTCCTCACTCTCTCCTCCCTAACTTTCTACAACTCAGCACTTAGAAATGGATTTACTGCGATCGCTACCGCTAGGACTATATTTAGAACAACCGCAAACTTGGCTACATAAACTCGATGCACGAGTCAAGATTGCCTGGTTGATGAGCTTTTTGACAAGCTACAGTTTTGCCAATAACCAATGGCGCATACTACTAGTAGTACTGTTAATTCTATTTACCTTAGTTGCCAGAATTCCTCGACGAGTTTGGCAACAGCAAATGGGGTGGCTGTTGACACTCACTTTTTTGGTCTTGATTATTGGAGCAGTCAGTCCTGATGGACTGGGTATAGATTATCAGCCACGTCTACCAGCTAACGAACAAGTCTTAAGCCAGCCATCCAATACAAATAATTCTCAAGTTGTCCAAAAGGAAACAGATAGTAAAAAAGGCTACAGCTACATTCTGTTTCACAAAGGGCCAGTCAAAGTAACTCGCCGTTCTTTAGATTTGGCGGTGCGCCTGAGTACGATTTTGTTCACCGTGATCTACAGCACTAATCTGTATTTACTTACAACCGCACCAGAAGAAATCACTTCTGCCATAGAAAGCTTAATGCAGCCCCTGCAACGGCTGAAAATACCTGTAACCGAAATTACTCTAACTTTAACTTTATCCTTGCGGTTTATTCCCCTAGTTTTAGAAGAAGTGCAAAATTTAGTTCGTTCTGTGATGACAAGGGCAATAAATTGGAAAAAGCTAGGATTAAAAGGAGCAGTCAAAGTTTGGATGATAATCGCAGAGCGACTATTAGAGAATCTGCTATTACGGGCAGAACAAATGGCTAGTGCCATGATGGTTCGCGGTTTTACCAGTCCCAACGAACACCAAGTCAAGTGGCATGAATTACGATTAAAATCTTGGGATTGGCTAGCGATCGCAACTTTAACTATATTTTGGGGAGTGCGGGTAGTTTTCGGAAATCAATCTTGATTGGGGACTGGGAATTGGGGATTGGGGAATAAACACTGACTCTTGCCTATTGCCTTCTGAAAACTGACTATCAGCTATTTTGCTCCGCAAAGCGATAATTATGGCAACATGGAGAGAAGTTAGAGTAAACAGAAGTATGAGAGTCGGCTTTTGGCCTAGTAAATTTTCAAGAGTATATGCCGTTGCCACTGGAAGCCTCAGACAAGAGGATGGAGGCTTTTCCAGGTCACAAATGACAACTGGGTATGAATTACCAAAGCTGAATTCCGATATCTATCGCCAAGCTTCAACTCTAGCCTACCCTTTGGAACCCTCAGACGACGAGCGGTTTCTGCTTCGCACTACGCGTCTACTTTGTGCAGTTTCTGTTGCCTAGCTAGTCCTTAAAGCAGGTGACTCTACTGCTTGGCTAAATAACCCTTTTCTGAAAGAAAAAGCTGGGCAACACGCGAATTATCGCTTCTATTATTGTGTTTTCCTTCCCCACTATTAGCTTCATCTGCCCATTAGGAACTAGATCGAGGTTTTCATCGCCGCTACTGGCCGGCAAAAATTGTTGATCGCACAACTTTGCACAAATATTCTGGCGAAAGGGAGTTATTATCGTCTGAATGTGTGCATTTAACTGCGAAAAGAGATATATACTCCTACCTTGACCACTCAATGAATCCAGAAAACTCAGAGACTTACATAAATCATCCAACTTGGGGTTTGCTTTATCGGATCTGCATGGTTGACGAGAACCAGGATCTGTTTACTACTCTGTATGCCCAACGTTTGTTTTTTTTGGTCGCAAATGATGTCAAAGGTATTAAATTTCAGCCTATAGGACGTACAGAAGCGAGAATGTTGTTGGAAAATCGCTTGCGTACCCTGCGTCGCAGTGGTCAATCTCAGGAGTACGATCAGCTTCAGAGTGTTTTCCAACGCACCTTCCAATGACCAGTTCGATTAGCGAACGTATTGCTAAAATACGCGCCTCCCTGCCGCCTTCAGTACGGTTGATTGCTGTCAGTAAGCAAGTCCCGGCTGAAGTCATTCGTTCTGCTTATGCTGCCGGAATTCGTGATTTCGGTGAAAACCGTATCCAAGAAGCTGCCAGTAAACAAGCCGAGTTGCACGACTTATCGGATATTACCTGGCACTTCATTGGACATTTGCAAAGTAATAAAGCCAAAAAGGCCCTTGAACTATTTCAATGGATTCATTCTGTAGATAATTTGAAGCTGGCACAGCGCTTAAATCAATTAGCACAAGAGTTAGGAGTCCATCCCCAAGTTTGCCTACAAGTGAAAATTCTCCCAGACCCCAACAAGTCAGGTTGGAGTGTGTCAGAACTATTAGGTGATTTACCCGCACTCGATCAGTGTAAAACTTTACAAATTCAAGGTTTGATGACAATTCCGCCTTTAGGATTAAAAGACACTGAAATATTAAGTGTATTTAAGAGTACATACAACTTGGCTCAAGAAATCCAGTCACAAAATTGTCCTGACATTAAAATGCAGCAGTTGTCAATGGGTATGTCGGGTGACTACCAACTGGCAGTGCAAGCTGGCGCAACGATGGTAAGATTGGGGACTATATTGTTTGGCGATCGCACTTAGCGTACAAGCCCCTTGATGTTGGCTTTGATATTAATCAAACTCTGATTGCATACGGAGGAGCTTGCGAGAATACTAGTGCTTTATATAACTTTTTAATTAGTATTAACAAAAGTGAATACTAATTAAAAAAGCACTAAAGTAGCCTTTTTTTCGGACAATCATTAGGATATAATCTTGACTCATTATTGTATCTAAGTTAATGTACAGGCGTTCCCTAAAGCGTTAGTGCATTATTCATAGCTGTAATAGAGGCTACAAACAGCGATAGAATTACTAAGTTGTCTGCCCTCTGTAGCGATCTGAAGTTGGTTAAATCAACTAATAACCACATCAATAAAGGTAACTTTTACCAGGAGCGTAAACAATGAACAATATATTTTCCAAACTTCGAGACTTTGTAGGTCTAAACGAACAAGTGGAATATGAGTACTATGAGGAAGAACCAGATACAGATAACTACCAAAATTTGTATCAACAAGAAAATCCCCAGCCAGCACCAGCAGAGGCTACTGCTCAGAATCGACGTTGGCGCGAACCCGTGACTACAATGGGTGAAGATGTAGCAGTTGGAACAAAGTCTACAATGGGGAATGTAATCGGTATGCCAGGAGCAATTAACGGGATTTCAGAAGTATTAGTACTAGAACCACGTACATTTGAAGAAATGCCTCAGGCAATTCAAGCATTGCGCGAGCGCAAGTCAGTGGTATTAAATTTAACTATAATGGATCCCGATCAAGCACAAAGGGCAGTAGATTTTGTTGCAGGTGGAACTTACGCACTAGATGGACATCAAGAGCGCATTGGAGAAAGCATCTTTTTGTTTACGCCCAGTTGCGTGCAAGTTAGTACCCAAGGTGGAGTTATTCATGAAGTACCACAACCACCAGCTCGTCCCTCACGTCCTGCCGCAAGTACTCCAACCCAAAACTGGGGTAATGACGCTAATCGGATGGCACAATAAGGTTAAATTAGTCATTAGTCCATAGTCAAGAATCCAAAGTCCACAGTCTTCGACTATTGGCTATTGACTATTGACTAGTGATTATTAGCTCATGACTATTAGATTTGGTTTAATTGGTGGTGGGGTAATGGGAGAAGCATTATTATCCCGCTTACTCGTGCATGGAATTTATCAACCTTCAGAAGTTATAGTCAGCGAACCTTTATTAGCACGCCAGGGTTTTTTACAGCAGCAATATGATGTGACTGTAACCGCAGATAATAGCTCAGTTTTCGCTCTAGCAAGTGAAGTAGTATTTTTAGCAGTAAAACCGCAGGTGTTTAGTGCCATGGCTCAAGAATTAGCAGGTATTCTGGAGGCAGCATACTCACCTTTAGTAATTTCTATTTTGGCGGGAGTGTCTTTAAATCAGCTAGAAGGAGCATTTCCGCAATTACCAGTTATCAGAGCTATGCCCAATACCCCAGCAACTGTAGGGGCAGGAATTACCGCCATGTGTTTAGGTGCATACACCAACACTAAGCACCAGCAAATAGCGCAGCAAATCTTTTCGGCGGTGGGGGAAGTCGTAGAAGTTTCAGAAACTCTGATGGATGCAGTGACAGGACTGTCTGGTAGTGGCCCCGCTTATGTAGCCTTGATGGTAGAAGCACTCGCCGATGGGGGAGTAGCAGCAGGTTTACCGAGGGGAATTGCCAATCAGCTAGCCTTGCAAACTGTACTAGGAACAGCAAGACTGTTAGAGGAAAGTAAAATCCACCCAGCAGAATTAAAAGACCGCGTTACGAGTCCCGGCGGTACGACAATTGCTGGCGTTGCCCAACTAGAACGAGCAGGATTTCGTTCAGCTTTAATAGAAGCAGTGAGAGCAGCTGCACAGCGTTCTCAAGAACTGGGAAAATGAAGTATTGGCGACTGGCGACTGGGGACTGGGGAATGGGGAAGAATTTCCTAATCCCCAATCCCCAATCCCCATTCTTAACGAAGTTGACAAAAGACTCGTTAATATAGTAAACAGTCTGGTTGCATAATGTGATTGAGTGAATTATCCCGCGCCGTCTCCAGAACTTGACTTAGGGTTGATATTTCCCTTTGATCTGGATCAATTCCAGAAAGATGCGATCGCGTCCCTGAACGCTGGACGCTCTGTCGTTGTATGTGCGCCCACTGGTTCGGGCAAAACATTAGTCGGAGAATACGCTATTTATCGCGCCCTATCGCGAGGGAAACGTGTATTTTACACCACTCCCCTAAAGGCACTGTCGAATCAAAAATTACGCGATTTTCGAGAAAAATTCGGTGTTGACCAAGTGGGACTGTTAACTGGAGATGCCTCTATAAACAGAGATGCACCAATTCTGGTGATGACCACAGAAATTTTTCGGAATATGCTTTATGGCACACCCATCGGGCAAGTCGGTATTTCATTGGTAGACGTAGAAGCAGTGGTACTGGATGAGTGCCATTATATGAACGATCGCCAACGGGGAACGGTTTGGGAAGAATCAATCATCTATTGCCCCCGTGAAGTGCAACTTGTAGCCCTTTCGGCAACAGTTGCTAACAGCGATCAACTCACCGATTGGCTAAATCGCGTTCACGGCCCAACTGACCTGATTTACTCTGATTTTCGCCCAGTCCCTTTGGAATTTCACTATTGCAATCCCAAAGGGCTGTTTCCTCTGCTGAATGATAGCAAAACCAAAATTAACCCCCGCCTAGCAAATCGGGGAAAAAGGAGACAAGGAGACAGAGGCAAAGGTGGTAGACCAGAGGCTCCTAGCTTAAGTTATACGCTAAGCCAACTACAGCAACGGGATATGCTACCAGCGATTTACTTTATCTTCAGCCGCCGGGGATGTGATAAAGCAGTGGCGGAGGTAGGTGATTTATGGCTGGTAAATAATGACGAATCTCAGATTTTACGGCGACAAATTGATGACTTTTTAACTCGCAATCCCGAAGCCGGGCGTTCTGGACAAATTGCCCCCCTCTACCGAGGAATTGCTGCCCACCATGCCGGGATTTTACCTGCATGGAAAGTGCTTGTAGAAGAACTGTTCCAGCAAGGGCTGATTAAAGTAGTGTTCGCCACCGAAACACTAGCCGCCGGGATTAATATGCCTGCTCGCACAACAGTAATATCCACCCTTTCCAAGCGTACCGACACCGGACATCGCCTGTTAAACGCTTCCGAATTCCTGCAAATGGCAGGGCGGGCCGGTCGCCGGGGCATGGATAAACAAGGTCATGTGGTGACAGTACAAACCCCATTTGAAGGAGCAAAAGAAGCAGCGTATTTGGCTACGTCCCAACCAGACCCCTTAGTGAGTCAGTTTACGCCCAGCTACGGCATGGTGTTGAACTTACTGCAAACTCACACTTTGGATGAAGCCAAAGAACTTATAGAACGCAGCTTTGGGCAGTACATGGCAACCTTGCATTTAAGACCAGATTACGATGATATTGCCGCAATCAAAGCCGAATTAACCCAACTGCAAGAGCAAATCGCCGCCGTTGATGAAAATGAATTGCTGGTTTATGAAAAATTGCGGCAACGCTTGAAAGTAGAACGCCAGTTGTTGAAAACCTTGCAAGAGCAAGCCCAGGAAGATAAACAAGAACAATTGGTGATGATGTTGAGCTTTGCAGTGGCGGGAACGCTGTTGAGCCTCAAGGGTAAAAACATCACAGCACCTTCACCCGTACCAGCAGTGTTAGTAGGCAAAACAACAGACTCTGGTCAAGCGCCTTATTTAGTATGTTTGGGAAGCGATAACCGTTGGTATGTGGTAACTAGTACAGATGTTACCGATTTGTATGCCGAACTGCCGCGAGTGGAAGTGCCGCCAGAGATATTACCACCGCCAGAAATGCCCCTCAAACCAGGGCAGTCACGCCGTGGGAATGAAGAAACATTTGCGATCGCTCAACGCATCCCTAATCCCGGAGAATCTCTGTATATGCCGCCAGAAGTGGCAGAACAACTCAGTCGAACTGCCGCCATCCAAGAGCAATTAGAGGCTAATTCTCTATATCAATCAGGTAATGCCGCAGTGATTTATAAACGCAGGGCACGCTGTGTCGAACTAGAAGCCGAACTCGAAGAGTTAGAAGTTCAAGTAGGGCAACAGTCACGACGTTATTGGGAAGAGTTTCTCAACCTCATCACAATTTTGCAACACTTTAGCTGCCTAGATAACCTAGTGCCAACAGAATTAGGACAAGTTGCGGCGGCAATCCGCGGAGAGAATGAATTATGGCTGGGTTTAGCACTTGCTAGTAGTGAATTAGACCACTCAGATCCGCACCATTTAGCAGCAGTCATTGCTGCTTTAGTGACAGAAACACCTCGCCCCGACACTAGAGTTAACTTTGAACTCTCCTCCGAAATAGATCGAGCTTGGTCTAGATTACAACCAATTCGCCGTTCAGTATTAAAGGTACAATACCGACATGGTGTAGCCTTGCCTGTAGGTTTGGAAAATCGCTATATCAACTTAATTGCCCTTGTGGAACAGTGGGCATTAGGAACAGAGTGGACAGAACTATGCGAAAATACCACCTTAGATGAAGGTGATGTGGTGAGAATCTTACGCCGAACTTTAGATTTATTATCCCAGATACCCCACGTGCCCAATTTGCCAGATTCCTTGCAGCGTAATGCCTATCGGGCTATGCAATTAATTGATAGATTCCCAGTCAATGAGGTGGTTGAATAAACTTGATGGGGGCAGACTTGATTTATAAAGCTAATTGTCCCTTCATGCGATCGCGCTATTATTAATTCGTAATTCATAGTTAAGAAAGTTAGATTTGTTTGGGTTTCTTAACTATGAATCTTTTATGAGATTGATTTTAGAGAATCGGGCTAAAACAAATATGCTCAAAATTAGAAGTTACAGTGACAATGGTTAAGTACTAGCAAATATTAGTACACCAAGTTGCCAGTACCGCGCAGCTGACGCAAAGAATTTATACAATATGGACAGTCGCAGGCAAATAACTTAATTGCCATATCGCTTTCTTCATCGGTAAAATTTAGCTCTGCAACATTGCTATCAGATGGTTGCGCTGAAATGACCATCGATTTAGCTGGAAGGGGAGCGTTTGCACTTCTCTGTGAATCTTTAATACATACAAAATTCATGTTGCCATGAGGATTACTGATACAGGTACGACCATCGTTTGTGTGTATTAATCGCTGAGTGATAGTACCAGCATGGGCTGGATGTACTACTCCTAGTGTAGAGAGCAGAGAGGTAAAAATTGCAGAACTGGAAATCAAATTTAGAATTAGTTTTTTGTTCATTAGTTTCCCAATTAAACAGGTCTGAATGCTAAGGCTATCCGATTAACTATTACAGGTCAAGTTATGTTTTGTCAGGAATATCAAGATTTATGAGTTATTTTGGATAAATTACGCTTAATTTGCTCAAAAACAGAGTTTAAGCTCCTTTTATCTAGCTTTGCTAAATAAAAAAGTTTCCATTGTTAGACCTCAGTTAGAGAAAATGAAATCCACATGAAATTACTTAAAAAGTATAATCCTTTTGTTATCTATTTCCAGACTTAAATATACAGAATAGCACGGTAGTAAAAATTAAGTTATTATGTTATGATTAACAGCCGCTTGTATTAGCAGAACAGCCACTAAAGCTGATGGGCAAAACGCAGCGTCAATTATATGCAACTAACTGGGAAACTGACTCCCTATCAGAATGGCCACAAAGATGTGTTAACTTTTCTCAATTAATGCAATAAGCTGAACTATTAGCTTGAGAATTCGATTCCAAAACGGCTCTTAATTACTACCCTCTTCTAGTAGTTACTGCTGAATCTGCTGAATAATAGCTTGTGTTTGTTGATAGCCTTGGGTATTCCCTTGCTGACTAAACAGTGTTGCAGCTTGCTGAAGATCCGTAACAGCACTCTTGCTATTTCCTAAAGCATATTGAGCAAGTCCGCGATTGCCGTAGGCATCAGCTAGATTAGGATTCAAGCTGATTGCCCGATCAAAGTCTTGAACCGCTGCCTGGGGATTTCTCTGTTTAAAATAAGCAAGCCCTCGATTGTAGTAACCATCTACAAATTTCGGCTCAATTTTGATTGTCTGGTTAAAGTCGGCGATCGCTTTGGGGATATTTCCCAGTTCTGCATGAACAGTTCCTCTACTGTTGTATGCGTCTGCATGGTTGGGATTGAGTTGCAGTGCTTGGTTAAAATCTGCGATCGCTGCTTGAAAATCTCCTATTTGAGATTTAGCCAAACCTCGCAGACAAAAACCCTCGTAAAACTGGGGATTAAGCTGCACTACTTGGTTAAAATCTGCGATCGCTCCTTTGAAGTTACCTTGCTCCAGCTTTTGCTTACCCTGGTTATAGTATTCTGTAAAATTCATTTGGTTGATACCTGTTCGTGGTGCTTCTGCATAAACAACGGCAGGTATTCCACCCAGTACACTCGTTACTCCCAAAATGGCGATTGTTTCCTTGATATGGTTCATAATTGACACTTTGACACTTGCAGCATGGTGGGACTTGTCCCCATTGTAATAGCAACTTGCATACAGCCAGTCAGAATATAGTTTGCGATCGCAACCAAGTATTTAAACTTGCGATCGCAATAATGAATAATTTCAATTCTGCTTTATTAGCCATAATAAAATTCAAAAAAACTCTGTATCTTGAGCATCTCTGCATGAAATTTCCAAATAATTATTTAACCAAAATATAATTTGGAAATCAGGAATTAGTAAATGGAAAATTGTAGAAGTTTAAATCAAAGAGTAAATAATTGTTCATTTAACATTTATCACTCATATTCCATCATCAATACCCTTGTTATGAAACCACCCATCAAAAGCATTACTATAGCTACGTTAGCTTTACTACTTGGCCATTCAGCCACCTCAGCAGTTGCATTAGCCCAACAAATCCATCACCCACTTACCATCGCTAAATCGCAACCGTTGACAGATACCTTAATCGTTCCTGGCGAACGAGTCGGCCCGGTGACACGTACAACCACCAAGCAAGATTTAGTCAAGCTGTTTGGTGCATCCCACCTTGTTGATAAAACCATTTCAGGCGCTGAAGGAATAGGTAGTTTTGCCGCTACGCAAGTAAACCTCAATCAGGGGCGATGTCTAACTACAAGCCGCTGTGCGTCTACGCTTTTGGTAGTCTGGAGCGATAAGACTCGTACTAAACCCCTAGATGTGCGTAACCTGGGTTCAGCTTGGAAAACACGTGAAGGTATTGGTGTCGGTACACCATTGAGCGAGTTACGCCAGAAATTAGGCAACTTTAAACTCTTTGGATTGGCTTGGGACTACGGCGGCACTATTTTGTTGGATAGTAGCCGATTATCGAAGTATCAAGGCAAACTTATCTTACGTGTAGATACCGCTGCCAATGCTGCCGATAAATATCCTCATGATTACCAAGCAGTATCAGGCGATCGCACTTTTTCTGCCAGCAATCCCCACTGGAAACCTTTGGGAGTTAGGCTTGCGGAAATAATCGTTGTACTGAATCCAGGTCAGTAATGATAAGCTGCTAAACATCTACCCCACCTTGAGTAAAGATTATTCACTCAAAAAGTAGTTGAATGTCCTCCGAACAGCACCTACAGCATAAACGCCAAGCATTACAAAAACATTATGACCTGCAAGCTCAGAAGCTAAAAAGGTTACGTCACGATTATGCGATCGCGGCAGATACTCTTGTTCGTTTCCAACTAGAAAAACAAATTGAACAGACTGAAGCGGAACTTCATCAATTGGATCGACAGCTTCATGAGTTGGAACTATCTGTTTCTATTGGAAGGCTGTATCGTGCTTTATTAAAATTGGGCTATCGCAAACAGGCGCAGGCATTCCGAAAGTTTATTCAGACTCACTCAATAGCAGCTTTTTTAATCTATAGTTCCTACTAATTATGCATTGGATTTTGATTAGCCTGTAGTGCTGCTAAATCGGGCGATCGTTATTGGCGAGATGATGTCAAGCCCCGATCGATGGAAACCTGCAATTTTTCAGCCAACAACCGGACGTTAGGCTCTTTTAAAATACCAAAGTGATTGCCAGGAATCTCATGGCTCTCCAATTCTCCTGCTACTAATTTAGTCCAGCCTAGTTCCGGCTCAACCTGAACCGACTTCTCGCTAGCCATGAAGAGAATAATGCGATCTAAGTAAACTTGCGGTACATAATGTTTGGCATACTTTACTACAGTTCTGTAATATGCAGCTTGCCTAACTAAGTGTTCAAGGGTTTTAATTCTGAAAAACTTATGCTTGAGAGCGAACTTGCCATAAGTTTTGCTGAACTTCTCCATAACATATTCTACAAGGTACGTAGGTCCAATTTGTAAAAAATGATTTAAGTGCAATGAAAATCTCTTGTCCATTGGGATTGCTTTCGTTGTACCTGGTAGAAAAGTATCTAGCAAAACTAGCAAAGCTACCTTTTGACCTTGTGAGATTAATTGCTGGGCCATTTCAAATGCAATGACTCCTCCAAAAGAATGACCTCCCAATAGATAAGGGCCTTCTGGCTGTAGAGTTCTTATTTCTTTGATGTAGTTAAATGCTACTTCCTCTAATCGATCCAGCTTAACTGGCTTTCCCTGCTCATCGTCTGATAATAGTCCATAAACAGGTTGCTCTGAATCTAAATAAGTAATTAAAGGTTGATATATGCCAATACCTTGGCATAAAAATAAAGGTGGCTTGGAACCACGGGGTTGAAGTGGTACTAAGTATGACCAAGAGTTCATCAATTCTGATTGGCGAAGAATTACAGCTAGTTGCTCAATAGTTGGATTTTGAAGAAGGGTACTCACGGGCAGATTTTTTTTAAAAGCTTTCTCTACCTGAGCAAGTACGCGCACAGCTACCAAAGAGTGTCCGCCTAAACTAAAGAAGTTATCTCTGATGCCAACAGGGTGTACACTTAAAACCTTTTGCCAAATTTTTGCTAGTTGCAATTCAACTTCATCGCGAGGAGCTACAAAAGTTTCTTCTAGTTCTTGTCTGATTTGAGCAGGTTCTGGTAAAGCACGTCGGTCTAACTTGCCATTAGGAGTCATTGGCAAGGCTTCCAAGATGACAAAACCTGAAGGCATCATATAGTCTGGCAATCTCTGTTTGAGAAAACGGCGTACTTCATCAGTTATGGCTGCCCGATTGCGATCGAGAACAACATAAGCTACTAAATACTTATCCCCAATGACATCCTCTCGAGCTACTACAACAGACTGCTGCACAGCAGGGTGTTGAGCTAGTACTGCCTCAACTTCGCCCAATTCAATACGGAAGCTGCGGATTTTGACTTGCGAGTCAAGACGACCGACATACTCAATGTTGCCATCATCAAGGTAACGAGCTAAGTCACCAGTTTTATACAGTTGCGCTCCTGGCTCTTTGCTGAACGGGTTAGGAATAAATTTCTCCCTGGTCAAGTCGGGACGTTTGAAGTAGCCGCAGGCCAGTCCAGCACCACCGATATGTAGTTCACCTAATTCACCAATTCCCACAGGCTGCAAATCTTCATCCAGAATATAAATTTGTGTATTGGCAATGGGGCGACCAATAGGGGCAATGAGATAATTGGTGCCATGTTGACATTTCCAGAAAGTGGCATCGATGGAAGCTTCTGTCGGGCCATAGCAATTATGCAGAACATTATCCAAGTTCAATTTGCTAAAGAAATGCTCAATGAGTTTGATAGGTAAAGCTTCACCACCACAGGTAATGTGCCGGAGAGTTTGACAATTTTCAATTCCCTTTTGCTCCAGTAATACACGAAGCATGGAAGGTACTAAGGCAATGACGGTAATTTGCTGCTCAGAAATCAGATTAACAAGATAAGCAGGGTCTTGATGTCCACCAGGGCGAGCTAAAACCAATTGCGCTCCGAAGCACAACGGCCAGAATATCTGCCACACCGAGGGATCGAAGCTCAGAGAAATATTCTGTAAAACTTTGTCTGCTTCAGTCAATTCAAAAGTTGTTTGCCGCCATTGGAGTTGGTTGTAAATTCCCCGATGAGGAATCGTTACACCTTTGGGGTGTCCTGTAGAACCAGAAGTGTAGATTATGTAGATTAGGTTATCGGGTGTTACCTCACAGACCAAATTCTCTTGACTATTTTGTGACAGCACTTCCCACCCTGAGTCCAAACACACTACTTGCGCTCCATGAGCGGGTAAACTCTTTAGCAAGCTTGCTGTGGTTAGAATCACAGATGTCTGAGTGTCTTGCAAAACGAAGGCTAACCGTTCTGAGGGATATGTGGGATCTAAAGGTACATAGGCACCTCCAGCTTTAAGAATTGCCAGCAATCCCACTATCATCTCTAAAGAGCGCTCTAAACAAATGCCAACAAGTACCTCAGACCCAACACCTAAGTTGCGTAGATGATACGCTAGCTGATTTGCTCGTTGGTTGAGTTGCCGATAGGTTAGTTGCGTGTTTTCAAATACCACAGCCACTCTATCAGACGATCGCTCTACCTGAAGCTCAAACATCCGATGAATGCATAGATTCTGGCAATGAACTGTTTGGGCGATATTCGATTCCTGGAGAACTCGATCGCCGATCGGGTGAGTTAACGTGTCTGAATGAATACTTTGTTTATATTCTGACTTCACAGCATTTATATTCATTTTGTATATATGATTACTTTATGATTAAATTTTCTTCTTTAAGTTGTTCTTGAGCTAATGCTTGATAAGCATTGTTTAATTTTGTTTTATCTACAATCTTGTGAGCGAAATGCTTTAAATAAGCTTCGAGATACCTAATACGTAAGTAGGGTTCGTCATCCTGACTCTGAAGAAAAGGCAGGTCAGATTCAACCATAAAACGAATAGCTAGTAATGGAATAGGGCTACGAAGCGGACGAAAGTTCGGGTTATGCAGACCAGAACTTTGAGTATGCTTGTGAAATTCACCTATCATTAATCCTGACTCAACAAACAATGGTTTCAGTTTTCTTTGAACTGCATCAATTAATTCAAAAGTTTCGTGTTTATGGATATCAGGGAAGATAAGTAAAAAAGCTTTATTGATTAATGATTCTTCATCTTCTGCATCTATCTTCAGGAATATTTTGCGATAGCTTCTAACAATTTCTTCTAATTGCTGTAAATCTAAATTGTTCGCACGAATAACCGCCGTGCGAATGCTGTTTGTTTTGAGAGCATGATTCACATAAGGGCAAACTGGCCCAGTTCTACCTAAATCAGGGTGATGTCTTCCTAAAAAACTTTTAACCCACTCCATGATTTCAATTAAGTAGGGAAGGTCTTGCTGGATTTGTTCGATTTCAATAGGTGTATAGAGTTGCATTATTTTGAAACAAACGCACTAACTGTGTAATTTTCCATTTAAAAATATTCATAGACTCACAAGGAGCATATGAATAACCATCACCAAGTCAATCAAAATATCTTGGCGATTATCTATCTTTGGGTTGATATAGTTTATAAGAGGTAAAATGCTCTGCTATTCTTAATGGAAAAGAATTTTTTGCTAATTTTGGCATGTTTCGGACTACAGCGTTTGATTTTTTGCATTATCAACCCGCTATTATATTTACCAAAAAAATTGTAAAGCTGATATTGAAATACTGATTTGCATTATGAAGTTTTAGTATAGATTTAACATAACTTCATAATGTAATTAAAAATCTAAATATAATTACTTATTTGAATAAAGTATAAATAAAACAATAGAATTTACATTTTGACAAACAATTAATTAAGAAGTCTAAGTAAGTCGGTGAAAATAAACCTAGCTATGTAACAGAATGTAAAATCGATATAACCTTTGCGATTGCTTCATTTCACTTCGTTCCATTCGCAATGACATAGCGTGAATTATTTCAGCCGTTCTACTGACACTGACATCGGAGTAAAGTGTCAGTAGTTTGTTGTGGCAAACTTTTTGTTTCAAAAACGACAGACTTGTAGTTGCAATCACGATGACTTTGGGTATTCTCCTAGTACAGCGGGCATGCAATATACCTACCCTTGGGTTGACGCTACGCTAACACCAGTTGCCTGGTTCGGGAAACCCTCTTTGAAGTTTGCCTGAAGGGAAACTAACGCCACTTTCGCGGCTGTTGGGAAACCCGACGACACTTACCTCAACGCGACGGCACTTCCTACCCTGCGGGAACGCGCTTGAGCGAACAAGTCGGCAAAGCCGACGGCAGTTACTTCAACGGAGGGAACCTCCGCAACGTACTGCCTCCTCCTAGCAACTTATCTTTGCAGCGCTAGTTCACTATTCCAAATTCAGGACTTACGCAAAAACTTTGATTTTTGACTTCTGCACAGCAATGCTAGTTTCTTGGTTTTATCGAAGGAAGGTATTACAACCAGCCTGGATACTCGTAGGGAGTTGAAGTATAATAAATTATCTTGTCTATAGATTAGTTTACGTATGAGTTTACGTAACTCTAGGTTTACTTTAGGAACTCTTCAAAGGATTTCCAGCAAAAATCACCTGGCAAGAGTTGATTGCAATCTCAATAATTGAGAGAGAGTGTAATGCTCCCCGTGATTATTCGTGCAGCGAGTTGACAGTGCATGAGCTACTGCTTAAATCCTACCTGTCCCAATCCAGAAAATGTGGCATATAGCCCGAGGTGTCAGTCTTGTGGCTCGCGACTACTGTTGCGCGATCGCTATCGGGTACTCGAACCATTAGGTCAGGGTGGCTTCGGAGCAACCTTCTTAGCTCAGGACGAAGCCTTACCAGGAGAACCTAGTTGCGTGATCAAGCAACTACGTCCCTCAGGAACCGCACCACATGTTTTACAAATGGCGCGAGAACTGTTTGAGCGAGAAGCTAAAACCCTAGGCAAGATTGGCAATCATCCGCAAGTACCAAGGTTACTTGACTATTTTGAAGAGCAAGAACAATTCTACTTAATTCAGGAATACATCAGTGGTGCTACCTTGCAGCAGGAGGTCAAACTTAACGGTATCTTAACTGAAACCGGAGTCAAACAATTCCTGAGCGAGATTTTGCCATTACTCCAATATATCCACGAGCAAAAGGTGATTCACCGTGATATTAAGCCCGCCAATTTAATTCGCCGCACTCAAGATGCCAGAATGGTACTCATTGACTTTGGTGCCGTCAAAAACCAAGTCAGTCAAGCTGCCACAAACCAATCTGGACATACAGCACTCACTGCATATGCAATTGGGACTCCTGGGTTTGCACCACCAGAGCAAATGGCGATGCGTCCAGTCTATGCCAGTGATATCTACGCTTTGGGAGTAACATGCATTTATCTACTAACTAGCAAAACTCCTAAAGATTTGGATTACAATCCCACAACAGGCGAGATGATGTGGGAGCAATTGGTACATGTGAGCGACCACTTGACTAGTGTGCTGCGGAAAATGTTAGACGTGTCTGTCCGCAATCGCTACCAGTCTGCTACAGATGTACTTAGAGCATTAGAGATAGAACCATATCTAGAAAGTTTGTCCAAAGGCTTATTAGTTAAATCTGATACTAATTATAAAGAGCGAACACACAACCGCCACGAAGATTCTGCTGTTTTATGCAGCAACCCTTCTGCCCCTCCTACTGGTGTTGGAGTGGCACAGGTAGCAGCTGCAATTCGAGCTAGACGAGCCAAAACTGCGGAAGCATCTGGATTAGATGCAGGGGGAATGCGTCAGGGATCTGGAACGGCTAAATCAACATCTTTGCCTAATAGCAACAGTAATGGTTCACAAACTCAACTTTCTAAAGTAGAGCGCAAATTAGATACCCAAGGTTTACTCACAGCCTATCTCAAGGGAAGGCGGGATTTTGCCCTGCACAATTTAAATCTGCTAAACCTGCAAGGTGTTGACTTATCCGAGACAAATTTTCATTCTGCTCAATTGCAAAATACCAATCTCCAGGGAGCTAATCTGCACAATAGCGATTTTGGCAGAGCTAGTCTGACTCGAGCAAATCTCAAAGACGCTAATTTGAGCAAAGCTTACTTTAACCATGCTGATTTAGAAGGGGCAGATCTTAGAGGCGCAGACCTCAGCCATGCTTATCTCAGTAACGCCAATCTTCGCGGAGCTAATCTGTGTGGTGCTAATCTCAGTGGTGCTAAGATTTCTGATGACCAGATGGCACTAGCAAAAACCAATTGGATGACAGTACGCCCCAATGGTAAACGAGGCCTGTTGTGATTTAAGAGTTAAAATCTGGAATTGTAGATGAGGTCAATTCCAAATTTTAAATTTAGAAATCAAAGATTATTTGAATTGCCACATTGCCATCAGGACAACAGCTATTAAAAACTAGCAGTTAAATTTGTTGTATTAACATTTTGAAACTGATGAGTTATAGGGCTAGAGGGCTTTCCTAGTATCTTGCTATTTTGGCGCTCGATTTATTCTAATCTTGCTTCAGAATTTATTACAAAATTCTTAATAATTGCCATCTGTTAAAAACGTAATACCATACTTTACAATAAACAACAAAGCATCACAATAATTCTTTTATTTAGATGTTTCATTATATTTATGACTATCAGGAATATTACAGGTGAATTTATATGGGTAAAATTTTCAATTTGAACGAACTACAGCCGCTCACTTGTCCATAATGATAGCGGCAACAAAAAAGGCAATTATCCTAATTATGGACTGGGATTAATTATTCATGATGACCGAAATCAGCAAGTCAAATCTGTGGCCTGTAAAAGATTTAGCTATGATGGCTGAGTCGCAAGATCGAGAATTAAAACGGCGATTAAATTTATATGAAGTATTCCTGAAGTTGTATGAGCATCATGGCACGCTTTTAGATGAAATACTTCAGCTAGAAAACCCACTCCAGCCGTCATTAGCTCTGGTGAAGGTACGTTATGCCCTGGGTGTAGTAGATGGTTCTGCTGTGTATGTGATGACTAATTTGGGCGATCGCACAGAAGCTTTACAACAACCACAACAGATTTGGACAATAGGTCGAGATCGCAACAGTGGAATCTACATTGGGGATCGATATCTGTCTCGTCGCCACGCTGCGATTCAATATATTGAGAATAAAGGCTTTTACTTAATTGACTTCAAAAGTACCAATGGCTCTTTTGTGAATGGTAAACGCACTCAGCAGCCGATCAAACTAAAAGATGGCGATCGCATCCGGCTAGGCAATATGACTTTTGATTTTTTCTCTAATGATTCTAGCCGCATCCTGCCGACCGTAGCTATGGAGTTACTGATGCAGCTTACGCCTCGATTAGGTGGTACAGAAGAAACACTTGGTATTGTTGGGAAGTTACAAAGACATTGGTCTGAAAACTTAGATAAAAATCTACATGTTTCTCAAGACCACAGTTGTATTCAAAACCTGGTTGATAGTAACGGTAACTTAAATGCCGAGCAACAATCAGAAATTTTAGACCGTTTTTTCAGCAGATCGACACCATCTAATCCTAGCTAGTAAATTTCAAGTCAAAGATTCATATCATGTCCAGTTAAAGACTGCTAGTTAAGACCACAGACAGACTCCAGAGGCAGAGGGGAGGTGGTTTTGGTCTTTTTGCATAGATTCGGGAATTCTAACTAATTAGCCTGACTTGATTTCAAAATAAAATCTGACTCCCGTCTTTTGACTCTTAATCCAGCAAAGATACGATCGATAGTAGTAACTCTGCTGGAATTAAATCCTATGTCGCTAACTGAAGAAATTCTTTCCCAATTACCGGGCGATGTTTTGGGAGGGTTGCGTCGAAGCGATCGCATCCTCACATCTATTAGAGAAAACACTGTACCAATACCAACAGTAGTAAAAGAAAGTCAACAGCCTTTAGACTCCGTAGAGTGGGATGTAATTATCTGCGGTGGCACTTTAGGCATTTTAATTGGTTGCGCCTTAACAGTGAAGGGACTGCGAGTGGCATTGATGGAACGAGGTATTTTGCGTGGGAGAGAGCAAGAGTGGAATATCTCCCGCCAAGAGTTAGAAGTATTTTTGGAATTGAACTTGCTCACAGAAGCGGAGTTGGAAAAAGCGATCGCCACTAAGTATAATCCAGCGCGTGTCAGCTTTCACGGTGGTACAGAAGTTTGGGTAGAGGATGTTTTAAATATTGGCGTAGATCCAGTTTATCTACTAGCTACGTTGAAAACCAAATTTTTAGCTACTGGTGGAAAGTTGTTAGAAAACACACCCTTTACTGAGGCGGTGGTTCATCCAAATGGGGTGATGGTAAACCAATTCACAGCTAGGTTGTTAATTGACGCGATGGGACATTTGTCTCCCATCACTCAACAAGCACGCCAAGGAAAAAAACCGGATGCCCTTTGCCTAGTTGTGGGAAGTTGTGCCCAAGGATTTCCGGAAAATAACTCAGGCGATTTGTTGTTATCATTTACATCTTTGCAGAATCAATGCCAGTACTTTTGGGAAGCTTTTCCGGCCAGAGACGGTAGAACCACCTACTTGTTTACCTACATGGATGCACATCCACAACGTCTAAGTTTAGAAGCTTTGTTTGAGGAATATCTGCGCCTCCTACCAGAATATCAAGGTGTGGAATTGAGCCAGCTAAAGTTTCAACGGGCGCTGTTTGGATTCTTTCCCACTTACCGCCAAAGTCCGTTAAAAACACCTTGGAGTCACATTCTGCCAGTGGGAGATAGCAGCGGTAGCCAATCTCCTCTGAGTTTCGGTGGTTTTGGTGCAATGGTGCGTCATCTGAAGCGTTTAACATTTGGCATCCACGAAGCACTGCAAACCGATCGATTATCTGCAAACGCACTGGTACTACTGCAACCTTATCAGCCAAGTCTGACTGTGACTTGGTTGTTTCAAAAGGCGATGAGTGTTGGTGTGAATCAAAAGATTGCTTCAACTCAAATTAACCAATTACTATCTGCGGTATTTCAGGAAATGCAACAGTTGGGTACACCAGTACTCAAACCATTTTTACAAGATGTAGTACAGTTTTCAGCGCTGACACAAACACTGTTGAAAACTGGTTTATCCCATCCAGGATTAGTTATCAAGATAATTCCGCAGGTAGGTTTGGCAAGTTTGCTCGATTGGATGGTGCATTACGGCAATTTAGGTGTATATACTGCCTTGTTTTGGCTCAGTCCAATGCTAGAAACGTGGATTAAGAGTCAGCCTAGCGAACAGCAATATTATTGGCATCGCTTATTTGACTCCTGGAAGTTTGGTTCTGGCTGTGATTATTCGGATGAAACGTGAATAATACCTGTGTGAGGATAACATGATTGAACGGAAATCAGTAGGAATCAAATACTTTGCAGTACTAATTGGCTTATTGCGCGATCGCGAAGCATTTCTCGAAGAAATCCGCCAAGGTGCGAGACTGCCCAATAAAATCATTTCTTTGCTGGTTTGTAGTTCTATCTTTATTGCTATTTATGGCGGAATCATTGGTGCATTTCATAGCTGGATGCAAGCTTTGTCTTCCGCCATTAAACTACCAGCCCTCTATTTAATTACACTGCTGATTTGTTTGCCGACATTGTACTTTGCTAATGTGATTTTCGGTTCAAAGCGCACTTTTGGTCAGCATTTTGCACTAGTACTAACTGCGGTTTCAGTGACCAGCGTACTTTTATTTAGCTTTGCACCGATTACATTATTTTTCTTAATTACCACTAATAATTACCAATTTTTGATTTTACTAAATGTGTTGATATTTGCAATCACAGGATTTATTGGTGTTTCTTCTTTATATCAAGCAATGAATTTAGTTTTGGAACAAGAGAATGAAGGTAGCAAGACCCGGAAGAAAATTTTACAGTTTTGGCTATTCCTTTATGCTTTCGTAGGCAGTCAGCTAGGATGGACTCTCAGACCTTTTTTCGGCACACCTGATTCTCCCTTTCAACTGTTTCGAGAAAGAGAAGGCAATTTTTATTTAAGTGTGATTCAAGCTATTAGCTATCTCTTGGGATTTCACGCATAAATTATTAGTAAATAATCAAAATTTCAATAATATTGAAGACATATAAAATTGTTATGTTGGAAAAGCCATCTTACAGAATTCAACACTTTGGTGTTTTGATTAGTTTACTCCGCGATCGCCAGGGATTCTTAGAAGAAATCCGTCAGGGAGTGAAATTACAGAATAAAATCAATTCCCTGTTCGTTTCTAGTTCTATTTTCTTTGCCATCTATGGTGCAATTATTGGCGCATCTCACGGTTGGGCACAGTCATTATCTGGGGCTATTAAACTACCAGCATTTTATTTATTAACACTCATCATTTGTTTTCCGACTTTATTCTTCTTTAATGTTCTATTTGGTTCTCGGAGTAGTATCCAACAGCATTTTGTTGTATTGCTCACATCTGTATCAGTAATTAGCGTGCTTTTATTCAGTTTGGCACCAGTCACGCTATTTTTTCTAATCACTACCCCAGATTCCTATCAATTTTTTAAACTGTTGAATGTATTAATTTTTGGCATCACAGGTATCTTTGGTGTTAAATTTCTTTATGAAGGAATGCAGTTACTTTCTCAACAAGATGAAGTTGGCAAAAAAACTCGCACCACTATTTTAAGATCCTGGTTATTGCTTTATGCCTTTGTTGGTATGCAGCTGGGATGGTTTCTCAGACCGTTTTTTGGTGCCCCTGACTCAAAATTTGAGTTGTTTAGGGCAGTGAAGGGTAATTTTTATCTTGATATTGTAGCGGCAATTTCTGAAATATTGGGTTTGCGTTAAGTTGATATTAGACTTTAGATTTGGAATCTTTCAATCCAAAATCTAAAATCTAAAATTTGGTCAACTATTGCAACCCCACCCAAATACTTCCTTCTTCTAAACGAGTGGGAAAGACTGGTAGGGCTTTTTCTTTAGAAACCGCACCTAACACCTTTCCAATACCAGGGGGAAAGATACTCCATTCCTTAACATTACCAGTAGCTAGGTCAAAAGCACTGCGGTGAAAAGGACAGATAATTGCTCCATCATCGGTGACTTTGCCCTTCCGCATGGGTAGCCTCAGGTGGGGACAGGAATTCTCTACCGCGTAAATTTGGTTGTTGTGGTTAAGCAGTAAGATAGCGCGTTGTTCGACTTTCACTACTTTGCGCTCATTCAGTGGTAGTTCATCTTGGGGAAGAACCTTAATCCAGTTCATCAATACCTCGCTTGGTTTTTACAGGGCTGGTTGACAAAAGGCCTTGTAAACTTATACCAATTTTCTGTAACAATGAACTTGATAATAGTAGTAAAAATTTACTGTTGCTCTGAACCAACAACCAGAAGTACAAAGTGTATTTGTTCATGGTACATGGTGGGGAATTCACGAGTTACCAAAGCCTAGAAGAACTTGAAAAAGCCTAAAGACGCATCTGAAGATTTTGAATATTAGCGATCGCACCGAAATTTATTCACCAGATTTTTGCCATCCGCAAGACAAATCCTGGTAATTCTGGATTGCCGCTCACTGTTTCGGGATTATCCAAGATTTCAAGTTCTTGGTTGAGGCGATAAATGTAGACTTTTCGGTTTTTGCGATCGATTAACCCCAAGTGATACGTATTCCAGCAGAGCGATCGCCTATTCGTTGTTAAAATTCATACTAAAAGTTACGTTATATTTTCTTAATCTAGAATTCGCATAAAATCCAGAATACTACTTGAATAAAGTGTATTACGCTATCTCAAAGTTTAGTTGTAACAGTATATTGTGCTGCAAACGATCTGGAATATCTGAGATTTATATAAAACTTCTAAGCTCGTGGAGTCCAAATGACTGAGAAAACTAATCAAGTACCGAATTTATATGCATTATTAATAGGCATTGATTGTTACATGCCTAATATCCTACCCGATGGCAGTTACTACAAAAGTCTTGGGGGATGTGTACGAGATATCAATCATATAGAAGCTTTTCTCAAAAATACGCAAAAAGTTCCACAGACCAAGATTTTGAAGCTGACAGCTTCTGTTAATCCCGACAAGCCAGGCCAACAACAGCCTGTGGAGCCTTCAGAAAAACTGCCGACTCGCAAAAATATAGTAGATAGTTTTAGAAAATTAGGCGAGATAGCTCCCGAAACAGCACAAATTTACATTCAATATTCCGGGCATGGCGGACGGGCAAAAACAGTATTTCCTGACATTAAAGGTATTGGTGAAATCGATGAGGGATTAGTACCTACTGATATCGGTACTTCAGAAGGACAGTATCTCCGCGATCTGGAACTGGCTCAACTCTTGAAAGAGTTAGTAGATAAAAAATTGACTGTCACTCTTGTGCTGGACTGCTGCCATTCAGGTGGTGCAACACGGGGAGATGCAGAAATCCGGGGAATGAATGTGGAGGATGACAAACCCCTGCTATCTACCTTTGAGCCTGTTGCTCCATTAGAAGTTTTGGCTGCAACTTGGCAATCTTTAGGCGGAGGAACTCGCGGACTCAAAGCAAGTGGAGTACCTGAGTCGAGAGATTATGTTCTGTTGGCAGCATGTCGGCAAAACGAATACGCCTATGAGTACGCTTTTAATCGAGAAACTAGAGAACGCAACGGAGCGCTTACCTATTGGTTGCTGGATACACTCAGACAGCAGAATCCTGGGCAAACCTACAAAGATTTGTACGATCGCATCCATGCTCAAATTCACAGTCAGTTTCCTTCGCAAACGCCGATGTTGTTGGGTGAAGGCGATCGCTTGATTTTTGGCACTGAGCGAGTCAAAACCGTATTTGCAGTACCTGTGATGAAGGTAGAGCAGACAGAAATAGGAGAAATGCGAGCTCTACTGGAAGTTGGGCAAGCCAATGGAGTCACTAAAGGGGCAGAGTTTGCCATTTATCCTCGCAGCACAACCGATTTGACCAAGAAGGATAATCGAGTTGCCATTGCTAGAATTATCCAACGCGGAGGCACAGACTCACTGTGTAAACTAGAAGCGATCGCCGGAAAGGAACTGAAAGTTGAACCCGGCGATCTAGCTGTTCAAATTGCTGTTGCAGCAAGTTTGGTGCGTAAAGTCTCTCTACTGACTCAAGAAGGCGAACAAAATAAGAAAGCACTCGCAGCGCTCAAAGCAGCTATTCCTGGAAATGGTTGGGTTGAATTGGATGAGACAAGAACTGCTGGTGACAACGGTGAAGGAGTAGACTACTTTGTGGAAATTAATAACAATTATGAGTTTGAAATCCGTGACAGTGGTGGTGCTATTTTCCAGAATATTAAACCGACTTTAAAGATTGACGATCCGACTGCTCCTGAAAAAATCGTCAAACGCTTAGTTCATCTGGCAAAATACCGAGCTGCCAAAACCATTGACAATGTAGATACAGACTCACCATTGTCAGGGAAGCTAGCTGTTGAATGGATGGGAACCTCTGATACTTACGATCGAGGAGATCCAATTCCTGCACTTTCTCAGTTGCAGAAGTTCAGCGATCGCACTCAGCCTACTGTAAAAATTGGAGATTATATCTTTTTATCTATCCGTAACAACTCCACCGAGACGCTCAATGTTGCCGTGTTGAATTTTGAATCTGACTGGTCAATTCAGCAGATTCATCCGCAAAAACCCACAGAGCTTTTCATTACACTTGAGCCTGGAAAGGAAGAGAAAATTCCCCTTCAACCTGCCCTAGAAGGAGAAGGAAATGAAGTCGAAAACACCGTTAAGGTTTTTGCAACCAAAGATCGGGCAAACTTTCGCTGGCTAGAGTTACCATCTCTAGATGAAGAAATTGTGCAAAAGGGATTTGGAAGGCGATCGCTTAATCCCCTCGAAACCCTGCTAGCAGCAATCGATGGAGAGCAACCAATAACACGTAAATTAACAGTTGCAGCATCTCCAAGTCGTGAGTGGACAACCAAGCAAGTGACGCTGACTATTACAAAATAGCGAAGTTGGGGTTTCCGCACACAATTTTTTCAGTCAAAAACAAAGAATTGCACTCTTTTTTTTACAGCTTCACCTATGAAACAATGGCTTTCTGCAATCCTCTTACCTATTGTTCTCCTGCAAGCACCTGTGTTTGCCCAAACAAAGTCTCTATCTGCTGTAAACGAGCAAATACCTGTAAAAGAAGTAATAACTCCAACACCAAAGCCCGATCCAGTGCCAAATTTAGTGCCATTGAAAGGAACAGAGCAAATGCGCCTTCAGTTAGTTAATTGTGAAGGATGGCTAGATTGCACTTTAGCTCGGCTATTGTTACATCCCAGTGCATATATCGATCGACGCGAACTTTGGTTTGATAATTCTACTCAGGTTCCTGTTAGTATTCTCAACACAGCGGTAGTTGTAGAAGGTGACTTTACAGGGTATCAGCTTAATAAACAAGCTATTTCCCTTTCTGAAGATATCAAAATACCTGCCAATCAGATTATCAGCATCCCGCTCATCTTGAAGCGTTCTGTAATACCTCCCGATCGCTATAGTGGAGCAATTTATCTAACGTTGCAAAATCGCAGCGATCGCCTGTCACTCCCAATCAACCTCAGTGCGAGAAGCGGCCCTCTATTGCCACTGATTGTTCTGTTCTTTGGTGTGATTTTGGGCAGACTTTTTAAATATATGCAGGAGCGCGGTGAACCACAAGCAAAAGCACTGGAAGAAGTTTATCGTTTACAAACAGATATTGCAGGTGCAAAACTAGAAGACCAGAATAAACAACTGTTAGCAGACATGGTAAATGAAGTTCGCACTCTCGTAATCCGCGAACAATTGGATGCAGTACCCGTGCAAGTGCAAACAATTCGCGATCGCCTCGAAACGTTAGTCAAACTACAAGCGTTAGAGGATCGGCTTAATCAGCAAGCAACTACCTTTCCCACAGATGTTGACGAATATACACTGAAGATTAGTCAAGCTCGACGGTATATTGCTCAAAAAGAAGATGCTAAAGCCAAAGAGCTATTAGAAAAAATTAGTTCAGATTTAGACAGGGTTGGTGGAAGAACTGGTGGAGACTCAGGGATTGAAGCCTACAAAAGATCCTTGGAGGAAATTTTCAAAGTAACCGATCGCATGAACCAACCTATTAAAGAAAATATTACACCAAGTCTCTTAGCGAAATTCCAACAGTTTTTGATTAATCTTTCTGGCGTGTCCGATCGGGTTCGTGCGGAAGCAACTTTCTGGGTAGTACGTCCGCTATTATCTCTGATTTTGCTTGTTGGCTTATCAGCTGCGGGTATCAGCTCTCTCTATATAGAAAATGGTACTACCTTCGGTGCTAGACCTTTTGCCGATTATTTAGGATTGATTCTGTGGGGACTCAGTGCTGATGTTGCCAGTCGCAGCTTGAGTAATCTTCCAGGAGCAAAGCAATAAAAGCAGCGATCGCTTGATATTGAACTAAGTCGGTAGACATAATTAAATGTAAGATGTCATTGCGTTCGCGTAGCGTCTCGTAGAGAGGAGGAACGACGTAGGCAGAGCCTTCTCGCAGAGTAGCAATCGCAAAGACTGGGATTGCTTCGTTCCTCGCAATGACAGAACATACTATGTTTATTTGCGCCGAGCTACTTATCAGCATCTACTAATAAGTCTATACCAATACTGTTTAGCTTCCTTGTGCAGTTAATGGCTTGAAGGTGCGCTCGCTTGGCAGGAAAGATTAAACCAAGGATTAAATATATAGAAAAGAGGAACTAAGTAGAAAGGTGCTATCAAGTTAACCCGCACATGTGATATGTTATTCGCTAACGGGTCGTTTTTAAACAAATTGGCAACAGGCTGTCCTTTCCACGCAAATCAATAATTAGTCAATCTACAATTGACTAATGACCTATGACCCATTTAAATCACTAGTTGGACAACAGCAAGCTATAGAATTACTTACTCAGGCTGTTAGACAAAACCGAGTTGCTCCTGCTTATCTATTTACTGGGCCGGATGGTGTAGGACGAAGTTTAGCGGCGAAGTGCTTTATAGAACTGCTATTTTCTAGTTTTGTAGAGACGCGAATAATTACATCTTTACAAAACCGTTTGCGTCAAGGTAACCACCCTGATGTTTTGTGGGTGCAACCAACGTACCAATACCAAGGACAACGACTGACAGCAGCGGAAGCAGCAGAAAAAAAACTTAAGCGGAAAGCACCGCCTGTAATTCGACTAGAGCAAATTCGCGAAATTACGGAATTTCTCAGCCGTCCCCCCTTGGAAGCACCGAGGAATGTGGTAGTGCTAGAGGAAGCCGAAACAATGGCAGAAGCCGCAGCCAATGCTTTACTGAAAACCTTGGAAGAACCAGGACAAGCAACGCTGATTTTGATTGTGCCTTCGCCTGAGTCTGTGTTGCCAACTTTAGTGTCACGCTGTCAACGCATTCCTTTTTATCGCTTAGATGTACCGTCTCTAACTCAAGTTCTCACCCAAACTGGGCATCAGGAAATTTTGCAGCATCCAGCAGTGTTGAATATAGCAGCTGGCAGTCCTGGAAGTGCGATCGCAGCTTACGAGCAATTACAAGTAATTTCCCCTCAGTTACTCCAAGATTTAACAAAAGCACCTGTATCCTACCGCAATGCTTTGGAGTTAGCCAAGCAAATTGATAAGGATTTAGATACAGAAGCACAACTGTGGTTAGTCGATTATCTTCAGCAGTCATATTGGCAACAGTGGCATCAACCCAGCATCATCAACCAGCTAGAACAAGCTCGTAAATCTCTACTTTGTTATGCCCAACCACGCCTAGTTTGGGAATGCACATTATTGTCTATTTATCAACAATGTAATGTGCAAAATTGACTGATGAACGCCAGTTGCTACTCCCTATTTCAGTAATCTGAGTCCACTTAGGGTAATTAATACTGTAGAACCTTCATGTCCAATTACGCCGATGGGTAAGTTGATGATGCCTAAAAAGTTACCAACCAATAGCAAAATAATAAATCCTAGGGCTACAGCTATATTTTGTTTAACTATACTTTGCGATCGCCTACCCAATTCGATCGCGGCGGCAATTTTCTCTAATCTGTCTGCCATCAGCACTATATCTGCGGTTTCCAAAGCGACATCACTACCTGCTACTCCCATGGCAATACCTACAGATGCCTGAGCTAAAGCAGGTGCATCATTGATTCCATCGCCCACCATTGCTACTGTTTGATATTGCTTTTGCAAACTACGAATGACATCTAGCTTATCTTCGGGTAGGAGTTCTGCATAAACTTGATTAATCCCAAGTGACTGGGCGACGGTATCAGCAGTGCGTTGATTGTCACCTGTAATCATCACAATTTCTTCAATTCCCAGCTTTCGCAAGCGAGTAATAGTTGCTACTGCATCTATTCGGTTCGTATCTGCAATTGCGATCGCACCCATAACCTCATATTCATCTCCCTTGCTCATCTTCGCTACCCAAACAACAGTTTTACCCTCGTGTTCTAGGGATTGAGCCAAGCCCGACAATTCTTCTGGTAGCTGGGCAATATATTGCTGTACGAAAGCTGCATTCCCTACAAGTACTTTTTGGTCATTGGCAATCCCAATAATTCCCTGTCCGGGTATGGCTTGTACCTCAATTGCACGCACCCAGTCTAAATCACTAGCCGCCTGCACGATTGCCTTACCGATGGGATGTTCTGAAGAAGATTCTAAAGTTGCTGCTGCTTTTAATACATTTACTTGCGAGTATTCACTAGTAGCAATTACCTGGGATACTTGTAGCTGTCCTGTGGTCAGAGTACCAGTTTTATCAAAAGCGATCGCTCGGACTTTACCAATTTTCTCTAACTGCGCCCCATTTTTAAACAAAATCCCCTGCCTTGCACCATTGGCAATTCCTGACAGCAGTGTGGGCATAATTGCTGCCATCAATGCACAAGGAGAAGCTACCACTAAAAAAGTTAAAGCGCGATAAATTGTTGTTTCCCAGCCCCAACCCCAAATAAATGGCGGCAAAGTTGCCAGCAATATCCCAGCTACCACAATTACTTTTGCATATCCCCGTTCAAAGCGATCGATAAACTGTTGAGAAGGCGGTTCTTCTGTTTGTGCTTGTTCTACCAAGCGAATCACACGCTGAATCAAACTACTTGCTGCTGGTTTATGTACTTGAAGTTTCAGCGCCCCATAACCGTTGAGTGTACCTGCAAATACTTCCTCACCTACCGTCTTTTCTACAGGTAAGGATTCACCTGTAATCGCGGCTTGATTGAGAGTGCTGTAACCCGACACAATAATGCAATCTGTAGGAATTAGCTCTCCGGGTTTAACAACTATCTCATCCCCTACCTTAAGTTGCGAAATGGGAATTACTTCTTCTCCTTCCTGATGCAAAACCCTGGCTGTATCTGGTGTCAAACTCATCAAACTGCGGATACTGCGCTCAGTTCGTCGCATAGCATAGCCTTCCAGCGCCCCACTAATAGCAAAGATGAGTATTAAAATTGCCCCATCAATAATTAGATGATATTCCCTGCGCCATAAACCCAAGCTAGCAGCACCAATTGCTGCCACAATCATCAGTAAATCTACATCCAGTTCCTTTTCTTTTATCAGGGTATTCAGTCCCTCACGCGCACTTTCGTAGCCGCCAATGACATAGGTAGCAGGTAACAGCAACAAAGCCCATCCCAAAGCCCCAAGATGCAAGGCGAACCATCCGAGAAATAGCAATAACCCACAGAGTAAGGCCGCTAAGGTGTCTGCATGTTCTTTGGTGAATTGGGTAAAATGCTGTGCGTAGAGCATGAGAATTGAATTAACAAGGACATCTCTCACGCTAAACCTTGACATTAATGTTAATGTCAAGAATATGGGAGTTAAGAATGAGGGTAGCAGTTTGAGCAGAATCCTTATACACTGCTGCATTATCAGGAAAAAGAATCTATGCTAAAGCGACTTTATATTGATAACTTTCGTAGCTTGGTAAATTTTGAAATGAACTTTGACTCGATTAACCTGTTTCTTGGTGGTAACGGAACAGGTAAATCAACTGTTTTTGATTTCTTGCGGAGGATTCAACTTTTTGTAAGTGCTGGTTTTAAAGTAGAGGGAATTTTTCCGTTTGCTGACTGTACTCGTTGGCAGAATTTACCAATTCAACATTTTGAGCTAGAAATTGCTGGTAATGGTGGCAATTATAAATATGAACTTGTCATTGAACACAATCAAGAAAATAGCCATATTCAATATGAGCGTTTGTGGTTTGACAACCAACCTTTATTGAAGTTTGAAATAGGTGAAGTTCAAACTTATTATGATAATCATTCAGCAGGGCCAAGATATCCATTTGACTGGTCACAGTCTATACTACCCTTATTATTACCAAGAAATGACAATACAAAGCTAACTTGGTTTAAAAAACGTATAGAGCGATTCATTATCGTACAAATTATTCCTCTTTTAATGACTGGTGGTAGTGAACAGGAGGAAATACGACTTAATTACAGAATGGAAAATTTTGTTTCTTGGTATCGCTATATTTCTCAAGATCAGGGCAAAGTTGCTGAATTGATGAACGTTTTAAAAGATGTATTAGATGGTTTTGTAAGTTTTAAATTTGAACAATTTAGTGAAAAATATCGAGTATTAAAATTGCGGTTTTTAACAGAAGAAAATCGAAAAAATACTATTGATTATTATTTTGGAGAATTGTCTGATGGGCAAAAGGTACTAATTGCTCTGTACACACTTCTGTATTGCACTCAGTCTGAAGACTATACAATTTGTATAGATGAACCAGAAAATTTTTTAGCCCTGCCAGAAATTCAGCCCTGGCTAGTTCAACTTTATGAACTTTGCAGTGAACAAAAAATGCAGGCTTTGTTGATTTCTCATCATCCTGAACTAATTAATTATCTTTTAGCATCACCTATAGGTTATTGGTTTGAACGTCAAAGTAATGCTCCTGTACGGGTTAAAAAAATTAGTAATGAAGTGGCGGAGAATACTGGATTACCTATTTCAGAATTGATTGCGCGGGGATGGCTGTATGAGCCAGCGTAGAGTACAGATTGTGATTCTATGTGAGGATAGGCAACAAGAGGTTTTTGCTCGTCATTTTCTGAAAAAGCGAGGATTTATTCTAGATAGAAACGTCAGAATTCAAATCTGTCCAAAAGGAGCGGGAGAACAGTTTGTAAGAGAGCATTATGCTGTAGAGGTAAAAGCATACCGTAGCAAAAACTATCGTTTAGGAATGCTAGTAGTTTTAATTGATGCAGATAAAAAAATGGTGGAGGAAAGGCTAAAGCAATTAGATGATGCACTAATAGCAGATGCACAGCAGATTCGCCTGTCTGATGAAGCCATAGCAATATTCGTACCGAAAAGAAATCTTGAAACTTGGATACATTATTTACAAAGCGTGACTATTGACGAAGAAACCGAATATCCAAAATTCTCTAAAAATGAATCAGCTTGCAAGCCTTGTGTGGAAAACTTGGTAAACCAGTGTTACCAGGGTTTGAATGCTGATGCACCGCCATCTCTTCAGGCTGCTTGTGGAGAATTACAAAGAATTTTGCCGTTGTTGGAGTGAATCATGAGTGCTACTTGTTTAACCATTAAAGAATTTACTGATGCAGTAGGTGGTGGCATTACTCCGCGTATGGTGCGACATTACCATCAATTGGGGCTACTACCACAACCAACGCGATCGCCCAGCAACTATCGCCTTTACACGCAAAAAGATGTCATCCGACTGCAACGAATTGTGGCACTTAAACAGCAAGGGTTTCAACTCAACCACATTCGCCACATCTTGGAGGTGGAACCAGAGGCAGACGCTACAACCTTGACGGCACAACTTCAGCAGCAATATCGCGCAGTCATGCAGCAAATTTCCCAACTACGGCAAACGGCATCAGCACTCGAAGGATTATTGGGACGCGATCGCCATTGTCAAATTATGCAGGCTGAGGTGTTAGCACAACTCAAGTTACTGGAAGTAGAAACCCAAGCTGGACTGGGAGGATTAGAAAAACTTTGGAGTGGCTTGGATGCAAAAGTTCATACTCATTCGGAAGCTTTTCAAGAATCGTTACAACACTTGTTACCTGATTTATCTGAACGTTCAGAAATTGAACAACACCTGATTTCTCAATTGGTTTTGGCTTGTGGTGATGTTAGCTTAGTGTCGTTTGTCAGGTTGAGTCGAGATGCGATCGCTGTCAGTCGGGAAGCTCTCAAGTCAGGCTGTGATATTTTTGTAGATATCCCCACGGTAGCGGCTGCCTTAGACCAAACTAGATTAGTTCACTTGGGCTGTCGAGTTACAACATTGATCGACAATCCCCATGTCACTACTGCCACAGAGGCAGAACAGGAATTTTGGCAACGTCAGGAATGGCAGGAAAAATTACAGCAAGTTACTAAAGGTTCCGTGTTAGTGGTTGGTTATGCTCCCTCAGTACTGCTAGAAGCTTGTACAGCCATTAATAAACAAAAAATTCAGCCTGCGTTAGCGATCGCTATGCCCATTGGCTTTAGCCATGCTCCCGCAGCTAAGCGGCGACTGATGCAACAAAATATACCTTTTATCACTATAGAAGGGACTTTAGGAGGTGGTTTGTTAGCTGCCACTTCGCTAAATGCTTTAGTTGAATCATTGATTGAGAAGCCAGATTGTCATTGTTATCTCAAAGGAGACAAGAGCTAGGAGGGGCGCAAAGTCTTGCGCCCTTATAGGAGTAGGAGTCAAGAATCAGAATATAGAGAAATTTTTCCGCTCTTTACCAATCCCTAATCCCCAGTCTTTTTTACAAACGGAGAAGTTTATGCTGTCTCTGTCACTGTCTGTGCTGGCATCCAGGTAGTGTACACATCCTCCATAAATCTCTTGTAGCGACTAGTTCCCTTTTTCTTACTGACTCTGACTTTCAGGGTGGTGAGATAAATTCCATCTATGACCTGATGTCCATAACCGAAAACTTGACCAATCTGCCCTGTTTTTTGATGTAGAGCATAATCTCCGATTTTAAGCATGATTTTGACTCCCTAGTATTTGTAGAAGTTAAGCTGCAATCTGAGGTTGGTTGTGAGGCTTAGCTGTAGTTTGAGCCAGCAGATGAGTGTAGAGCTGAGTTAGTCGAGAGGCTACACTATACCAACTGAAGGCAATTTCTACCCGTTGCCGACCAGCCTCAGCTAATTGGTCGCGCCAAGCTGGATTGGTAAGGATGCGGTCTATAGCAGCAGCAAAAGCTACTTCATCTTTAGGAGGTGCAAGTAAACCTGTGACTTCTGGTACTACAGTAAACTGCAACCCACCCACATCACTAGCCACGACTGGAGTATTACTAGCCATAGCCTCAATAGCAACTAAACCAAAAGGTTCGTAATGACTGGGGACAACGCAGACATCAGCGGCAGCGTAGTAGAAAGGAAGAATAGTATCATCTAAGCGACCCGGAAAGATGGTGCAATCTTGTAGTCCTAGTTCTGACACAATGCTAGCGATGCGATCGCGTTCAATGCCATCACTCTGACCTGGACGGCTACCACCTGCAATCACTAGTTGCAGGTTAGCTTTACTCCTCAAACTAGACTTAGCAACAGCTCTTACTAAAGTTTCAATCCCCTTACGACGGTCAAAGCGACCAACGTAGAGAACCATTTTGGCATCGGGTGCAATTCCTAAATGTTGGCGTGCAGCAGCTCGTTGGATTCCCCCAAATTTATCAATATCAGTACCACAGGGAATCATTTCAATCTGCCCCTTGCGGGAAACAAGCATCCGCATATGCTTCTGCTCTTGCGGACTGGTCGCCACTACTCGGTCTATAGTCTCCAAACAAGCTTTTTCTATAGCTAATCGCTGGGTAGCAATTACAGGAACATCACCAATAGTTCTGTATTTGACGGCTCCTAGAGAGTGGTAAGTATGTACTTGAATTAGTGGTTGCTGCTTTTTCAATTCCATCCCCACCCAAGAGGATAACCAGTAGTTAGTATGAACTAGGGGATAGCAGTATCCTTGACGCTGTTGGAATTGTTGGAACTCTGCGACAAATTCAGGTAGATAATCAAATAAGTTATCCCGCCCGATGAATTCAGCTGGGCCAGCTTTTAACCGAATAGTACGACAGTTGGAACTATGTTGAACAATGCCAGCTTGTTCAGGACTACTACGGCGAGCGAACATATCTACTCGCCAACCTTGCTGCGCTAGTGCGTAACCCACCTGACGCACATAGACATTTTGTCCCCCAGCTTCTTCTTGACCGATTTCCACAGCAGGGTCGCCATCAACAGAAATCAGAGCAATGCGATGTTTTGGATTCTGGAACATAGTAGTGCTTTACCTCAAAGGCAACTAATCCTGCCTCAGATGCCATAAATCAAGGTTATAATAATCCTCTCCTCAGGTTTGAGGGCAGGTAAATGCAGCGTAAGTTACCAGCCAAGGACACTGACGAGAACAAGACATTACTTGTATGAATGCTGCTCGTGCAGTCTCCTCTCAATGCCGACGAAGTTAGCTGACGGGCTAGGACTGAGAGATGTCCTTCTCTTGAAAGTGCTGAATCGTGAGTGCTGAGTTAAATATTTATTAACTTTCACTGTTCACTCTTAACTTCTCACTGTCTGTGAGATACGCCCCAGAGTTGGTTCCTCCGCTCCTTGCTTGCCTTTATACACAAAGGTTTTAAGTCAAACAATGGATTAGGCAGACTGTATTTAGATTTATTTAAACATTACCCTGTAATCACGAATAGGTCAAGAGTGCAAACAAAAAAAGTGTGATCTGGATCACTTCAATCTGTTGCTAATGCTGCATCAAAGCGACTTTTCAACAAGGTAAGACACTGCAATTGCATTAGGCATCAGCGATTAACCCTCTTTTATCATTTTCGGGAGAGAATAATCTAGAATCCTTACAGCATAGGATTTTTACCAAAAATCTTGATTTCAGCCATTGTGTTAGAAAATAAACGCTCAAATGCTCGCTCTATCTACAGTTGAAAAATTGGTTACTATTTTTATTTTCCCAGAGTGATACCAATTCACTAAAATTATGAAACAGATGTAAACCCTGAAAGCCTTGCTGCATCTAAGTTTTTTAATTGCAAATTGCAAATTGCGAATTGTGAATTGGTATGACTAAAGAGGGTTATTAAAGTTAATAATAGAGTCAAAAAAATTAACCAAAATATAAACAATAACGATCGACAACAGAAGTTGGTAAAAGCGTAATACTAAGACACTTCAAGAAGTCTGAGGGATTAACTGCTAAAGGCTATTCCGCTATGATTAGCAAAGTTTTAACTGTAAGTATTTATGGATAACGATTTGCTGGCTTTTTTCGCGGGTGTTGGATTACTTATCCTCTATCTAATTTTCTCAGCATTGACTGAAATGGGTACTAAGCTACCTTGGAAGAAATAAGCTGATAGACAGAATTTGTTCGTTTAAACTCTTGAAAAGCTGAGATTTCTCAACCTAATAGGGCTTTAAAAAAGAAGCAAGCATCCTTTAGGCTAAGTTGACATACCCATAAACTGAGAAAGTGTCAAATGCGAGATCCACAGAAAAACATTATTAAAATCGATCCTGGAACTTTTGTTTTGATTGTGTCTGTAGTTCTACTCTTGCCCCTTTTGTTCGCTGGGTTTTTCTGGCAATGAGCTTGTTTACAGTCAATGGTAAATAACTGCAAGCTGAATAACTAACTACTTGCAGTTCCCTTATTTATCTTTATTTGTTTTAGTTGGTGAGGAGATATCAAATGTAGCTTTGCTACCATCTCAGTGCGAGCTGAAACCTCCAATTTACGAAACATCCTTTTTAAAGCTTGCTTGACAGAATTTTGCGTAATCCAAAGTTTTTCACCAATTTCGGAATTCGTTAACCCTTGTGCCACCAACTCCGCAATTTCTAACTCACGGGGTGTTAGAGGGCTTTCTAAGAGAGTGTTAGAGATTTTTGGTGGCGTTGCCCGTAGAGTGGCGAGTTTTGCTGATAAATGAATGCATAAAGCGCTTAAATCGGCTAAATCGTTGCCATTAAAGGCAGGATTCCCCTTGTCTCTAGCCAAATTAAGCGTGCCTACAAGACGACCATCACTAACAATTGGCCCGGTCATCACGTGTTCGTGGTCGTGGCGCGAGCAAAAATGCTTCCAGTCTCCTGGAGATAATATCAGTTGCTCGTGAGCGGGAGCGTGACGCTCAACCACGTAGCGACCAACGGGATTACTCTCTAAGCAGACTGCTGGAATAGCTGGAACATCATCAACCTCAGTCGCTGGGTCGTCTATAAAATAGATACCCCAATGTTGCACGCCAAAATGTTCGCCAATTTTATCTGCTAGAGCTAGTCGTAATTCTTGCTCATTGCCAACATTAGCGATCGCTTGAAATATAGCGTGAAGAGAATTAGGCATAAGTGTACCCAGTTGGGGTCTATGCGGGACTCAACAATTACTTCTATGCTAATACCAGCAAAGCTAAAACGCTAATTTAACTGGTAACGCTAGGAGAAGCACATGACAGTTACACAACTCTCTGCTCAGGAACTTTTCCGGGCTGCTTATGAAAACCGCTACACTTGGGAACAGAATTTCCCCGGTTATACCGCAGATATTACTTTTAAGCATGACGATAAAGTAATTACAGGTCAAGTTCGCATCAATACCAATCTCAAAGCTGAAGTTTTAGGTGTAGATGACGAGGAAGCAAAGCAGGCAATTCACGGACAAGCGTGGGAAATAGCAATTCACCGCATCCGTCGCAGCTTTGAAGAAACCCACGGTGCAAACACTTTTAGCTATGGCGATACTGACTTAACGGATGCAGTGGAAATTTTAGTTGGTGGCAAGTCTGAAGGCGATCGCTACAAAGTCCGCAATAATGAGGTGTGCCTAGTTCACCGTCAAATTCACGGCGTTGTAGTGACAATTAACACTTTCAGCAGTCACGACACTGGTGAAGGCTATTTGTCTCACACTTATGACTCTGTATATCATGACCCCAAAACCGGGGAACAAAAAGGAGGCAGAAGTGAATTTACCGACGAGTACGAAAAGGTTGGCGATTATTTCATTCTGAATCGCCGAGAGATTCGCACCGAAACAGAAGGCAAACTATCAATTCAGGAATTTGTCTTCTCGAACATCAAACTGTTAGAGCCTGCTGCTTAAGCTATATCTGGCAAGATAAATAAAAGCGATCGCTTGCTTAATCCCAAAAGCGATCGCTTTTATTTTTGGCGCAACGGAGTTTAAATGCTTAACTTTAATATCTGGAGATATCTTCGGTCTTTTCTATCTTTCCTGAAGCATTTTATCAAAGCTCATATTACCTCTTTATTACTCCTGTTGCTCGGAGTTTTTATTCCCCTAGAGGTCTTTGGAGAGTTGGCAGAGGAGGTCTGGGAGAACGAAGATGGCTTTGCGTGGGACGTACCTATTTTATTGGCAATTCGCCAGCAACATAATCCTCAATTAGATGTTTTCGCCTCGATGCTAACCAAATTGGGGGTATTCTGGGGTGTGTTTCCTGTTGCGACTGCGATCGCAATCACTTTTTTTCTCCGACGACAATGGCGGCGATTTTTATACCTGATTATCACCTTAACAGGAAGTATTATTATTAACCGAACAGCAAAAGTACTGCTACATCGAGTGCGTCCTCATCTGTGGGAGTCACCATCTCCAGAATTTGACTACGGTTTTCCTAGTGGTCATGCTATGTCGAGTATGACTTTAGTAGCGGCCTTAGTAATTCTCACGTGGGGCAGCCGTTGGGGAAAGCCAGTTCTGATTGTCGGCAGTTTGTTCGTCTTGGCTATTGGCTGGACGCGGCTATACTTAGGAGTTCACTATCCCAGCGACATTTTAGCGGGTTGGACAGCCTCGATTGCTTGGGCAACTGGAGTTAGTCTGCTGTTCAAGCTACATCTGAAATAGGTAGACCAAATTGTTCTACTACGATCGCTTGCTGTATGACTCGCAAGATGAAGATTTTAAAGATATAGTCCATTTCAAAATTAGTATTAAACCCTCTATTGCGATCGCCCAGTGGCGAACGGTTTACGATTGCGTTCTACTAATCCATCCCACTGCACAATGAGAGTGCTACCCATTTGTTGCTGTTGCTTTGCCCACATTGATAACAAATCGAGACAAGAGTGATCTATATAAGCCAGCTTGTCTAGATAGATATGCAACTCAGTTCCAGGTGGCACTTGTTCTAGAGTGTTCGCCAATTTTGGTAGCTGTACAAATGTTGCTGCTCCCTGTAGATGAATGTCTATTTGTCGATCGTTATGATGTTCCACATGGATATTGAGGATGGACATTTTGTAAATTAATGTCATTGCTGTCAGTAGAATACCAATCAGCACCCCTGTGAGTAGATCGGTGGTCACAATCCCGACTAAAGTTGCAAAGAATATCACCAAAGGAAAACGCCCGTATTTCTTCAATTGGCGAATGTGTTCTACTTCGATCAGTTTGTAACCAGTGAAAACTAGAATTGCTGCGAGGCTAGATGTGGGAATCATTGCTAGTAAGAATGGTGCAGCAATTACTAAGACGAGTAGCCAGACACCGTGCAACATTGCCGAGAATCTTGTTTTTGCACCTGCTTCTACGTTGACAGAACTGCGGACAATCACGCCTGTCATCGGTAAAGCCCCTAATAAACCGCAAACCATGTTACCAAATCCTTGTGCTGCCAATTCTCGATCGAAATCGGTTCTTGGCCCGGTATGCAGACGATCGACGGCTACAGCAGATAGCAAACTTTCTGCACTGGCAATAAAGGCGATCGCGATCGCTTCCAGCAGCACTGGTGCTTGAATTAAGCTTGGTAAACTGCTCAGTGTTGGTAGTTGAATTGCTTCTAGCAAATTTCCAGGGACATCAACGTAGTCAATTGGCAATCGATATACTGTGGCGATTGTGGTAGTGACAATTACACCAATCAGCGCACCAGGCAATAATTTCAAACTACGCGGCTTAAATTTATCCCAAAGAATAATAATGATGATAGTCGTCAAACCTAGCAGTGCTGCAATGTGATGTACGCTACCATCCATTGGAAAGATAGCTTTATAAATGGTGCTGGGAATAGCAATTAAATTTTCGATGCCATGTGTGCGTGGTTTGTCATCAAGCATGACATGAAACTGGGAAGCAAAAATTAAGATGCCAATACCTGCCAGCATTCCATAGATCGCAGCTGGAGACATGGCGCGAAACAACTGACCAAGTTTGAATATGCCTGCAAGAAATTGAATTAAACCCGCTAGTAGCAGAATTGGCCCGACCATTTCAATGCCATATTGTTGGACGATTTCTGCTATAATCACCGCCAACCCAGCGGCTGGGCCACTAACCAGCAGCGGAGAACCAGAAACAGCACTGACAACTATTCCCCCTACTATCCCTGTAATTAACCCGCGAGCCGGGGGAACACCAGAAGCGATCGCAATTCCCATACATAAAGGTAAAGCCACAAGAAACACCACAAATGATGCTGGTATGTCTCTAGTCAATGAGAGTTTGTCTGTGATGCTTATCAGGTTTTTCATAAACTACTCCTTAAATGAAAAGTTGTAATTTTGACTTACTGAATTAACTGCTCTGACGCAGCAGAAAGTAGACTTGCAGTCAACAGAATTGCAAATCGAACTAATATTCAGGAGGCTGAAATGTTTATTAATAAACTTCGTTATCTGTTTATGACTATCTGCTTGCTGCCTAGTTATTTACTTATTGTTTTGTACTTTTAATCACTTAGTATTTGGTAAATAAACTACTTCTATCAACAACTCTTGACTTGAGATTCAGACTTGAGAGTGCTAAAAAAATTGCCTCACATGGTTTTAGATGGGTTAATTTTTAACTATCGTTACCATTCATTTTTCTTAATGTGTACTCAGAGTATGAAGTATTGCATGAGATAACCATGAATAAATCATGAGAAATTTTTCATATATGAAGTTATATGAAGTTAGGAATCAGGAGTTAGGAGTCAGTTGTCAGGAGTTATTATTCTCCCCCTGTCCCTCTGCCCCTCTGCCCCCCTGCCTCCCCTGAACACAAGCGATAACCCATACCTCTAACTGTCTCAATAAGGTTGCTGCCTAGCTTCTTGCGGAGATAACCTACGTAAACATCAACAATATTTGAACCTGGGTCATAGTCGTAACCCCAGACGTAACTGAGCAATTGCTCTCGGCTGAGGACTTGTCCGGGATAACGCAGAAAAATTTCCGCTAGAGTAAATTCTCTGGCGGATAGTTCGATAGGACGATTACTGACTTTTACATGACGGGTACGCAGATCGAGAACAACATCTCCTACAGAGAGTAAAAATTCATCTTTGACTCTGGGTAAGTAGCGATCGCGCAATCGCAAGCGGACTCTTGCCAACAGTTCTTCAAATCTAAATGGCTTAGTAACGTAGTCATCAGCTCCATTTTCCAACCCGTGTACTTTTTGTTTCACATCGTCAAGTGCACTGAGAATGATAATAGGTAACTGCTCACCCTGACCGCACAATTCTTCCAACACTGCCCACCCATCTTTGCCGGGAAGACCAATATCCAGAATCAGTAGGTCAAAATTATTACCACTAGCCATGGCAATAGCTTCTTCACCGTCCTTGGCAACAGCAGTGGTGAACCCATTAGCCCTAAAACCCTTTTCTAGAAAGCTAGCAATGCGGGGTTCATCTTCGGCGATTAGAATCCGGTTCATGTAGCAATACCTCCTGATACTAAGTTGAGGGGGCAAAGAGGCAGAGGGGCGGGGGGGGAGATTTAACTCCTCTCTCTATTGCATCCTCTGAAGTTCGGAGCTGAAACTTTCTCCCTTGCTCCCCTGCTTTGTTATCCCTTAGTGACGCTCTTTGAGCGCAACTCGGTATGAGGTGGTTCTAGCGGAATGATTAAGGTAAAAGTAGATCCAGCAAGTGCGCGACTAACGAGTTCAACTTTACCACCATGAGATTCCGCGATCGCGCGTACAATCGATAATCCTAAACCGGCACCTTCAGAACGACGGCGGCTACCAGAACCGCGAGCAAATCGCTGAAAAATCCGCTTTTGGTCGCTAAGAGGGATGCCTTCACCTGTATCACGTACCCAAAGATGTACTTTATCTTTGATCGCTGCCGAACCAAGCGCAATAATATCGCTTTGTTTGGTGTACTGAGTAGCATTCTGAGCTAAGTTCATTATTGCCTGCGTCAGCCGCTGACGATCGCCTACAATCCGACATGAAGCTACGGACTCCAAGCGCCAGTCTCTCACAGCTAAAGCTTTGGCTTTGGCATACAGTTCTTCTGTGAGCGAACTGATTTCTAGAGTTTCTAAATTCAAAAAATCGGGTTGCTCAGCTTTAACTAGTAATAGCAAGTCATCAACAAAGCGACTCATGCGATCGAGTTCGTCGGTAACTAATTCTATAGTTTCTTGACGTTCTTGGGGATCGTCGCCCAGCAGTTCCAAATGACCCCGGATAATTGTGATTGGCGTTCGCAGTTCATGACCGGCATCATTGATAAAATCTCGTTGAATGGCGAAGGCTGCTTGCAACCGTTGCAGCATTTCATTGAAGGTGATGGTCAGTTCGGCAATTTCATCTGAGCCTTTTACAGGAATACTTCGCGTCAGGTCAGACTCAGTAATCGAGCGAGCCGTTTCGGTAAGTAGGTGTAGAGGTGAAAGCACCCGTCCAGCCACTATCCAGGCTACCAAGGAAGATACAATCACAACAGCGATCGTTACCCTCATAATCGCAATGACTACATCATTCACTTCTTGCTGTTCGTCAAGGGTGGATTGAGCTACTACAAACACCCCGTGAGTTTGCCCCTGAATTATTGGCTCGGCTCGGTAAACTATAGTATCCGTAGGAATAATTAGCTGATTCTGTTCGGGCTTAGTTAATTGAGCAAAGTACTTTGCTAGCTCTGAATCTTGTTTTAAATAACTGGGAAGAACTTTTGGGCTGGATCTGTAGATTTTACCATTTAACAACGTCACCAAAAATTCGTCATCATCAGGTATATTGCGGTTAATAAATATCTCAAAAATGGAAGTAATTTTGTTCTTAAATATTTTATCTTTTCGATAATTGATACGATTAGTAAATAGTCTAAATTCTGCTATTTCCTGCTGCAAAGATTTTTCGATACGCTGTTCCATACGCACATAGAGAAAGTGACGGATTGCCAGGATTGAGACAAAAGCGGAGATACACATTAACACAACATACCAAACTAAGATACGGGTGCGAACGCTAAAAAATATCCTGTACCATTTAAGAACTTGGTTTGTTCGTGTCATTCTTCTTTTGTTACTTTAGCTGCTTTGGTTGAAATTTCACCTGGTAAAGTGTTTGCAATATTCTAGCTTGGGATTTTCTATGGATTTGGTAATAATCAATGCAACGAAAGGATAGCAATATTCAAGAGATATTGCTTGATATTAAGTAAGTCGGCGCGAATTAACCTAACTATATAAAGAAAAATAAAACACTGTGCTTGGCTCTGAGTAAGCGCTTACTATAAACCTTTAATTTTTTACACCGACTTACTTAGCTTTAGAATATAAACACTGTGTATCAATAATAAATTATTTGTTAAGCTCAGGATTTAAGCTACCTAAAGCAAAGTCATCTTTTAATATCTACATAAATCACAAGTTAATTTCATAACAATTTAATAATTTTTCATAAAAAACTGTTCGCTATTCCCTATTCCTTGTTCCTTTCTCTAATAAATATTTCACAAGTAAAATGGTATGAGCTTATCCCATGTCATGTTACCAAAGATAGGGATAAGCCAACATTTTATCTATCAATTTAATGGCTCGATGATGGTTCTTAAGCCGTTGCTATTAAGTTTTTTCGATATTTCATCAGCGTTATAACGGTTGCTAAAGACTCCAGCTTGCATGACTCTTCGACCCTGCCAAACTGTGGAAAATGCTCCAGGGGCAAAGAATCGCACTAAATCCTGCTCTCTGTCAGTGAGAGTTTCCACAACTACACGGTAGCGGACACCCATCTCCTTAGTTATGGTGGGCGGTACATAACTCCCACCATAGGCAGTTGTATAAGTTTGAGGTGCTGGTACTTTTGGCATGTTGGGAGTATTACCAATAGGGATATTGCCATTAGGAACTGGCAAAATAGCTAGATCGGTCTGGGGATCGGTTTTTGGTATTGGCGATAATTGCCTTTGCTCCTGCCCTCTCAGTCCTGCTGAGTTGGATGGCTGCTGGGGTGCAACAAACTCAATTGTATTAGGATCTATATGCACATAATTTATTTGTCGCGTATTAGGTTGAATTGCTGGCAAAGGAGTTATTTTTCCTCTGTGGGCAATTGGTGTATTTGTAGGTGTTGCTTCGGCTGCTAAGCTGCTAGGAACAGGAAAGCCTCCCACTGCTGAGGTAGGTGGTTGTTGATTATATGTGGGCACAGTAAGTGGTACAGTTGCTGGCTGCAAAGGCAACAATTGACTGTTGAGTTTTCCAGCACTATTATTGCTGGGCAATGTTGCTATTGGCTGGTTAGAAGTATGGGAAGCTCTGGGAGCAGAAAAGGCGATCTGTGGACTGGGTGGAATTTCTGAAATTGCACTACTGGTTGCTGTGGCGGGTTGAGAGTTATTCGCTACGGGTGCTGTTTGAGCGTTGATATCTACTTTGCCAGCGATCCGATCGCTAGCGAAAATATTGCCACCAGCAAAAATTACCTGCTTGGCAGCGCTAGCATTAATGTCATAGCGAGTATTGTTACGAAATTCATTATTGCCGGCTTCGTTAGCACTACCCAAATCTGGGAGAGATTGAGCGATCGCAACTAAACCATCTTCTTTACTATCTTGAATTAAGTTGTTCCGTAAAATCGGGCGAGCATTGGCTTGCACTAAAATTCCAGAGCGGTTGTGCTGAATTTGATTACCTACCAGTACTGGCGCAGCATTTTGGGTAATATTAATCCCAAAGCCCGTTTCTTCAAAGATATTTTCTCGCACCTGGGGCCGGGAATTGCCGCCAATTGTGATGCCATTTGCCCCATTACGATAAAAGTAATTCTTGCTAATTGTGGTAGCACTATTGCCAGCTACAGAAATTCCATCCTGGGTATTGCCAGTAAATGTATTTTCTGCGATCGCTGGATTACTCGATTCAATCCACAAGCCGTAACCACGGGGATTGGGGTTGGTGACTGTCACCCCAGTCAACTTTCCTTGATTTGCCCCAACAATTGTGACATTTTGACCGCCAAAACTCCGACTGAGGTATTCGCCACCTCCCTGGATTGTAATTCCCTGGCCTTTGTTGGCAGCATCCCCTTGAATGGAAACGCCCGCTTTCAGCATGAGAGGAAATATCTCTCCAGTCTCAGCACTATAAGTACCTGGAGAGAGCATAATTACTGTGTTGGAAGTGGCTAATCGCAGCGCTTGGGTAATTGTTTTCACAGGAGCGCGTTCACTACCATTGCCCCCAGTGTCATCTCCGATACTTGGGTTGACAAATAGCACTTGAACCTGAGACATTGTTGTTTCACCTAGGGGCATCCGATCGCTTACGGATGGTATCTGAGCTACGACGCTGCTGAGGCTTCCACCCAGCAATGTCATGCTTGTCAATCCCACGCCAACCGCAAAACACAACACTGAAAAACCGGAATAAGGCGTTGCTAATCCCAGCCAAGGGTTTGGTTTATCTGCCTGGGAAATTAGCTTTATTTGCAGGCTATCTGCTTTACGAGATTTAGCGAACACAAGGGGGGGAACCAATTTTACACTTCTCCTTAGAAGTAACAATAAATTTTTATACTGTCAGAAACATAGTAATGTCGATAATGTAATCTACATATTGACCTATTGGCTATTTTGCATAGAAAGTAATTAATAAAGGAATAAGGAAGTGGGGACTAGGGACTAGGGACTGGGCACCGGTTACTGGGGAAGAATTTTCCCAATACCTAATACTCAATACCTAATAGCCAATATCCAATCCTCAATCTCAATACCAATATCCAGTAAATTACCAATGCGAAGAACATTGCAACTATGAAAGAGGCTGGCTATTACGATGAAAGCACTAATGGGGTTGTTGTAATGGTCGAGCCATACAGCCAAAAAGAGCTAATACAGCAAGTTGTTTACCGCATTTTAGATGCCAATTTAGACCGCGCTCGTGAAGGCTTGCGAATTATTGAAGAATGGTGTCGTTTTGGGTTAAATAATGCCCAATTGTCTGCGGAGTGTAAACAGTTGCGGCAAGAGATAGCGATTTGGCATACTGCTGAATTGAGAGCGGCGCGAAATACACCAGGCGATCGCGGCACGGAATTAACCCATCCTCAAGAAGAACAACGCTCTAGCGTCAAATCTTTGTTGCAAGCCAACTTTTGCCGCGTTCAAGAAGCATTGCGGGTTTTGGAAGAATACGGCAAGCTTTACCACCCCAATATGGGACCGGCATTTAAGCAGATGCGCTATCGGGTTTATACCCTAGAAAGTAATTTGATGGGTTATCAGCGCCATCAGCTGCTTTTGCGATCGCGTCTGTATCTTGTCACTTCTCCGTCAGAAAGTTTGTTGGCAACTGTGGAAGCTGCCCTCAAAGGTGGATTAACTCTCGTGCAGTACCGCGATAAAACTGCTGATGACACCTTGCGTCTGGAACAAGCAACAAAGCTACGCCAGCTATGCCACAGTTACGGGGCTTTGTTCATCATCAATGACCGAGTGGATCTTGCTTTAGCGGTGGATGCAGACGGCGTGCATCTAGGACAGCAAGATATGCCTATTGCCATTGCCAGACAATTACTTGGCCCCCAGCGATTAATAGGTCGCTCTACCACAAACTCTGATGAAATGCAACAGGCAATTACCGAAGGTGCAGATTATATTGGGGTTGGGCCAGTTTATGAAACTCCGACGAAAGTGGGTAAGGCAGCAGCAGGTTTAGAATACGTCAGCTATGCTGCTGCAAATAGTTCTATTCCCTGGTTTGTCATTGGAGGAATAGATGCAAATAATATCAATGATGTGATTGATGCGGGAGCAGAACGTGTAGCGGTAGTGCGATCGCTCATGCAAGCTGAACAACCTACGCTAGTGACACAATATTTACTGTCACAGCTGAATCGCGTTAAACCAGAGACATAAAATTAAAAATTAAAAATGTTTTTTACAACTTTGTCACAAATTTTAATATGCTGTTACTCACAGCGAAATATAAAAATCTCTCTTTCCCAGTCCCCAGATAGTTTATGTCTAACGAGATTACGCTTGAGGTAAATGGGGAAACTCGTAGCTGCTCATCCCAAACTCTTTTACCTGATTTACTCCAGCAGTTGGGTTTTAATCCCCGTTTAGTAGCGGTGGAATATAATGGTGAAATTTTACATCGCCAGTTCTGGCAAGAGACAAAAATCCAAGCAGGCGATCGCTTGGAAGTAGTAACAATTGTTGGCGGCGGTTAACTTAATAAACCGTTAGGAACAGACTCAGTTTTGTAAAGCAAGCGGTGCAGGGTTTTACGCTTGGCTAATTCTTTACCTTGGCGACCGAGTTGCTCGCGCAATTGTTGATTTTGGCATAATTGTTTGAAAGCTTGAAAAACTTCATAGCCAGACTTAGGATTCACCAGTATGCCATTTTCTTGATGGCGAACTGCATCAATGACAGAACCCAAACGAGAAGCAATTACAGGTTTACCGAAGTAACTTGCTTCTAAATAAACAACGCCAAAACCCTCCAGACTGCTAGCCTTGGTGTCTAATAATGTCAGCATAGCAAATATGTCACAGGCTGCGTAGTAGCCAGATAATTCGCGATTGGGTACATATCCTGCAAAGTGTACTCGCTTATCTACCCGCAAGCGATGCGCCAGAGATTTCAGTTCTGATTCACATGGGCCTTGGCCGCAGATGATGTAGTGGACATCTACGCCAATGGTAAGCAGTAATGGTATGTTATCAATCACGCGATCGAAACTTCTGTGTTTCACTAGTCGTCCTACTGAGAGAATGACTACTGCTGTTTCCGGAATATTGTAGGACTGACGCACGCGCAGACGTAATTCGTCTAGACTGCCTTGACTGGGTTCCCCACCAAATTTTTCCGGTCTGATCGCAGGATTAATCACATGGGTAGGAGTTTCTAAGCGAAAAGTATTTCTGAGGTAATCTCGCGTAGAAGAATTATTACAAACAATCGCTTCGGCTCGTGTCAGTGTCAATTTAAATAGCGATCGCCAAAAAGGATTATGTAAAGCACTAAGAAGATCGTTACCATGTAGGTAAATAAAAAAGCGTACAGGTAGAAGATAGCTTAGTAGCAACAACGAAGGAAAATCGTAGCTGTGACCCCACTCAATATAGCGGTAGTGATAGCGAAAATAAAGCCTGATAGCTAATACAAACGAACAGACTAAATTGCACAGCGGCTTTAAAAGACTCCCCATAAAATGACCTAGCCAGTATCTAGGATTTGGCCAACGATAGACGGGAAACTGCTGAGATCGATCGAATACCTTATCACCCGCACAACTAGCCGCTAGAACAATCACTCTTTCCGGATCTTGAAGACAACGATTATAGAGATATTCTCCAATTAGAGCCTCTTTTGGCAAGAAAAGACGGGATATAACTAAAATGTCTGGGGATGCAGTTTCGTCTCTAATTTTTGTTCCTAGTTGTGAAATATGTTCCATGTTAGTTTTGATAACTTCAATCTCAAGTATTTGTAATTGTTCATAACTGAAATTATGACGAGGTAAATTAGTATTATTTTGCTCCTATGAATTTTGATTTAGTAATTTGCTTGTTCCATCTTTAATCAAATCAAAATGCTCCATCAGTTTTGACATTGCTTTAGCTAAAGCTTGGGAGTTAACTGAGGTATTGAGCAAAATGCTTTGTTGCTCTATGGTGATTGCTATGGATTGGGGATTACAGGCTAATTCCTCAAATCACATTTACGATGAGGACTATCTCCAAGATAGGTTGAGGAACAATTCCTGTTGATGATTCGATCGGGGAATATACTAGCTATGTATCTAAGTTTCTCCTTTTTTATCATGTTCGCCAACAGTCTCTTCGTAAAAACTAGGAATTTAGATGTTTTTTGTCAAAAATTTTCACAATCTGTAATTAATTTCAGGATGGTAGAGATATTTATACCTATGATTGACACTCTATAGTTAAAAGCTTCTAGTTTTTAGGTGAATGTATTACAATTACTTAAGTAATATTCTAAAACATTAAATATAGAGGTTTTATTATTATTTGTGTAAAGTGTTTGTTAATTAATCGTTTTGTTTATTATCTTTCAAATCTAAATTTTCTCTAGGCAAGTAATAAGTAGCCAAAACTAAAAGTTGGCAGGCAATTATAGCTAAATTGACTAAAAGTAGCTTCTTATTAAGAGGCTATAATGAATCGCCACACATATTGTGCCAAAATGCCATAAATTTTTTGACATTTTAATAGCCTATGTCATCGCTTGGCTATGAAAATAAATGTTTTATTTTTGCCAATAAACTACTTTCGTAGAAATTATTTTGGGTTCTATCAAATGATTGCCAACTAATCATTTTTAATAGATAAACAAATTGTTATAACTTCATCACAATAGCTATCTCAGGATTCGTCAATCCCTATTGTAAGTTGGCTAAAGAACTTGCATACTGTAGTTTAGATTACTAATTTAAATTGTCAAACGTGCTTATCACTCCACACTTATAGATTTGCTAAAGATGAGAATTGGTGGATGCACAATTTTTGAGCAAAGACTAGCTTCTACAAATAATGATAACTAAAAATATCTCTAATTATCACTTAAAGATTACGGCGATCGCTTAATAAAAAAGGTGAGCAGGGGGGCAGAGGAGCAGAGGAAAGAGTAGAGACGCGATTAATCGCGTCTCTACTCAGCACTCGTTAAGTATCCGGAGACAGAAATAATTAATTGATTCCAAAGTCCCAGGATAGGGGCTAGGTTTTGAGGTACGGTTATCTACTACAGAAATCCTCCCTCCGCTTGCTGTCTAACCAAGATAAGACGCGGTAGATTGGATATGTAGCCGTCAAAGATGAATGTTACACAAAGCTACCGCCAATCAAGAACTCGCTAAATTGTTACGGGCTGGTACCACCACACCGGAACATCCCTACCCTACGGGGAGCAATCATAAGCAATACCATTTTTCAAGTGACTGTGCTATGCGTAAAAAACTACAACAAACCATCAAACCGCTGTTAAAAACTTTCTTTGTCCTGAGCCTAGTGTTAGCTATGGCACTTGGTCACGCCGATGGAGCATTAGCTGCCCGCAGTGGTGGTAGGATCGGCGGTGGTTCATTTAGAGCGCCTTCGAGCCGCACTTACACACCACGCACCTACGCTCCTCCTGGCGGCGGAGGATACTACGCACCAGGATATGGTGGTGGTTTTGGCTTTCCTTTCCTAATTCCCTTTTGGGGTATAGGGGGAGGTTTTGGCGGTTTGTTCAGCATATTAATTTTCTTAGCGATCGCCAACTTTTTAGTACAAAGCTTCCGTCGTGCTAGCAGTGGTGAAGTAGAAGAAACAGGCTACGGCAGCAATCCTCCTGTTTCTGTAACGCGTTTGCAAGTTGGGTTGTTAGCTCAGGCGCGCGATCTGCAACCCGAACTCAACCGCATTGCTGAAGCTGCTGATACGAACTCTCCAGAAGGAAGAGCAGAAGTTTTACAAGAAGCTAGCTTAGCCTTGCTCCGCCATCCAGAATATTGGGTATATGCAGGTGGTGGCACGCAACAAGCTAAATTAAACTCAGCTGAAGGTCAGTTCAACCGTTTGGCGCTGGCAGAACGCAGCAAATTCAGCGAAGAAACTCTTTCTAACGTCAATAACCAACTCAAAGCAGCGCTTGCCAAAGAAGCATTACCAGCTGCTGATGAACTCGATAACCCAACTCGTCTAATTAGCGAAGGGCCTGGGGAATATATTATTGTTACCTTATTGGCAGCAACACTAGGCAAGTTTGAAATTCCCAAAATCAACAGTACTGATGACTTGCGTCAAGCTTTGCGGCAAATTGGTGGTATTCCTAGCGATAAACTTCTGGCAATTGAAGTTCTTTGGACTCCCCAAGCTGAAGGTGATGTGCTGACATCTGATGATGTACTAGCAGAGTATTCTGATTTGAAATTGGTTTAATTTAAACCTGTTGTTCAAGTTCCTGAATAACCCATAGAAAAAAGGCTGCCTAGGCAGCCTTTTTTTAATACGTAATTTTATTTTGATATTTCTTCCTTTTTTGCTACTCAAAATATTGAGAAAGCGGATGCCTTAACTTAGTAATTTTCCTTAATTTATTTAATTAAATGTAGATTAGCAATATCGGAAAAGTTCTTCCATAACACTCAATATTTATTCTTTTGTGATTTTGACTTCAAAGGAATTATCTTTGAGGCGCGATAATGCCCGATGGCACAATTACAGAAGAATTAAATCTTGGACACCAAACTCCTCATCTCCCCCCAAGAACTCTCCTCACTGTTAAAAAATCATTCATCACAAACTATCATCATTGATACGCGGAGTCTAGAAGAATATGCTGTCTCTCACCTTCCCAGTGCGATTGACATTCGAGCATTGTTTACCTATCTTTTAGAGAACTCTCACCCAGAAGGATTAAGGAAATTACACGAGCATTTCACTGAACTATTGAGCAAAGCAGGAATTTCCGGCAAGGAACGCCTGATTATCTATGAAGACAGTTTAGATCGGGGTTACGGGCAGTCTTGTCGCGGGGCTTTTTTGCTCAAGTATTTGGGTTGCGCTCAAGTATCTGTCTTACACGGGGGATATAAAGCGTGGCTGGCTGCTGGATTACCAATCACCGATCGAGTACCAAATCACGAAAGCAGGATGTTTACAGTGCATCCCGACGCTTCAATATTAGTGACTACACAAGAAATGTTACAGGCACTCGATAACCCGACAATTATCAAATTAGATGTGCGCGATCGCGACGAATGGCAAGGGCTTAGTTCTTCTCCCTACAATCCTGATTTTTGTCCTCGCAAGGGTAGAATCCCTAACGCAGTCTGGTTAGAATGGCATCGCCTGATGAATTGTGAATCACAAATCCCCACATTCCGATCGCCAGCCGAAATCCGAGAAATTTGTCGATCGGTAGGTATTACTTCAGAGTCTATTGTGTACGTTTACTGCTTTAAAGGTTCAAGGGCTGCCAATACATTTATTGCCCTACAAGAGGCAGGAATTGATGCCAGAAATTACTTTGGATCGTGGAATGAATGGTCTCGCGACTTCTCACTACCCGTTGATAGTAGAGTAATTTGAAGGAGGCAGGAGATTGCAATGAGCGTGTAAAGTTCAAATAATTAGCGATCGCACATCTTTTTAATCCCATTCAAGTGCGTTTACCTTGCGCGATCGCAGATTCGGTTTCTTCCTATGGGTGATATTTATTTACAAAGTGTTCTTGTTTACAGGTATCCTACTATGAAAATCTTTACTAATTGAGTATTTTGATATGTGTCAATTCTTTAAGTATCTACGTACCTGTGTCATATTAGGCTTGCTTTATTTCGTGTTAGGCCATTCACTCCCTGCACAAGCAGCCAGCCAGATTAATCCCCAATTAGAACAGCAAGTTTTACAAATTCTCCGCGAACATCCAGAAGTAATTCTCGAATCTGTTCAGGCGTACAAGCAACAACAGCAAGAGCAATTTAAGCAAGCACAGCAGGCATTTTTACAGAATTTAAAAATCAATCCCCAAGTAGTTATTGGTAATTCTCCTACTATCGGTTTGGCTCAATCAAAAATTGTGTTAGTCGAATTCTCCGACTTTCAATGTCCTTACTGTGCTGAGGCGCATAAAACACTTAAGCCATTGCTAGTAAAGCATCATAATGATTTAATATTTGTTTATAAACATTTCCCTTTGACTGCAATTCATGCTGAAGCAATGCCAGCTGCCCAAGCGGCTTGGGCGGCGAATCAGCAGGGTAAATTTTGGGAGTATCAAGATGCTCTGTTTGCTAATCAAAAGCAACTTGGTGAAGATTTATATTTAGATATTGCCAAAAAACTCAATTTAAATTTGCCAAAATTTGAGCGCGATCGCCTGCTTGCAAATACTGCTATTGGGCAAGATATCCAACTTGCTAAAAAATTGGGAATTGCTGGTACACCTTCCTTTGTAATGAATAGTCAAAATTTCTCTGGGGCAGTGCAACTATCAGACATTGAAAGTAAACTGGCTGATACTAACAACAACTCAACTAAAGTTCGCGGTTAGCGATTGAGTAATAACCACAATAACCACAAGCTTGTACTGTCTATGCACTATGAGTTGAGTTTAATGGCGATCGCAGGTCTAATCAAAGAAAAGATGAAGGATAAACAATTCATCCTTCATCCTACCCTTCGGGAAGCCGCCTAGGGGGCATCTACATCCTTTAGAAGTTAAAGGTAGTTCTCAAAGTACCAATCACCGCATCTTCATTGTCAGTTTCAGATTGACCAGCATTTGTCAACCAAATCACACCAGGAGTAATGGAAATGTTGTCGGTGACGCGATATCTATAGAAGCCTTCAATGTGATAAGGGCGATCGCCACCGGCACTTCCTAAATATGGTTGTGCGCCTGCGAAAATCCCTAAGAGATTGCCTTTTTTACCAAAGTCTGGTAAAGATACTCCAGCTCCGTAACTCCAAACTTCACCATCATCACCAGCACCAAAGCCTGTGATGTCGCTGTAAAGTACAAAGCCACTAATTGACAGTTTGTCACTTGGTTTGAAAGCGGCTTCAACACCGTAGGAATTACTGGCATATGCATTGCCAGCAGCGACAAAGTTGGCTTGTAAAGTACCGACTACGCCAGTTGTTGTACTTGCCGATCCAGCATCGAATAAAGCAGTACCGCCACCATGATATCCGTGGACGTAGGTTGCAGCTAAGGTGATGCGATCGCCAACGTTCAAATTCAACTGTCCTAAAGCAGCATAGTTGCCCTCAAATAAACCTGAACCTCCTATCGGGTTATTTGCTTCAGATGCAAAATAGCCCAAAGTTAATGAAGGTTTGAAGATACCACTACCACCAAAGCCCAAGTTAACGCCGATACCAGCACCACCACCAATCCGATAAATAGGGCTTTCAGAAGCAAAGGTAGACAAAGCACCATTACCACCGTCAAAATCCTCAAAGTATGGGTTGACGGTAGGAACGTAATCGCTGTGAATACCTCCAGTAGCTGCAATATAAACTTGAGAGTTGCCAAACGGGAAGTAATATGACAACCAGTCGATAGCAGCACTATTGGTGGTATTGGGGGCTAAGTTAAAAGTTTGAGTTCCTTCAAACGTGGCATTTGGCAAAGTCAATCCGACGGCATTACCAGCAGCAATTCGAGTGTGCAGGGTATCTTTACCTGTGAAGCTGGTTTGTAGGTCTAAACGTACCCTGTCTTGGAAGACAGTGTTATTGTCGTCGTCGCCGCCAAAGTTGTCAGTAACAGCAAAAATTGCCTCACCAACTAACTTGGTTGTTGTAGAGAACTGATTAGCTTCTAGTTCAGCAGTACGTGCTTCTAAAGAATCTACTCGACCGCGCAGAGTTGCTAATTCTGCGGAGAACTCTTCTTGCAAACGTTGTAGGGTTGCCAAATCTTGTTTTGTTACCAAGTCAGCAGTTGCTGTAGCAATTAGTTCATTAACTCGATCCAAACAAGCATTCAAACCTGCGGCAAACTCATAACGTGTCAGTGCCCTGTTACCACGGTAAGTCCCATTGGGATACCCGGCAATACAACCGTACCGCTCAACTAAAGACTGTAATGCTTGGAATGCCCAGTCAGTTGGCTGCACGTCAGAAAACTGAGAAACTGATGTCACCTGAGACAGGGAATTTTGATTGTTGGCTTCACTGCTATAACGTTTAACTTGTTCTAAAACGTTATTTTCATCAGTTTTTGCTTGGGCAACCAACTGTCCAGAAGCTATTGGTGCTTTTGTTAGAATTACTTCTGCCTTGGTATCTTCAGCGGAGTCTAGGATTTTGGCAGCCATTGCCCTAGACGAACACAACACCGTCACTCCTAAAACTACTGGACTCAATACCAGAGTTTTCCACAATAAATCGGACATTTTTTTATTTTCCCTAGAAGAGGTAATTGACCACAAATACACCTATGTACAGAGAAAATCCTGACGTTTGAAACATTATAGGTTAACTTTATACAATACCTAAAGGATTATTTCAGGTCAATGGGTATACAACATACAGCAAGATGATTTGTTACATTTCCCATTGTTTATGTTTTGTTTTCAAGATAATCAATAGCTTGAGTAGCCCTGGGATGAAATCCGTCAAAGCACCCAATAAGTAGTGTTTTTTGCAAATTTTGGGGTTATATACTCTAAATTAAAAGGGCTGTAGCTTGTTTACAAGACAAAGCATTTAAATCGCTGGGTGCAATTAAATATACAGTAAACCCTTGGTTCGCAATCAGCGCTAAAACGCTTAGATAAGGCTTAAAGCTCTTGCTATAAACTTTCATTTATCTACACCTATCTATGAACGTCAGGTGCATGAAGGTAAAAAAGTAAATGTTCATATGTTATGAGACATGGGGTATCTGTGGCTTTGAATTGTCACAAATCAAATAAGACTGCGATAAAAAGTCAATCAAAGTTAAGATGTTTGCAAAGAGTTGAGAAAGACTGCTGTTTTTTAATTCACAAATATTCTGACAATGCGGATTTTGGTAGTTGAAGATGATGTCTAGCTAGCAGACATGCTTGCTTCACTACGCTGACGCTCCATTCGCAATGACAGCTGTTCAACCGGACACAATATTACTATGCCACAGGGAATGTTTGCGTTGTACCGAGTTACTACGAACTTTTTGGTTTAGTGGCAATTGAACCAATAGCAGTAGCAACATTTGTAATTACTAGTAATGTAACGTGGGTTCGACAGATTTTAAAAACCCCTCTCCAAACATCCTCACTACCCTGATACCACAGGCATTCTCGAAGGATCGACCTATTTTGATATCTTGCCATTTCCTAACGCTTGGCGATCGCAACCTATTCCCAATTAACTTTGAAGAAGGCAGCTATGCAGAAGGCAAAGGTAGAAGGATTTATCCCTCCTACCTTTGCCTTTCTTAATTTATCTGAAATTCACTCAGCTTCTTGTGTCACGTAATTGCTCATCATCCTTATGAATGTCTAATTCCTCACGACGAAGAGTCTCTTGGGCCTCAACTGTATCCTGTTCAACTACTTTCTTAACTCTTACTTCCTCACGCAAAACTGCTTCCTTGTGAATATCAGGGGTTTCTTCATAAACCTCCATACGAGTAACTTCTCCTTCACGGAAGTCAGCTTCAGCAGGCGATACAGTTCTACCAGCCTCTTCTGGAGTAGTGCGTTCAATAATTACGCGTTCTTTTTCAACTGGTACAGAAACTCTTGCCGTCTCAGTTTCAACGTGCTTGCCAACAGATACCTCTCCTGTCTTAACACGGGATTTATTGGTAACTAAACGTTCTTCGTATAGTTTCAGGTTTTGATGATCCCGCTCATTCGTATTGTAAAGATTAGGTTCACGATCGTACGTATATGTATTACGATCGCGAGCAACAGTTGATTCGCGATCGCTAGAGGCTGGTGGAACATCTACAGGAGTCGATGTATCCAAAGGGGCTTGTCTGACTGGAGTACGATAAACTCCACGCACTCGTTCCTCATAGTCGTAATCAATCTGTTCCAAATTATTAAAATCTGGTAAATTTTCTACTTGCTCCTTCGTCAGCCCGATAGCATACACGCGCCGATTAGAGTAGTCTATTTTGGAACGCCCAATTGGTAACAATACTTGCCTTCCAAAAAACCAAAAACCTGTATCAACAACTAAATAGCGGACACGAGCAGAATCATCTACTAAAATGTCTTTGACAGTGCCAACTTTATCGTCATCGATATCTGAATAGACATCAAAACCCCTAATGTCATACTTATCAAAATCTGCATCACCATAGTTGGCAGCAAACTCTTCCAGTTTATATAAAGCCATATTATTTTGCTCCAACATCCATCACATACAATTTTAAAAATATAAATTCTTGCTCCTTCTTCCTAAAGAATGATTTTAGCTAAACCCTCCGGCAGTGCTGGACTCACCGCAAGCAACTGACTCCTCCTGACAACTTCTCTTTGCAGCGCTGGTTCGACCATCAGCAGCTAAGACATACATTTAATATTCAATCCAGTTTTCGCCACTATCTATGTAGATAACAAGTCCTGCAATTGTTCTCGCAAGGATAAAGGTTGATACCCTAACCCAAAAGCTTTGGAACTATCTAAAGAAACGTCTACTGGTCTGGGTGCTGCCATTTTTACATCTTGCTGTCGGCAAGCTTTTAGTCCAATAGCGGGGAGTTGAAATACATCTACTAAAAGTTGTCCAAAATCATAGCGAGATATTCGCTCTTTTCCCCCTAAATGAATGCGCCCGTTAACTTTTTCCAATGCTAATAACAGACCTTTGGCAGCAGTTATTGCACTTACTGGTGTACGAAATTCATCTATAAATAAACTTAGTTCTTTTCCCTCTTTCAATGATTGCATAAATGGCTGCATAAAGCTTTTGGCTGTAGGCGTTGCCATACCAAACATTAAGGGCATACGACATACTGCTGTCATAGGATAGCGCTCTAGCATACCTACTTCAGCCATAACTTTTTGCTCGCCGTAAATGTTTACAGGACATACAGCATCTGTTTCGCGATATGGAGGATTTAAGCCATCAAAAACTAGGTCAGTTGATGTAAAGGCGCAAGGAATAGAATAATCTGCACAAAGTCCAGCAATATTGTTAGATGCTGTCACATTAATTTCGGATGATTCTTGTGGATGGGTTTGACAAAAATTAGGCTGCGATTGTGCCGCTGTATGAATAACTGCTGCTGGCTTAATATCACTAAATATGTGCTTGAGTTCCTGAAAATCTGTCAAGTTAACTTTTACTAGTTTAATATCAGGAGGCTCTATAATATGGGAGTAATAAGTGCCATAAACTTCCCATTCGTGCTTTGCTAGTTGGCAAACATGCCATCCTAAAAAACCGCTAGCACCAGTAATTAATAGTTTTTTCATATCTCACTGAGTATCGCAGAGAGTGAATTGCACAAAGCAGTTTTTTGCAGTCCACCCACATAATACACTGCGCCCTCATTGGGAGCATATCTTACATCCGGTGAAAATAGATTATTTAATTAATTCTTGAAAACGCTTGTCATTACGTACTTTGTTAAAATCTGGATCGGTTTTTGCTAACTTCTGGTACTTCCCAGGAGCACGCTGGATAGCTTTTTGCAGGTTCTCAATTGCTAATTCCACATTGTTTTGTAATGCATAAGAACAAGCTTTGTTGTAGTAGGCTTCATGCTTGTTCGACTTGATAGCGATCGCTTTGTCGTATGATGCTAATGCTTCTTGGTAGCGTCGTAACTTTGTTAAGGCTATGCCTCGATTAACCCAAGCTTCAGGCTTTTCTTTTTTGATGGCAATCGCTTTGTCATATGATACTACTGCATCTTTATAACGTTGCAACGATGTTAGGGCATTACCTCGGTTGTACCAAGCTTCATCTTTGCCAGGATTGATGGCGATCGCTGTATTATATGATGCTAGCGCTTCTTGATAGCGTTGTAATGATGTTAGCGCGTTTCCACGATTAATCCATGCGTCAGCGCTTTCAGGCTTGAGCGCGATCGCTTTGTCGTATGCTAGTATCGCCTCTTGGTAATGTTGTGTGTCTAACAAATAATTACCTCGAGCGAATAAATCATTTGCCTTTTGGCTAGCCTTCGCTTTTATGAGTAGTTGAGAGACATTAATTTCCTGTACTACTTGCTTGGTATTTTCTGTTGATGAGTTTGCTCCATAACTACAGCCAAATGTGAAGAAAGCGATAAAGCCAGAGGCAATGAAGCAACGCCAAAAGACCATGCTGTACCTACGAAACTCACGAGACAATGTTAAAACTTGTTTATATTTTATAATATTATCAAACAACTTTGATTTTTTTTAATTTTAATCACATTCCAATAATATACTCTGCTAGAGTGTAGGAATTTGTAAGCGCCAAGCGATATAATTTCTTAATATGCTAAGTATAAAAAAAGCAAATGTTTCATTAAAATTTGACTAGCTAATTCCTAGCAGAGACTTGACAAATACACCAAAATCATTAAAAAGTAATGTGCTGAAATTAGCAGCAACAGACTTCTTGCCAAAATCTATTTCTTCTTAGGAGAGAAGTCAAAATCTGAAATTCTGGATTCAGTAAGACTCTGTATTCTGGCTCCTACTATTACTAGAAAGGAATAGGGAATAGGGGGAATGAGGAAGATGAGGAAGACACAGGGACGCGGGGAGTTTTGAATAAATCATTATCCGAGTTTGATATAACTCTTGCCTTCTACTTACTAGGATTCTTGCCTTACCCTACCTGGTGACAGTTAATATAGAACAGCTGTTGAACTGAATCTACTGGGGCAAAATAGAAAACATGACGATTGAACCTAATTCCCCCAATCTACCAACCCCAGAATCCAGCCCCGAAAACGAATCGCAGCCAGATGACTTTGATGCTGGTGCAAATGAGAATCACTTAAGTTCAGAAGCGCTAACAGCACAACAAGCCTTAGCTGCTATTTCGTCTTTGCAATCTCCGCAACATACAGCTGCGCTGCAACAAGCGCGTTCTAGCTTCGGGCAACGCATTGCTAATCAGTTCACAGTTAAGCCAAGGGCATTGCTGATTACTCTAGTAGCGATCGCCATCACTTTTATTGGAGTTGCCATCAATAACTGGTTCATCGGCATTTTCGGAACGCTGGTGACTTTAGTGTTATCTCTAGTGATGCTGTTGCCTTGGCTGAAATATGTAGCAATTGAGTGGTTTTCGCCCCAAGATAGAACAATATTTGTTGCCTTTGTGGGATTATTAGCAGCAGCGATCGGCTTGTTGAAATTTACTGGTGTAGGCTCCCGCTTACTACTTTGGGGAAGCCAAATTAATTGGGATATTGCCGGGACTCTGGCAGAATGGTTTGGCGCTTTGGGTCAAATTCTCATTGCCATCATCGCCGTTTACGTGGCGTGGCGACAATACGTCATTTCCAAAGACTTGACAATTCAGCAAAATCTGCTAACAGTTCAGCAAAATATTATTACCCAACAGCAGACGATTGATTCCTATTTCCAAGGCATCTCAGACTTAGTATTAGATGAAGAAGGATTGTTAGAAGACTGGCCGCAAGAAAGGGCGATCGCCGAAGGACGCACTGCGGCAATTTTTAGCAGTGTCGATGGTAGTGGTAAAGCAAAAATTCTCCGCTTTCTCTCCCGTTCTAAGTTGCTGACACCCCTAAAACGCGATCGCCATTTAGGTCGAGCCATTCTTAACGGCTTTGGCGGTTATGCTGAAGACCGAATTGCAGGTGTGCGCGTTATTGATTTAGGAGTGATGCTAGCCGCAGCTGACCTTTCGGGCACAGATTTACGTTGGACTGACCTCAGTGAAGCTAACCTTGTCCGTGCCAATCTCAGTGGTTGTGACTTGGTAAAAGCCGACCTCTCGCGCACTATTTTGTATGATGCTAATCTTAGCGGTGCCGACCTGAATGGGATTCGTTTATTTTATGGTTCAGTGGAAAAGGCATCGCCCCGCAGTCGCACCGAACCACCAAACTACGAAACTGGCGAACACACCGGCGCTGTCGTACAAAATGCCGATTTCAGTAATGTACAGCGGATGTCTGATGCTACCCGCTACTATTGCTGCGCTTGGGGTGGAGAAAGAACTAGAGCGACTATTCCTGGTGGTTGTGAAGATATTCCCAACTTACTAGGACGCTAAAAATTAGCTACTGGGGAGAATGATGTTTAAAGAATTCCGCACATCTTCTAAAGGAGTTTCCCACAACAAATTCCATTCGATACCAAATAGAGGCTTAGCTTGTTTTGCCATCACCCAGCCTTTGGCGATCGCATCCATGTATGTTGTAGAAAGCTCAATATCATAAATAACGGTCTTGAGCAGATTTTTAGTTATTAATGCCAGCCAAAAACGAGAAGCGTATAACTGGGCAACATAAAACGCTTCTAATTGGATTTCTCCCAGGATATTTGTATCGCATCCAGTGACAATATGCCAAAGGTCGTGAGTCTCGGTAATATGCGCCGCAAAAAATTCGTAATCATTCTCTACCGACTTTCGCTGTAAAGGCTGTAAATTGTTTGTCAGTAGATGATTAGCAAAACTATAACCTAAGCTGTTAGTTGGCAGACGATGGAGTTTTTGTAAATCAATATTACCCAATAGCGGACGCTTTTGAAAAGCTTGTTTTCCTTGGGAAGTACTAGAGAGAAATTCCACTATTTTTTGCAAACTATCGGGATCGCTGACAGCATTTGCCAGTTTTTCGATACAGTTAAAGTCTCCATCAGCCGATCTGACAAAATTGATAATACTCTCAATGGCTCTATCCTGCCATATTTCATCTAATTGCTCTGTGGACTGCATAGTGAAAACCTTCATTTAGTTGGAATTAGCCTTCAGGTAAAGTCAGGATTTCAACGCCATCTTCTGTTACAGCTATAGTATGCTCAAACTGAGCCGAAAGCTTGCGATCGCGAGTTACAGCAGTCCAGCCATCGCTCAAAACCTCGACTTCATAAGTGCCCTCGTTAATCATTGGCTCGATGGTAAAAACCATTCCTGGCCTCAGACGCTTGCCTTTGTCGCGCGTACCGTAATGGGGAATATCCGGCGCAGTGTGAAAAATGTTACTAATGCCGTGTCCTACGAAGTCTCGCACTACAGAAAAACCCTGAGCTTCTGCATACTCTTGAATTGCAGCACCAATATCCCCAATGCGTCCCCCAGGTTTGACCTCAGCAATACCCAGACGCAGACACTCTTGAGTCACTTCCACTAACTTTTTCGCCTTTGGAGAAGGAGTACCCACGATAAACGTCTTGGATGTATCACCATGATACCCACCAACAATCGGCGTTACATCAATATTGATGATGTCACCTTCTTTGAGGATCTGCTTGGCATTGGGAATACCGTGACAGACTACCTCATTCACACTCGTGCATATCGACTTGGGATAGCCTTTATAACCAAGAGGTGCGCTTTTTGCTCCGTGGCTCTGCGTCCAACGTTCGGCTTCATCATTTAGTTCGAGAGTACTAACCCCCGGTTTCACCAGTGGCTCAAGATGCTGTAAGAGTTTAGCTGCTAAGCGTCCCGCTTGACGCATTTTTTCTATTTCTCGTGAGGATAAAATAACGATTAGTTCAGTTTTCATGCAATTTCATCTAAAGTTATTAGTCAGTTGTCAGTTGTCAGTTGTCAGTTGTGAGGAGGCAGAAGTCGGAAGTCGGAAGTCGGAAGTCGGAAGTTTTATCTTCCCCTGCTTCCCCTGCTTCCCCTGCTTCCCCTGCTCCCCCTGCTCTCTTGCCCCCGATCTCCCCTAACTTCTTTAATCTGCCATAAATATAGTCAACCCTGACTGTGCAGCTCTTTTTGCTGCATCAGCAACCTGCAAAGTGTATAAGCTTTCCTCTGGGGTAACGTACAAAGGAGCGTTATCAAAAAGATGGTCTAAAACCATAGTTGTATCTTTGACAAACAAACCCCGGCGAGTCCCAACTTCTATGGGTGTTGTTTCTTCTGGCTGGATCAAAATTCCGGCGTTGCCATCAAAAATTAAACCACCTTTTTCGCCGTGGACTTCAAACTTACGTTCTGGCTGCCAAATGGTTTCGCCTTTGCCATAGACTACTTGGGCTAGCAGTCCGCTAGTAAAACACAGTTGAGTAATGCAGAAACAGGTTTGGTAGTACTCTGATTCTATTTCCCAATATCGTTGATGACTATTCACCGTCAAGACTTGACCAAACAAATCGGTGAGACGATGTAATCGAGACAGTGCGCCAATCAAGGGAAAGCCGAAAAGTTCGTGGTTATAAGTCCACTTGCGGGGCGCAGGATTCTGGGGATTAATGGTGCTATAGCGAACATAAAAAACTTCACCAACTTTGTCTAAGTGTTGTTTCAAAGCTTGATGTAAGCCACCCAAGAGTTCAATATGTTCGACGTGCAGCAGTTTGTTTTTTGCTTTGGCTAAAGCGATAAGTTCTTCAGCTTCCACCGCATCCACAGACAGAGGATATTCTACAACTACGTGTTTGCCTTGAGAAAGTGCTGCCTTGGCGATCGCACCATGATCTCGATTAACCGTCGAAATCACCACCAAATCCACATCTTCTCGTTCTACTAGCTGTTGCCAAGAACTCAATGCTTCAGTTTCGTATTCTTTGGCAAAGGCTTCTGTATTTTCTGGTGTATGACCAACAATCGCGACTAGATGCGATCGCTCATCTTGCAGTAATGCCTCTGCTCGTAGTTTTGCCGCATATCCCGTACCAACCAAGCCTACGCGCACTGTTGCTTTTACCCAAACTGCCTCTGAATTATACACGATCCTCATTGAAACAATCTTTAAGCTAGGAGGCAGAGGAGCAGAGGAAGCATTCTTAACTCCTCACTCTTGTACAGACGCGATTAATCGCGTCTCTACTCAGCACTCAACATATAACTTTTTCTCATAACAGCACCATTTGGTAGGTAAATGTATTAAAAAAACTTATTGTTGACAAGCAACTAAATTTCATTACTAATCGGGGTCGATTTCCAGTTACAACCTCTAAGTTTTTCTCGTAGTATCAGAATTGAAGTGAATTAGAACCAGCGGCTAACAAACATGAGAGCAGCCGTGGGCTTTGCTTTAGGATAACTTATACTGCCGTTTGCAAAAGAGAGGAATACTAAATGGCCACTTTCAAAGTGACTTTAGTCGATGCAGAAGGAGCTAAAACTGAAATTGAAGTTCCTGATGATGAATATATTTTGGATGCTGCCGAAGAACAGGGTATTGACCTACCCTTCTCTTGCCGTGCTGGTGCTTGCTCGACCTGTGCCGGTAAACTAATTGATGGTACTGTTGACCAGTCTGACCAGTCATTCTTAGACGACGAGCAAATTGAAGCTGGATATGTGCTGACTTGTGTCGCCTACCCAACCTCTAATGTCACAATCGAAACTCACAAGGAAGAAGAGCTCTACTAAAAGTTAGACATCTCAACAATAAACCTCTTGCAAGAGTTACTGATGTCGTAAAAATAGCAACAGCACGTCTCAATAGTGCTTGTTCAAAATGCCTTGGCTAAAAGTCTCAATTTCAAGCCAAGCAGGAACACAAATTTTGTGTTCCTGCTTTATTGTCATATTTCTAAAACCCGATCTCGTTGCTGAGAATTTTAATTTGAGTGCCGGGATAATAAAATTGGAGAATTTTGGGACTCGACCAGCCTAGCTTGGCCAAATTTTGAGCGCCTGTTTGACTCAAGCCAACTCCATGTCCTAATCCTCCACCAATAAAGGCGTATCCCCACAGCTCGGCTTTACCTTTATTTAAAGGTTCTATATAGAAAAGCGTACTGACGGGAGCAGCAAAGGCACTACGAACCTCGTCTTTGTGTAAAGTAAAAGTGCCGATATCAGTTTTAACAGCAAATTCGAGAATACGTCCGCTTTCACTTCGTTTGACTACAGCCATCGCTTCAATAGTTTTAAACTTTGCATAGGGACTATTTTTCACCTTCAAAAATTTCTGCAAGTCCTTGGTAATATCTTCTAGGCGAGATTCCTTGTGCCAACGAAATACATCCCAATCGCTTTCATTAAATCCTTGGTGCAAACTAATAAACCTTTGGAAATTCTTTTCATCTGCTAGACTCTGCTGTGATAGTTTCCAAAAGTTAGTAGGAGTATCAACTACTGGGCGTAAATAGGGACGATCCTCACCATTCCAAATATCACTAAATGAAGCAGTTACACCTCCAGTAGTAGAAGAATACAAAGCATCAACTAGCTGATTGTCATAAGTTAATACCATACTCTTTGTGGCTGCGATCGCTTTGTCTGTGTTAGTGGCTGTTCCATTCAGTCCGTTATAAACTTGGCAATGAGTATCGGCACACAACTGGTAGTTATCTGTAGCAAACCTACGCAAGTTCCTTAAGACATAAGTCCGGGCGATAATTGCTTGGGCTTCTACTGCTGCCTTTGGCGCATTCGTGCCAATTTCGTAAGGCACAACCCCGCGTAAATAAGTTTCTAAAGGTACTTGGTTAACTAAAGTATAAGTACCGTAGGCATTAGGCTGTAAATTCAGCTGCCCTGCGTAAAGTCGGGCATTCTCCGGTTTTTCACTTTTATTCACCCGAATCAAGTTTTTGTCTGTGCTAATTTCTAGAGAATTCAGGCTGTAGCGTTGACCATTTACTACCCAACTAATTTGCGGTATTTGTTTCTTGATTTTGGTATCAATGTATGCGGTATTCTGCTCAATAGCTTGTAAGCTCTGAAATAGTAAGCGTCGCAGTAAGGGAGTGTTGTAGACATCTCGTTTTGCCCAAACTTGCCAGCGTTCTGGCTGGGCTATTTCCACTTCTATTCCCTGAGAACGCCATTTGTTGGCACTATCTTCAGCTGTTTCAAAGGTACGGTAAGTACCCAAAACTACTACTTCCTCAACAACAGGTTTCGGTAAAGCTTGCATTACTGTTTCCAGCTTTACAGGATTTTGAGTGATGAGGGTCTGCTGTTTGTTGCCTACTTTGAATTTTAATTTTAAGCGAGCGCCTTTTGTCGGTTCTAGTTGCAGCTTAGCTGTGGGGTTTTCTCCAAATCGCTGTATAATACCAATTCTCAGTTCCACATCCTTGATATTGCCCTGCGGTCCTGATGCTGCCGTCAGCCCTAACAAACAAAATGTTGTCAGTACTTTATAGGAAAAACGCCAGACTGAAAATTTCATGGTTATCAGATTCTGACCCTTAATGCGGCGTTGACGAGTCGGCCCTAAGGGAGAGTTTCCCTCAGGCGACTGTCCTTGCAGATTTTCCAGTTGCGTTTTAGCGTAGTGGTTTTGTCGCATGAGCGCTCCAATGATACCATTACCAGTTTTGCTCCCAAAATTTAGTTGCAAAACGAAGTCATAATGACTATGATTTATTTAGAGACACAAAACAGAACTAGTTGGGTCAACTCCTTATGGTGAGAATCCAAGAAATTCCATTAAATCAAATTCAGCGTCCGTTGCCCCGTGCCAACGATCCAAATAAGGTAGAAGCCTTAATGGAATCAATTGCAGCGATTGGGCAGCAAGAACCCATTGATGTCCTAGAAGTAGATGGACAGTATTTTGGCTTTTCTGGTTGCCATCGGTATGAAGCTTGCCAGCGTTTAGGCAAAGAAACGATTTTAGCCAGAGTTCGTAAAGCTCCTCGCAGCGTTCTGAAGATGCACTTGGCATAGACAATGGGGATAAGAGAGCAGGGGAGGCAGGGGGAGCAGGGGAAGCAGGGGAAGATAAAACTTCCGACTTCCGACTTCCGACTTCTGCCTCCTGACAACTGACAACTGACAACTACATATAACCTAATTAGGAGAAAATTATGTCATCCAAAGCAACAGTTAAAAATGTAAATATTGGTATAGACGAAGCTAGTAGGTCTAAAATTGCCGATGGGCTGTCTCGCCTGTTAGCTGATACATATACACTGTATCTGAAAACTCATAATTTCCATTGGAACGTCACAGGACCGATGTTCCAGACACTGCATTTAATGTTTGAAACTCAGTATACAGAGCTAGCCTTGGCAGTTGATTTAATAGCTGAAAGAATTAGAGCGCTTGGCTATCCCGCACCAGGAACCTACAGCGAGTATGCCAAGCTGAGTTCGATTCCAGAAACTCCAGGAGTTCCTAAAGCTACGGAAATGATTAGCTTACTAGTGGAAGGACAAGAAGCAGTAGTGCGAACCGCACGGTCTATTTTTCCTGTTGTGGAAGATGTTAACGACGAACCTACCGCCGATTTATTGACTCAACGGATGCAAGTACACGAAAAAACAGCTTGGATGTTGAGAAGTTTGCTGGAAGAATAGGACTGGGGAGTGGGTATTAGGGATTGGGGACTGGGTAATAGGAAAGAGATACAGTGATAAATTATTTCAATCCCCACCTAATCTCTAATTCCATGACCAATAAAGATTTCAGCGAAAAGTTGCAAGATTTAATGCAACGGGTGGATATTTCTAGTTTTAAAGCGCTGAGTTGTGCTGCTGCCGTTTCAGCGCATCAAATTTTGCAGCTAAGGCGGGGAAAGCTAGAGCAGATGCGGGTAGATGTGCTGCTCAAACTGTCGTCAGTTTTACAAGTGTCCTTGAGTGAATTAGTAGCAACATTTTCACGAGTAGATTTGGTTAAAGAAAAAGTAGTAACTACTCAGGAATTATTACAAGAGATTGCAGATTTAAAAATAGAGTACCAGCGATCGCAACTGCAACAAGAACAGCAACGAGAGTTATTGCTGCAAGAGTTCCAGCAGTCGAGTTTACAGATGTTGGAATCTTTATTATTGCAGTGGCCGACAGCAGCCCAGAAAGCGCAAGAGAATCCCCAACTAGCAGCAGTGAAAATAGTACCCTTGGTACAAAAACCCCTAGAAAGAATCTTACAGGCGTGGGGAATAGAAGCGATCGCACCCGTGGGAGCCGAAATACCCTACGATCCCCAATTGCACCAATTGATGGAAGGGACTGCACAACCAGGTGAAATAGTCAAAGTGCGCTACATTGGCTACCTTCAAGGCGATAAACTGCTTCATCGAGCCAAAGTTAGTCCTGTAAAAAAGTGCTGAGTGCTGAGTGCTGAGTTAAGAGCTAGGAGTCAGTTGTCAGTAGGAATTGGGAATTGGTAATTGGTAATTGGTCAGTGGTTTTATCTCCTCTGCCCCTCTGCCCCCCTGCCCCCTTGCCTCTTATCTGGCACTGCCTGTTGAGAAATCGCGGTCATTGGGAATACTAAAACAGCAGAGGTAATAGCCTCAGAGAAATTCTCAAAAGAGCGATGGTGCATCTAATCTCGAGCGATCGCAGGCTGAAACGCTTACAAACAGGACTTTAGGCATGGAAAAGGACAGTAAAAAATATGAGTCCCGCGATGAAGCTCAGGAACTTACCAGCAATTGTCCACTCAAAAATCAGCAAGAGAATTTTTCTGTAGCCTTTGTACTACAGATTATTAACGGTACCGATGACCCGATTTTTGTCAAAGACCGCCAACACCGCTGGGTACTGCTCAATGATGCCTTTTGCAAATTGTTAGGGCGTAGCCGAGAAGAATTAATTGGCAAGTCAGACTATGACTTTTTTGCGAAAGCGGAAGCTGATGTGTTTTGGGAAAAAGATGAACTTGTTTTTGTCACAGGCATTAGCAATGAAAATGAAGAAGTTTTGACCGACGAGCGGGGATTGACGCGCTTTATCTCTACCAAAAAATTTTTGTTTGAGGATGATGCAGGTAATAAGTTTGTAGTCGGTAGTATTCGAGATATCACACAATATAAGCAGGTAGAAGCTGAACTGCGCCAGTCAAAACAGCTACTGCAACTGGTGATAGATAATATTCCCCAAGGAATTTTTTGGAAAGATCGTAATTCAGTTTATCTAGGCTGTAACCAGAACTTTGCCCGTGATGCATGTGTGCTGGACGTTAGACTAAGCATGAAAAAAACCCCCAGCAGGACTGAGTTAATGTAAGACAAGTTGAAAAGAGAAAAGAGTTAGATATTATGCAGATTTTGGTTGTTCTTTCCGGGCTTTAGTTGTAGTTTTTTTGACCACAGGATAGCGAATTCTACGTTGTCGAGGTTGTCCGGTCTTCCAGCCTGGGGACTTTCCGCGGGGTTTGGGTGGACGGGCAGGAGTACCAATAGTCGTTAAAATGCTCTCCATCGCCTGAGCAACCCTTCCTGGAGTCAAATTGTCTAATAACTTTTGCCAAG